>NZ_MKVU01000015.1:0-54185 GCF_001899225.1 Pandoraea sp. 64-18 | reverse complement strand
GCCACTCATACTGACCTCCTCGGTTGCCATAAATTATGGCTCGAAGATGTCTACGAAAGGCTGGCCGGTCCAGGAAGCATTCTCGTCTTGATCAGCTTCTGAACTCATAAGACTGCTACAACTCGTAGCGTAGGCATCTAGATGGTCAACATCGGGGTTTCGGAAACGATGGTCGCGATGTAATCCATCACCACGCGGACAGGTTTTGATCGACGTAAGTCGCGATGAACTACTAGCCAAATATCTCGCGCGAACGCACTTCCGTCGTGTTCCAGCCTAACCAGATCCCCTTCGGTATCGCCCATGAAGCACGGAAGTCCCGCGACACCGGCGCCACCGCGCGCGGCGGCGAGATGGCCGCTGATGTCGCTCAATGTGCATCCCATCGGGCGGCCGTTTGCAATCTTCAATAGCCATTGTTGCTGAGGCATGTCGGCCAACGATGCGTCGTAAGCAATAAACGTCCAATCGGCCGGCGGCACCGTACGCGCGTAATCCTTGTGCGCGTATAGCGCGAAGGGCATGCGGCCGATGCGCCGCGCCACATTGCTGGGCTCTTTGGGCCGCACCAACCGCAGTGCGATGTCCGCTTCGCCGCGACTAAGGGATATTTGCTGAGCCTGGGCCAGTAGAGAGAGTTGAATTCCGGGGTGCGTCTCACGCAAGCTGGCCAGACGTTTTGCCAGGAAGTGGGCGACCAGTACCGGTGGCGCACTCAAGGCGACCTTCCCGTCCAGTGGGGCATGTTGAGCGCGGGCAAGTCGGGCAATGTCAAAGGAAGCCGTCTCCATATGCTTGGCGAGTTCCAGAACCTTCTTTCCGTCGGGCGTCAATCGGCACGAGCGCGGCAGCCGTTCAATCAGAGACATTTGCAGTTCAGCCTCGAGAGCGTTCAATCGCCGACTCACCGTCGCGTGATCGACGTGCATCGCACGCGCTGCGCCAGAAAGCGTGCCTGCATGAGCGACGGCCAGGAAATGACGTAAATTCTCCCAATCAAACATCTGTGCATTTTCTCCAGGTTGAGTTGCAATTATAGGTAATTTACGCACAGACATCGACTGCCTAACATGGCATCAGTTTGTTACGTCAAGGATGTGCGTCATGCTCTCTTCCAGACCTTCGTCGCGTGGTACGTTGGCGGCTTCCGCCTTGGGATTGGTCGTTGTGCTGTTGGACGTTAGCGTTGTCAATGTCGCCCTGGAGGCCTTGCGACAGAAATTTTCGACTGATGTTGCGGGGTTGCAGTGGGTGGTCAACGCTTACACCTTGGCGTTTGCCGCGTTACTGTTGACTAGCGGAGCGATGGGCGACCGCTTTGGGGCGCGGCGCGCCTTTTCCTGGGGGTTGATCCTTTTTACATTGGCGTCGCTCATCTGTGGGCTCACGGATGAACTGAGCGGGTTGGTTGCCGCGCGGCTGCTTCAAGGTGTGGGTGCCGCGATGCTGGTGCCCAACTCGCTTTCCATACTACAAAGGGCGTTCCAACCGGGTGAGGAGCGTGGCCGCGCCGTGGGTTGGTGGGGGGCAGTGGGAGGCCTGTCACTGGCCGCCGGTCCGGTCTTGGGCGGCCTGCTGGTGACGCATTTGGGTTGGCGCTCGATTTTTCTAGTCAATCTACCCGTCGGGTTGATTGGCATTTACCTGACCTTGCGCTACGTAACGCCTGACGGGGAAGGTCACCGACGGCGTTTGGACTGGCCCGGACAGGCAACGGTGGTGTTTGCACTAGCGTCGATGACTGCCAGCCTTATCGAAGCCAGTAGCCTTGGATGGGGTGATACGCGGGTTCAATCGGGGTTGTTGCTGGCTATCGCCGCGCTGTTTGTCTTTGTCTGGATCGAGTGGCGCACCCAAGACCCGATGTTGCCAATGACGTTGTTTCGCGCGCCAACGTTCATGGCTTCAACGGCTTCGGGTCTGATTGTGAACTTCTCGTATTACGGCTTGGTGTTTGTGCTGAGCCTTTTCTTCCAGTCGCAGTGTCGGTTTTCTCCTCAGCAGACGGGACTCGCTTTCTTGCCGATGACCGTCATATTGGTCGCGGCAAACATTGTGGCAGGAAGGCTCATCACCCGCCTTGGGGCGCGTCGCATCATGGTGCTTGGTTTGGGGCTGGCCGCGTGTGGATATTTACTGATGCTGTTGGCAAGCTTCGACGGGCGCTACGGCATGCTGATCGTACCTATGTTAATCGCGGGTAGCGGCGTCGCGTTGACGATTCCCACCATGACCAATGTGACACTTTCATCGGTGGAGGCGTCGCGCGCAGGCATCGCATCCGGCGTTCTTAATTCCGCGCGCCAGATCGGCGGAATGTTAGGGGTCGCCGTGTTTGGCTATCTGGTTCGCGACACGGCTTCACACGCGTTCTTGCATGGCATGCACGCGGCAATGGCGATTGCGGGTTCTCTACTATTTCTGTGTAGCATGATGTGTTTGTATTGCATGCCAAAGCGAGAATATCGGGAATTCGTCGTTGGATCGACGAAGGTGAATTCTTCATCCGAACTGTGTGGACGTGGATGAGCCGGTTCGGAAGGTAAACGAAATGAGGCAGGCCCGGTTCTCGGTAGAATTCCACTGATCGTTTCAGGAGGAAAAATGTTCGTTGTTCTCTTGCATTACCTTCAGCCGCTGGCCGACATCGATGCGTTCCTTCAGGAGCATCGCGAGTATCTTGAGCGTCAATACGCTGCCGGTCACTTCGTGGCGTCGGGGCCTCAAGTCCCTCGGGTTGGCGGCGTTATCCTGGTGCGCAATCTAGGACGGGAAGCGTTGGATGTCGTGTTGGCGCAGGATCCGTTCTACCGAGAAGGCATCGCTCAGTATCAGATCATTGAGTTTGCTCCGAACAAGTTCGCGGCGGGTGCGCAATGGGTACTCTGTGGGGATCACTGACAGTCGTCGCAGACGTCGTTCCTGGCCAGTGCGATTCAGCGATTCCGTGAGCCGCCGCCGGGTTGGCGAATTCGCATTGTTCCGGGATGTCGCTCAATCTACTGGCGCAGGTCGACTCAGGCGAGATCGCCCTCGCCGCTGCCACGCACATCAATACCTCATATAGCCGTCATCGCTTCGCGCTCTTCAGCCGTGAGAATGGGGCCGTCCAAAGTAACTTGCGAGTGGTCGTCCTTGAACTTCGCGATGATCGGCTTCAGCTCGCTCTTGATGTGCTTTTCGCTGTAGCCGTTGAACAGGTGGCCGAGCAGGCCTCGACGCAAGTCGCTGCTCCCCATGTACCAGTCGGCAATCGGGAACGTCAGGTTCATGTTGTATTTCATCATGATGCCCATGTTGTGGTGGGCGGTGTGATGCCGGCGAATCGTATTGATGAAAGGCACGTTGCGCACGAACCAGTTCTCATGACAGTGACAGCAGTAATGGAACGTCTCGTAGATCACATACTGGCCGACCATCGTCAGAAAGACCATCCAGCCGGCATTCGGCCCCAGGATCAGTGAGGTCAGATAGCCGAGGGCACCGCCGCCAACGCCCAGCGTCATCAGCACGCGCCACGGAAAGAAGACGATGCGAAATTCGCGCGTCGTGTCGATCGTCGACAACTGGTCGCTGAAGTATTGGTGGTGCTGGCGAGTGTGGCGGTTGTAAATCTCGCGCAAGCCCCAGACATTCACGCGACGATGCATCACGAAGCGATGCATGAACCACTCCACGAAGTTGCCTGCCAGGAAGACCGGAATCATCAACAGCCATTCCCAGGTCGGATGCTGCAACCGGCTGACGGCATAGACGACTGCACCGATGGCCACGATATACATCACGACGATGTGCAACAGGCCGTTGTACATCGGGCTGATGTCGGATTTGTACTGCTCTCGGAATTTCAATTGACGCTCGGTAATCATGGGTTGTCTCCTGCGTTTAAATCAATCGGATGGCGCTCGTGGAAGGGGTATCGGCGGGCAGGATTGCCCGCCGATCAGCGCGTCAATGCGAAACGTCTTCAAGCGATCGGCCTTTGGTCTCCACGCCCAGCAGCAACACGGCGAGCGCTGCAATGACGAAGGAGAGGGCGCCCAGGGTGAAGACGCCCGCCTGTCCCCACGAGGGAAGCAGTACGCCAATGGCAAAGGGGCCCGCCAGGGAGCCGACGCGTCCGATGGACGACGCGAAGCCGGAGCCTGTCGCGCGCGTGCGGGTCGGATAAAGCTCGGGCGTGTAGGCGTACAGCACCGACCACATGCCGAACAGGAAAAATTGCATCATCAGTCCGGCGGCAATCAATTGTTCGATAGGGGCCTTGGTGCCAGCGGCCTGACCGTAAAGGTATGCGGCTGCCGCACTTCCCAGCAGCATCAGTGCGCACGTTGGCTTGCGGCCCCATTTCTCGAGCAACCACGCCGAGAACATGAACCCGGGAATCCCCGCCAGTGAGATGTAGACCGTGTAGAGAACCGATTTGGTCAGCTCATAGCCGGCCTGTTGGAGCAGCGCGCCCAGCCACGTCGTCAGTCCGTAGTAGCCGAGTAAGGCGAAGAACCACGTGGTCCAGAGCATGACCGTCCGTTTGGCATAGATGCCGGTCCAAAGCTCGGCGAAGAGCGCCTTCCTGCCGGTTTGGGCGCGAGGCGCGCTCGGCGTCGATGTGGGCGCGGGCAACTTGCGTCCGTAGGCTTTCTCCACCTTGGCCTCGATGCTATTCATCACGTCCGAGGCTTCGGTCATCCGTCCAGTGTCTTCGAGCCACCGAGGCGACTCGGGCACCACGCGCCGGATGACGAACACAAACACGGCCGGGACCGACAAGGCGATGAAAATGCCACGCCAGCCGATGACCGGAAGCATGAAGTAAGAGAGCGCGCCGGCAACGATGAACCCGATGGGCCAAAAACCTTCCAGGATTGCTACATACTTGCCACGGCTTTTGGCCGGCACGATCTCCGAGACCATCGACAGGCCGATGGGGAACTCCATGCCCATGCCAAAGCCAAGCACCACCCGGTACAACATCAGCGAATCGACGTTGTGCGCGAAGCCGCACATCAGACTACCGACGCCCCAGAAAATCATGCTGATCTGGAAGACCGGCTTTCGGCCGAATTTGTCCGCGAGCAGGCCCGCTATTGCAGCGCCGGCAAACATCCCAAGGAAGCTGGCGCTGGCCAGTAGTCCTGTTTGCGAGGCCGAGAGGCCGAATTCCGTCTTGATCGACCCCAGAACAAAGGTCATCAGACCCAGGTCCATGGAATCGAAGAACCAGGCGGTGGCAATGATCGAGAACAGCGTTCTCTGGTAGCGGGTCATCGGCAGCCGCTCTAGACGCGCGGCAACCCCAACACCCAGCCGCGAAGCGGCGACGGACATATCCATATTTGTGTCTCCTCCAATGTATGTTGCTGATAATCAGCTAACATGTTAGACATCGAGGCGCAAAGAGGCCGGTAGGCCCGGCCGAATTCTAGTGGTGTCTTTGCGTCGCTACAGCGCCGGGCAGAAAGGCTCAGTCTGCGGCGAGTCTCGCTGTCGTCTCGTCTTGAAGACGGTTATGCCACGCGTTATTGATAATGTCCGCATAGCTGTCTTCAATATTCCCAACCGGGAACGCTTTCGCCAACCGAGTCACGCCAAGCGAATCGGTGAGCAATTCCTGTAGCGATGTCCGCGTGACGCCAAACGCGTTGAGATCGGTGGGAATCCCAAGCTTGCCGACCAGTTCGCGTAATTGGTGCGGTAATGCGCGCACCGCCTGGACTTCGTCGGCCGTCTGAATGCCGAACATTCGGGCGACCTCCAGAAGTTCGGCATGTCGGGACTCGCGCAGGGCGTCGATGACATAGGGCAAGACAACGGCATTCGTCGCCCCGTGGGATTGGTGCGTCAGAGCGGCGACGCCGTAAGCAATGCCATGCACCGCATTCAGCCCTGCGCTGCCGTAGGACATCGCCGCATAGACGCTCGCATAGCACATGCCGACCCGTGCCTCGACATCGTGTCCGTCCTGATAGGAACGAAGCAGATACTGGGCGCAAAGCCGGATGGATTCGCGCGCAAACATCATGGTCAAGCCGCTGCGACCGCTATAGCCCGGGTCGACGTTGCCGCCTCGCTCGAACCGGCTTGAGTCAAGGGTGACAAACGACTCGAGCGCATGCGTCAGGGCGTCGATGCCGGATTCCGCCGTGACTTTGGGCGGGCAGGTGAAGGTGAGTTCGGGGTCGATGGCGGCGATGACCGGGCGAAGCCGATTGTCCATCACGGCGGTCTTGATACCGGTGGACGTGTCGAACAGAATGGTGCCGGGGGTCAGCTCAGAGCCCGTGCCCGCCGTCGTGGGCACCGAGACGTGGTCGATGACCGGTGCATCGCTCGTGATGCCGGCACTGAAGTCGCGAATGGGCCGCCCTGCAGTCAGGGTGACGCACAGCGCCTTGGCCAGATCGATGTTGCTGCCGCCGCCCAGGGAAACGATGTGGTCGGGCAGATGACCGTCAAGATGGACGCGCAGTTCGGCCGTCGCACGGTCGCACAGGTCGGTCGTGGGGTCGGGTTGGCCGCCCGCAAAGACATCGACGTGAATACCGAGGCGTTCGCAGGCGCTCACGTAGTCGTTCACCCAAGGGGTTCGATCCGAAAAGAAGCGATCGGTGACGAGCAATCCTCGCCGATAGCCGATGCGCTGCAAAAGATGGGGAAGCTTTTGACGGTAGCCACGCTCGATGATCAGTCGGGAGGGGGCACAAAAGTGGATGCAATCGTCAAGCCTCATGAATTTGTCTCCGGGGTGCTCGGGCATCGGGATGCCGTGCTGTATTGCGTGAGAAAGTGGCGCATGGCGACGCAGACCGCTTGCGTGTTCTGCGTCAGGATCGAGTGGCGCGCGCCCGGAATCACTTGCAGCGTTGCGCAGCGAATTCCCTCTCGCACGCGATGTGCGTGCTCGATGGGACAGTCTTCGTCGTCGCTGCCGTGGATAAGCAGCGTGGGCACGTCGACGTGCACCAGATGCCGGAGGTGGGACATCCGCTTCAGCGCATTCCATGTCCACGACACAGTGAGCGGATCCGCCGCGTGCGTCAGACCCAAGCGCATTTGCCTGTGCCGAATTTCGTTGAGTAGGGCGGTCTGTTCGGATGCCTTGAACCAGGCAACCTCGTCCAACTGCGCGGTGCCGGACAACAGCACAATGGCCGCCGGCGGATGATGACGTGCCGTGCCGTTCGCCAACTGCGCCATCAACTCGAGGATGACCGATACCCCCATGCTCCAGCCGGCCAGCGCATAAGGACGAGCGCCGACATCCTGTTCAATCGACAGGCTGGCAATCCGCGCGAAGTTGTCGGCGCTGCATGCCTTTGGCCCGCTTGGCGATTCGGCGTCGCCGCGACCGGGCATGTTGGGCAAGACGAAATGGAATGCGTCTCCCAATGCGGTCGCGACAGGAATCCAGGAGTCGCTCGTGCCTTGAATGCCATGCAGGGCGACGACCGGAAAGCCCTCGGGCATTCCTACATGGCGAATATCCATCGCGTGCCCCTCCTGTTAGTAATATATTAGTTGATTAATAATAGCATGTTAGTTTGTGAAAACAAGTCGTCGACACCGAGGGAAAACTCGGGGGGGTAGGCGAGGGGCGAGCAAAAATGGCGAGGTGATGTGGCACTGCGCACCGCAGACGTACAGCGCGCGGTGCGCCGTCGAAGCCTTGAGAGCAGGTGATATACAATTAATATTTGCTCTGAAGCATCGACCCAATGGCGACAAAAAAAGCGACGCAACGCACGGGGAAACCAGTGCCCCATGTACCGGATGACGCACGGGAGGCCGTCCCGCGAGGTCGCATGGTCGATATGGCTTACGAGTGGATTGAAGAGGCGATCGTGACGCTGCGGCTCGCGCCGGGGTCGACCTTGTCGGAACTGCAACTGAGCGAGATGACGGGCTTTGGCCGAACGCCGATCCGGGAGGCCGTGCAGCGACTGGCCCGCGAGCATTTGATCGTGGTGTTGCCGCAACGCGGGCTACTCATCCCGCCGATGGACGTAGCCAAGCAACTGCGCTTGCTGGAGACGCGACGTGAGGTGGAGCGCTTGATTGCGCGAAGCGCAGCGAAGAAGGCGACGGCCGAACAGCGCGAGCATTTCACGCGTCTGGCGAAGGCATTCAAGAGTTCGGCCCGCAGCGGCAAGGATGTGGAGTTCGTGCGCGCCGACCGCGAGTTCAACGAATTGTGCCTCGTGGCCGCGCGCAACGAGTTCGCCGAGGGCGCGATGCGTTTGTTGCACGGACTGGCGCGCCGCTTCTGGTACTACCACTACAAGGAAGCGGCCGATTTGCCCACGATGGCACGCCTGCATGCGGAAGTCGCGGAAGCGATTGCCGCGGGCGAAGTGAAGCGTGCAGGCGACGCCCTCGATGCGCTGTTGGACAATATCGAGGCATTCACGCGAGCCACGGTGCTGGGCGAGCGAGCCTAGTGGCGGAATTTCCCCTGGCTTGTCCGACGAAGGCGGCGACAGGCGCGCCGCCCCAAACTCAAATCGCCGACGGGTGGCGCGCCAGCGGCGTAACCGAGATGTCCATGTACGGAAACAGGGGCAACTGGCTCAGCAGCGTGTGCAGCTCGTCGTTGCTCTCGACATCGAAGATGCTGTAGTTGGCATATTCCCCGACCACGCGCCAGATGCTGGGCCACTTTCCCGAGCGTTGCAACGATTGCGAATACTCTTTTTCCGCCGCCTTGATACGCGCAGCCTCTTCCGCCGGCACCGTATCGGGAATCCGAACGATCATATGAACCAGATACAGCATTTCACTCTCCTTGAAGCGCGGGCGAAGTGCCCTTGACAGTCACAGGTGGGGCCACGCCACGACGACTGTGATATGAATCGCACGGAGATCGGTTGCGACCTCCGATGCGCCTCGCGTCAGGCAAGCGCCCTGGCGAGGAACTGGACCAGCGCGGCCTCGAACTGCGCTGGCGCCTCGATGTTCGACAGATGCGAGGCCGGCACCGACACCACCGTCGATCCGGCGATGGCGCGTTGCATCGCCTGCGCATCGGCCACCGTCGTCACCGGGTCGAACTCGCCGGCGATCAACAGTGTCGGTACCTTGATCGCCGAGATCTCGTCTCTGAGGTCAGAGGTCGCCAGGGCGTCGCAGCACGACGCGTAGCCTTCCGGCGCAAGCGCCGCAATCCCGGCCTGCGCGAGCGCCACGCGCGCCGGCTCGCGGGCGATGAAGCCCTCGGTAAACCAGCGCGACGGCGAGGATGCGGCCAACGCCGCCATCGCAGCTTTTCCATCTGTACGGACCTGCGTGGCGCGGGTCGTCCACCCCTCGGTCGTGCCGATCCTGGCGGCGCTGTTGCACACCGCAATCGCGTTGAAGCGCGTTGGCGCATGCAGACCCAGCCACAAGCCCGTATGCCCGCCCATCGATACGCCGCAGAAGCTCGCGCGAGGCACGTCCAGCGCGTCGAGCAGCGCGACGACGTCATCGCCCAACTGGTCGAACGTATAAGGCCCCTGCGTGACGATGCTGCCGCCGTGTCCTCTCGTGTCGTAGCGCACGACACGGAAGTCGCGCGCCAAACCCGGCACCTGCGCGTCCCACATCTCCAGCGTCGTGCCGAGCGAGTTGCTCAGCACCAGCACCGGCGCGGATACCGGGCCGGAAATCGCGACGCGAAAGCGGCCGTTTCTCGTTTCGATATACGTGTCGCCGGACGTTTCAATCGCCGTGTCGAGGATGGCGGACATACGGTGTCTCTCTCAGGTCGGCGGGAATGGCGGCACGTGCGTGCCGCCATTCGGTGCGCCATAGGGTTTGGATGGAAGGCGATGGGCATGCATCCGTGTCGTTCGGCGCAACACCCGGCGGGCCGCAGTGCGCAGGTCGCTCGCGGAACCCGGCCTATCGCGCGCCAGTGACGACGCGCTGCGCGTCGCGACGATAGTGGGCGAGCTTGTCCTCGTCGATCGTGACGCCCAGGCCCACGCCGGTGGGCAGGTGCAGCGCGAACTCGCGGTAGGTCGGCCGCTCGACGACGATATCGTCCTTGAGCAACAGCGGCCCGAACAGCTCGGTACCCCAGGCGAGTTGACGAAGCGTGCAGAAGCAGTGCGCCGCCGCGATCGAGCCGATCGTGCCTTCGAGCATGGTGCCGCCATAGAGCGCGACACCCGCGGCATCGCCAACGGCGGCGGCACGCAGCGTGCCGTAAAGACCGCCAGCCTTGGCGATCTTCAGAGCGAACACATCGGCACAACCGCCGCGCACGAGTTCAATGGCGTCCTCGGCACCGAGGATCGCTTCGTCGGCCATGATCGGCACGACAAAGCGAGCCGCCAGTCGCGCCAGGCCGGCGCGCTGGTCGCGTGGGATCGGTTGCTCGATCAGGTCGACGCCGGCGGCTTCGAGCGCGGCGATGCCCGTGGCCGCTTCCGCTTCGTTCCATGCCTGATTGACGTCCACCGTGACGCGCGCACGGTCGCCCAGGGCGCGCTTGATCGCGGCAACGTGGGCCACGTCATCGCTTACGGCCCGCCGTCCGATCTTGAGCTTGAAGGTGTTGTGGCGGCGCTCGGCCAGCAGGCGCTCAGCCTCGTCGATGTCGCGTGAGGTATCGCCACTGGCCAGCGTCCAAAGCGTCGGGAGCGTTTCGCGCACCGCGCCACCCAGGAGCGTGACGAGCGGCACGCCAAGACGCTTCGCCTGGGCATCGAGCAAGGCCGTTTCCAGCGCAGACTTGGCGAAGCGATTGCCGCGCGCGACCTTGTCCAGGCGCACCATGGCCGCGTGCACATTGGTGGCGTCGACCTCGCTCAATGCGGGCGCAAGATAGGTGTCGATCGCGAGCTTGATGCCCTCCGGGCTTTCCTCGCCGTAGGACAACCCACCGATCGTGGTGGCCTCGCCGATGCCTTCGATGCCGTCGCTGCAACGCAGCCTGACGATCACCAGTGTTTGCTTCTGCATCGTCGTCATCGCGAGCTGGTGCGCGCGAATGGTCGGCAGGTCGACCAGAATGGCCTCGATGGAGCTGACGGTTGGTTTCATACCCGGGAGATACAGTTGGACAGTGAATCGCAGTATGCAAGCCGCGTTATGTCGCTGTCCAAGACCGATGGCGTCTTGTTCAATACCTGCCGGGTATGGTGTCGATTAGGGTGAGCCGAGGTCCGAGGGCTGGAGGTGCTCCATGTTCCCCTCGACGTAGAGGTCGTAGATCAATTCGAGCATGGCGCGAATATCGGGCGACTCGTCGAGCAATCGCATGCTCAGGATAATCGGCGATACAAGATTGGGATCGTCGAGTTCCTTATAGGCGATGTCGTCGCGTTTGAGGCCATTGACGCTCTGCGGCACGATGGCGATGCCTTCGCCAGCCGCGACAAGCCCGAGCGCAATCTGCAACTCCCGTGTCTCGTAGATGCGCTCCGGCTTGAGCGCACGATCGTGGAAGGCTGCAAGCACCTGATCGGCATAGCTCGGGCGAGGGGCTTGGGGAAAAATGATCAGCGTTTCCGACACGAGGTCGTGCAGCGACAGAACTGGCTTGGTCTCGATCAACGGATGGCCGAGCGGCAGGGCGACGATCATGCGTTCCTCGCGCAGCACCACGCGACGAATGCTCGGGTCTTCGTGACGAATGCGGCCGAAGCCGACATCGATGCGGCCTTCCTTGAGCGCCTGGATCTGATCCATTGTCGACATCTCGTGCAGACTCAGCGCAACCGTGCTGTTCTCCCCGCGAAAACGCCGGATGATCTTCGGCAGCATGCCGTAGAGCGTCGAGCCGACAAAACCGACCGACAGGCTGCGATCGATCTTGCCCACGCGCCGCGTCATCGATTCGAGTTCGGAGGTTTGCGCGAGCAACTGCACCGCGTGCGAATAAAAAAAGCGCCCCGTGTCGGTCAGTTTGAGCGGGCGCGAGTCGCGCTCGAACAGTTGAACGCCGAGCAACTCCTCGAGTTGCTGAATCTGGCGACTGAGCGGCGGCTGTGCGATATGCAGCCGTGCGGCGGCGCGCGTGAAGTTGCGTTCTTCCGCAACCGCCACGAAGTAGCGCATATGGCGCAACTCAATATTCATTTCATACCTTTCAGATATCGCGCCGATACTAAATCAGTGTTGGACGGTGCTATACCCCGTCATTATCCTGACTTCATGCTCTGCATCAGTGCTCGATTATACCTATCGCGTATGGACGACGAATGCTTGGTGCACGGGTTAACCCCAGCAAAATTCGAATAGAGGTAGGAGAAGACATGAGCGTGAAAGTATTCGACACGAGCGAAGTGCAAGCGCTGTTGAGCGCCGCTGCCAATCTCGGAAATCCGACCGGCGATACGCGCACCAAGCAAATCGTGCATCGCTTGCTGAGCGACCTTTTCAAAGCGATCGACGACCTCGATATTACGCCGGATGAAATCTGGGCCGGCGTCAACTATTTCAACAAACTGGGCCAGGATGGCGAGGCGGCACTGTTGGCCGCCGGCCTCGGCCTCGAGAAGTATCTCGACGTGCGCATGGACGCCGAGGACCGGGCCGCCGAGATTGAAGGCGGCACGCCGCGCACCATCGAAGGCCCGCTCTACGTCGCTGGTGCGCCGCTGCGCGACGCGGTGTCGAAGATCGACCTCGATGCAGATGTCGACGCTGGCCCGCTGGTGATTCGCGGCAAGGTGACCGGCCCTGACGGTCAACCGGTGGCGGGCGCTGTCGTCGAGTGCTGGCATGCAAACTCGAACGGCTTCTATTCGCACTTCGATCCGACGGGCGCGCAATCGCCGTTCAATTTGCGCGGCGCCGTGCGCACCGATGCGCAAGGCAAGTACGAATTCCGCACGCTGATGCCGGTGGGCTACGGTTGTCCGCCGCAAGGCGCCACGCAGCAACTGCTCGACGCGCTGGCCCGACACGGCAACCGTCCGGCGCACGTGCACTTCTTCGTGACCAGCGAACAGCATCGCAAGCTCACGACGCAAATCAACATCGAGGGCGATCCGCTGATCTGGGACGACTTCGCCTATGCCACGCGCGAGGACCTGATCCCGCACGTGGTCGAGAAGACCGGCGGCGCTACGCTCGGCCTGAAAGCGGACGACTACAAGGAAATCGAATTCGATATCCAGTTGAGCCCGCTCACGCATGGCAAGGACAACCAGATCGTCCATCGCCTGCGCGCTTCGGCGGCAGCATAACCGCCCGCCACGGCGGCGGCGCCAGTGCGCAGCCGCCCATCTCATCGTTCCACCTTTGATACCGACGCGATCGCTCCCCGGTGGGAGCACGCGCGGGGAGAGCCCCCATGTCCTCCATCACCCAAACCCGCTCGCCACTGGATGCGCTGCTCGATACGGCCGTTCAGGACGACAAGCAGGCCGGCGTCTTCCGCTGCCGTCGCGACATTTTTACCAATGCCGAGTTGTTCGAACTCGAGATGAAGCACATCTTCGAGAGCAATTGGGTCTATCTGGCCCATGAAAGCCAGATCCCGAACAACAACGATTACTACACGACGTGGATCGGTCGTCAGCCCGTGGTCGTCACGCGCGACAAGAACGGTGAGCTGCACGCGGTCATCAACGCCTGCGCACACAAGGGGGCCATGCTGTGCCGTCGCAAGCACGGCAACAAGGGCAGCTTCACATGCCCGTTCCACGGCTGGACGTTCTCCAACACCGGCAAGCTGCTCAAGGTGAAGGAAGAGAAGACCACGCAGTATCCGGTGCAATTCAATACGCACGGCTCGCATGACCTGCGCAAGGTCGCGCGCTTCGAGAGCTATCGCGGTTTCCTGTTCGGCAGCCTCAACCCCGATTCGATGCCGCTCGCGGACTATCTCGGCGAGACCCGCGTGATCATCGACCAGATCGTCGACCAGGCGCCGCAAGGGCTGGAAGTCGTGCGCGGCAATTCCTCGTACGTCTACGACGGCAACTGGAAGATGCAGATGGAGAACGGCTGCGACGGCTATCACGTCAGCACCGTTCACTGGAACTACGCGGCGACCATGGGCCGACGCAAAGACGATGGCACGAAGGCCGTCGACGCCAACAGCTGGAGCAAGTCGGTGGCAGGTGTCTACGGCTTCGAGCACGGGCACATTCTGTTGTGGACCAACACGATGAATCCGGAAGTTCGCCCGGTCTACGCGCATCGTGACGAAATCAAGGCTCGCGTCGGCGACGTCAAGGCCGATTTCATCGTCAACCAGACGCGCAACCTCTGCCTCTACCCGAACGTGTTCCTGATGGACCAGTTCAGCACGCAGATTCGCGTGGTACGCCCGCTCAGCGTGGACAAGACGGAAGTTTCGATCTTCTGCTTTGCGCCGAAGGGAGAAAGTGCCGAAGTGCGCGCCCACCGCATCCGCCAGTACGAGGATTTTTTCAACGTCACGGGCATGGGCACGGCCGACGACCTGGAAGAATTCCGTGCCTGCCAGGCGGGGTATGCCGGTACCACGGCGCTGTGGAACGACCTGTCTCGCGGTGCGCCGCTGTGGATTGAAGGGCCGGACGACAACGCCCGCAAGATGGGCCTGACACCGCGCCTGTCCGGCGAGCGCAGCGAAGACGAAGGATTGTTCGTCTGCCAGCACGAATACTGGGTCGAAGTGATGCGCGACGCCCTGAAGAAAGAACAGACGGAGGCCACGGCATGAACTTCGATTACGCAACGATTTGCGCCACGCTGTATCGCGAAGCCCGTCTGCTCGACGACCGTCAGTGGGACGAGTGGCTGGCGTGCTATGCCAACGACGTCACGTACTGGATGCCGGCGTGGGACGACGACGATCGCCTGACCGACGACCCCCAGAGCCAGATCTCGCTGATGTACTACGCGGACCGTGGGGGATTGGAGGATCGCGTGTTCCGCATCAAGACCGAGCGTAGCAGCGCCTCGATGCCGGAGCCCCGCACCGCGCATACCGTCGCGAATGTGGAAGTGCTGGCGCAACGCGACGACGAAGTCGACGTGCGCTACAACTTCAGCACGCTCAGCCATCGTTACAAGGCGACCGATCAATTCTTCGGCACGATGTTCGTCACGTTGCGCCACGACGGCGATGCGCTGTTGATCGCCAAGAAGAAGATCGTTTTGAAGAACGACTATATCCGTCAGGTACTCGACGTTTATCACGTTTGACGTTGACGATCGCATCAGGACTGGCAGTCGAGGAGGCTATATGTCCAGCTACAACGTAGCGCTCAATTTTGAAGACGGGGTGACCCGCTTCGTCGAATGCAAGGCCGGCGAGAAGGTGCTCGACGCCGCCTTCCGCGCCAAGATCAATCTGCCGATGGATTGCTCCGACGGTGTGTGCGGCACTTGCAAGTGCCGTGCCGAGAGCGGCAGTTACGACATGGGCGACGACTACATTGAAGACGCCCTGAGCGCGGACGAGAAGGACAGTGGCCTCGTCCTCACATGCCAGATGGTGCCGCAGAGCGACTGCGTGATTGCCGTGCCGGCGTCGTCAACGGCGTGCAAGACGGAGCAGAGCCGATTCGCCGCGACCGTCACCAAAGTCGAGACGCACAACGACGCGGCGGTCGTGCTCGAACTCGATGTGGGCGCCGCCGCGCCCGTATTCCTGCCCGGCCAGTACGTCAACATCGATGTGCCTGGCAGCGGTGTGCGTCGCTCGTATTCGTTCTCGTCCGCGCCGGGCGAATCGCGCATCGGATTCCTCATCAAGAAGATTCCGGGCGGGGCCATGAGTTCGTGGCTCGATCATGCGCAACCCGGTAATGCGCTCGAGATGACCGGCCCGCTCGGTAGCTTCTATCTGCGCGCCGTCGAGCGCCCGTTGCTGTTCCTCGCGGGCGGCACGGGGCTGGCGCCGTTCCTGTCGATGCTCGAAGTCCTCGCGCGCACGTCGTCGCAACAGCGCGTGCATCTGATCTACGGCGTGACGCGTGATCTCGATCTGGTCCAGGTTGAGGCGATCGAGGCCTACACAGCCAAGCTGCCGAATTTCACCTTTGCCACGGTGGTGGCGGACGCCGAATCGGAACACCCGCGCAAGGGCTGGGTGACGCAACACATCCCGGCGGAGGCGCTCAACGATGGCAACGTCGACGTGTATTTGTGCGGGCCGCCGCCCATGGTCGATGCCGTGCGCAAATACTTCGATGACAACGGCGTGAGGCCCAAAAGCTTCCATTACGAGAAATTCACGCCCAACGTCGCAATGGTGGACGCATGACAACGCAACGATTTGCCGGCAAGGTCATGGTCGTGACCGGTGCGGCGCAAGGCATCGGTCGGGGTGTCGCGCTGCGCGCGTCGGCCGAAGGGGCGAGGGTGGTCTTCGTGGATCGTGCCGAATTCGTCGCCGAGGTCGCGGCCGAAGCGGTCGGCGAGTCGGCCGGCTTCGTGGCCGATCTCGAGACCTACGAAGGTGCCGCCGCAGCCATGGCGTTCGCCAACGAGCGCTTCGGGGGCATCGACATTTTGATCAACGGCGTGGGCGGGGCGATTCGTATGCGTCCGTTCGCCGAGTTCGAGCCGGCGCAGATCGACGCGGAGATTCGCCGCTCGCTGATGCCAACGCTCTATACCTGCCACGCGGTGCTGCCGTACCTGCTAAAGCGTGGTGGCGGCACGATCGTCAACGTCTCGTCGAATGCGACTCGGGGTATTCGACGCGTGCCTTACTCCGCAGCGAAGGGCGGGGTGAACGCCATCACGCAATCGCTGGCGATGGAATACGCCGAGCACAATATTCGCGTCGCGGCGACTGCGCCGGGAGGCACCACGGCGCCGCCCCGCCGGATTCCACGTAACGCCGCGGGCGACAGCGAACAAGAGATCGCCTGGATGAACGAGGCGGTCGCGCAGGTGACCGAATCGACGTTCTTCAAACGTTACGGCACCCTCGACGAGCAAGTCGCGCCCATTCTTTTCCTGGCCTCCGACGAAGCGGGATACATCACCGGTACGGTCTTGCCGGTCGCCGGCGGCGATACGGGCTGACGCCGGGCGCCGAGAGATCATTGAATAAATGGGCGTTGCGCAAGCGCGTCGGCATGGCCTGCCGGTGGGGCAACAACGCCTGCTGCCGAGGTGGCAGATCGGCGGTTGGCATATGATGAACGGTCTTTGACTCCCCTGGAACGACCTTTCCATGCAAGTTTTTGTCGACGCTGACGCCTGCCCCTTTGCCATCAAAGAGATATTGTTCCGGGCCGCGCGACGTGAGGAAGTGCGGGTGACGCTGATCGCGAATCAATTCCTGCGCACGCCGCCGTCACCGTTCATCAAGGCGATTCAGGTGCCGGCAGGCTTCGATGTGGCCGATGCCCGCATCGTCGAACTTGTCGTCCTGGGCGATCTGGTGATTACCGCGGACATCCCGCTTGCCGCCTTGGTGCTCGACAAAGGGGGGCTGGCGCTCGATCCACGCGGGAATTGGTTCACGCGTGAAAACATCGAGGAACGACTGAGCATGCGCGACATGATGGATCAACTGCGCAATGCGGGCATCGAGACCGGCGGTCCTGCTCCCTTCAGCGCGCGCGACAGTCAATCGTTCGCCGGGCAACTCGATCGCTTCCTCGCCCGTCATCGCGCGTCGCGCCGGTAAGCGGTCCGTGCCGGAACGCGCCAAAACAGACTTACTCCGCTTCCGAGCTCGCCCGCAACAGTTCGCCAAACCGAGTGTTGCACCATTGCATCACGTCGTTGGGTTCTCGCCCAAAACGCCAGAGCATGCGCACGGGGAGTTGCGGCAGGCCGAGGTCGTCGCAGCGCAGTTCGTGAAGTTCATCGTACTTCGCAATGTCGATCGGCAGCACGGCCCAGCCGAGTTTGTCGAGCACCATGCTGGCGATCAGGTATGAACTGTCCGCCCGCCAGATTGACGGGCTCAGTTGCCACGGCGTGAAATCATCCATCTGCAGCAGAATCTGGCGGTACTTGGCCAAATCGCCGCGCGTGACCTGATCGCGGTAAGCGAGCGGATGATCGCCAGCGACAAATACGCCTTGCACGGCCGACCCAACATATTTGTGCCCCAGCGCCAACGAGATCGCGCCGCGATCCACGTGAAAGCCAATGTCCGCGCGCTGCTTCTCCACATACTCGGCCACTTCCGTCGAGGTCCCGTTGAGTATCGTCAGCTCCAAATAAGCGAACTGGTACGCAAGATCGCGGACCAGTTCGCTCACGACTTGATACGGCAACGCTTCGTCGATTGCCAGCGACAACTGCGGTTGCTCGCCGAACGCCAGCGCATTCGCCCGATGGTTCAAGCCCTCCGCCTGACGCAGCAACTCCTTCGCCTCGAGCAACATGACCTCCCCCTGCGCGGTGAGTCTCGCGTTGCGACGGCTACGGTCGAATAGTTCAAATCCCAAATCGGCCTCGAGCAGCGAAATCGCCGAACTCAACGCCGACTGGGCTTTGCCGAGTCTTCGGGCGGCAGCCGATATCGATCCTTCCTCCGCGGCAGCCACAAAGTAGCGCAATTGCTCTATTGTCCAGTTCATTCATCCATTTTATCGATAGGTTCCAACTTTTTCTAACAGAAATTTCGCGGCAGAATCGCGATTCTCCAATGTAGGACGCCAAATTGAATCGCCAACATAGGCGAGGCGGCAGACGACCGGATCTTCCGGTCCGGTGGTCTCGGGTACTGACCCCTTCGCGCAATGCGCACCTGCCACCCACGGCGAGCCTGGAGAGATGCGGGCCCCCGGTACCCCATCCGTGGCTGCGCCATGGGTCGACGTCGCGCACTGAGCGCGGTCTCGACACCCCGACCGGTTGTCGTCAATCCAACGTACTTACATGTCATCGAATATTCATTACCGAACTCGCTTCGGATGGCTAACCGGCCTGTCAGCCAGCCTGATCGCCAGTATTCTCGTGCTCGCCGCCTGCGCCGACCGAGATCCAAAGGACGAGGCCGATGCGACGCCGGAAGCGGTCGTGCGCATCGTCGAGCGCCGTGCACAGACCCTCACGACGCAGCAGCCGGGACGACTGGCCGCCTACCGCAGCGCCGATGTGCGTGCGCGTGCGGGCGGGGTCGTCGTCGAACGCCGATATCAGGAGGGGCAGACCGTCGCCAAGGGCGACGTGCTGTTCCGCATCGACCCGCAACCATTGTCGGCTGCGCTGGACGCCGCGCGCGGTGCACTCGCCAAGGCACACGCTGAACACGACGCGGCTCGCGACAAGGTCGAACGATATCGCGGCCTTCTGGAAGCGCGCGCCATCAGCGCTCGGGAGGACGCCGAGTCTCGCTCGGCCGAAGCGCGTGCGCGCGCGGAGGTGCTGGCCGCTCGCGCGGAAGTCCGCAAGGCGGAACTCAATCTCGGCTATACGCGTGTCGTCTCGCCCATTGCGGGGCGCGTGCGCGGTGCCGAAGTCACGGAAGGCGCGCTGGTCGGTCTCGACTCGGCCACGCTGCTCACACGCGTTGAGCAGATCGATCCGATCTACGTGAACTTCTCGCAGCCGGCCGCGGAGGTGTATGCGATGACGCGCGATTTGCGCGCCGGCAAGCTGCAGCACGGCAACGCGTCGGCCGCGCCTCCGGTGCATGTGACGCTGCCCGACGGCCGTGAATACGCGCTACCGGGCCAATTGCTCTTTACCGATCTGGCGGTCGATCCGGGCACGGACACGATTGCCATGCGCGCCGTGCTGCCAAACCCCGACGGCGTGTTGCTGCCCGGCGCGTTCGTGCAGGTGCGCCTGCAGGGGGCGGTGAATCCGAACATCGTGCGCGTGCCCCGCGAGGCGCTCACGCGCACGGCCAATGGCGCCGTGGTGCGCGTGGTCGACGCACAGGGCACGGTGCGCGACACGAAGGTGCATGCGGATGAGATCGACGGCCGCGATTGGCTCGTCACGGAGGGCCTTGCGGGCGGCGAGACGATCATCGTGCAGAACGTCGCGCAGTTCTCCGACGGCATGCACGTCAAGGTCAAGGCCGAGGCCAAGCAGACGGACGACGCGAAGCCGAAAGACAATGGCGGACCGGTCGAGCCTGCGCGCGCCGGACCAGCCTCCCACGCGGAGACGCAATAATCATGGCTCGCTTCTTTATCGATCGCCCGGTCTTTGCCTGGGTGATCGCCCTGTTGATTACGCTCGTCGGCGTGCTCGCGATCCGGGCGCTCCCCGTTGCGCAATACCCCGACATCGCCCCGCCGACGGTCAGTGTCTGGAGCGGCTATCCGGGCGCGTCGGCCAAGGTGGTCGAAGACGCCGTGACGGCGATCATCGAGCGCCAGATGAACGGCGCGCCGGGGCTGATGTATACGTCGGCGTCCAGCGGCAATGGTCGTTCGTCGGTCAATCTCACCTTCCGGCAGGGCACCCATCTCGATCTGGCCGCCGTCGAGGTGCAGAACCGCTTGAAGACGGTCGAATCGCGTCTGCCTGAAGTCGTGCGCCGCGATGGCGTCGTCGTCGAGCGCGCGGCCGACAATATTCATATGGTGGTCACGCTGGCGTCCGCGAATCCGGCGATTGGCGAATCCGATCTCGGCGAGATCGCCGCGGCGCAGGTCATCAACCAGCTCAAACGCGTGCCGGGCGTCGGACAGGTGCAGTTCTGGGGCACGGAGAAAGCGATTCGTATCTGGCCCGACACAGCGAAGCTCGTCGCCCTCGACCTGAGTGCTTCGGACATCGTCTCAAAGATCCGGGCCTACAACGTGCGCGTAACCGTCGGTGATATCGGCGCAGGCTCGACGCCCGCGTCGGCCCCGATCAACGCCAACGTGGTATCGGAAGGCTCGCTTTCCTCGCCCGAAGCCTTTGCCGGGATTCCGTTGCGCGTGCGTGCCGACGGCTCGGCGATCCGACTCGGCGATGTCGCTCGCGTGGAATTGGGGGCGGCCGATTACGCCTATTCGTCGCGCGTGGACGGCATGCCGGCCACCGCGATGGGCATCAAGCTGGCCGCCGGCTCGAATGCCGTCGCGGTGATGAAGGCGGTGCGCAAGGTGATGGACGAACAATCGGCGCTGTTTCCGGCCGGTGTTTCGTACCAGATCCCTTACGAGACCGCGTCGTTCGTCAAGGTTTCGATCCAGAAGGTCGTGAAGACGTTGCTCGAAGCCGTGGTGCTGGTGTTCCTGGTGATGTACCTGTTCATGCAGAACCTGCGCGCCACGCTCATTCCCACACTGGTGGTGCCGGTCGCGCTGCTCGGCACCTTCGGCGTGCTGCTGGGACTCGGCTATTCGATCAACACGCTCACGATGTTCGGCATGGTGCTGGCCATCGGCATTCTCGTCGACGACGCGATCGTCGTCGTGGAGAACACCGAACGCATCATGGTGGAAGAGGGACTCTCGCCCTATGCCGCCACGGTCAAGGCGATGAAGCAGATCAGCGGGGCCATCGTGGGGATCACGGTGGTGCTGGTCGCGGTGTTCGTGCCAATGGCGTTTTTCCCCGGTGCGGTGGGCAACATCTACCGTCAGTTTGCAATCACGCTCGCGGTGTCGATTGCCTTCTCGGCGTTCCTTGCCCTCTCGCTCACGCCCGCGCTGTGCGCCACGCTGCTGCGTCCGATCGCGGCCGGCCATCACGACAAACGCGGCTTCTTCGGTTGGTTCAATCGGACTTTTGCGCTGGGTACCGAGCGCTACACACGGACCGTAAGCAAGACGTTGCGCCGTCCGTGGCGCGCGGTGCTGGTGTATGGCGCGGTGTTGATCGCCGTGCCGCTCGCGTTCATGCGTCTGCCCTCGTCGTTCATTCCCGACGAGGACACCGGCAGCTTCATGGTGATGGCGTCCGAGCCGCAGGGCGCCACGTTGCCCGAGGCGATGTCGGCGCTCGAGCGCATCGAGCAATACCTGATGCGGCACGAGCCGGTCAAACACGTCTTTGCGCTGGGCGGATGGAACGAGTTCGGTTCGGGCCCGGGCGGCGGCATGCTGTTTGTCACGCTCAAGGACTGGCACGAACGCACATCTGCACACGACGAGGTGAGCGCCATTGTCGAGCGCGTCAACGCCAAGTTTGGCGGTCGGCCCGATCGCATGGTGATGGCGATGAACAGCCCGGCGCTGCCGGAACTGGGTTCGTCGAACGGCTTCAATCTGCGCTTGCAGGACCGGGCCGGTGTGGGTAAGGACGCGCTCACCGCCGCGCGCGATGCGCTGCTCAAGAAGGCGGCGCAAGATCCTGTGCTCAGGAACGTGATCTTTGCCGGTCAGGGCGACGTGCCTCAAATCGACGTCGCCATCGACCGGCACAAGATGGAAGCGCTCGGCGTCAAGATGGACGACGTCAATACGACGCTCGCGACGATGTTCGGCTCCGACTATGTCGGCGACTTCATGCTGGGCGCGGAGAGTCGCCGCGTGATCGTGCAAGCGGACGGACGTCAGCGCGTGTCGCCGGAGGACGTCGGCAATCTGCGCGTGCGCAACGCGAATGGCGAAATGGTGCCGCTTTCGGCATTCGTCTCGCTCAAGTGGAAACTCGGCTCGCCGCAGCTCAGGCGATACAACGGTTACCCCTCGTTCACGATCCAGGGCGAATCGGCACCGGGCAAGAGCAGCGGCGAGGCGATGGTGCGCATGGAGCGACTGATGGCCGACCTGCCCCAGGGCATCGGTTACGAGTGGAGCGGCCAGTCGCTCGAGGAGCGCATCTCGGGCGCACAGGCGCCGGTGCTGCTCGCCTTGTCGGTGCTGGTCGTGTTCCTCGCGCTCGCGGCGTTGTACGAAAGTTGGGCAATTCCGGCGGCCGTCGTCATGGTGGTGCCGCTCGGTGTGATCGGGGCGCTCGGCGCGGTGAGCTTGCTGGGCATGCCCAACGACATCTACTTCAAGGTGGGGTTGATTGCGACCATCGGCCTGTCGGCGAAGAACGCCATCCTGATCGTGGAAGTCGCCAACGATATGACGAAACAGGGCATGGCCTGGCTCGATGCGGCGGTCGAAGCCGCGCGTTTGCGCCTGCGCCCGATCGTGATGACGTCGCTGGCGTTCGGCTTCGGCGTGGTGCCGCTGGCCATTGCCTCGGGCCCGGCGTCGGGCGCGCAGCGCGCCATCGGTGTGGCGGTGCTCGGCGGGATCGTGACGGCCACGGTGCTGGCGATCTTCCTGGTGCCATTGTTTTTCCTGTGGGCCGGCCGCTTCGTGCGCCGGCCAAAGACGAATGCGTCGGGCGATGCCGCACCGGCTATCGAGGGGAAGGTATGAAGACGTTTCGACCCCGCATGCGCGGGATAGCTGCGCCCGGCGTGTGTTTGCTGGCATTGGTCGGCGGATGCACGTTGGCGCCGACCTATGAGCGCCCGGCGGCACCGGTGCCGACCACGTACGAGGCGGCACCGTCGGGCACAGGTGCGCGTCTGGCGCTCGCCGAGCCGCTCGCGGCAGACGCGGATTGGGCCGACGTATTCACCGATCCCGCCTTGCAGACGCTGATTCGCCGCTCGCTCGCGCAGAATCGCGACTTGCGCCTGGCGTCGCTACGGGTGCAGGAAGCGCGTGCGCTGTATGGCATCGAGGCGGCCAATCTGCTGCCGAGCGTGCAGGCAGGCGGCGCATTCTCCCGTCAGCGGTACTCAGGGGCCGCGGGCCAGCCTGAGGGCAGGGGCACCGCCGCAGGTTACGTCGCCAACGACTTACGGGCGACGCTGGGCGTGAGCGCCTTTGAACTCGATTTCTTCGGGCGCGTGCGCAGCTTGAGCGACGCGGCGCTGCAATCGTATTTGGCGAGCGAGGAAGCGCAACGGGCGGCGCAGGTGAGTCTCGTGGCGGAAGTAGCCACGTCCTACATTGGACTCGTGGCCATCGACGAACAGATCGCCTACGCGCGGGAGGTGCTGGCGGCACGCGAGGAGGGCATTCGCGTGGTTCGCCTGCGCGCCGAGCGCGGGCTGATCGACGATCTCGACCTGAATGCCGAGACCACGCAGGTCGAAGTCGCGCGCGCAGCACTCGCCGAGCGCGAGCGGCAACGCAGCGAGATCGTGCACGCGTTGCAGGTCCTGACCGGCGACGTGAGTGCGAAGCCAGTCGCGGCGGCATCGCTCGACGACGCATTCGTCATGCCCGTGGCCGCCGGATTGCCGTCCTCGTTGCTGATACGTCGTCCGGATATTCGGCAGGCGGAGGCGCAACTGCGTGCGGCCAACGCGGATATCGGCGCCGCTCGTGCGGCGTTCTTCCCGTCGATCAAGTTGACGACGGATGTCGGCACTGCCAGTGCGGGGATTGCGGATCTGTTCGGCGCCGGCACCGGTGTATGGTCGTTCCTGCCGCAGATTACCGTGCCGATCTTTACGGGCGGGCGTCACCGGCAAGGGTTGAATCTGGCGAACGTGCGCAAGGAGATGGCCGTTGTGTCGTACGAGCGTGCGATTCAAACGGCGTTTGCCGAAGTGGATGACGCCCTGACCGCGCAAGGGCTGCTATCGCGCCAGTTCCAGGCGCAAAAGCGCGTGTCGGACGGCGAGCGCGAGCGGCTTCGTCTGGCCCATCATCGCTATACCAACGGCGTGGCGAGCTACCTCGAACTGCTCGACGCGCAGCGCAGCGCATTTCACGCGGCGCAACAGTTGATCGATGTGAAGCAGCGAGTACTCGTGAACCATGTGGCGCTGTACCGAGCGTTGGGCGGCGGATGGCAACCGGAGAGCGGCACGTCCTGAGACGGTGGGCGGCGGGACCGCATGGCGAGCAACGCATTGACATGGCGCATCGATAGCGTCTCTTGGTAAAGTCTTGACATGCCCCTACGGTTCATAAGGAAAACTTTGAGATGCGCCGCCTGAATCTGGATCAGCTTCACACGTTTTCCGAAGTCCTCGACGCGGGGAGTTTCTCCGCGGCCGCCGCGCGGCTCGATCTGTCGCAGCCCGCCGTGAGCTTGCAGGTTCGTCAGTTGGAACAGCGATTGAACGTCCGGCTGGTTGAGCGCGTGGGCAAGCGGCTCAAGCCGACGTCCGCCGGGCTGACGCTGCTGGACCATGCCCGCCGCATCGATGCTGTCGTCGAAGACGCCATGCATGCGCTGTCCAGCCATGCGAGCGGCGAAGTCGGTGAAGTGGCGATCGGAACCGGAGCGACCGCCTGCATTCATTTGTTGCCGCCGATACTGCGAGCGATGCGCAAGCGCCACCCGATGCTCGACATCCGCGTGAGCACCGGGAACACCGACGACGTGGTCGCCGCGGTGACCGAGAATCGGCTCGATATCGGTCTTGTCACCTTGCCCACTGCCGGGCGCAGCCTGCATATCACGCCCGTATTGCGCGACGCGTTCGTCGCCATCGCGCCCGCCGGCGACTCGCACTGGGCGACGGAGGTCACGCCGCAGATGCTCGCCGCGGCACCGATGGTCGCGTTCGAGCCGGGGAGCAGCACCCGGTTGTTGATCGATGAATGGTTTCTCCAAGCGGGATTGCGTGTGCGGCCAGTCATGGCGCTGGGCAGCGTCGAAGCCATCAAGGAAATGGTGGCGGCCGGCTTGGGTTACAGCATCGTGCCCAGGCTTTCCGTCAACGCGGCGCACTACCGGCGGGGCTTGCGTGTCTCGACGCTCACACCGGGGTTGACGAGAACGCTTGCGGTCGTCATGCGCCGCGACAAACCGCTGACACCGGGATTGCGCAGGGTCGCATCGGCACTTGAGGCGTTGGGCGATGCCGCCTGATGGCAACGCGGAAATGATTGGTAATTCACAGTAAATCAGTTTGCGGCCCGGTCACGTAGAATTGCCAACCGTGACCGCATAAAGATAGGACTACCATGCGAGAATACGGGAAATTTTCCGGAAATCATGGAGAAGCGCGCAATTCGCAATGCATCATCCTCTTTATCGATATGAAGGGCTGCTCGGTGCCCGCTCGGTCGATGCACTTGACGCCGAGTTTCAGAAACTGACGCAATCCCTGGGATATGAAGCGTTGTTCTATGCGCCGCTGTCACCGCGTCGCGAACGGGAGGCGGCTACATTCCAGATGGGGGACCAGCGCATTACCTCGCAGGGAATGCCCAGCCGGCACATTTTCACGACGTTTCCGGCCGCCTGGATCGAGCGCTATCAAAGCGTGGGATATGCCGAAGTGGATCCCGTATTGATTGCCGCGAATTTGTCGCCGCTGCCGATTCTCTGGCGAACCTTCCTCGCACAGGCGCAGCCGCACCCCATCTTCGCGGACGCGCGCGCGCACGGCCTCGGGTCCGGGGTGTCGATTCCGATCTACGGTGCGACCGGCGAGCGCGCGATTTTCAGTGCGGCGACGGCCGCGTCGCCGGAAGCCTCGGCCGAGCACGAAGCGCGCATGCTCGGAGAGATTTATCTGACGGCAGTGTATTTTCACCAGGCGATTCAGCAGCTCGACATGCAATGGGTGGCGAGTCGCAGCACCGGCAAGCTCAGCCCGCGTGAGATCGAAAGTCTGCTGTGGGCGGCACGCGGCAAAACGGCGTGGGAGATCGGTTTGATTCTGCGCATCTCCGAGCATACGGTGACGTTTCACCTCAATAACGCCAAGCGCAAGCTCGGTGCGGTCAATCGGCACCAGGCCATTGCCGCGGCGATCAGCAGCGGGGCGATATCACCCTGAGGCATCGTCGATGCCGTCATCTCCCGTGAGCGTCCTCGACGTAACGCTCGCGCGGCCGCTTCGCCTGCCATCCCCGCCCCGGTTTTGTTTCGTTTTCGCGTAATTTCTTCATCGGATTGCGAGGATTTCACAGCGTTTGTGAAACAGTGTGTTGTCGCTTTAGGGCTGGTTCATTAATGAGGGAAAACTATAATTTACCTATGGCGAAAACTGATTGAGTGCGGTTTTCGTGTCCATGCGTAACCGATGAACGATAAAAGGAGTTTTCCATGAAAAAGAACCTGTTGAGCGCTGTCGCCCTCGTTGGCTTGACGATCGCTGCCGGCTCGGTATTCGCCGAAGGGCAGGCGCAAACGACCGGTGTCACCCGCGCCCATGTGCGCGCCGAACTTCAGGCAGCCCGTGAACTGGGTCTCTCGCCGGTGACGGAATTTAACTTCCCGTACACCTATGAGCAGTCGGTCCAATTGCAGAACCTGACGGCCCAGATCGAAGCTCGCAATCAAACGGCGACCCCGGCCGCCAACTGAAGGTGATGCGATAACCGTCGACAGGTTATCGATGACAGTGCCTGGATTCGCCGACGGCCCGCCTGACTCGCCACCGAGTCCCGCCTGCGCCGTGCGAATCACCCCACCGACGCCGCAGCGCGTCCTATCACAGCCCCGCCCGAGGATTCGTTCCCGACGGGGCTTGTGTGTTTCTGGAGGCGCGGCGTCGCGAAGACGCCACCTGCCTCATCTCAACGGGTGGATACTGAAGATGCCGTGGAGGTTGCCGGCGTGTTGTTGCTGCCGGCCGTCTCATGGGATGCCGTCGGCGACGCCTTGTCGTGACTTGCATTCGCGGCACTCGATTGCCAGCCACCGCCCAACGCCAGGAACAGATTGACCTGGTCCAGCGCGACTTGTGTCTCGGAGGCGGCCAGCGCGGCCTCGGCACTGGCGTGCGTGCGCTCCGCGTCAAGACTCGTCAGATACGGCGCGCGACCGGCCTGGTAGAGCTTGTGGTTCTGTTCGGCGGCGGTGCGTGATTTGTCGCGGGCATCGCGCAGGGCGTCGTCGCGCTGCAGCTCACGCGTGTATGCCGAGAGTGACGTCTGTGTTTCTTGCAGGGCCTTGAGCACGACGCCGTCGAAATGCGCGAGCGCGGCATCCGCCCCGGCTTCCATGCCCTTGATGTGCGAACGCACGCCGTTGGTCGGCAGCGACCACGTGATCATCGGTCCCACGCTCCACTGCTCGGTGCGGCCTTGCCCGAAGTGTTCCAGGACACCGCTCGCCCCGATCGACGCACCAATGCGGATCGACGGATAGAGGTCTGCCGTGGCGACACCGATCTTTGCCGTGGCGGAGGCGAGTTCGCGCTCGGCCTGACGCACGTCGGGGCGGCGCTTGAGCAGCGCCGTGCCGTCGCCGACCGGCAGCGGTTGCGCGAGTTGAGGAATGCGGCGGCATTGCGCCGCGCTTGCGTCGAGCGTGCCCGGCACCTTACCGAGCATGACGGCCAGTCGGTACGTCGCCGCGTCGTGCTGCGCCTGGAAGCGCGGCAGGGCGGCACGCAAGGTGTCGGCCTGCGCTTGCGCTCGCAGCAGATCGGTCGGCTGATCGCGCCCGGCGTCGACGAGCTTGCGCGTAATCGCGACGCTCTTTTCCTGCAACGCCAGTTGTGCGTTGGCAATGTCGAACTCGTGGTTGGCGGCGCAGCCTTGCACATAGGCGCGCACCGTTTCGGCGGCCACGCTCACACGCACGACGTCGAGGGCCGCCTGACTGGCTTCGGCGGCGGCCAGCGCGGCTTCATCGGCGCGCGCGAGTTTGCCGAAGAAGTCGATCTGATACGAGATGGACAGGGCGGCGGCGGCCAGATTGACCACCGGCAATTTTTCTTCCTTCAGGAAGCTCTCGCCGGAGATCTGCGCGCGGGCGGCTTCGGCTTGCACGCCGCCCTGCGGCAGATTCTCCGATTCGACTTCGTGGTACATCGCGAGCGCGCGCTGCACGTTGGCGGCGGCCACGCGAATGTTCGTGTTGGCGGCCAGCGCCGTTTTCACGAGTGCGTCGAGCTTGGGGTCGTCGTAGAGTTGCCACCAGTCGTCGGGCACGGCACCGATCGAGACACCGCGCTGCGCTGCGTTCGCGATGGGGCCATTGGCTTCGGGCGAGCGCATGAGCGCGTGGTCCGGAAGATGATAGTCAGGCCCGACGGTCGTGCAACCGGCAACGAGCGCGGCGGCCACTGCCACGGCGCTCATCAGGCATACGCGTGATTTCACCGCTGGGCTCCCGGTTGGGCGGACTTGGCCGACGTGGCCGACGTGACCGACGAAGGAGATGGCGTCGTCGGTTGCGATTGACCGGCGGTGTCCTGCTGACCTTCCACGACCGTCACGGTCGCGGTGCGCCCGGCGACCAGGCGCATGTCCTTGGGCACATCGTCGAGCGCAATGCGCACCGGAATGCGTTGGGCGAGACGCACCCAGTTGAAGGTCGGGTTGATGTTGGGCAGCATCGACGCACCGCTCGTGCGGTCGCGATCCTCGATGCCGGCGACGATGCTCTGGACATGACCGTGCAGCACCTGGCGCTCGCCCATCAAACGCACCTCGACCTTGTCGCCGATGTGGATGCCGCGCATCTTCGTTTCTTCGAAGTAGCCTTCCACGTGCAGCGAGTTGGCATCGACCATAGAGAGCACCGGGCGGCCGGTGCTGACGTAGTCGCCAACCCGTGGCAGGCGATCGTTCAGGTAGCCGTCGGCGGGCGCGAGCACCCGGGTGCGCGCGAGGTTGAGTTTCGCCAATCGCACGGCGGTTTCCGCCTGGGCGACCGCCGCCTCGCCCGATTCGACCTTGGCCTGGCCGGCTTCGACGACTTCCTTGGCGACGACTTCCGTCAACTGATGGTTGCGCGCATTTTCGCGGCGCGCCTGTGCGAGCGTGGCGCGCAGCGCCGCGACGTTGGCCTCGGCCTGCTGCACTGCCAGCGTGTAGCGGTCGGGGTCGATCACGAACAGCAGATCGCCACGGTGCACCGGCTGATTGTCCTTGACCTCGACATCGGTGATGAGGCCGGAGACGTCGGGGGCGACCTGCACGATGTCGGCGCGAATGCGGCCGTCGCGTGTCCAGGGGGCGACGGTGTAGTAGTCCCACAGATGCAGCAGAACGAACACCGCGATGCAAGATACCGCGAGCGTCAGCGCGACGGGGCCGATGGAGCGAAATTTCAGTTTCATGGTTGGCAAGCGTGAGCGATGGCGACAATGCCGCCCAGCGCGATGATGTACACCGCAAGGTTAAACAGGGAACGGTGCCAGACGAGCTTGTAAAAGCCCAGGCGCGCGAGTACGAAGCGCAGCGCGCCGGTCAGGACGAAAGCCACGACCATCAGCACGAGCAGCGTCGGTACGAACACGCCGTAGATATCGATCTCTCCGCTCATTGAGCACTCCCGGGGCGTGTGGTGGGGAACAGCGCGACGTGGATGTCCATGAGCGACGCGCGCGCGCTGCGCGACGCCTGGTCGGTATGCGCCACCATCGAACGCACGGCACCCAGCAGTTTGTCTTGCAGCGTGGCGTCGGGGATGCTGACCGATTCGTCGAGCCGCGCCTGATAAAAGCGCGCCACATCGGTGAGCACAGCCTCAACGGCGTCGCGCTGCGATGCACTGAGATGCGGCAACTCTCGCTGCAACGCCAGCGCCGAGAGTTCGACGCGCACTTCGGTAAAACCATCGCTCGACGTTTCGCTCTCGCTCGCAGCCAGGCGCGGCACGAGCTGGCCCAACCGATCGAGCAGACGCGTGCGCAGACGGTTATGTTCGGCAACGGAGCGCCCGAGCGCGTTGCGCGCGATGTCACGCCAGCTCGAATGAATCAGTCGGCGCATGGCAACGCGCGTACCGAACGGGCGCGTCTGAAGTGTCCAGAGCAAGGCGAACAGCACGCCGGCCAGTCCGGCGAGATTGCCGTTGAAGAACGCCTGGAAGTCGGCGCTGTATCCGCCCTGAATGCCCACGAAGCTCGCCGTATTCACCGCGACGAGCATGGCCACCATCGTGAAGCGCGGTTGTGGAATCAGCGTGCCCAGCAACAGATACGGAATGGCGAACAGCGCGACGAGCAGCCCGAAGTCGTGCGCATTCGTCAGGATGAAGAACACGTACACAGCGGCGAACACCACGCACACGGCGGTCGCCCAGAAAAACGAGCGGATGAACGGCGCGGGCTCGTCCATCGCGGCGAAGAAGCAGCAGGCCACGGCACCGAGCGAGACGCCGGCGGCGCCATCGTTCCAGCCGGTGTAGATCCACGCCATGCCCATGAGGAACGTGCACAGTGCTGCTGACACCGTCGAGAACAGCAGGAGTCCGTGGTCGTAGTGACGCGCGCCGCCCAGCTCCCAATGCTGGAAGGCGGGCGTCCAGTCACCCTCGCCCTCGTGATGCTCGCGCTGACCGAAGCGGCGCTGCAGCGACGCGCAATCCTGCCAGAGCTGTACAAGCGAGCGCAGACGGTCTTCGGTGGCTGCGACCAAGGCGCCATACCAGTCCGAGGCCTCACCGGCCGATGGCGCCGGACTCAATAAATGCGCCGGGGCGGGCATCGGCGCACCGCGACGCAGCCAGGCGACCACGTCGGCCATCTTCGCCTCGAGCGTCCCGGGCGCGCCGCTCGGATGCTCGCGCAATGCCTGCACGAGCGATGCGACCGTCGAGAGCACGGGCATCATCATCGTCATGCGACCGCGCAATTCCTGCGCATCGCGCACGCGTTCGGACGTGTCGGCGTCGTACGAGAGCTGGCTGATCAACTGGTCGAGGGCCAGAATGTCGGCGGCCATGCGGTGCCGGCTCATGTGGCGCGTTGCCTTGCCGTCGGGGTCTGCCGAGAGCATGTCGGTCGTCCAGCGCGCGGCGTCGGTCAGCCAGCGCGCCGAGCGGTCGTGCAGGACCTTGGCCACGCTCGTGGGCAGGACCACGGCGCCGACCACGCTCGCACAGACGATGCCGAGGATGATCTCTTCGGAGCGCGCGACGGCGATATCGAAGATGACGCCAGGCGTGTTGACGGCCGGCAGGGCGATCAGCGGCAGCGTGTACGAGGCGAGCAGGAACACATAGCTGCGCGGCGAGCGATGCAGCAGCGAAATATAGAGCAGCGTGCCGGTCCACAGCCCGACGGCCGCCATCAGCAGCTCGGGCGTGTTGACGAGCGCCGGCACGAAGACGACGGACGCCGCGGCGCCGAGCAGCGTGCCGAACACGCGATACAGTGCCTTGGAGCGCGTGGCGCCCGTGAGCGGGTGCGACACGATATAGACGGTGGCCATCGCCCAGTACGGACGCGGCAGGCCGAGCGCGAGCGCGATGTAAAGCGCCAGCATCGAGGCGAGGAACGCCTTGATCGAGAAAATCCAGTCGCGGGAGGAAGGCCAGGTGAGCACGGTTTACTTCTTGGGGGGAGCCAGTGCGAGGATGGACCCATCGGGGCCCGCTGCGCGAGAGAGCACTTCGAACACGCGCAACACCGCTTCGAAATCCTCGCGCGGAATGTCGGCGAACACCTTCGCGCGCAACTGGCTGAGTTCGATTTCGAGCTTTTCGGCGAGCGCTTCGCCCGCCGCGGTCAGTCGCAGCGCATTGGCGCGGCGGTCGCTTGCGTCGACTTCGCGCAGCACGAGACCGGCCCCGCACAACTGATCGAGCAGCCGTACCAGCGACGCGCCTTCGAGCCCGACATATTCGGCAAGCTCGACCTGACGCACGCCCTGACCCAGCCGGCGGATGAACAGCAACGGGCCGGCGCTCGCCGCCGAAATACCGTATTCGGCGATCGCGCCTTGCGATAGCTGGCGCCATTGTTTGCCGGCCAGCAGCAGATGGCTCGTAAAGACAAAGCGGAGCGATTCCAGGGAGGTCATGAGAAAGATTATATGTTAACTAATAATTAGCATGCTAGTTAATAGGGTATTGCGTGTGATAGCGATGTCGCGGGAAACCCAAGCCTGTATTGGGTTTTCGGGAGATCGTCGCGCGCCTTGACGGCGCTTCGGCGGACGATTTCGGCGCCGTTCGCCTGTTTTATTTTTGGTGAAGCGATTTCAGGCGCCCTGGCGAGCGTGCCCGTCGTCTGCGCGTTCTCCCTCGCTTTCTCCATCGGGCGGGCCGCCTGCCGCCTCGTCGATCCGCTTCATGTTGTCGAGCAATTTGAGCAGATAGTGCAGCGTGTGCGTCATGTCTCCCGTCGAGAACTCATCGAGCGCCTGCGCGTAATAGTCATGAATACGCGGGACCGCCTCGCGGTGCCAGACCGCATGCCCATGCTCGGTCATGGTGATGCGGCGCGATCTCCGGTCACGGCCGTCCGGTGCGCTCGCGATATGGCCGTCGCGCTCCATACGGCCGATCAGGCCCGACAGATTCTGGCGACTCACCATCAGATAACGCGCGAGATCGCCCACACTCATGCCGTCGGGCACCTCCGGGCGCGAGAGCGCACCGAGGACGGCCCATTGCTGCGTCGTCAGGCCCAGACTTTCCACCGCTCGTGTACCTGTTTTATGCAACATGTTGGCGCATTGATAGAGGCGGAAGAACAGCCGGTTCGCCAGCTCCATGCGCGTTATTTTCGTATTATTGCTAGGGTTTTCCATATCAATTTCTCCGCTTTCGCGTGCTTGCGCATCGTCGAGGTCGCGTCTAGTATACGTCAACATATTGACGTAATTTTATCGATGGGCCGGGATCTCCAAGGTCAACAAGGATACCGCGCCCACCTGTGACTCTGGAGGCGAGACATGCGGCGATTCGAGGGCAAGACGGTCATCGTGACGGGCGGTGGGGGCGGGATAGGCGGGGCGACGTGTCGCCGTTTCGCCAGTGAGGGCGCGGCGGTGGCGGTATTCGACCGCGATCTTGCGGCGGCCGAGCGCCGGGCGGGCGACATTGTGGCAGCGGGCGGACGTGCCCAGGCATTCGCATGCGACATCACGGTGCGTGATCAGGTCGATGCCGCCGTCGCTGCGGCATCGGCGGCGTTGGGGCCGGTGGATGTCCTGGTCAACAACGCCGGTTGGGACATTTTCAAGCCCTTCACCAAGACGACCCCGGCGCAATGGGAGTCGCTCATCGCGATCAACCTTGTGGGCGCGCTGCATATGCACCACGCGGTGTTGCCCGAGATGGTGGCACGGCGCAGCGGACGCATCGTAAACATCGCGTCGGACGCGGCGCGCGTCGGGTCGTCGGGCGAAGCGGTGTACGCCGCGTGCAAAGGTGGGCTCGTCGCGTTCTCGAAGACGCTTGCCCGCGAGCACGCGCGCCACGGCATCACCGTCAACGTGGTGTGCCCGGGGCCGACCGATACGGCGCTCTTTGCCGATTACAAGGAAGGCGCGGGCAATCCGGAAAAGCTGGTGGAAGCGTTCACCAAGTCCATTCCGCTCGGCCGCATCGGCCAGCCGGACGACCTGCCGGGGGCGATTGCCTTCTTCGCGAGCGACGACGCCTCGTTCGTCACCGGTCAGGTGCTGAGCGTATCGGGCGGCCTGACCATGTGCGGTTGATCCCGACTATTTCCCGATCTCTCTTATCGATATCACCATTGGCGCGCGTCGCGGCTTTCAGCGATACCCCACGACAGCGAGCGACGCGCAGCGGCAAGGAGCGACACCATGCAATACGAAGACATCCTGTATGAAGTGCGCAACGGCGCGGCGTGGATCACGATCAACCGTCCGGACAAGATGAACGCCTTTCGCGGGCGTACCTGCGACGAACTGATTCATGCCATCAACAAGGCCGGCTACGACCGCGAGATTGCCAGCATTGTGCTCGCCGGCACAGGCGAGAAAGCATTCTGCACCGGGGGCGATCAGTCGGCGCACGAGGGGCAGTACGACGGACGCGGCACCATCGGGCTGCCGATGGAGGAACTGCACAACGCCATTCGCGACGTGCCCAAACCCGTCATTGCCCGCGTGCAAGGCTATGCCATCGGCGGCGGCAACGTGATCTGCACCTTGTGCGACTTCACGATTGCGTCCGAGAAGGCCGTGTTCGGGCAGGTCGGCCCGAAGGTCGGCTCGGTTGATCCGGGCTTCGGTACCGCATTTCTCGCGCGCGTCGTCGGCGAGAAGAAGGCGCGTGAGATCTGGTATCTGTGCCGTCGCTATCCGGCGACGGAAGCGCTGGCGATGGGTCTCGTGAACACGGTCGTGCCGCACGATCAACTCGACGCGGAAGTTCAGAAATGGTGCGACGAGATTCTGGAGCGCAGCCCGACGGCGATTGCCATTGCGAAGCGCTCGTTCAACATGGACACGGCGCAACAGGCGGGCATCGCGGGCATGGGGATGTACGCGCTCAAGCTCTACTACGAGACGGAGGAGTCGCGCGAGGGCGTGCGTGCATTCCAGGAGAAGCGCAAGCCCGAGTTCCGTAAATACGCCAAATGAGCGAGGCGAACGCGATGCAGAATCCGTATCTCGACGACGATCTCGTTGCGCTGGCCGAGCACACGCGGCGATTCGCCCAGGCGCGCGTCGCCCCCGGCTTTCTCGAGCGTGACAAAACACGCGTGCTCGATCGCACGCTCATGCGCGAGATGGGGGAACTTGGCCTGATCGCGCCGGAGCTGCCGGAAGCCTTCGGTGGGCAGGGCATGGGGCGTCTCGCGGCGGGCGTGATACACGAAGCAATTGCGCGCGCGGACCTGAGCCTGTCGTATGTCAATCTGCTGGCCTCGCTCAATGGCCAGATTCTCGCGGCGCATGGGCAGCCTGAAGTCGTTTTGCCTTGGCTGCGCAAGCTCACGCGCGGCGAGACGTTGCTCGCGATCGCACTCACCGAGCCGCGCGGCGGGTCGGACGCCGCCAACTTGCGCATGCGGGCCGAATTCGACGGGACACATTACGTGCTCAACGGAGAAAAGACCTCCATCTCCGCCGCCGATCAGGCCGACGCCGCCGTTGTGTTCGCACGCACAGGCGACGTGGCGTCGGGTGCACGCGGCATCTCGGCGTTCCTCGTCCCGCTCGACGTGCCGGGTATCACTCGGCAACGCTTCGATTGCCATGGGCAGCGTGCCATCGGCCGCGGCTCGCTGTTCTTCGAGAACGTGAAGATCCCGGTCGACCACGTACTGGGCGCGCCGGGCGAGGGCTTCGTGCAAGTGATGCAGGGCTTCGACTTCTCGCGCGCGCTCATCGGCTTGCAGGTGCTGGCCGTCGCCCGCGCCTCGCTCGACGAGACTTGGGAATACGTGGCCCAGCGAGAAGCGTTCGGCAAACCGCTGTCGGCGTTTCAGGGCGTCTCGCATCCGCTGGCGGATTTCGACACGCAGGTCGAAGCGGCGCGTCTGCTCTGTCTTCAAACGCTGTGGCTCAAGGACCGCGGCCTGCCGCACAGCGCCGAGGCGGCCATGTGCAAATGGTGGGGGCCGAAGCTCGCTTACGACGTCATCCATCAATGCCTGCTGATGTTCGGCCATGGCGGTTACGACCGGGGCGTGATGGAGCAGCGTTTGCGCGACGTGCTCGGTTTCCAGATCGGTGACGGCACCGCGCAGATCATGAAGACGATCATCGCGCGCACGCGCGCCGGCCGGCAGGCAGTGCCGGTTTGACCGGCCGGCGGCTGGATGACATCCGCGACAGCATAGGAGACGATGCGATGGAGTTCGATGCGGTATTGCTTCCCCCTCGACGTGAGCACAGTGTGGCGCGCGGCTGGTGGCCCGAGCGCACAATCAACGACGCGCTCGACGCGGCGCTCGCGGCATGGCCCGACAAGGTGGCACTCACGGCGGTCTCGACGGCCACCGGGCAGACCACGCAACTGACCTACGCCGCGCTCGCCGATGCGGCGGAGCGTCTCGCGCTGGGTCTGTTGCGACGTGGCGTCGGACGCGGCGACGTGGTCGCGTGCCAACTGCCCAACGGCTGGCCGTTCGCGGTGACCTACTTGGCCTGCGCCCGTATCGGCGCGGTGCTCAATCCCCTCATGCACATCTTCCGCGAGCGCGAGCTGTCCTTCATGCTGCGCCATGGCGAGGCGAAAGTGTTCATCGTGCCGCAGCAGTTTCGCGGCTTTGATCACGCGGCGATGGCGCGCGCGTTGCAGCACGAGCTTGACGCGCTCCGGCATGTGATCGTCGTCGGGGAGGCTGCCGCAGAGGAGAGTTTCGACGCCGTGCTCATGGCAGGCGAACCTGCGGCGACCGACGCGGAGCGCGCGCAGATGCAGGCGTCGCGCGCGCGTCCGGACGACGTCATGCAATTGATGTACACGTCCGGCACCACGGGCGAGCCGAAGGGTGTGATGCACAGTGCGAACACCACGTTCTCGAACATCGACGCTTACGCGCAGCGCATGCGCCTCGGTTGCGACGACGTGATTCTGATGGGCTCGCCGCTCGCGCACCAGACCGGCTTCATGTACGGCCTGATGATGCCCATCATGCTCGGCGCGAGTGCGGTCATGCTCGACGTGTGGGACCCGTCGAACGCCGTGCGTCTGATCCAGGCGCACGGGGTGACATTCACGATGGCGTCCACCCCGTTTCTCACCGATCTGACCAAGACGGTGGCGGCTGGCGGCGAGACTGTGCCGAGCTTGCGCGCGTTCCTGTGCGCGGGGGCACCCATTCCCGGCCCGGTGGTCGAGCAGGCGCGCAAGGTACTCGGCGCGAAAATCGTGTCGGCGTGGGGCATGACCGAGAACGGCGCCGTGACGCTTACACGCCTTGAAGACGACGACACGCGCGCCTCCACGACGGACGGTTGTCCGCTGCCGGGTGTCGAGCTACGCGTGGTCGACGTGGACGATCGTGACCTGCCCACAGGTGAAACCGGCCGTTTGCTCGTGCGCTCGTGTTCGAATTTCGGCGGCTATCTCAAGCGCGCGCAATGGAACGGCACCGACGCCGCCGGGTGGTTCGACACGGGCGATATGGCGTGGCTCGACGCCACTGGCTACGTGCGCATCGCCGGTCGCAGCAAGGACGTGATCATTCGGGGAGGCGAGAATATCCCCGTCGTCGAAATCGAGGCGCTGCTGTACCGCCATCCGGCGGTCGCGACAGTGGCCATCGTGGCGTATCCGGACGAGCGGCTCGGCGAACGCGCGTGTGCGGTGGTGGTGCCGCGCCCCGGGCAGTCGATCGATCTGCCCGCGCTCACCGCTTTTCTGGCGTCGCACAAGGTCGCCCGGCAGTATTGGCCGGAACGGCTCGAAGTGCGCGAGGCGCTGCCGACCACCCCCACGGGTAAGATACAGAAATTCAAATTGCGCGAGATGCTGCAGACGGGCGAGTGAAAGCCCGCACGCGGCGCGGCGTACTTCAAGGATGAAAGGTCGATGACATCGAAGGGACTGGATAGCGAATCGTTCGAGCTGTTGCTCGCCGCGGTGCAACGTTTCATTCGCGAGCGGCTGGTGCCCGCCGAGAACGACGTGGAAGAGCACGACGACGTGCCGGCCACGCTCGTCAATGAGATGAAGGAGATGGGCCTGTTCGGCCTGTCGATTCCCGAGGCATTCGGCGGCATCGGTTTGTCGATGACGCAGGAAGTGCGCGTGGCCTATGAGTTCGGGCAGACGTCGCTGGCATTTCGCTCGGTGTTCGGCACCAACGTGGGCATCGGCTCACAGGGCATCCTGATGGACGGTACCGAAGCGCAAAAGCGCGACCTGCTGCCGCGCGTGGCGAGTGGGGACCTGATCATGTCGTTCGCGCTCACGGAGCCGGACGCGGGATCGGACCCGGCCGCGCTCAAGACACGGGCCGTACTCGACGGCGACACCTATGTGCTCGATGGCGTGAAGCGCTTCATTACCAACGCACCGCGCGCCGGGGCGTTCACGCTGATGGCGCGCACGGGCGGCGAGGGCGCGGGCGGGATCTCGGCGTTCATCGTGCCGGCCGACACGCCGGGCCTGTCGCTGGGCAAGCCCGACAAGAAGATGGGGCAGCGCGGAACGAAGACGTGCGACGTCGTGCTGCAAGGCGCGCGCGTGCCGGCGGCGAACATCATCGGCGGCGAGGCGGGCAAGGGCTTCAAGACGGCGATGAAGGTCCTCGACCGTGGGCGCTTGCACGTGGCGGCGCTGGCGTGCGGCATGGCGCAGCGAATTCTCGATGAGTCCGTGGCCTATGCACGCGAACGCAAGCAATTCGGGCAGCGCATCGGCGACTTCCAGCTCGTGCAGGCGATGCTCGCGGACAGTCAGGCGGAACTGTACGCCGGATGGTCGATGGTGCAGGACTGTGCCCTGCGTTACGACGCGAAGCCCGAAGGCAAGCGCGACGCCGACGTCAGCACGCGGGCCTCGTGCGCCAAGCTGTTCTGCACCGAGATGGTCGGGCGCGTGGCCGATCGTGGTGTGCAGGTGCACGGCGGCGCGGGCTACATCAACGAATACAAGGTCGAGCGCTTCTATCGCGACGTGCGACTGCTCCGTCTCTATGAAGGCACCACGCAAATTCAACAACTGATCATCGGGCGGGCCCTGATGCAGGACGATTGAGGTCGCGCGCACCGCTGGCGGTGCGCCGAGTCGTACACGCGGCGCATCATGCTGGTGCGCGTGATGTCAGGGCCGCACCGCCTTGCACTGCTGCGGTGCAACAGATTCCACTCGATTTTCGGGCGTTTCCCATAGACAAACCAACTGTTCTGCGTTGACCAGCAACGCTTTGTCGAACTTTCTGCGTCACTTGGCACGCTTGTTGCATTAGTGTGTGTGCCAGCGGCAAAGACGTCGCCGGCCATGAATTCCGGTACGGCGTCAGGCGAGAGCGCCTGCGACGTACCCACAGGACAACGGCGTCCCTCCGTGCTTCGGCACGGTCGGACGCCGTTTTGTTTTTCGGGCGCTGCAAGCGCTGCAACAGGAGAAGACAGCATGCGCAAACCTCGTCTGGTCGTCATCGGCAACGGCATGGCCGGCATCCGCACGCTCGAAGAGCTGCTGGAAATCGCACCGCATCAGTACGACATCACCGTATTCGGTGCCGAGCCGCATCCGAACTACAACCGGATCCTGCTCTCACCGGTGCTCGCCGGCGAGCAGTCGTTCGCCGACATCGTGCTCAATCCGCTCGACTGGTATGCCGAGAAGGGCATCACGTTGCATCTGGGCAAGGAAGTCACGCAGATCGATCGACCGCGCCGTGTCGTGCGTTGCGCCGACGGCACCGAGGCGCCGTACGACCGTCTGTTGATCGCCACCGGCTCCAGCCCGTTCATTCTGCCGGTGCCCGGCAAGGATCTCGATGGCGTGATCAGCTATCGCGACATTCGCGATACCGAGATCATGATCGAGACGGCGAGCATGAAGCGTCATGCGGTTGTGATCGGCGGCGGTCTGCTCGGCCTGGAGGCGGCCAACGGTCTCAAGCTGCGCGGCATGGACGTGACCGTCGTGCATCTGGCCGAGACGCTGCTCGAGCGCCAACTCGACAGTACGGCGGGCAAGCTGCTGCAACAATCGCTCGAAGCGCGCGGTCTCGCGTTCCGACTGTCGCATCAAACGGCAGCGATTCTTGACGACGGCAACGGCAACGTGCGGGCCGTGAAGTTCAGCAACGGCGAAGAAATTGACGCGGACCTCGTTGTCATGGCCGCAGGAATTCGGCCGAATACGACGCTGGCCGAAGCGGCCGGTCTGTATTGCGCCCGTGGCATTGTCGTGTCCGACACGCTGCAAACCTACGATCCGCGCATCTACGCGGTGGGCGAATGCGTGAGCCATCGCGGCGTAGCCTACGGTCTCGTGGCCCCGCTGTTCGAGCAGGCCAAGGTCTGCGCCAACCACCTCGCGCTCATGGGCATCGGCAGCTATCGCGGCTCGGTGCTGTCGACGAAGCTCAAGGTCACGGGCATCGACCTGTTTTCGGCGGGCGACTTTCTCGGCGGCGAAGGCACTGAGGAGATCGTGTTGTCCGATCCCGCGAGCGGCGTCTACAAGAAGCTGGTGATTCGCGACGACAAGCTCGTCGGCGCGTGTCTGTACGGTGACACGGCTGACGGCGCCTGGTACTTCAAGCTGTTGCGCGACGGGCGTGCGCTGGGCGAGTTGCGCAGCAGCATCATGTTCGGCGAGTCGAGTGTGGGCGACGTTGGCACGCAAGGGCAGAACCGCGCGTCGGCCATGTCCGATACCGATGAAGTGTGCGGCTGCAACGGCGTGTGCAAGGGCACGATCGTCAAGGCGATCACCGAGAAGGGCTTGTTCACGCTCGATGAGGTCAAGAAGCATACGAAGGCTGCCAGCTCGTGCGGTTCGTGCGCCGGGCTGTGCGAACAGATCCTGATGAGCACGCTGGGCTCGACCTACGACGCGACACCGAAGGAGAAGGCGGTGTGCGGTTGCACGGATCTGTCGCACGCCGACGTGCGTCGCGCGGTGCGTGAGCATCACCTCACGTCCCATCGTGCCGCCTTCGACTTCCTCGAATGGCGCACGCCCAACGGGTGCGCCACGTGCCGTCCCGCGCTGAACTACTACATGCTCAGCACGTGGCCGAAGGAAGCCGTTGACGATCCGCAAAGCCGCTTCGTCAACGAGCGCGTGCACGCCAACATCCAGAAGGACAACACGTTCTCCGTCATCCCGCAGATGAAGGGCGGCGTGACGAACCCGAGCGAGCTGCGCCGCATCGCCGACGTGGCGGACAAGTACCAGATTCCGATGGTCAAGGTCACGGGCGGTCAGCGTATCGATTTGCTCGGCGTGAAGAAGGAAGATCTCGTAAGCGTCTGGCGCGACCTCGGTATGCCGTCAGGGCATGCCTACGGCAAGTCGATCCGCACCGTGAAGACGTGCGTGGGCAGCGAATTCTGCCGCTTCGGCACGCAGAACAGCACGCAGATGGGCATTGATCTGGAGACCATGCTCGCGAACATGTGGTCGCCCCACAAGGTCAAGCTGGCCGTGTCCGGCTGCCCGCGCAATTGCGCCGAGGCCGGGATCAAGGACGTGGGTGTGATCGCGGTCGACTCGGGGTGGGAGCTGTATGTCGGCGGCAACGGCGGCATCAAGACCGAAGTCGCGCAGTTCCTCGTCAAGGTGAAGACCGCCGACGAGGTCAAGGAGTACACGGGCGCGTTTCTCCAGCTCTATCGCGAGGAAGCCTATTACCTCGACCGCACGGTGCATTACCTCGACCGGGTTGGCCTCGACTACGTGAAGCAACGCGTGGTGAACGATGCCGCCAATCGTCGCGCGCTGTACGAACGGTTGCTCTTCTCGCTCGATGGCCTGCCCGACCCGTGGCAAGCGCGTATCAACGGGGCGCAAGCCAATGAATACCGTCCGCTGACCTCGACCGTGCCGATGAGCGTCGAGCCCGCGACTGCCTGAGGAGAACACCATGACGCAATCCAAACCGATCTGGCTGCATGTCTGCGACGTGGACGCGATTCCGCGCCTGGGCACGCGCGTGCTGACCCATCCGAGCGGCGACATCGCCCTTTTTCGCGCCGAGAGCGACAAGGTTTTTGCGTTGCGCGACAAGTGCCCACACAAGGGCGGTGCGCTCTCGCTGGGCATCGTGCACGGCGAGAAGGTCACGTGCCCGCTGCACGCCTGGAACATTGACCTGACGACCGGCGAAGCCTGCGCACCCGATGTGGGCTGTGCAGAGCGCTTCGCCGTGCGGATCGACGCGGGCGAGGTGTATGTGTCGCTCGACGAGGCGATCGGTACCGAGGTGAGCGCGGCGACGGCTGCCGCTTGACCCGCTACCCCCGCCCCCCTGACCCCTCGCGATTGCCGGAGCCCCCCATGACAACCCTCACGCAAACCACCTGCTGCTACTGCGGCGTCGGTTGCGGCATGCTCGTAGAGAGCGACGGCGAGCGCATCGTCGATGTGCAGGGCGACCCGGCGCATCCGGCGAACTTCGGGCGTCTGTGCAGCAAGGGCATGACGTTGCCGCTCACCGCGCAGTCGCTTGCCGGACGCGTGCTGACGCCTGAGTTGCGCACCACGCGCGACGCCGAGCGCGCGCCCGCCAGTTGGGACGACGCGCTGGAGACGGTGGCGTCGCGCTTCGCCGACGTTATCCGTCGGCATGGCCCGGACGCCGTCGCCTTTTACGTGTCAGGACAGTTGTTGACCGAGGACTACTACGTCTTCAACAAGCTCGCCAAGGGGCTGGTGCGCACCAACAACATCGACACGAACTCGCGACTGTGCATGTCGAGCGCCGTGAGCGCCTACAAGATGGCGCTCGGCGCAGACGGGCCGCCCACCTGCTACGACGATCTCGAAGCGGCCCGCACCGTGCTGTTCGCCGGCAGCAACATGGCCTACGCGCACCCGGTGCTGTTCCGTCGACTCGAAGCGGCCAAGGCGGCCGATCCGTCGATTCGCTGGATCGTCGTCGATCCGCGCCGCACCGATACGGCGGCGATGGCCGATCTGCATCTGGCCATCGTGCCGGGCACCGACGTTGCGCTCTTTCACGGCATGCTGCACCACCTGATCTGGGAAGGACGCATCGACCGGCGCTACATCGACGCCCATACCGAAGGCTTCGATGCCCTCAAGCAGATGCTGCGCGGCTATACCCCGCAACTGGTGGCCGACATCTGCGGCATCGAAGAATCGGCGTTGCGTCAGGCGGCCGACTGGTTTGGCGAGAGCCCGGCGGCGCTGTCGCTTTATTGCATGGGGCTGAATCAATCGAGCCACGGCACCGAAAAAAATCTCGCGCTCATCCATCTGCATTTGGCCACCGCGCAGATCGGACGCCCGGGCGCCGGGCCGTTTTCGCTCACCGGTCAGCCCAATGCGATGGGGGGGCGTGAAGTGGGCGGGCTGGCCACCATGCTCGCCGCGCATCGCGAGATCGGCAACGCGGCGCATCGCGCCGAGGTCGAGCGCCTTTGGGGCGTGCAGGGGCTGTCGGACCGGCCGGGCCTGCCGGCTGTGGAGATGTTCGACGCCGTGCGCGACGGCCGTATCAAAGCGATCTGGATCGCGTGCACGAACCCCGTGCATTCGATGCCGGACAGCGAGCGCGTGCGTGAAGCGCTCGCCGCTGCGGAGTTCGTGGTGGTGCAGGAGGCGTTTCACCAGACCGACACCGTTCCTTATGCCGACGTGCTGTTGCCCGCAACGAGCTGGGGCGAGAAGGCGGGCACGGTCACGAACTCGGAGCGGCGTATCTCGCGCGTGCGGGCCGCCGTCTCGGCGCCGGGAGAGACCCGGGCCGACTGGTGGATTGCCAGCGAGGTCGCCCGGCGTCTTGCACCCAAGCTCGACGCGTCGCCCGAACCGTTCGCGTTCTCGTCCATCGAGGCCATCTTCGACGAGCATCGCGCGCTCACCGTGGGACGCGACCTCGACATCGGCGGTATCGATTACGCGCTGCTCGAGCAGCGCGGACCGCAACATTGGCCGTTTCCGGCCGGCGCGGCGCAAGGCGTTGCGCGCCGCTACGAGGACGGCGTGTTCGCTACGAGCGACGGACGTGCACGTTTTCATGCGTTCGAATATCAACCCGTGGCCGAGCCGATCAATGCCCGCCATCCGCTGCGACTGATTACCGGCCGCCTGCGCGATCAGTGGCACGGCATGAGCCGCACGGGGCGTGTGGGGCAGTTGTTCGAGCACGCCCCCGAGCCGGCGCTCACCATGCATCCGGCCGACGCGGCGCGTCGAAGCCTGCGTGCGGGCGATGTCGTGCGGCTATCGAGCCGTCGCGGCGAGCGGGTGTTGACGCTGGCGGTGAGCGACGACGTCGCCTCGGGCACGGTGTTCGTGCCGATGCACTGGAGCGGGCAGTTTCTCGGCGGCGGGGGCGTGAACGACACGACCCTCGGCGCCGTCGACAAGTATTCGAAGCAGCCCGAACTGAAGCACGCCGCCGTGCGCGTCGATCCGCTCGCACTGCCGTGGCGGGTGGCGGCGGTGCGGCGCGGCGACGCCCTGCAATTGCACGCGGCGGTGCAGCCATTGTTGGCCGAGCGTCGCTTCGCGACGGTGCGTCTGGAGGGCGACGACCGGATCGTGGTCATGGCCGCCGACAGCGAGCCGGACGCCGATTGGCTGGAGCGCCTGCACACGGCGCTGGCTCTGCCGCGCGACGAATCGCTGCTGGAGTATCGCGATGCGCGCCGGTCGATGACCAAACGCGTGGCATGGTGCGACACCTTGATCGATGGCGTGCTGGTGGCGGGCAGTGAAGCCGATGTCGCCGCGTCGACGTCGCTACTCGCGCGTGTTCGCGAAACGTCTCCCTGGACGCGCGCGCGCCATGCGGTCTTCGTGGCCGACAGCGGGCCGGCGGTTCCACGCGATCGCACGGTGTGCCAGTGCAAGTCCGTGACGGCGTCGAGCATCAACGCGGCGATCGGTGCGGGAGCGGACGTCGCACAGCTCAAGGCGAGGCTCGGCTGCGGGACGGTCTGCGGCTCGTGTGTGCCGGAGTTGCAGCGCATGTGCGCGGCGCCGCTCAACGCTGCGACGCAGCCGCGCGCGACGAATGTCGCTTGAGCCCGGGACATGGACAGCGCATCGTGAAGGTACCGACTGGATTTGAATTGGGCGACATGCAGACCATCGAGGAATTGAGGGAGAACGATCATGAACAACGGCAAAGTCACCCTGCTGAGCGCCGGTCCCGGCGCGCTGGATCTGCTGACGTTGCGCGCGGCACGCGTGCTCGGCGAAGCCGACGTGCTGCTCGTCGACGATCTGGCCAATCCGGAGATCGCCACGCTCGCGCCGCAGGCCCGCGTGATTGCCGTGGGCAAACGCGGCGGCTGCCGCTCGACGCCACAGGCGTTCATCGAGCGGCTGATGTGCCGCTTTGCGCGACGTGGCTCGCACGTGGTGCGCGTGAAGGGGGGCGACGCGCTGATGTTCGGGCGTGCGGGCGAGGAAATCTCGGCGCTGCGTCGCGCGGGGGTGCCGGTGGAGATCGTCAACGGGGTGTCGTCGGCGTTCGCGGCGGCGGCCGGTTTGGGGATGTCGCTCACCCATCGAGACCACTGTGCGGGCGTGACGTTCGTCACCGCGCACCGGCAGGACGGCAGTGCCCCCAACTGGGCGGCGCTCGCGGCGACCGGCACCACGTTGGCGATCTACATGGGCCTGCATCGGGTCGAGGAACTGAGCGAAACGCTACTGGCGCATCTCGATGCGGCAACCCCGGCGGGGGCGGTCCAGTGGGCGGGCTCGCCGCAAGAGCGGCGAATGGTCACGTCGCTGGGCCGGCTGGCGGCCGACATTCGCACCGCGGGGTTTGCCAGTCCGACTATCCTGCTCGTGGGCGGCGCGGTCGGTGAAGCGGCGCTCGCGGCGGTCGAACCGAGCACGGCAACGGGTGTCGATGAGGGGGATGCCGCCGCGGACACGGTGCGCGACGTCATCGCCAGAGCGGCCTGATGCGTTGTATCTTCACTACCTATACTGAACAGCGCGTGTTCGATTAGCACAAGAGACGTCGCCGACGGGGCGCAGCCGATGCAGCCCCGCAACGGCGACGCGGATGGAATTTCACTGACCGGCCGAGCGCATTGGCCCCCACGAACTTGCCGAAAACACCGGATGCCGGGGACGTCGATCCTCAGGCCGACACGCCCCGCAAAGCAGCAGCGCCTGCCGCCCCTGTCACGACAGCGGGGGCGCACGGCATGCTGCGCGTGCTGCTCGTCACCGATACCGACAAGCCGATTGGCGAGTTGCGGACTGCGCTCGCGCGTCTGGGGTGCGAGATGCTGGTGGAAGTCGCCAAGCCGCAGGCGCTGCCGCGTGTGGTGGAGAGCGAGCGCCCGGACGTCGTCATCATCGATACCGAATCGCCGTCGCGCGACACGCTGGAACAACTCGCGGTGATGAACGCGGCGGCGCCGCGTCCGGTGCTGATGTTTTCGGCCGACGGCAATCAATCGCTGATTCGTGCGGCCGTCGATGCCGGGGTGACGGCATACTCCGTCGAGGGACTGGCGGCAGACCGGCTCGCGCCGATTCTCGAAGTGGCGCTTGCGCGCTTCGCCCATGAGGAAAAGCTGCGCGCACGACTGGCCAAGGCCGAGACCGAACTGGCCGACCGAAAGCTGATCGACCGCGCCAAGCGGCTGCTGATGGACCGACGCAAGATTTCCGAGCAGGAGGCCTACGCCATCCTGCGCAAACGGGCGATGGATCAGGGCGAGAAGCTCGTCGAAGTGGCGCGCCAGCTCGTCTCGATTGCCGAATTACTGGGATAGACACTGCTCATGTCGACGTCATCATGGTTGGCTTCTGACGCGCAATGGCCGGACGGCGTGCCAGAGAAACGTCATCTGCGCGTGGGGTTCATCGCGCTGTCCGATGCGGCGCCGCTGATCGTCGCGAAGCGTCTGGAGCTGGGGCACGAACATGGACTGACCCTGGAGCTGAGCCGCGAGTCGTCGTGGGCGGCCGTGCGCGACAAGCTGCTCACGGGCGAGCTGGATGCCGCGCACTCGCTGTATGGCCTTGTGTACGGGGTGCAGTTGGGCATTGGCGGCCCGCGTGAAGACATGGCCGTGCTCATGGTGCTCAATCGCAACGGGCAGGCGGTGACGGTCACGCCGTCGCTGGGCGAGGCGATGGCGCGCACGGGCGACTTGCGCGCGGCGCTGGCGTCGCTCGGGCGCAAGCCGGTTTTCGCGCAGACGTTCCCGACAGGCACGCACGCGATGTTCCTCAATTACTGGTTTGCCGCGCAGGGCATCGATCCGCTCACCGAGATCTCCAGCATCGTGATTCCCCCGGCGCATATGGTCGCCGCGATGGAAGAGGGCGGGCTCGACGGGTTTTGCTGCGGCGAGCCGTGGCATGCCGTGGCCCAGGCGCGCGGGCTGGGGCGCACGGTCGTGGTGTCGAGCGACATTTGGCCCAATCACCCGGAGAAGGTGCTGGCCTGCCGCCGGGACTTTGTGTCGCGCTATCCGAAAACGGCACAGGCGCTGGTGCGCACGCTGCTCAGCGCGTGCCGCTGGCTGGATATGCCCGGGCATCGGGCGGAAGCGGCGGGATGGTTGGCGGAGCCGGCGTGGGTCGGGGCGCCACGCGACCTGATCGCGGCGCGTCTGCTGGGCGACTTCGGCCGCCTGCAAGGACGGCACGCGTTGCTGCCCGTGAGCTTCTTCGACGAGGGCGTGGTGAATTACCCGCACCCTTCGGATGGCATGTGGTTCATCGCGCAATATCGGCGTTGGGGCATGGTGGGCGATGCGGCGGTGGCCGGTGCCGCGCAAACGGCGGCAGCGGTGAGCCAGACGGCGCTGTTCGAGGCGGCGGCACGTGCCGAGGCCGTGCCGGTGGAGGCCACGCCAGCGCACGAGGTGCTTTGCGACGGCAAGGCCTGGGATGCGGCCGTCGCCGGCGATTTACGCGCGTACGTCGATGGATTCGATATTCGGGCCCGGTGATGTCGACCGGCGTGGCGACCGGATCAGACCTTTTTGACGAATTCCGATTTCAGGCTCATGGCGCCAAAGCCGTCGATCTTGCAATCGATATCGTGGTCGCTGTCCACCAGCCGAATGTTCTTCACCTTGGTGCCCATCTTGATCACGCCGCCCGACCCCTTTGGCTTCAAGTCCTTGATAACGGTCACCGTATCGCCATTCTGCAGAAGGGTTCCGGTGGCGTCGCGATAGACGCGTTCGGTGGGTTCCGTTGATGCGGCAGCCTGGGCCGACCATTCATGCGCGCACTCGGGGCAAATGTAGACACCCCCGTCTTCGTACGTGAATTCGGAGTTGCATTTCGGGCAAGCGGGCAAAGTACTCATGTCGATGGGTCCTGAAAGGCCGACGAAGGCGATCAAAGCGCGAAATTATATCGCGGTCGGCGGATTCGCCCGGGCAGTGGTGTTCCCGCGGCAGGGCGCCGCGATCGCGGTCGGGCTTCGATGACATCCCTAATTGATTCAAGTAACCGGATTACGGACACTCGAACGATCGATAATGCAAATTCGATGTTAGTCCCGCCAACGCCCTCTGTTCGTATTCTATGGTCGACGAGACCCGCTTCCCAATCCGCAAGGAATGCCCCCCGGGCGCCTGTACCTGTGATCGGGATAGCCTCATGCAAGACCCGCACGGTGATCGCCGCCTCCTACTGTTGACGCAGGCGGAGGAGAAACGGCTGATCGCGCGCATCGAAGCCGTGACCAGTTACGCCGATCTGCAACGCGTAGCTGACCTGATGCAGGCCCAGCTCGGGATTTCGCTGCAGATCGCGCCGAGTGTGAACGAAGTCCGGACGGTCCGCGGCATCAGCATTCGGTTGGTGGCCAAACCGGGCCTTTGCCGGAAGCTCCACGCGTCGATTCCCGCCGCCGTTCGCCGATGCCTCGATAGTCGTCCCGGTATCGCCTACGCGATCCTGGATGCGCACGATTTGCTAGGTGGCGGTCAATGACGCCGTGACGGCGGGGCTCAGTCACGCTGGACGGTCTTCCTCGCTTGTCGAGCACGCGCAGGCACAATCAGCGACTTGCGCAAGTTGCGTATCGCAACTATATTGGTTGCGATACGCAACTGATAGGGGGTGAGATATGGATATCGTCGATCTACCTGGCAAGGCTCGCGAAGCGGAGATTCTGGAACTCCGCGACTTCTCGCGTCGACTGGTTCGCGAACTCGGCTTCATGCGAACGACGCTGGCCGACAGCGATCTCGCGCCGTCGGCGGTTCACGCCATCATCGAGATCGGGGCGACGCCCGGAATCAGTGCCAAGGACCTGGGCAACCTGCTGCGGCTGGATAAATCGAACACGAGCCGGCAAGTGGCGAAGCTCGAGGCCAGCGGGCTCGTGAGGCGCACGACGGCAAGCAACGACGCGCGTGCCTCCGAACTCTCTCTGACCGAAGCGGGGCAGCGGCTTCGCAGCAAGATCGACCGCTTTGCTACCGATCAGGTGTCCAGCGCGCTGCGGCGCATCGTGCCCGCGGATCAGGCGGCCCTGGTCCGGGCGCTTGCCCTGTACGCGGACGCGCTCGCACAGGACAACTCGGCCAAAGGCGTGATCGAGGGGGAAGTCTCCGCACAAGTGGTCGAAGGCTATCAGCCGGGGTGTATCGGCGACATTGCCAGCCTGCACGCGCGCTTTTACGCAGAGCACTGGGGGTTTGGCGTGTTTTTCGAGAAGAAGGTGGCAACGGAACTGGCGGCGTTCGCCAGCGGGTTGCCCGCCGACGGCAAAGCGCTGTGGCGCCATGTGGAGAATGGGCGCACGCTGGCCTCGCTCGCGATCGACGGCGACCTTGCTACCGGTGTCGCGCATTTGCGCTGGTTCATCGTCGACGATTCGATGCGTGGGTCCGGGGTTGGGCGGCGTCTGATGGCGCAGGCCATGGCCTTCGTCGACGCGCGCTATCGCGAAACGTACCTATGGACGTTCAAGGGGCTCGATGCCGCGCGGCATTTGTACGAGTCGTTCGGCTTTGCGCTGACCGACGAATCGGAAGGCGAGCAATGGGGGAGCCGGGTTGTCGAGCAACGGTTCTGTCGTCGTGCGGGTAGTGCGCCGTCATAGCGCTCGCGCCCTCAGGCTGCCGGGGGTGGTCCAATGCCGGCGTGCGCCATTTACGATGCATCGGCGGTCCAGGAGCTGCCGCTATCGCGCCGCCACGATCACATGCGCCTGAATTTTGCCAGCGACCGGACCGTTGCCGTGGCGCTGGGCTATCGCCTGCGTTGCCCGCTCGGTGGCGAGTTGAAGCAAGCTGGCGTCGCGCGCTTCGATTTCGTTGCGCAGCGGCGTTCCGAGGCAATAGGCCGTGGCGACGTCGCGCGCCGAGGCCCCGTAACTCACCTTCTCGCGAGTTTCGATCGTCATGTGGACGAACCCGGCGTGGCTTAGGTCCTCCCGGATGCGTGCGACATCGTAATACCCGTGCGGCGTGCGCGCGAGGAATCTTGGCGGGTCGTGCGGAAACAACGCGCCGATGGCTTGAGTGATCTCGTCGGCGAAGGCATTCTCTTCGATGCGATCCCATACGGTGAAGACGAAGCGGCCGCCCGGCGTCAGCATGCGACGCGCCTCGGCATAGCCGGCGGCTCTATCTGGAAAAAACATCGCGCCAAATTGGCAGCAAACGACGTCGAACGATGCATCGTCAAACGGTAGGGCGAGCGCGTCGGCCTGCGTCCATTCGATCCGGGCGTCGGTCGGTTGCCTGCCGGCTGCATAGTCGAGCATTGGCTGATTGAGATCGGTGACCACGTAGCGCACGTCAGCGCCGAGCTTCGGCGCGAGCGCTCGCGTGAGCGCACCGCTGCCGGCGGCGGTCTCCAGGATGGATTTGGGCGAGGTGGCAACGACAATCGCTGCCGTATCCACGGCGTAGGTCTCGAAGATCAACGGCACCATCAGCGTGTCGTAGCACTTCGGAATCGACCCTGCAAATACCTTGTCGGGCTCGAGCATGATGCCCCCTTGAATGCACTGACGATGGCCCCGGGTTACCCAACCGCCTGTTCATTCTAGGCGGGCCAGGGCCGGCCCGTTGCCGCATTCGTCGGCGAGAAGGATCACCTGGAATGACAAAAGCCCGTCGACCTTGCGGCCGACGGGCTTTCGAATTTGGTTGCGGGGACAGGATTTGAACCTGTGACCTTCGGGTTATGAGCCCGACGAGCTGCCAGACTGCTCCACCCCGCGTCTGAGAACTGAATAATACGAGAGTTCCGCGCATCGTGTCAAGCATTTATGACATTAAGTTTATGGACCTCGGAAAAACATGCGCGACGTGTGCATTTTCGCCGCATCCCGCGCGCACGTCGTATCACTCGGAAGTCAACGTCGTGGCGGCGCTCACCAGCGGATCGTTGCGCCCGCCTGCACGGAGTGGGCGAGCGACGCCGGGTTCAGGCCGCGCTTGTAGCCGACGTCCAGGTCGAGGTCCTTCGTTGGGCTGTAGATCGCGCCGACCAGCGCGTAAGCGGGCTTTGTCCGGGTCGTGGCGTCTGGATTGGTCGCGAGACCGATGTCGGCAACCAGACGTACAGTGTCCGTCGCGCTGAAAAGCACGGCCGTGGACGCGTTCCACAGGCTCTGTCGGTTGCCGGTGCCGTTGTTGTTCCACGTATAGCCGGCATTGGCGAGGAATGTCCAGCGATCGAGGTTGTATTGCATCAACAGATTCGCGCCGGTGGTTGCGCGCCCGTTGCCGAGGCCGCGATCCTGGCTGGCCGTCGGCAGCGAGACGAACGGCTTGAGGCCGAGGCTCCACTGATCGGTTTCGAGAAAGCGCCATTTGGCTTGCAACTGGAGGTCGGTGATGCCGCTGGTCCAGCCAGCGCCATCGGGTCGCGTGCGCTGGTAGGGCGCCTGGATGGCGACGTCGAGGTTGGGCATCACACCGTACGTCAGCGTGTTGTTCCATTGTTGCTGGCGGGCGCTCGGCATGGTTATCCACTCGCTGTTCAGCTCGAGTTGCCAGTTGCCGGTGTCCTGTGTGCCGGTGTCGTCCGTTACAAGCGGGTTGGTGGCGTGACCGGTAAGCGGCGCGAGCGCTGCGGCAAGCATCAGAAACTTCTTCATTGAAAACTCCTGCGGGGCGATTGATGTGTCCCGGTGCGAAAGACTGAAAATCCGTCGCGCGGATCGTACGGGGGCATGTGACACGGTCAACCGAAACCCGCCGAATGTGCGGTATTCGAGATTCGTGTCTTGGGAGCGTTGCTCGTTGACGGGGCTTCGTGGTGGGAGGTAGGGAGGTAGGTAGGGGATAGAGGCGTGGAGACGTGGAGAGGCGCGGAGGTGGAGATGTGAGGGTGAAGAGGCGCATGAAAGGGACGCCGAGGCTGCCTACGTCGTGTATCGAGTGGTAGACTTCGGGCCCATTTTTAGCGGGGCCGGGCGCACCGCCGCCGACTCACCATGCAAGCCAGAAGTCATCTCATTTTCGGTATCGGCGCAACTTGGCTGGTGCATCGCACCGGGTGGGCCGCCAGCGTCCACGCCTGGCCCTTGACGCTCGTTGGCGCATTGCTGCCCGACATCGATCACCCGAAGAGCATGCTGGGACGCCGAGTCGCACCGGTGTCGCTCTTGGTCTCCGGTCTCTTCGGCCATCGTGGCATGACGCATTCGCTGCTGCTGCCGATCCTGGCGGTCGTGGGCTGCCTGTATGGCTGGGGCCATGTGCCGGCGTGGATGCTTGCGTTGGCGGCCGGATATTTGTCACATCTGCTGGCCGATTGGCTCACGCCGTCCGGCGTGCCGCTGTGCTGGCCGTTGCGAACGCGCTTCCGTTCGCCGCTTTACGTGACGACCGGGTCGGCGGCAGAGTGGTGCGTGGCCGCGGCACTCGCGTTCGCCATGTGGCGATGGTGGTGAGTGCGCGCTGACGCGCCGGCGGAATCAGCGGAATCAGTGGTAGCGGCGTCGGCTGACACGGCTAACTCGGCTGACAGGCCCGCGAGTCGGCCCGCGCGGATGTCGGTCAGCGCCAGAACAACGGCGGCTCGTCCATGAGGGCAACCTGTTCGCGAAGCTCCAGGATGCGGTCCTGCCAGTAGCGCTGCGTGTTGAACCAAGGAAAGGCGGCGGGGAACGCCGGATCGTCCCAGCGCCGGGCCAGCCAGGCGCTATAGTGCAGCAGGCGCAGCGTTCGCAAGGCTTCTGTGAGATGCAGCTCGCGCGGGTTGAAGTCGGCAAAGTCCTCGTAGCCGGAGAGGACTTCATCGAGCTGGACCGTCATCTCTTCGCGCGTGCCCGAAAGCAGCATCCACAGATCCTGCATCGCCGGCGCCATGCACGTATCGTCGAAATCGACGAAGTGCGGGCCGGCATCGGTCCACAAGACGTTGCCGCCGTGGCAGTCGCCGTGTACGCGCAGCAGTTTCACGTCTCCAGCCCGCTCGTAAGCGCGCGCGACACCGGCGAGCCCCAGGTCGACAATACTGCGCCAGGCGTCGCGCAGGTCGTTCGGAATGAAGTCGCTCGCCCACAGGTAGTCGACCGGGGTGTGTCCGTACGTGTCGATGTCCAGGGTGATGCGGTGCCGGAACGGCTGGATGGCGCCGACTGCGTGGATACGGCCGAGAAAGCGACCGAGCCAATTGAGCGTGTCGGGATCCTGCAGTTCGGGGGCTCGGCCGCCGCGTCGAGGGAAGAGGGCGAAGCGGAAACCGTTGAAATGGTGCAGGGTCGTGCCTTGCGTCTCGAGCGGGGCAACGACCGGAATCTCCTGATGGGCGAGCGCTTGTGTGAAGGCGTGCTCCTCCAGGATGGCGTCGTCGGTCCAGCGCTGGGGGCGATAGAACTTCGCGATGAGCGGAGGGCCGTCTTCCATCCCTACCTGATAGACGCGGTTCTCATAACTGTTGAGGGCGAGCAGGCGCCCGTCGCTGAAATAGCCAAGCTGCTCGACGGCGGCAATGACGGTGTCGGGCAGGAGGGTGGAGAAAGGATGCGCGGGCGCGGAGGCGTCCTGTGAAAGATCAGTGTTCATGGGCGCTATTGTGCCAAAGGCGGTGCGACGGGCGCCGGTACTCTTCTCTATAGCGTCTGGATACAGATAGGACGCGGTGGGACAGGGACGCGAAAACGCAGAAAATTGCATCGCGTTCAAAAAAGTTTCACAAAGGGCTTGCGCGGTTGGTCGAACCTGTCTAATATTCCGTCTCTCGCAACGACGGCG
>NZ_MKVU01000014.1:51235-58132 GCF_001899225.1 Pandoraea sp. 64-18 | reverse complement strand
GCCGGCGGCCGTCATGAGCATCGGCATGAAGCGCTGATACAGATTGGCGGCAAGCATCACGGCCTTGTAGCCGGCGATGTTGGCCTGCGAAGACAACACGTCCATGCTTTGCGCACGCGTGGTCCGCGGCGCGGCTTCCAGGGCGAAGCCAATGACACCCGCCGCCGCCATGCGCGCATTGTTCTCGGCATCGAACGGGTTGAGCATGCCGACCACCGCACTGCCACGTGGAATCAACGCGATTTCCGCGATCGACGGCGCGCGTACCTTGAGCACCAACTCGGCGCCAAGGGCTTCGGCCGCGCTACCGCTTGACGCGCCCGCTGCGACATACGCCGCATCAGGCACGCTGGCCGCCTCGCCCGCACCACGCTCCACGGTGACGCGATGCCCTGCGCCCACCAGCTTCTTCACCGTTTCCGGTGTGGCCGCGACGCGGGATTCGCCGGCGGCCGTCTCCTTTGGAATGCCAATATGCATAGTTATTGTCTCGGGGTCTGAGCCCCTGTCGTGTTGTGAAACTCAGGCCGCAACGGCTCTCGGCGACTGCATCGAACGCCCTTCATTGGCCGCTTCGAAGCAGCGCACCTTGGTGCAGTGAATCAGGTCGCACAGGAATTCCGGCTCGTAGGCGCGCAGCAGATGCGGCTGATGTCCGTCGAGGTAAGCCCCGATCAGCAACAGCTCGGCCATGCGCAACGCCTGCGCCGAAGCGCCTTCGAGATACGCCAGCGGTAAATCTTGGTTCCCGGTCGCGTGCAGCAGCCGGGCATAGGTGGGGTGGTCCCAATACCAGTCCAGCCCCAATTCGACGAATGCGTTGTTGAACGCATGCAGATGGGCGTTGGCAACCGGTGCCAGGGCGGCGGGTTTGATATGCGATTCGATGACAGACATGATGGCGCTCTCCCAAAACAGTGATCGTCTCCAGAACACGCAGACCCGCGCTCGCCTGACATGACAGGTCACCGACGCTTTGCTGTCACACCACTTTCATGCGGGCTGCCATTGCAGATTACGCAGCCCAATCCATAAAAGACAGTTAAAGTTAATTATGCAAACCATCTACGATTACTTATACTTCTTTGGCAACGCTTAGCGTGCGGAAATCGTTCCGCCGCCCCGCCGATGTCAGGATGACCGCCGCATGAAACACGCCACGCTCCGTCAACTCAAGGTCTTCGAAGCCGTGGCGCGCCATTTGAGCTTTTCGCGCGCCGCCGAAGAACTTCACCTCACGCAACCGGCCGTCTCGACACAGGTCAAGCAGCTCGAGAGTCACGTCGGCCTGCCGCTGTTCGAGCAGTTGGGCAAGAAGGTCTTCCTTACGCCGGCGGGTACCGAAATGCTCCACTACAGCCGCGCGATCATTGCGCTCTTTCGCGAAACCGAGGAGGCAATGGATCACCTCAAGGGCATCACGGGCGGCAAGCTCAACGTGGCCGTGATCAGCGCGGGAGACTATTTCTTTCCCCGGTTGCTCGCGGCCTTTACCGCACGCCATCCCGGCGTGACGCTCAATCTCACGGTTCATAACCGCGAGGAACTTCTGCATCAGCTCACCGAAAACCTCACCGATCTAGCGGTGATGGTGCGTCCGCCACCGGAGATCGACACGATCAACGAAGCCTTCGCGCCCCATCCCTATGTCATCGTGGCACCGCCGGATCATCCGCTGGCCAGCCAGCGTCAGATTCCCTTCTCGCGTTTGACGGAAGAACCGTTCATCAGCCGCGAGCGCGGATCCGACACGTGGAATTCCCTGCAGGATGCCTTCGGTCAGCGCACCCAGCGACTCAAGATCACGATGGAGATCGCCAGCACGGAAACCATCAAGCAAGCGGTCGTGGCGGGCATGGGCATCAGCTTCCTGTCGGCCCATACCGTTGGCATGGAGCTTCAGACCGGTCAGTTGACGGTGCTCGACGTCCAGGGCTTTCCGGCCTGGCAAAGCTGGTACGTCGTGCATCGTCGCAGCAAGCGGCTGCCGCCGGTCGCGCTCGCCTTCCGGGAATTCCTGCTGGCCGAAGGCGCTGCGCTCATCGACGGCATGATGGCCTACAAGAGTCCCGTGCCGCCTCCCGCTGCGCGCGGCGGCGATCACGCCGCCTCGCGCCGGACAGATCCCGGATCCGCCGAATGAAAAAGGGCGATCGACTCAGGCCTTTGCCACCCCGGCCGACCACCGTGAAATCGATTGTTCTCTCAGCCGCCCATGCGGTTGGCCAACGTCCCCAGTCCGTCAATGCTCACCTCGACCAGCGCGCCCTCTTTCATCGAGCCCACGCCAATCGAGGTGCCCACGGCGATCACATCCCCCGGCATCAGGGTCATGTCCTGTGAGATACGCGCGACGAGTTGCCACGGGTTGAAGATCATGTCGGCGAGCGGATAGCGCTGACGCTCCGTGCCGTCGAGCCGCGTGACGACCTCCGCCTCGCGCCAGTCGAAATCCTGGGCAATGACGGGGCCGAGACAGCCGAACGTGTCGAAGCCCTTGGCCCGCGTCCACTGTGCGAAGTTGCCGTCCTGCTCGATGATTTCAGCGGCGGTCACGTCGTTGACCAACGTGTAGCCGAGGATGTAATCGCGCGCGGCTTCCTCGCTCACTTGGCTTGCGCGCTTGCCGATCACAACGCCCAGCTCGCCCTCGAACACGATCTTGCCCGCATACGACGGGGGACGCTGAATCACTGCGCCGGGCCCGTTCAGCGACGTGGCCGGCTTGATGAGGAAGAGCGGATGCGACGGCGCGGCCTTGCCGAGCTTCGCGCCGAGCGCGTGAAAGTTGTTCCACAGCGCCACGATTTTCGAGGGCTCGCACGGGCACAGCAGATCGACCGTATCGCGCGCGATCGTCGCGCCCGTGGCGATCGGCTGATCGTAGAGATCGCCGCGATGTTCGAGAATATGGTCGTCCTGCAGCAGGCCAAAGCCGATGCGACCATGCGCGGTCTTGAAACGGGTCCAGAGCTTCATGCGTATGCCTTATCTGTAACCGCCCGGCGCTACGGCAGGGTTCGCCGTTCGCGCGCCGGACGCGATGTCGTGACGTCATTCCCATCTGCCTCGTGCAGACGACTTGCGTTCGTGCGAGGACGCTTGCACGGCGCCGCTTATACCGCGCCGATTTCGCGCAGTGCCGCGATCTGCTGTGCGCTGTAGCCGAATTCCGAGAGCACGTCGTCGGTGTGTTCGCCAAGCAGCGGCGAGCGCTCCACATGCGTGGGGCTGGCCGAGAGCTTGATCGGGTTGCCGACGGTGAGGTACTTGCCGCGCTTCGGGTGATCGACTTCGACGATGGTCCCGGTCTCGCGCAGCGACATATCCTCGGCAATCTCTTTCATCGACAGAATCGGACCGCACGGGATGTCGTACTCGTTGAGGATCGCCATGACCTCGAACTTCGTCTTGGTCATGGTCCAATGCTCAACCGTGTCGAAGATCTCGCGCAGACGCGGAAGACGGGCACGCGGCGTGGCGTAGTCGGGATGCTCGACCCACTCGGGCTTGCCGATCACCTTGCAGATCGAGCCCCACACGGGCGCCTGGGCGATGAAGTAGATGTACGCGTTCGGGTCGGTCTCCCAGCCCTGACACTTGAGAATCCAGCCCGGCTGACCGCCGCCCGACGCATTGCCGGCACGCGGCACGGCATCGCCGAACTCACCGTTCGGGAACTGCGGATACTCTTCCATCACGCGCGCGCGCTCCAGGCGCTGCTGATCGCGCAGCTTCACGCGGCACAGGTTCAACACCCCGTCCTGCATGGCGGCGAGCACGCGCTGGCCCTGTCCGGTCATGGTGCGCTGATAGAGCGCCGTAACGATGCCCAGCGCCAGATGCAGCCCCGTGCCCGAGTCGCCGATCTGCGCCCCCGTGACCATCGGCGGACCGTCGTCGAAACCGGTCGTCGATGCCGCACCGCCCACGCACTGCGCCACGTTCTCGTAGACCTTGCAGTCCTGGTACGGACCGGGTCCGAAGCCCTTGACCGAGGCCACGATCATGCGCGGGTTCAACGCGTGGATATGCTCCCACGTGAAGCCCATGCGATCGAGCGCGCCGGGGGCGAAGTTCTCAACCAGCACGTCGCAGTCGCGGATCATGCGCTCGAGCACCGCCTTGCCTTCCGGGTGCTTCGTGTCGAGCGTGATCGAACGCTTGTTGCTGTTGAGCATCGTGAAGTAGAGACTGTCCGCGTCGGGAATGTCGCGCAGTTGATCGCGCGTCACGTCGCCATGTCCCGCGCGTTCGATCTTGATCACGTCCGCGCCGAACCACGCGAGCAACTGTGTGCACGTCGGCCCCGACTGCACGTGCGTGAAGTCGAGAATGCGCACACCTTCAAGTGCCTTACCCATGATCGGCTCCGCTCAGCACGTGGTCCGGGCAACTGCGCCCGAAGCCGACAGTTGAACTCGCGCATGGCGCACGGCACATGCCGCGACCTGCTCAATGTGCGTGCCACGCGCTGGGCGGGCTTCGCGCCGGATACTGGCGACGATGATCATGGTTTGTCTCCTCCTGATGCGACGGCGTTTATGTAATCGGTGCGCGAGACGCGACGACACGCGAGGCTCGCCTGATCGCTCGATGGTTGTCGCCTCTGTGGGCGCCATCCCCATCGTGGATCGATTGCTGTGATATACAGTATTTCATACACGATATTTTATCAACGGCTTTTTGTTGCCGATGAGATTTGCTGTCTCGCCGCATCGATCGGTAAAAAATCGCTGGAATCCCTATGTATCAAAGGAGTCCGCACCGCAACATGGTCCATGCGATCCGACCGGGCTACGGGTTTACAGGCATGTGTCACCGCGATGAAATTCGGTCGCCTGCGGTGCGGATTCCTGGCAAGTCCAGTGAATATATTGAATACAAAATATTCACATCCCACCGTATCGTCTTTGCCTGGCGGCCGAAATGCAAAAAAGCACCGATTCGCGACGCCGCCCTTTCGGGCGCGTTGCGAATCGGTGCTTCCTGTCTCTTGCGGTGACGGCTGGGCGTTAGCGGCGACCCCAGGCGCACCGCGCTATGTCGACCGGCATCGAGCGATCAGCCGGCGGTGGCGGCCACCTTCGCCTCGAGTTCCGCCACGCGCTTGCGCAACTGACGATCCTCCTGGAAGCGCGCCGTCTCGTCGCGAATCACGGCCACGATGCCGGTGACTTCGCCGCCCTCGCCATGCAACAACGCCACGGTGAACGCAATCGACATGGCGCGGCCGTCCTTGTGCGCGGCGGGCACCTTGAGCAGATCGCTGCCGTACTTCGTCTGCCCGGTCTCCATCGTCTTCACATAGCCTTCATTGTGGCGCGCGCGCAGCCGCTCGGGAATGATGATGTCCAGCGGCTGCCCGAGCGCCTCGGCCTCGGAGAAGCCGAACATCTTCTGCGCGCCGCTGTTCCACAGCGTGATGATGTTGTTCGGATCGGCCACGACGATGGCGTCGCCCACTACCTGGACCAACTGACTGACGTCGACGGATGCGCTCATGATGTCTCCAATAATCTTGTGGGGAATGCGATTGGCAGGGATACCAAACATGCCAATAAAGTACATCAATTAGAGGACAACACGGTCCCGAAAATAAAAATGGGTGCTGGCTCCGCTCGGCGCCGCACCCATGAATCCCTGCCTTGCGCCCCGCGCGCCGTCACCGCCCAAAGGCGGCGTCGGCACAGGCGGCGCATTGGCGGCGAGCCAGGCTTGGCCTGACTCGCCGCCTCGCGGACTTAAACCGACCGCGACGAATGCAGGTTCGCGATCTGGTCCTTGCTGTAGCCCAGCTCGGCCAGGATCTCGTCGGTGTGCTCACCCAGCAGCGGCGAACCGGTGATTTCCGGCTTCAGGCCCGAGAACTTGATCGGGCTGCCGACGGTCAGGTACGTACCACGCTCCTTGTGCGGCACTTCCACGATCGTGCCCGACGCGCGCAGCGACGGGTCGTTCGCGATTTCCTTCATCGACAGAACCGGTGCGCACGGGATATCGAACTTGCGCAGGATGTCCACCGCTTCGTACTTCGTCTTGTCGGCCAGCCAAGCTTCGATGGTCGCGAAGATCTCGAAGATGTGCGGTTGACGCGCTTGCGGCGTGGCGTAGTTCGGATCTTCGATCCACTCCGGCTTGCCCAGCGCGCGGCAGATCGGCTCCCAGGCGTGACCCTGAATCGTGAAGTAGATGTACGCGTTCGGATCCGTCTCCCAGCCCTTGCACTTGAGCACCCAGCCCGGCTGACCGCCACCGCCGGCGTTGCCGCCGCGCGGCACCACGTCGCTGAACTCGCCATGCGGGTACTGCGGATACTCTTCGAGGTAGCCGATACGGTCCAGGCGTTGCTGGTCGCGCAGCTTCACGCGGCACAGGTTGATGACCGAATCCTGCATCGAGACGGCGACCTTCTGACCACGGCCCGTCTGGCCACGGCCGATGATGGCCGTCAGAATGCCGATCGCAAGGTGCATCCCGGTGTTGCTGTCGCCCAGCGCCGCGGCCGACACCGTCGGAGGGCCGTCCCAGAAGCCCGTCGTCGACGCCGCGCCACCTGCGCACTGTGCCACGTTCTCGTACACCTTCAGGTCATCGTAGTGGTGACCGTCCGAGAAGCCCTTCACCGAGGCCATGATCAGCTTCGGGTTGAGTTCGTTCAATCGCTCCCACGAGAAGCCCATGCGATCCAGCGCGCCCGGGCCGAAGTTTTCCACCAGCACGTCGGATTCACGCACCAGCTTTTCGAGAACTTCCTTGCCTTCCTGCGTCTTCGTGTCCAGCGTCAGCGAGCGCTTGTTGCTGTTGAGCATCGTGAAGTACAAGGCGTCGGCGTCGGGGATGTCGCGCAGTTGGTTACGCGTGACGTCGCCCGAACCCGGGCGTTCCACCTTGATG
>NZ_MKVU01000014.1:0-51204 GCF_001899225.1 Pandoraea sp. 64-18 | reverse complement strand
CCGCTTCGTCGATGACGGCGTTAATCAGCGCCGGTTTGCCTGCTGCGATGGACGCCTGCAGCGCCTTCGTCAGTTCTTCCGGCGTGGTGACGTGGTAGCCGATGCCACCGAACGCTTCGATCATCTTGTCGTAGCGCGCGCCCTTGACGAACACCGTCGGTGCCACGTCCTTGCCGCCCGTCGGATTGACGTCGGTGCCGCGATACACACCGTTGTTGTTGAAGATGATGGTGGTGACCGGCAGCTCGTAACGGCAGATGGTTTCGAGTTCCATGCCGCTGAAGCCGAATGCGCTGTCGCCTTCGATGGCCACGACCGGCTGACCGCTGGTGACGGCCGCGCCGATGGCGAAGCCCATGCCGATGCCCATCACGCCCCACGTACCCGAGTCGAAGCGCTTGCGCGGCTGGTACTGGTCGATGATGGCGCGCGCGTAGTCGAGCGTGTTCGCACCTTCGTTGACGAGGTTGATGTCCGGATGCTGCTTGAGCACATCGCGAATCGCGCCCAGCGCGCTGTGGAAGTTCATCGGCGACGGATTCTGCGCCAGCGTTGCCGCCATCTTCGCCAGGTTCTTGCTCCTGCGCTCGGCGATGGCGCCGGTCCATTCGGTCGACGGCTTGCCGAAGTTGGCATCCACACCGGCGAGCAGTGCCGACACGCACGAGCCGATGTCACCGATCACCGGGGCCGCGATGGCCACGTTGCTGTCGATTTCCGTCGGCGAGATGTCGATCTGCACGAACTTCTTCGGGGCGGCGCCCCACGTCTTGCCCTTGCCGTGCGCGAGCAGCCAGTTCAGGCGAGCGCCGATCAGCACGACAACGTCGGCCTCCTGCAGCACGAACGAACGTGCGGCCGCGGCCGATTGCTCATGCGTGTCGGGCAGCAGCCCCTTGGCCATCGACATCGGCAGGTAGGGAATGCCGGTCTTCTCGATGAGGGCGCGAATGTCGGCGTCGGCTTGTGCGTACGAAGCGCCCTTGCCGAGCAAGATCAGCGGACGCTTGGCGCCCTTGATGACGTCGAGCGCGCGCTGGACGGCATCCGGTGCCGGGATCTGACGCGGTGCGGCGTCGATCACGCGAATCAGGGAGTCTTTCGCCTTCTGTGCGTCGATGGTCTGGGCCAGCAGCTTGGCCGGCAAATCCAGGTAGACGCCGCCCGGGCGGCCCGACACGGCGGCGCGAATGGCGCGGGCCAGGCCGACGCCGATGTCTTCGGCGTGCAGCACGCGGTAGGCCGCCTTGCAATACGGCTTGGCCGCATTGAGCTGGTCCATCTCTTCGTAATCGCCCTGCTGCAGGTCGACGATCTCACGCTCGCTCGAACCGCTGATCAGGATCATCGGGAAGCAGTTGGTGGTCGCGTTGGCGAGGGCGGTCAGGCCATTCAGGAAGCCGGGGGCCGACACGGTCAGGCAGATGCCCGGCTTTTGCGTCATGTAGCCGGCGATGGCTGCGGCATGCCCGGCATGCTGTTCGTGGCGGAAGCCGATGAAACGCATGCCTTCGGCTTGCGCGAGTCGAGCCAGATCGGTGATGGGAATCCCCACCAGACCGAAGATGGTGTCGATGTCGTTCGCTTTCAGGGCGTCAATGATCAGATGGAAGCCATCAGTCGTTGCTGCCTCGGACACGATGTTCGCGTGTCGGCTGGTGTCATTGAGCGTGTTGCCCGCGGTGTCGTTTTCCGCTTTGCCGACTGGCACGGTCATCGCAATGGACATAATTCTCTCCTCCAATTTTTCCGGTTTCAGTGTTGCGTCGTCTTGTCTGACGATTAATGGGTATTCCCAAACTGCTGCGCTACTTGCTCACCCGGCCGTGCAACCGGCCCCACAAGGGCACGGATTGCACGCCGGTCAAACATCTCTTCAATCCAGCCGCTCTGGCGGCGTCTTCATATCGTCAGTTCACGTTACGTGGTACTGCGCGATAGATCCGCCTGCACGACCGGCTCGCTGGCTTGCGCCTTGTAGTCACTGGCGTAACGCTGTGCCAGACGGGCACGCATCGGCTTGAGGACGAACAAGGCGAGGAAGGCAGCGAAGGCGTTCATGGCGCAAGCGATCATGAACACGGCCTGCCAACTGCCGGTCGACGTGGTGATGATGCTCGAGAAGGGCACCAGCAACGCGGCGGTCCCCTTCGCGGTGTAGAGCATCCCCGCGTTGGTGGCGGCGTACTTCGAGCCATACGTGTCGGCACAGGTCGCCGGGAACAGGCTGTAGATCTCCCCCCACGCGAAGAACACCAGTCCCGTCAGAATCACGAAGGCCACCGGATGCTGGCCGAACTTGGCCAAGGCATAAATCCCGACGGCTTCCATCGCGAAGGCGATGAACATCGTGTTTTCGCGACCGATCTTGTCGGATATCCAGCCGAACACCGGACGCGTCACCCCATTGAGCACACGGTCGATAGCCAGTGCGAAGGTGAGTGCGGGCAGCGTCAGACCGAGGATCGACACCGGCGCCTGATCGAGACCGTAGTCCTTGGCGATCGGACCGAGCTGTGCCGTCGCCATCAAACCGCCGGCGGCCATCAGCACGAACATCAGATACATCATCCAGAACACCGGCGAGCGCATCACTTCCGTCGGCTTGGCGTTGTAGCGCATGGCACCCGGGGCCAACTTCTTGAGTGCCTCGATCGATGCCGGCGGGTTGCAGAGCGCCAGACCCAGCAGCAGCACGATGATCCCCTGGCCCAGACCGAAGGTCAGGAAGGTGTTTTCGTAGCCGCTCGACTTGATCATGTTGGCAATCGGCACCACCGTCAGTGCAGAACCCGCGCCGAAACCCGCGGCGGTCAAGCCCGCAGCCAAGCCGCGGCGATCCGGGAACCACTTCAACGCATTACCCACGCAGGTGCCATATACCGCACCGGCGCCCACCCCGCCCACAGCCGCCGCGAAATACAGCATCGGCAGCGAAGAGGCATGGGCATTCAACACCCAGGCGACACCGCACAACAGTCCGCCCCCGACCACCACCGGGCGCGGGCCGAACTTGTCGACCAGATACCCTTCGATCGGCACCAACCAGGTTTCGGTCACAACAAAAATCGTGAACGCCACCTGAATGGCCGTACGGCCCCAGTGATACTTCTCATCGATCGGGTTGACGAACAGCGTCCACCCGTACTGCAAGTTGGCGATCATCGCCATGCAAATCACGCCGAACACGAGCTGAACCCAAGGGCTCGCGAACACGGATTGCTTACCGTGTTGATTAGTCGTCTCCACTTGTACCTCCTCCATCGGTTTCCAGTTGTTTGGCAGCTTCACAACAACAACACCTTCCGGATGGGGTCTGTGCCCCCTGGGTATGCTTTACGAGGTCTTCGCCTCGTCGACTTGTCTCTGATGCTTACGGGGTCCATTGCATTTCCCGTAAATATACCGAACGAAATATACGATATATCAGATATAAGTCAACACTAATTTATTGCGATCCTCGTCGTCCGCTTCGTGTACCGCAGTCGTTTTCGTCCATTGCAGCGAAAACCATTCCGGCCCACGAGGCACTGTTCTAAGTGGCGGCTAGATACAGTAACGCCACTGTAGGCCCGAGCGACGCAACAACGCAATGCGAAAATACTAAGGAGTTAACCTGATCAGAGAGGCTTGCCCAATAAGGCACTCCGCCTTTTTATATCGGCCTCCTTGGCAATTTTTAAAACCAGCACAAGACGATATTTTCGATAGTTTTTCTCACAAGAAGCCCTCTTTCGGCATTCTCGCGAATCTCTTGTAATACACCGTAATAATTCACCTAAGGAATGCACAACGCGTTTTCCAGGCCCGCTTCTCATGCCGGATGCGCTCACACATCCGGACGCCGGTTTTGGGTGCGTCTGCGGGGAAACCATGACGGGAATTGCCCCCAGAAGGCTTGGCGCCCCGGATCTTGTGATATACGATATACAACATTTGGTATTAGAAGAATAAATGGCCAGTACCAGGCCCAGATTTCGATTCACCTTTGGAGGGAGAGACTTCATGAAGATTTGCATCTATGGCGCCGGTGCCATCGGTGGCTATCTCGGCGTGCAACTCGCACACGCCGGAGCCGATGTCAGTCTAGTGGCCCGTGGCCCGCATCTGGCCGCCATGCGCGAGCACGGACTCAAGCTGCTGATCGATGGCGAGGAACGCGTCGCCCAGCTGCGTTGCACGGACGATCCGCGTGAACTCGGTCCGCAGGATTACGTGATCATCGCGCTGAAGGCGCATTCGGTCCCCGCGGTACTGGACGCGATGCAGCCCCTGATCGGTCCGAATACGGCGGTCGTCACGGCCGTGAACGGCATCCCCTACTGGTACTTCTATAAGCACGGCGGCGCGCTTGAAGGCACGACGCTCGAGAGCATCGACCCGGGCGGCCGTCAGTGGCGTCAGCTCGGCCCCGAGCGCGCCATCGGCTGCGTGGTCTATCCGGCTACTGAAGTGGTGGCCCCCGGCGTGATCCAGCACGTCTACGGGAACAAGTTCCCGTTGGGCGAAGCCAGCGGCGAGCGTACCGAGCGTGTGGAGAAGCTCTCGCAGTTGATGACCGCCGGTGGACTCGACGCGCCGATTCGCGAGAATATCCGCGACGAAATCTGGCTCAAGCTCTGGGGCAACCTCTGCTTCAACCCGATTTCGGCACTCACGCACGGCACGCTCGATATCATCGCGAGCGATCCGGGCACGCGCGCCATTGCGCGCGCCATGATGCTCGAGGCCAAGGCGATCGGCGACAAGTTCGGCGTGCATTTCCGCGTCGACGTGGAGCGTCGCATCAACGGTGCGGGTGCCGTTGGCGCCCACAAGACGTCGATGCTCCAGGATCTGGAGCGTGGCCGCGCGATGGAAATCGATCCGCTCGTCTCGGTGGTGCAAGAGATGGGACGCCTCGCCAACGTGCCGACACCGACGCTCGACGTGGTGTTGGCGCTGATCAAACAGCGTGAGTTCATGACGCAGCCCGATGCCGTCGAAGCCGCACAAGCGCGTCTGGCCAAAGCGGCCTGAGCCGAACGTTGTTTTCATGAAACACCCCTCGCGGGACTGACAGGACTGTCCCGCGAGAATGAGCCCCTCTATATATAGAAAGGCGGCGTACGCAAGCGAGGGCAGGAATGGGTTCATCACCCCGCCCTGCCGTCGTTCGAGTGGGCCGCCACCGAATCGCCGGCCGCGGACGATTTTTCACCGACAACCCGCGACCCGCCGCGCCGAACCACGCCATTGCCGATGTGGTTTCGCGGCAACGCAATAATTCGCCTTTGCACCACGTTCAGAGCACTTCGGGTTCTCCCTGAAACCACGCGCGCCAGGGGCGTCCCGAAATCCGCACCAATGCAAGCCTGACGGACCACCCAGGAGGTTCACCGCCACCCTCGACCCACAGAACAAAATCGGAAAAAAAGACAAATCCGGGCAGTCAAGCATCGCAACGACACAGGCAACGTCCCGAAAAACGATAAATATTGGTATTTGGTATGTGGTATATCTTGAGACTTGTTGCAGCGCGACATACAATGCAAAGCAAGTTCTCCCCCACATTTCATTCGTCAACTTTTATCAGGAGTATCACCATGTTCGTCGCTGCGCTGACTTTGCTTGCCCTTGCTTCCGCCCTTGCCACCGGTGTTGCGATGGTTCACCTCTTCGTCGCCCTGCCGGCCTCGATGCTCGAAAAGGCCGAAAAGAACGGCCGCTTCGCCTACCTGGCGGAAACCACGCAGGCAAATGAATCGGGTAAACTCGTCACAAAGCCGGCAACCATCGTGGGGCAGCAAGCATTGCGCCTCTGAAGGGGCCGTAATACCTAGGAGACTATTGCATGTCCCTGATCACCCCAACTCCGGCGCGCGTGACTCCGCTCGCGCTGGAGCCGATCGACACCACCACGAGTTTTCGCAATCAGGCGTATGCGCTGCTGAAAAAAGCCATCGCCGATGCCGACATTTATAACCAGAAGGAAGAAATTCGCCTGGACGAGCGTCAGCTCATCCAGGTGCTTGGCGTTTCGCGCACACCGATTCGCGAAGCCATGACCTTGCTGGAACAGGAAGGTTTTCTGCGGACGGTGCCGCGCCGGGGCATCTTCATCATCCGCAAGACCAAGCGCGAAATCGTCGAGATGATTCAGATGTGGGCAGCGCTCGAAGGGATGTCCGCGCGTCTGGCGACATTGCACGCAACCGACGAGGACATCGTCAGGCTCCGTCATCTGTTCGACGAGTTCGTCAACGCGCCGCCGACGGATCATATCGAAGAGTATTCAGACGCGAACATCGACTTCCATCAGGCGCTGATCAATCTTGGCGGCTCGCAAGCCATCGCCAATACGATCAAGAACCTGTTCATCCACGTGCGCGCCATCCGTAAGGTGACGATCGCTCAGAACGACCGAGCCGCCCGCTCGATTGTCGATCACCTGAAGATCATTACCGCCCTCGAGAAGCGCGACACGGAACTCGCCGAGAAGCTCGCGCGCGACCATACCCTGGGTCTGGCCGCCTTCGTCGAAGAGCATTGCGACTTCCTCGAATAACGCGCTACTACCGCTGCATCGCGCCCGGCAACGGACGCAAGCCGAACAAAAGCCAGTGACATCGGTATGTCGCTGGCTTTTTTCTTTTGCCCCCGCCCTTTCGCGTTCCCGCCCACGTCCCGCGTCACGCTGTCATCCCTTCTGCCGCCCCCCCCAGTTCGGGTAAACGAGCCTGTCAAACCCGCGCCGAATCTATTGCACGTATACCATATATCATATATCGTGTTTCACATACGGATGTACCGCAGCACCGATTTGTTGATGCAGGTTGACGAAGTAAGCCACGGGCGAGAGGCCGAGCTCGTGCGGCATATGGTGGGGGCTATGTGCCGCACGCTCGTCCGGCGCCGCGCTGATCGCTAGACCCGAGCAGCGTCGCCGGATGTGACCATTGGGCCTCTCGCCCCAGGGCAAGACAAGAACAGATAACTCACACCCTCAGGCGCCCCGTTCCCCGCAGGGTGCCAAACAGGAGACAACAGCCATGCGCGAGGCTTTTTCCATCGCCACGGTGCACGCGATTCTGGACGCTCATTCGGCTCAGGAAGGTCCGCTTCTGCCGATCCTTCATGACGTTCAGGACGCTTTCGGCTACGTCCCCCCGGACGCCGTGCCCGTCATCGCCAACGCCCTCAACCTGTCTCGCGCCGAAGTCCATGGCGTGATCACGTTCTACCATCACTTCCGCACCAGCCCGCCGCCGCGCCACATCGTGCAGATCTGTCGCGCCGAGGCGTGTCAGAGCATGGGCGCCGACGCGCTTGTCGCGCATGCCGAACGCGTGCTGGGCTGCACGATGCACAGCCATCACGGCGACGTTGCGCTCGAACCGGTGTATTGCCTGGGCCAATGCGCGACGTCGCCCGCGATCACGATCGACGACAAGCTTCACGCGCGCGTCACCCCCGAGAAATTCGACCGTCTGGTCGCCCGCGCCAAGGATGCCGCATGAGCCAATCCTCCACTTCCGCCCAGTCGTCCTCCGGCAAGGTACGGCTTTATCTGCCGCGTGACTCCGCCGCGCTCGCGCTCGGTGCCGACGACGTCGCCGACGCCATCATGGCGCAGGCCGCCCAGCGCGGTCTCGACATCGAATTGGTACGCAACGGTACGCGCGGCATGCTGTGGCTTGAACCGTTGCTCGAAGTCGTGACCCCGGCGGGGCGCGTCGCCTATGGTCCGGTCGACGTCGACGACGTCCCGGGTCTGTTCGATGCCAACGTCACGGCCGGCGGCGATCATCCGCTCGCCCTCGGACTGACCGAAGAGATTCCGTATTTCAAGAAGCAGGAACGGTTGACGTTTGCGCGCGTGGGCATCACCGATCCCGTATCGGTCGACGACTACGTTGCACATGACGGCTATCGCGGTCTGCGCAATGCGCTCGCGTTGGACGGCGCGGCCATCGTCGCGCAAGTCACCGAATCGGGCCTGCGCGGTCGCGGCGGTGCGGCGTTCCCGACCGGCATCAAGTGGAAGACGGTACTCAACACGCCCGCCGCCCAGAAATACATCGTCTGCAATGCGGACGAAGGCGATTCGGGCACGTTCGCCGACCGCATGCTGATGGAAGGCGATCCGCTCGTGCTCGTCGAGGGCATGACGATTGCCGGCATCGCCGTGGGTGCCACGCGTGGCTATATCTACGTGCGCAGCGAGTATCCGCATTCCATCGATGTGCTCAACGAAGCCATCGTCAACGCCGGCAAGGCGGGCTACCTGGGCGATGACATTCTGGGCTCGGGCAAGACCTTCCATCTCGAGGTGCGCAAGGCGGCCGGGGCTTACGTGTGCGGCGAAGAAACCGCATTGCTGGAAAGTCTTGAAGGCAAGCGCGGCGTGGTGCGTGCCAAGCCGCCGCTGCCGGCCATCGAAGGGCTTTTCGGCCTGCCGACAGTCATCAACAACGTGATTTCGCTGGCGTCGGTGCCGATCATCATGGATCGCGGCGCGGCGTTCTACAAGGACTTCGGCATGGGTCGCTCGCGCGGCACGCTGCCCATCCAGCTCGCGGGCAACATCAAGTACGGCGGCCTGATCGAGAAGGCCTTCGGCGTGACGCTGCGCGACATCCTGTACGAGTTCGGCGGTGGCGCCATCACCGGCCGCCCGCTGCGCGCGGTACAGGTCGGCGGCCCGCTCGGCTCCTATCTGCCCGAATCGCAATGGGACACCCCACTCGACTACGAAGCGTTCGCCGCACTCTGGGCGGTGCTCGGCCACGGCGGCATCGTGGCGCATGACGACACCGTCGACCTGGCCAAGCTCGCGCGCTATGCGATGGAGTTCTGCACCATCGAGTCGTGCGGCAAGTGCACGCCGTGCCGCATCGGTTCGACGCGCGGCGTCGAAGTGATGGACAAGATCATCGACGGACGCGACCGTCCCAAGCAGATCAAGCTGCTGCGCGACCTGTGCGACACCATGCTCTCCGGCTCGCTGTGCGCGATGGGCGGCATGACGCCCTACCCCGTGCTGTCTGCACTGAACCATTTCCCCGAAGACTTCGGCGCGGCCGAACCGTCGAATCTGCCGACCCAGGCCGCCTAGGAGATCGCCCACCATGATGGACCCGATGTTTGAGAAGGATTACGGCACCCCGCGCCGCGAATCGACGCAGGAAGTCACGCTGGAGATCGACGGCGAACAGGTCACCGTGCCTGCGGGCACGTCGATCATGCGCGCCGCCTCCGAAGGCGGCGTGAACGTGCCCAAGTTGTGCGCCACCGACTCGCTCGAGCCGTTCGGCTCGTGCCGCCTTTGCCTCGTCGAGATCGAAGGCCGACGCGGCTACCCCGCGTCGTGCACCACGCCCGTCGAACCGGGCATGAAGGTGCGCACGCAATCACCGAAGCTCCAGGAACTGCGCAAGGGCGTGATGGAGTTGTACATCTCCGATCACCCGCTCGACTGCCTGACCTGCGCCGCCAATGGCGACTGCGAACTGCAGGACATGGCCGGCGTGACGGGCCTGCGCGAAGTGCGTTACGGCTTCGACGGCGAAAATCACTTCGACAGCCAGAAAGACGAGTCGAACCCCTACTTCACCTACGACGCCTCGAAGTGCATCGTCTGCAACCGCTGCGTGCGCGCCTGCGAGGAAACGCAGGGCACATTCGCGCTGACGATCTCGGGGCGCGGCTTCGAAGCGCGTGTCTCGGCCGGACAAGACCAGTCGTTCATGGACTCCGAGTGCGTGTCGTGCGGCGCCTGTGTGGCCGCTTGCCCGACCGCGACGCTGCAGGAAAAGTCGGTCATCCATCTCGGCCAGGCCGAGCACGCCAAGATCACCACCTGCGCCTATTGCGGCGTGGGTTGCTCGTTCAAGGCGGAGATGAAGGGTAACGAAGTCGTGCGCATGGTGCCGCACAAGGACGGTCAGGCCAACGAAGGCCACGCCTGCGTGAAGGGCCGCTTTGCCTGGGGTTACGCCACGCACAAGGACCGTATCCTTACGCCCAAGATTCGCAAGAAGATCACCGATCCGTGGCAGGACGTGTCGTGGGACGAGGCGCTTGACTATGCGGCGTCGGAGTTCAAGCGCATTCAGGCCAAGTACGGGCGCGATTCGATCGGCGGGCTGGTGTCGTCACGCTGCACGAACGAAGAAGACTACCTGGTGCAAAAGCTCGTGCGCGCCGCGTTCGGCAACAACAACGTCGACACCTGCGCACGCGTGTGCCACTCGCCGACCGGCTACGGCCTGAAGGCAACACTCGGCGAGTCGGCCGGCACGCAGACGTTCAAGTCGGTCGAACACTCGGACGTGATTCTCGTGATGGGCGCGAACCCGACCGACGGTCACCCGGTGTTTGGCTCGCGCATGAAGAAGCGTTTGCGCGCAGGCGCCAAGCTGATCGTGATCGATCCGCGCCGCATCGATCTGGTCAACAGCCCGCACATCAAGGCCGACTACCATCTGCAACTGCGTCCCGGCACGAACGTGGCAATGATCAACGCGCTCGCGCACGTCATCGTGACCGAAGGCCTGATGGCCGACGCGTTCATTGCCGAGCGCTGCGAGGACCGCGCGTTCCAGCAGTGGCGCGAGTTCACTGCCCGTGCCGAAAACTCGCCCGAAGCGACCGAAGTGCACACCGGCGTGCCGGCGCACCTCGTGCGCGGCGCCGCGCGTCTGTATGCCAAGGGCGGCAACGCGGCGATCTATTACGGCCTGGGTGTGACCGAGCATGCACAAGGTTCCACGACGGTGATCGGTATCGCCAACCTCGCCATGGCCACCGGCAACATCGGCCGTGAAGGCGTGGGCGTGAACCCGCTGCGTGGCCAGAACAACGTGCAGGGCTCGTGCGACATGGGTGCGTTCCCGCACGAACTGCCGGGCTACCGTCACGTGTCGGATTCGACCGCCCGCGCGCTGTTCGAAGCGGAATGGGGCGTCGAGATCCAGTCCGAGCCGGGCCTGCGTATTCCGAACATGTTCGACGCGGCGATTGCGGGCACCTTCATGGGCCTGTACTGCCAGGGCGAGGACATCGTGCAGTCCGACCCGAACACGCAACACGTGACCCATGCGCTCGAACAGATGGAGTGCATCGTCGTACAGGACATCTTCCTGAACGAAACGGCGAAGTATGCGCACGTGCTGCTGCCGGGCTCGTCGTTCCTGGAGAAGGACGGCACGTTCACCAACGCCGAGCGTCGTATCTCGCGCGTGCGTCAGGTGATGCCGCCGCGCGCCGGTTACGCCGATTGGGAGGTCACGATCGAACTGGCCAAGCGACTGGGCTACGAGATGCACTACGCGCACCCGTCGGAAATCATGGACGAGATCGCCCGCCTCACGCCGACCTTCACCGGCGTGAGCTACGAAAAGCTCGACCAGATGGGCAGCGTGCAGTGGCCATGTAACGAAGCGGCACCGGACGGCACGCCCGTCATGCACATCGACGAATTCGTGCGCGGCAAAGGCAAGTTCCTCATCACGCAGTACGTGCCGACGGATGAAAAGGTCACGCGCCGTTTCCCGCTCATCCTGACCACCGGGCGGATTCTGTCGCAGTACAACGTCGGTGCGCAAACGCGCCGTACGGACAACGTTCACTGGCATGACGAGGACCGGCTCGAAATCCATCCGCACGATGCAGAAGAACGCGGCGTGAAGGACGGCGATTGGGTCGGCATTCAGAGCCGCGCGGGCGAGACCGTGCTGCGTGCCGTCGTGAGCGACCGCATGCAGCCCGGCGTGGTGTACACAACGTTCCACTTCCCGGAGTCGGGCGCGAACGTGATCACCACCGACAACTCGGACTGGGCGACAAATTGCCCCGAGTACAAGGTGACAGCGGTGCAGGTCACACCGGTGGCGCAACCGTCGGAATGGCAGCGTCAGTACTCTGACTTCAATCGTCAGCAAGAGGCCTTCCTCGAACACGCGCGTGGTGCGACCGAGGCCAACGCGAACTAAGTCGGGGCAGGAAAAGGGGAAGCATCGCGCGCCGCATCATCGGGGAGACCTTCGAGGCGGCGCGCTGCGACGGACAATCCGCGTCCATCGCCGGCGGCTGCGGCGAGCCTCACCGTCGATTGCCATCAGACGGTGCGGCGGACGCGCGATTGGCCACGTGAATGACGGCGGCCAACGCACAGAGAACGAATTCAGGGGACACAACAGATCATGGACACCGACAATCTGGTCAAGATGGCCAATCAGATCGGGGATTTCTTCGAGACGATGCCCGACCGCAGTGAGGCGCTCGACAACATTGCAGGCCACCTGCGACGCTTCTGGGCGCCGCGCATGCGCATGACGATTCTCGAACACCTCGAATCCACCGACGGACATGGGATGCGCGAGATCGTCGTGGCGGCGATCACGGCGCATCGCGCCGAACTCTGGCCACGCGGCTGAGCACAACCCACGCAGGTACGACGTGTGGCCGCTGGGGACGCTGATGGGGTGACGGATGCGACGACGGGTACCCTCGCTGATGTCGCCACGTAGTTGCTGCGCAGGTGCCGCTCAGGTCAGCGCTCGGGTGCGCACTTAAGCGCTCAGTTTGATGAGTACCGCCCCGCCGACCACGAGGCCGCACGCCACGAGACGGCGGGCATTGAGCTTTTCGCGCAGGAACAACCAGCCCAGCAGCACCGCGATGATGGCGCTGGACTCGCGCAGCGCCGACACGACACCCATCGGCAGGTATTGCAGCGCGAAGACCACCATGGCATAGGCGCATTGCGCGACGATGCCCGCCCCCAGCGCTTCGGCCACGCGGCGGCGCGGTGCAAGGAACATGCCGCGCCATCCGCCCCGCCACTTCGCCACGGCACCGATCACCGGCACGCTCGCGAAAAGGTAGGCCCATGCGAGGTAACCGAAGCCGTTGCCGTTCGACAATCGCACGCCGAAGCCGTCGACAATCGTGTACGCCGCAATGAACACCCCCGTGAGCAACGCCGCAGGCACGCTGTCGCCCGAGAAGCGGCGCCCACGCAACGCCAACGTCAGAATGCCGGCGCAGATACCCACGATCCCCCACGCCGCCATCGCTGTCGGCCACTCGCCCGCCAGCAGCAACGCGGCCCCCGAAATCAGCAACGGAGAAATACCGCGTGCGATGGGATAGATCTGCCCGAACTCACCGACGCGATAGGCCCGGATGAGCGCCGCCGTGTACGCGACCTGCGCGCCGGCGGAGAGCAGAACAAGCGGCCAGACCTGTACCGGCGGCAGCGGCAACCACACGATGCCGGCCACGGCGGCGAGTCCTTGCGGCACCGCCATCATGCCGACCTGCCAGACGCGATCGGGACTGGCGTGGAGAAAGGCGTTCCAGGTGGCGTGCATCAGTGCGGAGAGCAGCACCAACAGCACAATGGGCGTGGTTGTCATGGGAGTGAATCGCAGCGGGCGGATGCCCCGGGGGACGACCGATGCCGCCCGCGTCGGACGGCACGCAAAGCGCCATTGTCGCAGCGGCGATCCCATCGAGATAGGGCCAACGTGAAGGATTCCTACAGGGCCAGGCCGCTTCGCGATCGCTGCTCCCCACGTCATCGATTCACGTCGCCCGCACCTCGTCGCTCGGTTGCCACGGCGTAACCGGTGCGCGCGGGTCTCGGTCGACGGCGCGCAAGCCACCTGCCGCCGGCGCCGCGCCGGCAAAAGTTGTCCACACCCTGTGTGGATAACCCACTGGATAACCTGCCCTGACCTTCTCGAACGCCTCACGAACAAAGGCTGTCAAGAGCCATGCTCAAAAAACGATCAGCCGCGGAACAAATTTTCGGCTTGACGGTCTTCCCCCTCCCTGCTCAGGCGCCGTCGCCTTCGTTTGCCGACGCATCGGGCTCCTTCGCAACCGGCGCATCGGATTTCCCGGATGCGTCGGCCGGCGACTGCGGCGCGCCGCGCAGCGCCGCCACCACCTGACTCTGCCCGAGCACCGCGTCCGGCGCCTGCTGCAAGGCCAGGCGATAGCGCTCGCCGAACTCGACGTCGGTGTGACGGAAAAGCTTGGCGGCTTCGTCGGCCAGGGCAATGCCGGCGTCTGCCTGGGGCGGCGTCTGTTCCAGCCATTCGTCGAGGGCGACGATCAGACGCGAGAGCGGGTCGAGCCAGCGAAACCAGGCGTCTTCGGTGAGCAACTGCACGAAGCGTCCGGTGGGCACCGGTCCGAAGACTGCTTCGTATTGCAGACGATCGTTGGCGATCAGCACCTTGTGCTGGGCGAGCAGCGCGGCGCGCAACGCCTGCATGGCAGCGATGTGGGCGGCACTGGCAGGCGTATTGTCAGTCGGTTCGGTCATCTATCGCCCCGTGTACGTCAGAAAGGTTGGGAAACGGAAATGGAAAGCGTCTTACATGCACTTTAGGACTTGGCCCATAGCCAGCAGACGTTTGGGTCACGATACTACACGGGTCTCGCAAACACCTCGCGAGATCGGGCTTTCACTTCCCCGTGGAAGGCCTGCTTCCTCACCCGCCAAACCGGCGGGTTTTTTTTGCCCGTGTGCTCCCCGCTGCTCGGTCATCCCGACAATCTGCCAACGCCTTCTGGCGAGCCCGACACGTCTTCGACGTTGCCTGCCGTCGATCTCGCTGGGCAAAGTCGTTTATCATCGGCACCGCTGCTTCCCCTCCTCCCGACCCCGTCATCCGATATGAGCCAATCCGTGCGTCCCCAAACCATTGGTGTCATGGGTTCCGGCAAACAGCCGTGGACCGAACTTGCCGCGCCGCTCGGCCGGGCGATCGCCATGGCCGGGTTCCACCTGCTCACCGGCGGGGGACAGGGCGTGATGGCGAGCGTGAGCGAAGCGTTCTGTGCCGTACCGCAGCGCTTGGGCCGCTGCATCGGCATCGTGCCGACCGAGGCCGTCGGCAACGATGACGAGCCGGTCAGGTTCCGCCCCGCGCCCGGCTATCCGAATCCGTTCGTGGAAGTGCCCATCGTGAGCCCGTTGCCGCGCCATCTGCCCGATGCGCCGCCAGGCACGCTATCGCGCAATCACATCAACGTGCTTTCTAGCGATGTCATCGTCGCCCTGCCCGGCCAGCACGGTACACGCGACGAAGTCGGGCTCGCCGTGCGTTACGGCAAGCCCGTCATTCTGTTCGGGGACGTTGAGCATTTCGCGGAGATGCCTGCGACGCTCGTGCGAACGGTATCGCTCGATACCGTCATGGATTTCGTCAGAAAGGTACGGTGAGCTTCGCGTCGACCGACTGGAAGCGATACGACCAGCCCGGCAGGCCGCTCGACGATGGCATCCACGGCGCGTTCAGACGCTGCATTACCGACAGATCGAGCCTCGACGCCCCGAAATTGTGCGTGTGGCTCAGCCCCACCTCGGCATAGCTGTCGTAGGTGTGAAGCGCGTTCGGGTCTTCCGTGCGACTCCTGTTGTAGCGCAATTCCAGACCCGTCGAGCCATTCGCCGTGAAGTCGAACGCGCGGCGCACGCGCCATTGCAATGTCTGTGTCTGCGTAATGCCGGCGTCAATCTGGTCCTTCGCCGCGTTGGCCTTGCCGGTGATCCCGACCGTCCAGTCGGCATCGATCGGCACCGAGTAATTGGCCGACAGATCGCGGGTCGTCGCATCGCGACGCGCATTCTGCAAATCCTGACTGAGCGTCGTATTGAACTTCCCGTACATGCCCAGCGGATTGTTCATCAACAGATTCGCAGTGCCCTGCATCTTGCCCGAGGAGGTCATGCCGCTGTTGTTCATGCCGACGTTGAACTGGTAGGGCCGCTCGTTGATCACCTGGAGGCCCACGGCCCCCTCGCCGGGCGTGCGGCTGAGTGTCGCGACGAACGGCAACTGCGCGTCGCGCACCACGAGCCCTCCACGCATCAACATGCGAATGTTGCGATCCGCTCGACTCTCATGTCGCGGCAGTCCGCGCAGACACGAGGCGCGCGCAAGGAACGCATTGGGCGGCGCGATGTCCGGGGCCGGCGGCGGCTCGCCGCGCTCGGCCGATGCCGCCGATGCCGCCGCATCCAGGTCGACGGCGGAAATGGCCGTACCGTCAGCGCTAAGCTCAGGCGCCACGGCAAAATCGGCGGCCGGTAGTGGCGGCGATGGCGCCGGCGCTTGTGCCGACGGCGCGCTTGCCGTGCTGTCCGCCCCCGGCGCCTCTTGCGACGGATCGACGCGCGACGCTTGCGCGTCCGATGCCGGCTGCGGGGCCTCGGCCACCGCGTCCTCGGCAGCGACCACGTCGCTCGCCACCGATGGCGCAGCGCGCTTGGCGGCGTCGCGCTCGACGGCGGCGGCGACCGCGTTCGGATCGTCCCCCGCAAACAAGGCAATGGGGTCGGAGGCGGCATCAGGATCCGTGGCCACCGGCGGCGCAGGCGCCGGGGGTGGCGGCACGAAATACTGAGGTGCAAGACCGCGATCCCACAACCCGTAGGACACCGCGTTCCGCTCAGTAAAACAGGGTGGATTGATATCCGAGAACAAGGATTGTGCGTACGCGCCCACCGGCATCCCGGCATTCAGGCACGCGGCCAACAGGAGGCAACTCCGCACGACCGGCTTTACCGACATTCGACACCTGAAAATCTCACCCCGCGCTGATGTCGTCCACCGGCGTCGTGCGCCGCGTCCGACATGAGGGGGATGTAGCGACAAAGCGCCATTTTACGTCGATCGAGTGTCCCACTGCCAGTCGCAAAACGCGGGGAACTCTTTCGCCCGATCGCCACTCATATCGCGTGACTTCCCCTGTAGTGATTTTTGCCCGCCTCGCGCGGGCATTTTTATTGGCGAGCGCCGATGACGTCCGCCGCACCGCCTTCGAGGCATGTCCGGCGGACACCTACCTCGGATGGCCGATGCATCAGCCGGGCTCCGAAACGCTTCGCCGCCGTGTCATTGGGGCGCACGAATCTCGTGAATCGTGCCCGGCCCCCAGCCGGTGGACGCCCAGGCGCCGTCGCGCAACGTCCATTCGTCACGGCCTGTCTGCTCCCAGTGCGGCGGCGTGTAGCGCATGCCCGGGCGCTTGGGTTCCATGTGCCCGTCGACCCAGTCGTAGCGGCCGTCTTTCCACTGCCAGTAGCCTGGCACCCAGAATTGTCCCGTAGGCGCCGCGTGGGGATCCTCGAAGCGCGGCGGTGGCGGGCCGCGTTGGAGGGTCACGTCGGCGAGCACCGGCAGGCTCAGCAGACACAAGGCGGCAGCCAGTGCATGACGACGGCGGGCAACCCGCAAGGCCGACAGTCGGACGAACGACGCGAGCCTCGAAACAGAAGCGCGAGCCGAGGGTATCCGGGACGAGGGCGAGGACGGCGAAGACGGCATATGCGGCCTTTCAAGACGAACGGAGACGTCGGGCATTGTACCGTTCGGGGATGGCACACCCCCGATCGCCGCAGCGGACGCCCATCGCCCGGACGGCTGCCAAACCTTATAATCGGCGCACTCGCAACCTGCCGCCGCTTGCGGCTTCCCGAATACCGGGTTTCGCGCCTTTCCGCTTTCCCGGATTGGCGGATTACCCGATTCCCCAATTCGATGGCGGCCGCCCTGACCGGCCTCCGCCCAGCTCACTCATGAACCCTGCCCCTGCGGCCGTCGGCCACCGGCAACTGCTTCGTCTGGCGGTGCCTATCGTGCTCGCCAATCTCACTCAGCCCCTGCTCTCGGCCGTCGACACAGCCGTGGCCGGTCATCTGCCGGGCGCCGCTTATCTGGGCGGCGTCGCCCTCGGTGCGCTGCTGTTGAACCTGCTCTTCTGGGGCTTCTCGTTCCTGCGCATGGGCACCACGGGCCTCGCGGCACAGGCGTTCGGTGCCGGCGACGCCGAGCGTCTGCGCGACACGCTCGCACGCGCGCTGACGCTGGCGTTCGCGATTGGCGCCGTGTTGCTTGTCTTTCGCGAACCGCTGGTTTCGCTGGGCGTGTCGTGGCTGGGAGGAAGCGCCCAAGTCCAATCCTTAGGACGACAATATGCAAGCATCCGCGTGCTCGCCGCGCCGCTGGCGCTCGGCAACTACGTGGTGCTCGGCTACCTGCTGGCGTGTCAACGCGTGCGGCAAGGGCTTGCCGTGCAGGTGTTCATCAATCTTGTGAACATCGTGGCGGTGTTGATCTTCGTGCGCGGCTTCGACTGGGGGGTGGCAGGTATTGCAGGGGCAACCGCGCTGGCCGATGTGCTCGGCTTTGCGCTGGGCGCCTGGCTGCTCTGGCTCGCACGTACGCCCGGCTTGCCGCCGCTGCGACTGGCCATGCTGGTTGAGCGCGGCGCCCTGTGGCGCTTGCTGCGGCTCAATCTCGATATCTTCCTGCGCACGCTGTTTCTGCAACTCGCCTTTGCCTGGTTCGCTCGCGTGGGGGCGAGACTTGGCGACGTCACGCTCGCCGCCAACGCGCTCCTGCTGAACTTCCAGACGTTCATGGCGTTCGGCCTCGACGGCTTCGCCCACGCGGCCGAAGCCCTTGTGGGCGCCTATGTCGGTGCGCGTCAGCGAGCCGCGCTGCTGCATGCCATCCGGTTGTCGCTGGGCTGGGCGCTGGGCTGCGCCGTCGCGTTTGCCCTCGTCTACGCCGTGGCGGGTGGCGCGATCATCGATGCCCTGACCGATCAGCCGGCACTGCGCACGACGGCGCGCGAATTCTTGCCCTGGGCCGTGCTCTCGCCGCTCGTGGCGGTGTGGTGTTTCCACCTCGACGGCGTCTTCATCGGCGCGACGCGTACGAGGGAACTGCTGACGTCCTCGTTGATCGGCCTGCTGGTCTTTGGCGCGGTCATGCCGTTCACGCTCGATGCCTGGGGCAATCACGGCTTGTGGGTCGCCCTCATGGCATTTCTCGCGACGCGCGGCATCGTGCTGGGGGTGTTGCTGCCGCGCATCTGGCAGAGGCTTGCGCGCCCGATCACGTAACCCACCAGCGAGGATGGCCGGCACAACGACGACCGGGCGATGACTACCGTCGACGGCCTCAGTCCGCGCGAATACACGCCAGCGCGGCGGCGTGCAGCTCGGCATTCGCGGCGGCCAGCACGCGCCCCTGCGAGGTAAGCGTAAGCGGCCGGCCCTCCCAATCGGTGATGACGCCGCCCGCCGCCTCGACCACCGGCGCCACGGCCAGATAGTCGTAGGTTTGCAATCCCGCTTCCATGACCAGCTCGATGTGTCCGCTCGCCAGCAGCCCGTAGGCGTAGCAATCTCCGCCGAAGCGGCGACGGCTGACCGCCTTCGTCAGCTGCTCGAATTGCGCATACTCCGCCGCGTCGAAGATGTCGGGCGACGTCGCATAGACGGTCGCGTCGGCCAGCGTCGTCACCGGGCTGGTGGCGCACACCGCTCCGCCGAAGCGGGCCTCGCGCACGCCGCTGGCGGCGTCGTTCACGCCGATCCAGCGCTCGCCGGTCGCCGGAATGTCGATCAGGCCAACGACTGGCTGGCCGTGGTGCAACAGGGCAAGCAGCGTGCCCCACAGCGGGTGTCCCGTGATGAAGCTGCGCGTGCCGTCGATGGGATCGACCGACCAGACGAATTCCGCGTCCACGCCCTGCTTGCCGAACTCTTCGCCCCAGATGCCGTGCGACGGATAGCGCGCTGCAATCTGCGCGCGCAGCGCCGTCTCGACCTCGCGGTCCGCGATCGTGACCGGGCTCTCATCGGCCTTGTCGTCAACCGCCAGGCGCCGGCGGAACCACCCCAACGACAGCGGTCTCACAGCATCGGCCATCGAAGCGGCGAAAGCCGCATACTCGGCAACAGCGGGTACGCACGACATGCACGAATCTCCTGCAAAGATGCCGCACGCGGCGGCAATAATGGAAAACGCTCGACGAATCGCGATCATACGCGTTCGCGGGCATCGCGGACGGTTCCGCTGCCCTACGGCGGGCACGCCCCGATCTGGTGCGAATTTGCTATGCTCGCGGTCTGACCCGGGCCTCGCCCTTTCCTTGCCCCCGCTCACAGGACCCCCATGCTTTCCGGTCGCGGCGTGATGCTCTCTGTCTCGGCATCCGTCATGTTTTCCGTTATGCCGGCGCTCGTCGCGCAACTGGCGCCCCTGTCCGGGCTGGACGTCTTCGCCTGGCGCATGCTGCTCACGCTGCCCGGCACGCTCGTCATCGTGACGGCATTGCGCCGGTGGCATGTACTGCGCAGCACGCTCTCGCATGTGTTGCATCGCCCTGCGCTGCTCGGCGCCGTGCTGCTGTGCTCAGCGCTGCTGGGCGTTCAGCTCTGGCTGTTCGTCTGGGCACCGCTGCAACAGCGATTGCTCGACGTCTCGCTCGGTTACTTTCTCTTGCCGCTCACGATGGTGCTCGCTGGCCGCACGTTTTATCACGAGCGTCTGAGCCGGCTGCAGACGGCGGCCGTCATCGTCGCCGCGCTGGGCGTCGCACATGAACTCTGGGTAACGCACGCCTTGTCCTGGGTCACGGCGCTCATTGTGTTCGGCTATCCGCCCTACTTCTTGCTGCGCCGCCGGCTGAGGCTCGACGCGCTCAGCGGCTTCATCATGGAAGTGCTCGCGATGACGCCGGTGGCCGTCGTCGTGCTCTGGCAGGCGTGGCCGCAAAACGTCACAGTGCTCGGCGAGCCGCGCTACTGGTTCTGGCTGCCCGCGCTCGGCCTGCTCAGCGCCAGCGCACTGGCGAGCACACTGGGTGCCGCGCGCTTGCTGCCCATCGGCCTGTATGGCATTTTCGGGTACGTGGAGCCGGTGCTGCTGTTCGCCGTGTCGATCTTCGTGCTCGGCGAGCCTTTCACGGCGCGCGGACTGTGGACGTACGTGCCCATCTGGTTCGGCGTTGCGCTCATCGTGTTCGACAGTCTGCGCACGCTGCGCCGCCAGCGACGGGTCAGTGTTGCCACGCGTGCCGACACGCCCCGTTGAACCCGCTCGAGGCGTCGCCCCAAAGGCGGGCGGCCTTGCGCAGCAACGTCGCGGCGCCGCGCTATACTCCCGAGAGCTTATAAGACGACCTCTATGACAAATCTCGCCAAGATCGCCACGCTGCTCGCCTCGGGGCTTATGACGGTTGCGCTGTCGGCTTGCAGCTCGTCGGCCCCGCTGTTCACCTCGGACGGCCGCCCCACCCAGCAAATTCGGTGCTCGGCCAGCACTGCCGGCGACTGCGACCAGCGCGCCCGCACGCAATGCGTACAAAAGGACTACGACGTCCTCACGCGCGACGTGACGGACGGTGTCGCCCATCTCGTGATCGCCTGCCGGCCGAACTAAGTCACGCGGTCCCCAAGGCCGACCGGCGTTCCGGACGTTGAAACTCCCTTCCCCGCTCGACGCGAGTCGCCCCCGGCGGATACGCGCCGACCCGTGACATTCCGATGGATGCTTGCGTGCGGTCAATACCGCGTCATGTCGCGGGATGACTTTCGATGCCCGCGATGCGAGAATGAAAATATTCCAACGAATTGTCGTGCATCGCGGTCGCGATGCCGCCCAGGCGTCAAGCCTTCACGCACTTCCCGCACATAGAGGACACCATCATGTACGAACGCATTCTGGTCTCGATCGACGGCAGCACGCCGTCGAACCGCGCCATCGATGAAGCCGTCAAGCTCGTGGCGCTCAGCCAGGGCAAGATTCGCCTGGTGTCGGTCGTTCCCTCGCTCGCCAACGCCTACGCCGCCGGCGCCTACAGCGGCTTCGTGCCGTTGGAGAGCCAGGAGTCGTTCGAGAAGGAAACCGCGGAAATTCTGGCCAAGGCACAAACCGACTTGAAGCAGCGCGGGGTCGATGCCGAGACGAACATGATTACGCTCGAAGCCGGTACCGACGAAATTGCCGACGCAGTGCTGCGCGAAGCGCAAGCGTGGAATGCCGACGTGATCGTGCTCGGCACGCACGGCCGCCGCGGCATCAACCGACTGCTGCTGGGGAGCGTTGCCGAAACGCTGCTGCGTATCACCACGCTGCCGATCCTGCTGGTCAAGGCCACCGACAAGTAAGCCCGCAAGCGCCCGGCTTCGCCAGCGCAAGCGACACGACGGCACGCTCCCCAGCGTGCCGTTTTGCTATTGCGGTCGCGCGACGCCGCGCGTCGCCATGCCTTTCATCGAATGCCCGCACGCATGAACGACTGCACGAACTGGCGCTGAAAGAGCAGAAAGGCGATGAACAGCGGCGCGGCGGTCATCAGCGTCGCGGCCGTGATCATCGTCCAATCGATGCCCTGATCGGTCGACGCAAACACCTGCAGGCCGACCGTGAGCGGACGTGTCTCGACGGAGTTCGTGACGATGAGCGGCCACAGGAAGTTGTTCCAGTGGTGACTGATCGACACCAGCGCGTAGGCGACATACACCGGGCGGGCGAGCGGCACATACACGCGCCAGAGCACCTGCCACGCGTTGGCGCCTTCCACGCGCGCCGCGTCGTCCAGTTCGCGCGGCACGGTCTTGAACGCCTGACGCAACAGAAAAATGCCGAACGCCGACGCGAAGTACGGCAACGCAATGCCGAAGATCGTATCGCGCAGTCCCATCCAGGCGATCGTGCGATAGTTCTCGACGATCAGCACGTCGGGCATGACCATCAGTTGGAGCAGCACGACCATGAACGCCACCTCGCTGCCGCGAAACGTGAAGCGGGCAAACGCATAGGCGGCCAGCGTGCCCAGCACGAGTTGCGCCGCCAGGATCACCGTCACCAGAACGAAGGTATTGACGAGATAGCGCCCAAACGGGGCAGCCTGCCATGCTTGCACGAAATTCGCGAGCGTGAGCGGCGCACTCATGGAGAAGTGCGTGGCGTAGGCCGACGGATGGAACGCGCTCCACAGCGCATAGAGCAACGGCAGCAGCCACAGCAGGCCGAGCAGCCATGCACCGATGACGTCGAGCGGCGTCGTGTGACCGGTTGCGGAAAACACCGCAAGCGCGGCGCCTGGCTTTGTGGGCCGGCGGGGGCGCGTGTTCGGGCGGGCAGAGGTCGTCATTGATAATGCGTGCGTGAGTCGAGCAGACGGAATTTCACGAAGGCGACGACGGCGAGCAGCGTGAGCAGGACCACGGTGAGCGCTGCCGCGTATGAGGTATCCCAGAAACTGAAGGCCACCTGATAGATGTAGTACAGGAGCAGTTGCGTGGCGTTATCGGGTCCGCCGCGCGTCATCACGATAATGTGATCGACGAGACGGAACGCGTTGATAACGGCATTGATCACCACGAACACGGTCGTGGGCATGAGCAACGGCCACTGAACGCGGCGAAAGAACTGCCAGCGCGAGGCGTCTTCGAGCGCCGCCGCCTCGGCAAGGGTGGGCGAAATCTGTTGCAGTGCGGCCAGGTAAAAGATCATGAAGAACCCGGCCTCTTTCCAGATCGTCACGACCATCAGCGCCGGGAGTGCGGTGTCGGGTTGCCCGAGCCAGTTGTGATCGCCCCACCCGAATGCCTGCGAAATCTGCGCGATGAGACCGTACTGCGGCGTGTAGAAGAACAGCCAGATGTTCGCCACGGCGATCATCGGCAAAATCGCGGGCGTGAAGTAGGCGAGGCGCAATAACGTGCGCCCCGGCACCTGCCGGTGCACCCACAGCGCCATGGCGATCGCGAGCGCCATCGCGGCGGGCACGGTGACCAGTGCGAACAGGAGGTTGTTGCGCAGCGCCTGCCAGAAGACAGGGTCGTCGATCAGAAGCCGATAATTCTCGGTGCCGACAAAGACGGACGGCATCCCGGCGCGCCCCGTCGAGAAAAAGCTGTGCCACAGCGTGGCGACGGCCGGATAGTGGGTGAAGGCGACGAGCAGCACTAGCGCCGGAGACAACAGCAGCCAGGGCACCCACAAAGCAGAGGAGCGATTCATCGACGGTCCATCGATTCAACAGGCGAGGCCGTGAAGATCGCGATCGCCGCGACGTTCAGGGCCCCGCATTTCAACGAGACTGACAGCGAAGTCGGGCGAGCGCCAGACTCATCGAGCGTACGGACGCAGGATGCGATCCGCTTCACGTTGCGCGTCGTCCAGCGCCTGCTTGGGCAACTTGGTGCCGGTGAGCGCCGCTTGCAGGGCGTCGTTCAGGGCCTTCGTCACGCGCTGGTTGTCGTGCGTCGAGAACTCGGCCACGCTCACCGCGAGCTGATCGCGTGCCACGGCCGCAGCAGGCACCTTCTGCACATATTGCTTCATCGCCGGGGTTTCCCAAGCCGCCGGCGTCACGGCCACGTAGCCCGTGTCGATACCGAACTGCGCCGCACGCTCAGGCGAAGTGGCCCACTTGATGAACGTCATCGCCGCCTGCTTTTCTTCCGGCGAGGTCTTCTTGAACACATAGAAGTTGCCGCCGCCCGTCGGACTGCCGCCGCGCACCTTGGCCGGCATCTTGCCGACACCGAACGGGAACGTGGCGTTGGTCCGGATGTTGGTCAGGTTGCCGGTGGTCGTGTAGATGATGGCCGCCTTCTTCTCGAGGAAGTCCTTCGGCGTGGTGCCCCATTCGATCGCCCCCGTCGGCATCGCCTTGTACTTCGTCGCGAGATCGACCCAGTATTGCAACGACTCGACGGCCTGCGGCGCGTTCAGGAACGTTTTGGTTCCCGACGGATTCATCAGTTCGATACCCGCCGGCGTGGTGAACGCCTGGAACAGCCAATACGGGAAGCCCACGGACGGCACCTTGATACCCCATTGCGTCACGTTGCCCGATGCGTCGCGCTTGGTGAGCTTCTGCGCGTCGCTGGCCAGTTCGGCCCAGTTCGCCGGCGCGCGGTCCGGGTCGAGACCCGCCTCACGGAACATGTCCTTGTTCCAGTACATGACGATGGTCGAGCGCTGGAACGGCACACCCCACGTGTGGCCGTTGACGCGCGAGTTCAACATCAGCGCCGGGTAGAAGCCGTCGAGCCACTGCTTGTCGGCCGGCGTGTTGGCGATGCTGTCGATGGGCACCACCGCGTCTTCGTCGATCAACGTGAACACGTCGGCGGCAGCGAGCACAGCCAGTTGCGGCGGCGTGCCCGCCTTCGCGGCCGTCAGGGCCTTGACGACGGAATCCTGGTAAGTCCCGGCATACACCGGCTTGACCTTGATGTTCGGATGATCCTTTTCGAAGTCGGCCACCAGATCGTTGATGATCTTCGTCACCGGACCACCGACGGCCACCGGGTAATAGAACGTGAGTTCCACCGGCTTCGCCTGCGCGATGGCCGAGCCGCTCAGGCCACCCAATGCCAGTGCGGCCAAACTGGCCGAAAACGTTTTCAGAATCGTGCGTCGCATATCGTTTGGTTCCCCATGTAAGCGTCGTGGTGATGTGACAGGTTGTCGATGCAGGGCCGCTGTCGCGCCGCACCGAGCCGATGCGTCAGGCCCAGTGGCCGCCCTCGCGTCAGACGTGTTGTTCTGGGTTTTGCAACATCACTGTGGCCCCCGGAAGCGGCCGCGCCGGTGCATGCGCGGTCTTCGGTGCAACGACGGACTCGGCAGCGTCGATCGCCACACCGCCCGCTGCGCCCGTCACGAGGCGTTCCCCGGAGGTCGCGTCGAACAGATGCTGGTCGGTCGCCGCCCATTGCAGACCGATGGCGTCGCCCACGGCGAACGGCCGATGGCCGGGCACCCGCGTGGTGATCGTGCCCGCGTCGCCAAGCGTGCAGGCAACGAGCGTGTCCGCGCCCAGATATTCGATGGCGCTCACTCGGGCGAGCACTGCGCCCAGCGACGTGGGCGGAACCGCGCGCACATGCTCCGGGCGCAGGCCGAGCAGCGCGGTGTTGCGCGCACCGGCCGCCGCCAGCGCCGGGCCGGACTGTCCGGCGGGCACCAGGGCGTCGCCATGGCGTACAAGACGCAACAACTGCATCGGCGGCGTGCCGATGAAGCTCGCGGCAAAGTGCGTCGCGGGGGTGGCGTAGAGCGTGTGCGGGGCACCGCACTGCTCGATGCGGCCCTCTCGCAGCAGCACGACCTGATCGGCCATGCTCATCGCTTCGGTTTGATCGTGGGTCACGTAGACAAGCGTCATGCCGAGCTGCTGTTGCAGCGCCCGGATCTCGCGACGCATTTCCTGACGCAGTTGGGCGTCGAGATTCGAGAGGGGTTCGTCCATCAGACACACAGACGTCTCGGCAATCACCGCTCGGCCCAGCGCCACACGCTGCTGCTGACCGCCCGAGAGTTGCGACGGCTTGCGCTCCAGGTACGGCGCCAGCCCGAGCAGCGACGCCACACGCGCCAGACGCTGCGGATACTCGCGCGCCGGTTCGCCGCGCACGCGAAGCCCGAACAACAGGTTTTCGCGCACCGAGAGATGCGGGAAGAGCGCGTACGACTGGAACACCATCGAGAGCTTGCGACGCGCAGGTGGCAGCGCGGTCACATCGGCGCCGCCAAGCAGAATGCGCCCGGCGCTCGGCGTATCGAGACCTGCGATCATGCGCAGCAGCGTCGACTTACCGCAGCCGGACGGGCCCAGCAGCACCACCAGCGAGCCGGCTTCGGCGGTGAAACTCACACCGTCGAGCGCACGTGTATTGCCCCACTGCTTGCAGACGGATTCGATGATGAGCGAGGACATGGCCGGATGAGCGCAGCGCCACCCGCAACTAACGCGGGTGGCCGTATCGGAAAACCACGACCATAACCGCCCATCGATGGCAGTTTGATGACATCACGCGCCGGCATTCGGCGCGTGATGTCAGGCGGCGGACTGCCGGCGCTTGGCGCGCAGCAGCGCCTTCGAGATGATGCGCGTCTCGGACGTGGCGGCGCCGGTACGGCGCGCCACGGCGTCGCGGAAGAAGCGGCGCGTCTCGTCAGCAACGGTTTCGCGCTCGTTGTCCATCGTCAGAATGTGATAGCTCTCGCCGAGCAGGCACTTCTGTTTCACCTTGGACGACACCCCGTCGTAGACGATGCGCGCGTTGTGCGGGCTCGACGTGTCGTCGTCCACCGCGTGAATGACGAGGCAATCCGCCGTCACCCGAGCCAGACGCGCGCGCACGTGCGCGGCAAGCCGCCGCGCGTGATACAGGTGCGCGAGGGGCAGCGACGCCGCACCGATTTCGGACGCATCGTGCAGCGACATCGATTTCGCCACGCGTGCGCGCAGCACCTCATTCTTCAGGCCGAACGGCGCGCGCTCGCGATAGCGATAGTAGTGGCGCAACGGCGTATGGAAGCCCAGATCGATGAGCGGGTAATACCACGGGATGGTCCAGCCGTCGTACACGAGGGTGACGGAGAGCAGCGAGAGCGCTGTCACATCCGGTTCCTCCTCCGCGACGGCCAGGCTCAACGTGGCGCCGATACACAAACCGCACAGCGACACCATCGCGTGCGTCGCCCGCAGTTCACGATACTTCGCCCGCGCGGCGGCAATCCAGGCGCGCCAGTCCGAGCATGGCCCGCCGAGTCCGTAGCCTTCGATGTGTGGCACCCAGACGGTGTAGCCCTCGCGATGCAACGCCTTCGCCACCGGACGCATTTCGAGCGGCGTGCTCGACAGCCCCGGCAGCATCAGCACTGCGTGCTCGCCGCCTTTGTAGAAAATATCGTCCTGGAACATGGTCAAATCCCGCCGGAGACGACGGGCGTCTCGGTGACAGCGTGCGCCGTGGCTGCCGGTGTGAGCGTCTGCGGCGGCGCGACCGGACGCACCGTCGGCCCCGCATGCAAGCGCAAAATCACGTACGTGCCAACGTGCGCACGGAAATACTGCAATTCGCAATGGCACATCTCGTAGCCGCCGTCGCGCGTGCGGATGCGCAGATTGTGCGCGCCATGATGGGGGCGCTCGCCATCGACGGCAAACAGCCCCGCCATACGCTGTGCGTCCTCTGGATGCAGCAGCGCGCGCAGCCCCTCGCGCTTGACGACGTCGGGCGCGACCCCCGTCGCGCGGCGGAAATGCTCGTCGATGAACTCGTAACGCGTGGCCGGATTGGACAGATAGAAGATCGTATCGAGGTGCTTCGTCAGATACGTCATCAGCGCATTGCCCAGTTGTACCGAGTCGGACAGGAGCATGCGCTCGTTTTCGGCGCGCAGCAGCATCTCATAGCGTGTCTGCGCGACCTCGCCGATCAGCTCGGCGCGATACTGGGCACGGCGCAAACGCTCGATCAGCACGACGGCAAGCGGCGTAATCAACAGAAAGCCGGAGACGATCAGCACATCGCGCCGGTCAAACTGGGCGATGTCGCGAAACGGCGGCACGAAGAAGAAGTCGAAAATCGGGATGCTGATGATCATGGCCATGATCGCCGGCCCCAATCCCCAGGTGAATTCGACAATGATGACGGCGCAGGTAAAGAAGATGCCCGGCATCGAGTGATCGAGCACCGGGTGCAGCAGGCTGCGCACGAGAAACGCGGCAAAAACCACGAGCAACGCCCCGACGTAGCGCTTCGCGCCGGGTTCCGCCCACCGTCGGGCGTTTCTGATATCCATGATGCCTCGCCCGGCCCCGCCGGTGCTCAATAATCCAGGGGGCGACCGATAACACGGCGCCGCCGTTACGAAATATTACGGATTATCGCATGCCAGGCATTGACATTTCGTGACGGCTAACCCTAGTTCAGTAGCGCCTTAACAACATGGGACGGGGGGCGGCGCCCAAACGGCACTCAGCGCAACATGAACGACATCGCCGAGAGGCAGTTCAGTACCCGAACCGCCGCCTCGACGCTTGGCGCGACGAATTGCAGCGTCACGCCGTCGACGCGCTCGAGCGTCGGCCACTGGCAGAAGAGGTCGGCCAGCGCGGGGGTCTGTGCCTGCAGGCGCACCTCGACGGGCGTCTCGACCCGGTAGGCATGCCACGTGCGCGGGTCCGCGAGCGATGCCTTGGCGGCGTCGCGGATCAGGTCGCACGACTGGCTCGGGTTGAGCGTCATGCCACTGCCCTGTCCCCAGGCGGCCTTCGTCTGCACGTAATGCGCATGGGGGAAGATCAGTTGCGTCTCTTCGCAGAAGACGTCGTCGCCGCTGGCCATGACCATCGGCACACCGCGCTCGCCGGCGAGCGCGCCGTACAACATGGCCTCGCTCGCTTCCTCCCCCGCCAGCCACACGCGCGCGAAGGCGAAGCTGTTGATCGTATGCGCCAGGATCCCGGCACTCTGCGATCGGCTGTGGTAGCCGATCATGAAGAGCGCATCGCAACCGGCCTCCACCCCCGCCACCATGCCAAGATAGCGCGGCTTGCCCAGCACGAGACGGGCGCGCGGATCGAGTTCGTCCGGCAGCAGGTTGCGAAAGCCGCCGTGCGAATCGTTGACCATCACTTCGGTCGCGCCGCCGGCAAACGCGCCTTCGACCGCCGCATTGGCCTCGTGCGTCATCCAGCGGCGCGCGCGTTCGTATTCGCCATTGCCCGCCCGGGTCTGTTCGGCGTGGAAGACGCCCGCGACGCCTTCGATATCGGTGGAGATCAGAATTCGCATGATGTCGGCTCTGTCGTGAAAGGCTTACAGCGAGGCCCAGTCGGGCAGCACGTCGGCGAGGGCACGGCGCACGTGCGCGTCGCGCCCGAGCACCGACTCGGCCGCAAAGAGCGCGTGCAGGATCGCCTGCTCGGTGGCGTCCGCCGTGGCTTGGAAAATCGGATCGAGCAAGGCGTCCGGCACAAGCGCGGCGGGGGCAACGCGGCCCGTCGCGTCATGCGACACCGTATAGCCTGTGGTGAAGGCGAGTGCGACATCGCCGCTGCCGTGACCGTACACGGACCCCGTGCGCGCCAGGCCGGCACCGGTACGCGTGGCGACCCGGCGCAATTGGCGCGCATCGAGCGGCGCGTCGGTGGCCACCAGCATGATGATGGAGCCGCGCTCAGGCGCCGCGCTCAGCGCCGGCTGCGCCAGACGCGCATCGAGCACCGGCCCGACATGGCGGCCGGCGATCGTCAGTTGCGACGGACGGCCGAAGTTCGACAGCACGAGCACGCCGACGGTAAAGGTCGCCCCAGCCGTCTCGAGCATGCGCGACGCGGAGCCGACACCGCCCTTGAGGCCGAAGCTCGACATGCCGCGCCCCGCGCCGACCGCGCCTTGCGCGACACCGCGCGACGCGCTCGCCAGCGCCTGCGCATAGTGCGCCTCGGTCACGGCAAACGCCTGCATATCGTTGAGATAACCGTCGTTGCATTCGAGCACCGTCGGATTCAGCGATGGGCTGCCACGGCCGATGTCCGGATTCGCCGCGATCGCCGCGCGCAACTGGCCAAGCACCACGTGACTGACGGAAAACGTGTTGGTGAGCGCCACCGGCGCCTCGAGCACGCCGAGTTCGTCGATCTGCATCAAGCCGACGCTCTTGCCGAACCCGTTGATGACGGCCGCGGCCGCCGGAATCTTGTCGCGGAACGGATCCCAGCCGGCGTCGGGCACTTCCGCGGCGGCTGCGTTGGCGGGCGTCGGGCACACCACTGTCACGCCGGTCTGCACCGGGCCTTGCGCGAGCGTGGCATGACCGACGTACACGCCCGGCACGTCTGTGATCGCATGGCGCGACCCGGCCGGCAGATGCCCCACGTAGGGCGCACCGAACAAGGCTTCGCGCGGGTCCGTCGACGGTATCATGCGGCGCTCCTGCGCAGACATCAATGCCGGTCGAGCTTCGGATCGAGCGCGTCGCGCAGGCCGTCGCCCAGCAGGTTGAACGCGAGCACGGTCAGAAAAATGGCCAGGCTCGGGAAGATGGCAATGTGGGGGGCGTTGACCATGTCCGCGCGGGCTTCGTTGAGCATGGCCCCCCACTCCGGCGTAGGAGGTTGCGCCCCCAGCCCCAGGAACGACAGACTCGCGGCGGTGATGATCGACGTGCCGATACGCATCGAGAAATACACGACGATGGACGACACCGTGCCCGGCAGGATGTGCCGCATGATGATCGTCCAGTCCGACGCCCCGATGGAGCGCGCCGCTTCGATATACGTCAGATGTTTGAGCACCAGCGTGTTACCGCGCACGAGCCGCGCGAAGGCCGGGATCGAGAAGATGGCGACGGCGACGATCACGTTGATCATGCCGTTTCCCAACACGGCCACCACGCCGATGGCGAGCAGAATGCCCGGGAACGCGAAGAGCACGTCGGAAATGCGCATGACGATGCGATCCCACCAGCCTTCGTAATAGCCCGCGAGCAGCCCGAGCACCGTGCCGATCACCGCACCGAGGGCAACCGAGCCGAACCCGGCGGCCAGCGAAATCCGTGTGCCCGCCAGCACGCGGCTGAAGATGTCGCGCCCCAGCGAGTCGACACCGAACCAATGCGTCGCCGACGGCCCGGCGTTCAGGGCGTCGTAGTCGAAATAATTCTCCGGATCGAACGGCACGAGGTGCGGCGCGAGAATCGCGATGATGACGAGGGCGAGCACAAACGCCCCGGCGACCATGGCGATGTGCTGCTTCTTGAATTTGCGCCAGAACTCACGCCACGGCGTGCGCACGCGCGTTTGGCTGGCGGAGGCCGCGGCGTTGGCGGTAGTAGTCGGTTGACCCGCGTTCATGGTGCGTGCCTCACTTGTAGCGAATGGTCGGGTTGATGACGGCGTACAGCACGTCGACCACGAGGTTGATCAGAATGAACTCGAGCGAGAACAGCAGCACCAGCGCCTGGATCACGGGGTAGTCGCGCATCTCGACCGAATCGATCAGCAGACGCCCGAGCCCCGGCCAGTTGAAGACCACCTCGACGACAATCGAGCCGCCGAGCAGGAAACCGAACTGCAAGCCCATCATGGTGACGACGGGAATCATGGCGTTGCGCAGCGCGTGCTTGAAGACCACGCGCATTTCATTGAGCCCCTTCGCGCGCGCCGTGCGCACGAAGTCTTCGTGCAACACGTCGACGAACGCCGAGCGGGTGAAGCGCGCCATCACGGCGGCTACCGACGCCCCGAGGGTGATCGACGGCAGGATATAGCTCTTCCACGAATCGGCGCCCATCGTGGGCAGCCAGCCGAGCTGCACCGAAAAGACCTGCATCAGCAGCATCCCCAGCGCGAAGGCGGGGAACGAAATACCGGAGACGGCGAACGTCATGCCCAGCCGGTCGGGCCAGCGGTTGCGCCAGACCGCCGAGGCGACCCCGAGGCCCATGCCGATGATCACCGACCAGATCATGCTCACCAGCGTGAGCCACAGCGTCGGCATGAAGCGGCTGCCGATCTCTTCGGAGACCGGCTGCTTGCTGCGCATCGACAGCCCGAAGTCGCCGCGCACCGCGTGCGTGATGAAGTTCGTGAACTGCGTGAGCAACGGCTTGTCGAGGCCGAGATCCTGGCGCACCAGCGCCACGGTCGCCTCGTCCGCCTGCGGACCGGCGGCCAGGCGCGCCGGGTCGCCCGGCAACATGTGCACGAAGGCGAACACCAGCACAGCCACGATCAGCAGCGTGGGAATCAGGCCGAACAGGCGCTTGAGAGAGTAATTGAGCATCGCAGTCTTGCCGAACGTCTTGCCAAACCATGTCTTGCGGTAAACCGCGCCGCCAGCCAATGCCGGCGGCGCGGGCACGTCACACTTGCGCGCGGCGCTTACTTCATCGAGATATCGGTGAAGTTGAACGATCCGTCAGGCATCGTGTAGACGCCCGACAGGTTCTTGTTGCGCGCATACAGCAGCTTTTCCGTCACGAGGAACGCCCACGGCGCGTCGTTCCAGATCTTCTTCTGCGCGTCGGTATAGAGCTTGGCCTTCTCGGCGCGGTCGGTCGTGAGCAGCGCCTTGTTGAAGTCGGCATCCACCGCATCGTTCTTGTAGTACGCCGTGTTGAACAGCTTCGGCGGGAACGACTCGGAGGCCAGCAGCGGACGCAGCGCCCAATCGGCTTCGCCCGTCGACGACGACCAGCCCACGTAGTACATACGCACCGGTGCCTTGTCGGGATCCGGCGCCGACTCGACGAGGTCGACACGTTGACCGGCTTCGAGCGCGCGCACCTGCGCCTTGATGCCGACCTGCGCCAGTTGCTGCTGCACGAACTGGATCACCTTCTGCGCCGTCGTGAACGTGTAAGCCGACCAGAGGGTGGTCTCGAAGCCGTTCGGGTAACCGGCTTCCTTGAGCAGCTCTTTCGCCTTGGCCGGGTTGTACGGCCACGGGCCGGTCTTGGCGGCGTAATCCACCCCATTCGGCACCACGCCTTCAGCCGGCGTTGCGTAGCCCGAGAAGGCCACCTTCACCAGCGCTTCCTTGTTGATGGCGTAGTTGATCGCCTGACGCACGCGCACATCGTCGAACGGCTTCTGGCGGGTGTTGAAGCTGATATACCGCTGAATGATCGACGGGCCGGCGATCACATCGACCTTGCCGCTGGCCTTCAGGGTAGCGGCCTGCTCATACGGCAACGGGAAAGCGAACCCGGCTTCGCCGGTCTGCATCACGGCGGCGCGCGTGTTGTTGTCGACGACCGGCTTGAAGGTGATCGTGTCGACCTTCGGATAGCCCTTCTTCCAGTAGCCGTCGAACTTCTTCACCTTCACGAAATCGGTGCGGTTCCATTCGACGAACTCGAACGGGCCGGTGCCGACCGGGTGCGAGGCGATGTCCTTGCCGTACTTCTTGAGCGCCTCGGGCGAAATGATCACGGCCGACGGGTGCGCCAGCGTGTTGATGAACGGCGAGAACGGCTCCTTGAGCGTGAACTTCACAGTATGCGGATCGACCACTTCCGTCTTGGCGATTTCCTTGTACAGGTTATAGCGCTTGAGCTTGTTGTCCGGGTTCGTCACGCGGTCGAAGTTGGCCTTGACGGCGGCCGCATCGAAGGTCGTGCCGTCCTGGAACTTCACGCCCGACTTGAGCTTGATCGTGTAGACGAGGCCATCCGGCGACACCGTATAGCTGTCGGCCAGCACGTTGATGAGCTTCATGTCCTTGTCGAAGCCGAACATGCCCTCGTAAAACGACTTGGCAACGGCTTGCGACAGCGTATCGTTGGCGTCGTACGGGTCCATCGTCGTAAACGTCGACTGCACGGCCATTACGACATCCTTGGCGGCGAACGCCGGGGCTGCACTGAGCACCGCGGACGCCACGGCGACGGACGCGATCGCGGTTTTCCAGCGAGCGCCCAACAAAGCGTTTTTCGACATCTGTCTTTCTCCTTCTTGTCTGACGGGGTCGCCGCGAGCGCGTCTTGCGACTGCGTCCCTTGGCGGGCATTGTGGCTACAACGAGAACTGCAACTGGGGACTGCCTGAACTACTGAATCACCATCAATAAGCGCCGGCCACGCGGTGACGCGCCACGAAGTGCCCCGCGCCGACTTCCACCAGCGGCTGCACCTGCGGTTCATCACCGACCGCGCGGATCGGGCTGGGAATTTCTTCCGTCAACAACTCGCGCTTGGCGTGACGACGCGACGGATCGGCAATCGGCACCGCCGACATCAGCTTCTTTGTGTACGGATGCTGCGGGTTTTCGAAGATGGCCCGACGCGGCCCGATCTCCACGATCTGGCCGAGGAACATCACCGCCACGCGATGGCTGATGCGCTCGACGACCGCCATGTCATGCGAGATGAACAGGAACGCGATGCCGAACTCCTTCTGCAGATCGAGCATCAGGTTGATGATCTGCGCCTGCACGGACACGTCGAGCGCCGAGACGGATTCGTCGGCGATCACGACCTTCGGCTTGAGGGCCAGCGCCCGTGCAATCGCAATGCGTTGACGCTGCCCGCCCGAGAACTCGTGCGGATAGCGCTGGGCGTAATCGGCCGGCAGTCCAACCCGCTCGAGCAATTCGGCCACGCGCCGCTCGGCCTCGGCACCGCTGGCCACGCCGTGCACAAGCAGCGGCTCCATGATCGAGAAGCCCACGGTGAGGCGCGGATCGAGCGACGCGAACGGATCCTGGAAAATGAACTGGATGTCGCGGCGCAACCGCTGCAGCGCGCGCCCTGCGAGATCCTGAATCGGCTTGCCGCCGAATTCGATGGAACCGCCCTGGCTGGCGACCAGACGCAACAACGCGCGGCCAGTGGTCGACTTGCCGCATCCGGACTCGCCCACGAGACCCAGCGTCTCGCCGGGATACAGATCGAAACTCACGCGCTCGACGGCGTGCACGCGCCGCTTCACGCCGCCGAACAACCCCGACGGCACATCGAAGCGGGCGACCAGATCCTTCACGCGCAGGATCGGGCCGGCGTCGGTCTGGACCGGCGGTTGCGGCGTTTCCGCCACGGGCTTGGCGTCGGCCGGCGCGTCGTAGCGCAGCAGTGGAAAACGCGCCGGCAGGTCGGTCCCCTGCATCGAGCCCAGACGCGGCACGGCCGAGAGCAGTGCCTGTGTGTAGCGCTCGCGCGGCGCCGCGAAAATCTCGCGCGACGGCCCCTCTTCCACCGCGTCGCCGCGATGCATGACGAGCACGCGGTCGGCCACTTCCGCCACCACGCCCATGTCGTGCGTGATGAATACGACCCCCATGTGCATCTCCTCTTGCAGCGCACGAATCAACTGCAGGATCTGCGCCTGAATCGTCACGTCCAGGGCGGTCGTGGGTTCGTCGGCAATCAGCAGGCCCGGCTTGCACGACAACGCCATCGCGATCATGACGCGCTGACGCATTCCGCCCGAGAGTTGATGCGGGAAGCGGTCGAGCACGCGGCGTGCTTCGGGAATGCGCACGAGTTCGAGCATGCGCAGGGCTTCGGCACGCGCGGCGGCGGTGTCCTTGCCCTGGTGCAGGCGAATCGATTCGGCAATCTGTTCACCCACCGGGAACACCGGGTTGAGCGAGGTCATCGGCTCCTGGAAGATCATCGCCATGTCCGCGCCGCGAATGCTGCGCATGGTGCTGCCGCTCGCGCGCGTGAGGTCGACGAGCGAGCCGTTGCGGCGGCGCATGACCATCGAGCCTTGGGCGATGCGTCCCCCCCCGGTCTCGACGAGGCGCATCGCGGCCAGCGACGTCACCGACTTGCCGGAGCCCGACTCGCCCACGATGGCGAGCGTCTCGCCACGGTCGACATGGAAAGACAGGTCGCGCACGGCCGTGACCATGCGCTCGGACGTCGCGAACTGCACGGTAAGGCCGCGCACGTCGAGCACGCGCTCGTCGGGCAACGAAATCGTAGGGGTTGTCTTGCGCTCTGCCACGCCTGTCCTCGCTTATCTTCGCTTGCTGGTCTGAATCTTGATTCGGCGTGATGCCGAGTGATACCCAGTGATGCCGGCGATACCGATGGCCAGACCGATGACGGCCAGGCCCCTCGCCTTGGAGCGTTACTCGTGAATGGACGTCACGGGCGTCTCGCCCACGCGGGCCACGCCTCGATACATCCCTTCGGTATTGAAGGGCAGTGCGACGTTGCCTTGCGCGTCGACGGCGATCAGGCCGCCACGACCCTGCACGCGCGGCAGCCGCTCATGAATCACGCGCTCGGCGGCATCGGCGAGCGACAGGCCCGCGTAGGCCATCAGCGCGCCCACTTCGTAACACGCCACCGTACGGATGAACGCCTCGCCGGTCCCCGTCGCCGAAACGGCCGCTGTCGCATCGTTCGCATAGCACCCGGCGCCGATGAGCGGCGTGTCGCCCACGCGGCCGACTGCCTTGTTCGTCATGCCCCCGGTGGACGTCGCGGCCGCCACGTGTCCCTGCATGTCGCATGCCACGGCCCCGACCGTGCCGAACTTGGTGTCGGGATCGATCGGCTCTTTCTTGAGCGGCATGTCGTGGTCGAGCGCAACCGCCGCATCGGCCAGCGCACGTTGCCATTGGGCGTAGCGACCTTCGGTGAAAAAGTACCCCGACTCGACCAGTTCGGCGCCGTTGGCCGCCGCGAAGGCTTCCGCGCCCTCGCCCATGAGCAACACATGCGGGCTATGTTCGAGCACCGAGCGGGCGGCGAGAATCGGGTTGCGCACGCGATGCACGCAGGCAATGGCGCCCGCGTCGAGCGTGGCACCGTCCATGATGGCCGCGTCGAGTTCGTGTGTCCCCTCGTGGGTAAACACGGCGCCGCGTCCCGCGTTGAAGCGGGGACAATCTTCGAGGTGACGCACGGCTTCGGTGACGGCCTCCAGCGCCGATCCGCCCGCGGCGAGCACGGTTTGGCCCGCGCGCAAGGCGTCGGCCAATGCCTCGTGATAGGCCGCGATTTCCGCCGGCGAGGTGTCGCGACTGATGGTTCCAGCACCGCCATGAATGGCGATGACCGCGCGTTGGGCGTGACTCATGAGGCTTTGTCCTTTCTGTCCTGACGGCCCGGCGCAAGGCGGGGCATGGCCGGTGGGGCTGGGTTCGGTTGGCTTTGCATCGTGACGCCTGCCGCCGTGGTCGCGCTTGTCAACGCCTTCGCCGTGGCCGTGGTGGCCACCGTGCGTTGCGGCGTAACGATTTGACCCACGGCCGATCCTGCCGGCACGTTAGCCGGACGGCCTGCCGTGGCCGCCGGGGCCAGCGAGGCGGAATCGAGCCACGGCAGCAGGAAATCGGTGAGTTCCGTCGCGCGATCGACGGCGTGTTTGGCGCGTTGGGCAACGGCGTCGCACAGGGCGTCGATCATCGCCAGCACGCTCGCTTCAGAGTTGCTGGACAGCCGCGGCTTGCTGCGCACGAAAATCACGATGTCGCCAAGCGGAGCCAACGGCGACGTCGGACTGTCAGTGAGCGCCAACAAGGGCACGCCGCGCCCGCGCAGGCGTCGGCAAAGCGTGATGGTGTCCGTCACATACCGCGGGAAGGCGAGCGCGATCACCAGATCGCCCTCGCGCAGTTTGAAGAGCTGGCGCGCAGCATGCGTCGATCCCCCGGCGCCGACCACCGCTTGCACATTCTCACAATATGGATCGAGACCGTGATGCAGCAGGCCGGCGAGATAACCGCTCGCGCCCAGCCCCAGCACGTAGATGCGCCGCGCCTGCAGAATCGCGTCCACGGCACGCTCGCAAGTGGCTGCGTCGAGCGTGCGACGCGTCCATTCGAGGTTCTCGGCGGCTTGCGCCAATGACGCCGCCATCACATCGGCACTGGCGCTCGCCTGCGCTTTGCTCGTGCGCAGGCTTTCGATGGGGGCCAGTGTCGCCTCGAACCCCCGCACCATCGCGGCCCGGCACTGCGGATAGCCGTCGAAGCCGAGCGCGCGGGCGAAGCGATTGACAGTGGCGAGCGACACGCCGACGGCGCCGGCAAATTCGTCGATACGCATGGTCGCCGCACGAAACGTGTTGTCGAGCACGAACGCCGCCATGCGCTGCTGCGCGGGCGTCAGATCGGGCATGGCGCGCACGATGCGCTCGGTGAGCGGCAAATCGGCGGGCAACGAATCGGCGTTAATCATGGACCAAGGCGTTCTATGGGTGACGAAGAAAGTATATTTTCATTGACCCCCCGTCAAAAGAAAAAAAATAGTTCAAATGAGGGCGAGGCGAGCGCGCGTCCCCTCGAGTTTCGCGGCAACCCCTGTCAAAACAAGGGGGAAGCCCGCCATCGAGACGCAAAAAGCGGTCATACTAGGGGAAACCCGAATGCACGAACTTGCCGGACGCTTTGCGATCCGACGTTAGGCGTACGGCGTCACCGCGCGGCGATTTGCGACCGACGTGAACCGTCAGGCCGCCGCACCACAGCACTGTCGAAGGATCTTCTGGGGAGGCGGGGCCGGAGGCGAGTCGTAACGTGCGGTAAACATGGCGTAGCCGAGGGCTTACATTTGCCCGGTACGCTGACGAGAAGCCTTTGCCTCAAGGAGCATGACCATGCTGAGCCCGCATGAAATCGCCACGCTGTTGCTGGCGGCCGCATCCCTTGGCCCGATCGATGCCGATGCGCTCGAGCCGCCGGACCTCGCGGCGCTCGAGCAAGCGCACCTGGTGCATGTCAATGTCGACGAGGGACAAGCCAAAGTGATCGTGACCGAGGATGGTCGCCGCGTCCTGCATCGGCTGGGGCTGGCGCGAGCGGGCGGAGAGCGCGTGTAAGCGGCGCGGCCAACGATGGCGCACGCGCATCACGCAGGGCAAGCGGGAGGGCGTGTCGTCAGCGGGCGGTCCGCACCGACCGCATCAGCGAGGACGGCAGCGGCAGCGGGGTCGATGGAGTCAACGGGATGGCCCGTCGGCTCAACCGCCCGTGAGTGTCGGCAGGCAGCGACGCTGCCCGCCAATGCATCAGAGCGTCGCGAAGAAAAGGCTTAAGCGCGCGAGCACGATCAGCAGGATCTGCATCAGCAGGAACAGTCCCAGCGGCGACAGATCGAAGCCGCCGACCATCGGAATGACGCGACGGATCGGGCGCAGCAGCGGGTCGAGCAAGTGCTGGAGAATCGGCATGGCGGCGGCACGCGGATTGACCCAGGACAGCACGGCCATCAGCAGCGTCATCCACATCACGAGGTTGGCGCCCCACTTGGCCACCAGCACCAACGCCACCAGCAAGCCGCGCGGAAACACCGCAACCGGCGAGACACCCACGACGGCGGTGATCAGCACCAGATAGACGATGCCGCACAGCCACGCGGCGATCAAGCTCGCCCAGTCGATGCCGCCCACGCCCGGCACGATACGCCGCAACGGCAACACCATCCAGTTGGTGAACTGGAACACCCCTTGTGAGAGCGGATTGCGCGGAGGCAATTGCGTCGCTTGCATCCACACGCGCAACAGCAACAACGCGCCGAATAGCGAGAAGACGAGGTCTAAGAGTAGACGGGCGATTTCGACAAGCATCTGGACTCCAACGGATGGTGCGGTCCCCCGCAAAGCGGGCATTGTCGCATGCGTTCGCCGAAGTTCAATGATCTCCCAACGCTTTCAGGGGATGCTCGCCTTGCGGCCACGGCGAGACGAAGAAGGCCTCGACCTGTGCCTGCGGGACTTCATCCAGGGTGGCGTAGCGCCATCGCGGCTGTTTGTCCTTGTCGATCAGCAGGGCGCGCACGCCCTCGACGAAATCACCGGACGCGAACGCGTGATATCCCAGGACCAGCTCCATGCGAAACGCGTCGGCCAGATCGAGCCGACGTCCCTTCGCCAATTGTCGGTCGGTCACGCACAGGCTCAGCGGCGAGCGCTGCTGCAACAACGCGAGCGTGTCGACGGCCCAGGGGGTCTGCGCGTCGCTGGCGAGCGACTCCACAATCCCCGGCACGTCGATCGCACTGAAATGCCGGTCGAGGGTGGCGCGCACGTGCGCCAACGGCGCGGCGTCGGTCCACGTGCGCCCCAGCGGGAGGATGATGGATCGAAGCCGTTCCAGCAGATCGGCGGACGCAGATACCGACGCATGGCGGTCTGCCCGACTTGCGTCGCCTGCACCGTGGGCCTCGCTCGCGTCGCACGCCGGTCCTGCCCGTCCTGCGCCACCCATCCCGTCCGCGCCGAGCTTCGCGTCACTTGCCGGAGCGCCCTCCGGCCAATCGAAATGCAAGAGTGCCGCACGTAATTGCTGCGGCGCGTCTCCTTCGAGCCAGACGTCGGCGAGCCCGCAATACAGAGCGTCGGCCGCAGTAATGGTTGCGCCGGTCAGACCGAGATAGCGCGCCAGCGTCGGTGCCAGATGCCCGAGGAACCAGCTGGCGCCCACGTCCGGAAACAGGCCGATGCCCGTCTCCGGCATCGCCAGTCGAGTGCGATCCGTCACGATACGCAGCGCCGCCCCTTGCGCGACGCCCATCCCGCCGCCCATCACAATCCCGTCGAGCAGCGCGATATATGGCTTCGGATACCGGTGTATCAGATAGTCGAGACGGTATTCGTCGATGAAGAACGCCTGGTGATCGCTCGCGTCGTTCACGCGGCTTTCATAAAGCGCTCGCACGTCGCCGCCCGCGCAGAACGCCTTTTCGCCCGCGCCTTCGATCAGCACGGCCCGCACCGCGGGGTCGTCGGCCCACGCATTGAGCTGGCGCCACATCGATCGCACCATGCCGTGCGTGATCGCGTTCAACGCTTTCGGCCGGTTCAGGGTGATAACGCCGAACCCATTGACCACGTCAAACAACACTTCGTCTTGCGCCTCGACGGCGCGCTCATGCTGAATCACTCCCCCTCCCCCTTAGCCATGCTGCGCCGATCGTCGCCGCCAGGCCCATGATCCCGTCGCCGTATCGCTTGCCACCTTTGCCGTTTCGCGATCAGTCCAGCGCGCGGGCGATGACCTGACGCTGAATCTCGCTGGTGCCTTCGTAGATCTGCGTGATGCGGGCATCGCGGTAGTGACGCTCCACCGGATAATCCTCGAGATAGCCGTAGCCGCCGTGAATCTGGATGGCGTCGGAGCACACCGACTCCGCCAGCTCCGACGCGAACAGCTTGGCCTGCGACGCCTCGGACAGGCACGGCAATCCCTGGGTGCGCAACGCCGCCGCGTGCAGGATCAGGAATCTTGCCGCGTTGATACGCGTCGTCATGTCCGCCAGCATGTTCGCGATACTCTGATGCTCACGGATCGGCTTGCCAAACTGCTGGCGCTCGCCGGAATACCGCAGCGCCGCTTCGAACGCCGCCCGCGCCACGCCGAGCGCGAGCGCGGCAATACCAATCCGCCCGCCTTCGAGATTGGACAACGCAATCTTCAGTCCCTGCCCCGGTTCGCCAAGGAGTGCATCATCGCCCACCTCACAGTCGACGAGCGTGATCGGGCACGTATCCGACGCCCGGATACCCAGCTTGTGCTCGGGATGCCCCACTTCGAACCCCGGGGTCTGCGTCGGCACGATGAACGCCGAGATGCCACGCTTGCCGGCTGCGGGGTCCGTCACGGCGAACACGATAGCGATCGCCGCGCGCTTGCCGTTCGTCACGAACTGCTTGCTGCCGTTGAGCACCCACTTGTCGCCGCGGCGCTCGGCACGCGTTCGCAGATTATTGGCCTCCGACCCGGCCTGCGGTTCAGTCAGGCAGAACGCCCCGATTTTCCGACCGGCAGCCAGATCCGGCAACCAGCGCTCACGCTGCGCGTCGGTGCCGAATTTCAAAATCGGCCCGCAACCCACCGAGTTGTGAACGGACATCATCGTGGCGGTCGACGCACAACCGACGGCAATCTCCTCCATCGCCAGGGCATACGCCGTGTAATCCGTGTACGAGCCGCCGTACGTTTCGGGCACCATCATCCCCAGCAAACCCAGGTCGCCCATTTGCGCAACCATGGCGTTGGGCAACGCGCAGTCGCGGTCCCATTGTGCCGCATTCGGCGCAAGCTGCTCGCTGGCAAACGTGCGCGCCATGTCGCGAATCATGCGTTGGTCTTCGGTATAGAAATCCATGTTCTGTCTCCTGCACCCTGCCGTTATCCGAAGGGATCGCCAGCACCAGTGCCCTATCGATGGGATCAGTGTAGGGATCGCGCCGCATCGGCACCATAGCCAAAAGCAGCAAATTGCATGAGCGGAATTGCCATCGGAAACGGACGAAGCCACCCTCGGTAAAACCCTCGGTTCGGTCTGCGTCACCGAAGCGCCTTGCCCAGCGGGGAGCCCCGCCATCATTCAAGTCCCCACTGACGGAGTGGATAAATCCCTCACATACTCTGACCCGTTTGGGCATTGCCTCTCGCCGACGCCACGCATTAGGATGAATTTTGCCAATGCCGAGTGAGCGCCGCGTCCCAGATCAAGACGGCGCCACGGCGGTCCGCGATGCGTGCCCGAGCCTTTCCATCATAGGCGCGCGGTTGCGGACCGGTATCCGACTACAGGAGACGACCCATGACTGCCGACTACGCCGACACCTACCGCGCGTTCGACCTCGACGCGACCGTGCGCGCCACGCTTGCCGGCCAACTCGACGCGATGAACGCGTGCGTCGAGTGCTGCGACCGCCATGCGCTTCCCGGGCGCATCGCCCTGTTCTGGGAAGGGAAAGACGGCACGAGCCAGACGTGGACGTTTCGCCAATTGCAAACGCTCGCCGCGCGCTTTGCCAATTTCCTTCGCGAACAGGGCGTGCAGCCCGGCGACCGCGTGAGCGGGCTGTTGCCGCGCACACCCGAACTGCTCGTGACGATTCTTGGCACCTGGCGCGCGGGCGCGGTGTATCAACCGCTCTTCACGGCGTTCGGCCCGAAGGCCATCGAACACCGGTTGCACAGCGCCCAGAGCAAGCTCGTGGTGACCGACGGTGCCAATCGGGCCAAGCTCGATGAAGTAGCCCACTGCCCGCCCGTCGCCACGGTCAGCGGGCCGCGCGGGCAAGGGGTGCGCCGGGGCGACTTCAGCTTCTGGCATGAAGTCGAGCAACACGCCCCCGACTTCGCGCCGGTGCCGCGCAGCGGCGACGATCCGTTTCTGATGATGTTCACCTCGGGCACGACCGGCACCGCAAAGCCGGTCATGGTGCCATTGCGCGCGATCCTGGCGTTCGTCGGCTACATGCGCGACGCCGTCGATCTGCGACCGACCGATACGTTCTGGAACATTGCCGATCCGGGTTGGGCCTATGGCCTGTACTACGCCGTGACAGGCCCGCTCGCGATGGGCATTCCCACCACCTTCTACGACGGCCCCTTCAACGTCGAAAGTACGTACCGAATCATCCAGAAACTGGGTATCACGAATCTGGCCGGCTCACCGACCGCCTTTCGCCTGCTGATCGCGGGCGGCGACAAGGCGGCCGCGCCCGTGAAAGGACAGCTGCGCGCCGTGTCCAGTGCGGGCGAGCCACTCAACCCCGAAGTCATCCGCTGGTTTGCCGAGCACCTCGGCGTAACCATTCATGACCACTATGGGCAGACTGAACTCGGCATGGTCGTCTGTAATCACCATGCGCTGGCCCATCCCGTGCGAGCCGGGACTACCGGCTTCGCGTCGCCGGGACATCGTGTGGTCGTGCTGGGTGACGACGGACACGAGTGCGCGGTCGGGCAGCCGGGCGTGCTCGCCCTCGATCGACGGCAATCGCCGCTGATGTGGTTCAACGGTTACTGGGAGCGGGACACGCCTGCGTTCGTGGGCGAGTACTATCTCTCCGGTGACACTGTCGAGCGCAACGAGGACGGCAGCATCAGCTTCGTCGGACGCAACGACGACGTCATCACGTCGGCCGGGTATCGCATCGGGCCGTTCGATGTCGAGAGTGCGCTGATCGAGCATCCCGCGGTGGTTGAAACGGCTGTGGTCGGCAAGCCGGATCCGGAGCGCACCGAAGTGGTCAAGGCGTTCGTCGTGCTGCATCCGCAGTTCGCGCCGACGGACGCGCTTGCGCAGGAATTGCAAGCGCATGTCCGCCACCGGCTGTCCACGCACGCCTATCCGCGTGAAATCGAATTCGTCGCCGAACTGCCCAAAACACCGAGCGGCAAGCTTCAGCGCTTCATCTTGCGCAACCAGGAAATCGCCAAGGCCGCGCAGACTTCTGCCGGCGCGGTCTGAACCTCAACGCGCTTTTCTTTCAGGAATCGCAGCCCATGCAAATCAAGGATCGTGTCTTTCTCGTCACCGGCGCATCGTCGGGTCTCGGTGCAGCCACCGCCCGCATGTTCGTCGACGCGGGCGCCAAGGTCGTGCTCGGTGACATCAATGCCGATGCCGGCGCCCGACAGGCCGAGGCATTGGGCGACGCCGCGCGTTTCGTCGCGACCGACATTACCCGCGAAGACGACGTTCAGCGCCTGGTCGACACGGCCCAAAGCGCGTTCGGCCGTCTGAACGGCGTGGTCAACTGCGCTGGGCTCGTCATGGGCGAACGCATTCTGGGCAAGCAAGGTCCGCACCGACTCGACAGCTTTGCCCGCATCGTCAACGTGAATTTGATCGGCACGTTCAACGTGCTGCGCATCGCGGCAACGGCCATGGCCGCGGGCGATGCCGACGCCGAGGGAGAACGTGGCGTGGTCGTCAACACGGCGTCGGTCGCCGCGTTCGACGGACAGATCGGGCAAGCCGCGTATGCGGCCTCGAAGGGCGGCGTTGCCGCCCTGACGCTGCCGGCCGCGCGCGAGCTGGCGCGCGTTGGTGTGCGCGTGGTGACGATTGCGCCGGGCATCTTCGAAACGCCGATGATGGCCGGCATGACACCGGAGGTGCAGGCCGCACTGGGCGCTTCGGTGCCGTTTCCACCTCGCCTCGGCCGTCCGTCGGAATATGCCGCGCTAGTGCGCCACATCGTCGAGAACGTCATGCTCAACGGCGAGGTGATTCGTCTCGATGGCGCGCTGCGCATGGCACCGAAATAAGTCGTCGCCAGTATCGCTGTCATACGCTGCACGCGAATTCGGAAAGCGCCGATCCTGTTTTCAGACGGCATCGGAGGCGTCATCAGGGGCCGCACTGCTAGAATCGTTGCGTCCCCTTGCTACGATGTTCCGTTTCGCGACGCATGGAAAAAGGCAGCATTTCGATTCATTTCGTGATTAACGCGTTGGCGCATGTCGAGCGGCTCGGCGGCGATCCAGCGGCATTGCTGCATGCCGCGGATATCGCGCCATCGCTGCTCGCGCACCCGCAAGCCCGCGTTTCCGCGGATCGCTATGCGCAGTTGTGGCGGCTGATCAGTGTCGCGCTCGACGACGAATTCTTCGGGCAGGATTCGCGCCGCATGAAAGTCGGCAGCTTTGCGATGCTGTGTCACACCGTCGTCGCGTGCCGCACCCTCGAGCAGGCGCTGCAACGCGCAACGCGTTTCATGGGGCTCTTGCTCGACGACCTGCAGATGCATCTGGTGCGGGACGGCGCGCTGGCCCGACTCGAAGTCCGTGAGCGCGCAGACGAACGGTCGCCACGCATCTTCGGGCACGAAACACTGCTGATTCTCTTCTATGCGCTGACGTGCTGGCTGATCGCACGTCGAGTGCCGTTGAGCACAGCCTATTTTTCATTTTCCGAGCCGGCATACAGCGACGAGTATCGGACGATGTACTCGCCGCGTCTGGTGTTCCACGCGACACATACGGCCATCGAGTTCGATGCGGCCTGCCTCGACTTGCCGGTGGTGCAGAACGACGAGTCCGTGAAGGAATTCCTGCGCGCGGCGCCGGGCAACATCATCCTCAAATACAAGAATACGAAGGGCATGGTCGCGCGCGTGCGGCGGCGTTTGAAGACGATGCCGACCGATCGCTGGCCGGCCTTCGAAGCGCTGGCGGGCGAGTTCCACACCACACCGTCGACGTTGCGTCGGCGACTGGAGGACGAGGGGCAGTCGTATCAGTCGATCAAAGACCAACTGCGGCGCGATTTCGCGATTCATGCGCTGTGCCACACGTCCAAGCCGATGCTGGAGATTGCCCTGTCGCTGGGCTTTGCCGATCCGAGCGCGTTCTTTCGTGCGTTCCGAAAATGGACCGGGGCGCGTCCCGGCGACTATCGCCGCCAAGCCGTGGCCGCGTGACGCCGATCTGGCCGTTCAAACCGCGCGCGCATCCGCGTTGACGCCATCGCCCTCGCCCCGCTCACCCCGCTCACCGGGCGCGTCGTCATCGAGCTCGATGCGCTTGACCTCGCCCAGCAGCAACAGGTAGCACAACACGCCGGCGATCGCGAAGAGACTGATAAGCCCGAGCGCCCAGCCGAACGAGCCGGTCGCCTTGACGATGAACCCGATCGCAATCGGCGTGACGATGCCCGACAGGTTACCGGCGAAGTTCACCGCCCCGCCCGTGATGCCCACCATGCCCTTCGGCGCGATGTCGGCCACCAGCGACCACGAGGCCGAGGCCACACCTTGCGCGAAGAACGCGAACGACATGATGGCGATCACGAGGCCGTTGGCGTCGGTCAGCACGCTAAGCGACATGGTCGGCACCAGCAACAAGCCGGTCACGATGGGCGTCTTGCGCGCCGTCCCCACGGCCACGCCGCGACGCAGTAGCCAGTCCGAGAGCAGACCGCCGCAAACCACGCCGATGGACGCCGCGACGAAAGGCACGGACGCCATGCCGCCCGCCTTGAGCACCGTCATGTGGCGCTCGGTGATCAGGTACGTCGGGAACCACGTCAGGAAGAAGTACAGCGACGAGAGCGACGCGAACTTGCCCACGCAGATCGCGATGATCTGACGATTCCGGAACAGCGCGAGCAACTTGCGCCATGGGAAAGCGTTCACGGCGGACCGATCGGTTGACGCCGCCTCGACAAGCGCCCCACCGCGACGAATGTGCGCCAGCTCGGCGGCGTTCACCCAGGCGCATTGATCCGGGTCGCGATAGCCGACGAACCACACGCCCGCCCACACAATGCCCAGGAGACCGGTCGCGTAGAAGATCTCTCGCCAGCCCCACGTGTGGGCGATCCAGAACAGCACGGGCGTGAGGGCCGCCATGCCGATGTACTGGCCCACCAGATAGACACTGGTGGCCACCCCACGCTCACGTTGCGCAAACCAGATCGAGACCACGCGGTTGTTGACCGGGAACGTCGGCGCTTCGGCGATACCCACGCCCAGACGCATGGCAAACAACGCAGCAAATCGCGAGGCGAAGCCTTGCATGAATGTCAGCATCGACCAACCGAGAATGGCGACGCCGTAAATCGCACGCGTACCGAACCGGTCGATGACCCAGCCGCCCGGAATGTTCGCGATGACGTAGGTCCACGCGTACGCCGAGAAGATAAAGCCCAGCGCGACAGGGTCCAGGCCGAACTCCTGCTTGAGCATCGGGGCGGCCACGGAGAGATTGGCGCGATCGACATAGTTGATGACCGTGCCGACGAAGACCAGGAAGAGCATCCAGAAACGCACGCGCGACGGGCGCTGAGCCGCAGACGGACGCAGGGAAACTGACATGATGAGTCTCGTAATAAGCCGCGGGACAGCGGCACCTTGTTCGCCTCATATTAACCAAATATGGAACGATGGTTATTAGGCGAAACAATTATGACGAAGTGGTTTCAGCGAGACAAGCGCAATCTGGAGAGGCGCGTGATCAAGGCGTGCTGATACAGACCCACTGATGCGGGGTGCACCGTCGACGACACGCTGACGACACGCCGAAGGCATGGCGCGTGGGCTGACGCGCGCGAGCTGGCGCGATTTACTTCGTCGCCGCCGACGTTGCGCCTGCGCGATCCGAGCGGTAGTTGAGCTTGTGCGAGAGTTCGTCCGCGGCGGACACGACCTTCTCGACGATGCCGCTCTCGAGCAGCTCCGCTTCTACGCGCGACTGAGGAATCGTCACACTGATCACGGCGACGATCTTTCCGAGATGATTGCGCACGGGCGCCGCGATCGTCGAGATGTTCTGCTCGAAGAATGCCTGGCTCATGCTGTACCCGCGGGCGATGTCGTCCTGGACCACACGGTACAGCGCTTCCACGGTCGTTGGCGTGTGGGCCGTATAGCCTTCGAGCTTGGCTTCCGGGTAAAGCTGCTTGAGCGCCGGCAGCGAGTAGTCGCCGAGCAGAATGTGTCCGACGACCGTCGCATGGGCGGGCAAGCGAGTGCCCACGCGAACCGTGCCGAACACCAGTTCACGGCTCGCCGCTTTGGCGACAAACACCGCGTCGCGCTGATCGAGAATCAGAATATGGCTGGAGAAACCCGTGGCATCGCGCAGCTTCTCGATGACCGGCGTGCCGAGATCGGTCAGTTCGAGCGAATTCAGATACTCGAAACCCAGGCGAAGCACTGCCACGCCCAACCGGTAATGACGATCGTCCCCGGCCTTCTCGATGAACCCCTCGGCTTCGAGTGTCTGCAACAGGCGGAACACCGTCGAGCGTGGGATGCCGAGTCGTCGCGCCAAGTCGGCCCCGGCCAGCACGGGCTCGCGCGCCGAGAACGTCATCAGAACGCGCAGTCCACGCTCGAGGCCCGGGACGGAGTATTTGTTATCGCTGTCGTTGCTCATGCCGTTTGCGCACGCTGGCGCCGACCGGTGTGCAGGCGTGCCGCGCAACCGATAGACGATATTCATCGAAGGCGCACATTATAGGCCACAGGCCCGCCGTCGGGCCATGACGAAACGCCACGCGGCGACCAGGCCACTTTCTCATCTCCCGAGACTCGGTTGCACCGCGTACGCGCGGAGTTGCGCCCTACCTCGCGTCACCATGCCCTATCGGGGCGCAAGTGAGCACCCATCTTGGGCGACTCGCCGGCAACACGGCCAATGCACCGCAATGGGGGTAATTCCGAAGCGCGTCGACGCGCGCTTTTTGTCATCATGGCGGTTGCAAGCTTGACAAGCTGGCGCATGTGGAGCGAGACACTCTGGCCGGGGCCGAGAATAATAAAGGATCCGGACTGGCCAAAAGGCACGTATTCCTTTTCTCCTGACGCTTTTGCGATTGCCTATCCCAATAGCCACCCAGGAGCTGCGCCCACCTGCCAAGTGGGCGTTTTTTTGCTGGTCAAACGCTCCCTTCGCAGTGTGGTTCGTCCCGCCCGCGGCGTTCTTCATAAGAGAACCCGATGATCTGGCATGCTTGTTGCTTGTATTTCCAGCATCGGGGAACGACGCCGCCTTGGCCGAGGTTTCACGAATAAGCACTTACCGGATTGCATCGGTACCTGCCGGATCGTGAAGCTCGGACTCGCCCCCTGCGGCGCCTCCGTTTGTTTTGGGTCGAGGTGTTATGTTTACTGAACTGAGCGACGTTGAATGGCACGCCCTGCGTGATCTGATTTGTGACCGTCCGGTCCGTACGGAGCGGCGTGGCCGCCCTCAAGTCGAACAGCGCACGCTGACTAATGCTGTCTTGTGGGTGCTGTTCACGGGCGAAAGCTGGTCCAAGCTGCCCATGCAGTACCCCTCCGTGCCGACTTGCCGCCGCAAACTCAACGAGTGGCGCGAATCAGGCATGCTCGATACGATCCTGAAGCGCCTGCAACAATCGGGCCGCGACATCAGCACCTGCGCGGGTCAGATCAGCAAGCCGACCCGCAGCACGCCCTGCGGCGACACCGATCGCCTGCGCGGGGTGTTCTGGACCAACCCGGCCTCGTGGAAGCCGCCGGTTGCCGTTCGCTGATCGGCAAACCCACCACGACCACCTTCACACCGATTCTTGTCCGACAGGCATGCCGCGCAACGCCCGCGGCACCGTTGGAACCGCACGACGGGGTTAGCCAGATAGCGGCCTAATGCGCGCGAGGTGACCACCGGTCACCTCGCGCGTTTTCACATCGAAACGCACGTCAAAGCGCCGCGCGCACCGCTTCGGCAATCGCGAGTGACGCCGTCAGTCCAGGGGACTCGATACCGAACAGGTTGACGAGTCCCGCGACACCATGCACCGCCGGCCCATCGATGCGGAAGTCTGCCGCCGGCTCGCCGGGTGCGCTGATCTTCGGTCGAATGCCGGCATAGCCGGGCTGCAACGCGCCGTCTGCCAATGCCGGCCAATAGCGCCGGGCCGCCGCGTAGAAACCATCGCCATCGGCGGCATTGACGGTGTAGTCTATCTCGTCGACCCAGGCCACATTCGGCCCGAAACGCGCTTGTCCCGCGAGATCGAGCGTCAGGTGTACGCCCAGCCCGCCCGGCTCCGGCACGGGATAGATCAGGTGCGAGAACGGCGCGCGCTGCGTACAGGTGAAGTAACTTCCCTTCGCGTAGTAGCGTTGAGGAATGTGTTCGGGGGCAAGGCCAACGAACGTACGCGCGACGTCCACGGCATGAAGACCTGCGCTGTTGATGACGATGCTGGCGCATAGCGTCGACGTCATACCCGCCGTATCGACATCCAGCTCGATGCCCTCGGCGTGGCCCACCCGGGCACCGACGACGCGCGCGTCGAACGCGAGCATGGCCCCCGCGCTCTGCGCATCACCCTGCAAGGCGAGCATCAGACTGTGGCTGTCAACGATGCCCGTTGACGGCGACAGTAACGCGCCAAAGGTTTGGAGTGCCGGCTCGCGCCGGGCGACTTCGCCTGGAGTGAGCCATTGCAGGTCGTCGACACCGCTGGCGCGCGCGTTGGCGGCAATGGCCTCGAGTTCGCCCACCTGACGATCGCTGGTCGCGACGATCAACTTGCCGCAACGCCGATGCGCCACGCCGTGCGAGGCGCAAAACGCATACAGGCGATGCTTGCCCTCGACGCACAACGTCGCCTTGAGCGAGCCGGGTGGGTAGTAAATGCCGCCGTGAATGACTTCGCTATTCCGCGAGCTGGTGCCGGTGCCGATCGCGCGCTCGGATTCCAGGATGATCACTTCCCGGCCGGCCATGGCCATCGCCCGCGCGACGGCCAACCCGACGATGCCCGCGCCGATCACCACGCAATCGACTTTATCCATCGCTATTCCTTCGTGACTTTCCGATTCGCATGAAGACGCCGCACCGTCGCAGGCCAGCCTCCTCATGCGGATCGGCTGCGGGAGACGATCCCGCAGCTTCACCTCCGAACT
>NZ_MKVU01000013.1:235652-464291 GCF_001899225.1 Pandoraea sp. 64-18 | reverse complement strand
ATACTGACCTCCTCGGTTGCCATAAATTATGGCTCGAAGATGTCTACGAAAGGCTGGCCGGTCCACTCCGGCGGCGAACAGCAGCGCGTGGCGCTGGCGCGTGCTTTCGTCACCGAACCCGCCATACTGTTTGCCGACGAACCGACGGGCAGTCTGGACACGGCGACGGGGGAGCGCGTGATCGACCTGATGTTCTCGCTCAACAAGGCGCGTGGCGCAACGCTGGTGCTCGTGACACATGATCAGGCGATCGCGCAGCGTTGCGACACGACAGTGCAACTCGCCGGCGGACGAAGGATCGATGGCCCGTCGGACGCACGAGACGCAGGGTCGAAAACGCCGCAGTGATGTTGCCGCGGCGATCGCGCGTTTCAGTGCTTGCGTTTCAGGGCGTCGCCTGCAAGGCGAATCAACGACGTGGTCGAGGCGTCGTGCGCGTCGGGCGTGAGCAAGTCCGGATCGGCGAGTTCGGGCTCGATGGCGCGGCTCAGCGTCTTGCCCAGTTCAACCCCCCACTGGTCGAACGGATTGATGTTCCAGATGGCGGCCTGCACGAACACCTTGTGCTCATAGAGCGCGATCAGCGCACCCAGGCGCTCGGGCGACAATTGATCGATCACGAGCGTGTTGCTCGGACGATTGCCGTCGAAGCGGCGTTGTGCGCCCAGCGGTCCTCCAGCTTGTTCCGCCGTGGCCATCGAGCCGCCTTGCAGCAACGCTTCGCTTTGCGCGAAGCAATTGGCGAGCAGCTTGCGGTGATGATCGAGATAGGCGGGCGCATCGTATTGCGGATTCAGGACGGCGATGAAGTCCACCGGCACCAGCGTGGTGCCCTGGTGCAACATCTGAAAGTAGGCATGCTGACCGTTCGTGCCTGGCTCGCCCCATAGGATCGGCGCGGTTTGCCACGAGACAGGCGTCCCGTCGAGCTGCACCGACTTGCCATTGCTCTCCATGTCCAACTGCTGCAGATACGGCGGCAGTTTCTGCAATGCGTCGGTATACGGCGCGATGGAAATCGTCTGGGCGTCGAAGAAATTCCGGTACCAGATGCCGAGCAGGCCAAGCAGCACCGGCATGTTGGACTCGAGTGGCGCACTGCGAAAGTGTTCGTCCATGGCATGCGCACCGGCGAGCAACGCGTCGAAATGCTGCGGGCCGAGATAGAGCATGATGATGAGCCCGATCGACGACCACAGCGAATACCGCCCGCCGACCCACTCGCCAAACTCGAACACGTTCTCGCGGTGAATGCCGAAGCGCATCGCTTCCTCGGCATTCGTCGACACCGCCACGAAGTGCTTGCCGAGTTCGCCCTCAGGAATGCCATGCGCGACAAACCAGGCGCGAATCGTGCGCGCGTTGGTCATGGTTTCGAGCGTGGTGAAGGTCTTCGAGCACACCACGACGAGCGTGGTTTCGGGGTCGAGCGAGGGCAGCGTGCGTGCCAGTTCGGTGGGATCGATGTTGGCGATGAAGTGCGCGCTCAGATCTCGCCGCCCGTAGACGGCTAGCGCGTCGCACACCATGCGCGGACCCAGGTCCGATCCGCCGATCCCGACATTGATGAGATGTCGAATGGGCTTGCCCGTCGCACCGACCCAGCGCCCGTCGCGCACGCTTTCGCTGAAAGCACGCATGCGCGAAAGGGTCTCGCGCACCCCGCGGCTGACGTCGCCGGCCGCGTCGCGAAAGGCCATGTCCTGCGGTGCGCGCAGCGCAACGTGCAACGCCGCGCGGTTTTCCGTGATGTTGACGGCGTCGCCGGCCCACATCGCATCGCGCTTGGCCGGCAGGCCGCACTCGCGCGCGAGTTGTGCGAGCAGCGTGCGTGTTGTGCCGGTAATGCGGTTCCTCGAGTAATCGAGATACAGACCGGCCGCACGCAATGAGAATTGTTCGACGCGTGCGTGGGCGCCGGTGCTCGCGAACCAGTCGCGCATGTGCTGCGCGGCAATGTCGTCGCGGTGCGTGAGCAGGGTACGCCAGGCAGGGAGTTGATCCAGACGAGTGGAAGGCGCGGATGGCTTGTACGGCATGTGCGATAAGGACATTTCGATAAAGCGGAGTATAACGGGAGTCGTCGCGAAATCACGTAGAAACGCGACGGTGGACGACCATCTGGCGGTCCTGCATCCTCGTGAAGCGAGATGTCAGGGCTAGCCGGCCGGCGCCGTGCGGCGCGTTTGCGTGCTTCGCTTGGCGCACCCCGCCTCGTTCAGCAAGTCAGCCAGTTCGGCGCGCATGGCGGGCAAAAGTTCACTTGCGGTCAGTCCAGCGGGACCGGCCCCTGCGGCGGCGCACCGTTCCGCAGCCCGGCCGTGCAGCCAGACCGCGGCCAGTGCGGCTTGCGGCGCTGGCATACCCTGCGCGAGCAGCGCACCGATCGCGCCCGTGAGTACGTCGCCCGTGCCCGCCGTCGCCAGCCCGGCATTGCCCGTCGTATTGATCCAGGCGTGCGTTCCGTCGTCGATGACGCTGCCTGAGCCCTTGAGCACAATCGTTGCGTCGAAGCGTTGGGCGAGCGCCCGTGCGCAAGCCAGCCGATCCGATTGAACGCGCGCGACGTCGCCCCCCGCCAGGCGCGCCGCTTCGAGCGGATGCGGTGTCAGGACGGTGGGACCGGCGCGACGGCGCACGCGCTCGGCGAGCGCGGGCTCGGCGGCCAGCAGATTGAGGGCGTCGGCATCGATGACCAGGGGCGTGTCGTCCAGGGCGAGCGCGCGCGACAGGCACGCGGCCGATGCGGCGGAGGTCCCGAGCCCGGGGCCGACGGAGACGGCCTGCATCGTCGCGAGGTCAAGGTTTTCCGCATGACGCAGCATCAGTTCGGGATGCTGCGGATCCCAGGCGGGTGCATCGTGCGCGACGAAGCCCACATAGACACGTCCCGCGCCCGTCATCAATCCGGCACGCGCGCAAAGCAGCGGCGCACCGATCATGCCTTCATGGCCGCCCAGCACCGCCAGCGATCCATAGCTTCCCTTGTGCGATGCATGATGACGCTGCGGCAAATGCGCACCGAACGCGGCCGGCGCGCTCGTCGCGATGGCTTGGCCGTCGGGGCGTCCGGACCGCACCGCGGCCAGCACCTCGTCCGTTCCCAGGGTGGCAATGAGCACGTCCCCGGCAACGTCGCGCCCCATCCCGGTGAGCAGCCCGGGGCTGGCGCCCAGCATTGCCATCGTAACGTCGGCGTGTATGACCGGTCCGTCGACGACGCCGGTGGCCGCCGCCAGTCCGCTGGGAATGTCGATGGCGAGCACCGGTGTGCCCTGTGCGTGGGCCTCGACGATGTGCGCAACGAGCGCCGCGGCGGGGCCGTCGAGAGGGCGCGTCAGGCCGATGCCGAAGAGGCCGTCGACAATCCAGGCGTAGCCCGAGGAGGGTTGAGGCCAGAGGGCCGGGGCAGGCTGGATGGGTACGCCGGCGGAGAGGGCGTGGGCGTGCGCCCAGCGGGCGTCGTCGGTTGACGGCGCCCCAAGTTGCCACACATCGACACGCACCCCGCGCCGATGCAATTCGCGCGCCGCAACGTAAGCGTCGCCCCCGTTGTTGCCGGGCCCTGCGAGCAACAACACGGGTTGACGTCCCGCGCTCGCGAGCGCGGGCAATCGACCGATGAGCCACTCGGCGACGGCGGCCCCGGCGCGGGCCATGAGCGTATGGGCAGGGAGTTGGGCGGCAGCGGCTCGCTCGACCTCGCGCAGCGTGTCGGGAAGCCATAAGTCGAGGGTATCGCGCGCGCATGCGGCAGTGGATGACGTCGCACAATCGTGTGGCGACCCGATGGATCGTGTCAGGGGATCCACGCCGACAGTGGCGCTGGCAGCGGCAGGGGCGTCAGCAGCAGCGGCAGCAGGGGCGTCGGCGCGCAATGAATCGGACATGACAGACAAGGCTCCCGGTATCGAGGGGCGGCGAACGCTGCACATCGTCGCATGCCGGCATCGACGGCTTGGGCGCGGTGTGTTCTGCGGGCCATTCGGAGATTATGCCCTCAACGCAACATTCTGCCTGCCGGTGTGAATCTGGACGCGGTGTCGGTGGTTTACGACAAGGCCCTGCCGGACCGGGGCTGGCTACCGACGATGCCGGCCTGTGAACGCGCTTACGAGCGTCGGGCCGGGCCAGCCCTCGTCATGGGGTGGCCCGCAGGCATCCTCGCACGCCAGCATGCGTATATCAGTGCGCGTAACGAGCGAGTGTCAGACCGTTCAGATCGATTTCCGGCGTTTGTCCGGAGATGACGTCGGCGAGCACGCGACCGGAACCGCAGGCCATCGCCCAGCCGGTCGAACCGTGGCCGACGTTCAGGAAGATGCCGGGCAGCGGCGTCGCGCCGAGCACGGGCGGGCCGTCGGGGAGCATCGGACGTGCGCCGACCCAGGCGCGCGCCTCCCGGTACTTGCCTGCACCCGGGAACCAGTCCGTCGCCACTTTGTAGAGCGTGGCGATGGCGCGCTCGCGCAGCACGAGTTCGGAATCGCCCAGTTCGGCCGTGCCTGCAATGCGCAGACGGTTGCCTTGCGGGGTGATGGCGGTCTTGTACGACTCGTCCATGACGGCGATGCGAGGGCTGAACAGTTCGGTCTTGACCGGCACCGTGATCGAATACCCTTTGATCGGCCAGAGCGGCAGGTCAATGCCCAGCGGACGCAGCAGCGCCGTGCTGGCCACGCCGGCCGCGATCACGACGGCATCGGCGTCGAGTGCCGTGCGCTGCGCAAGCTGCGCGGTGCTGGCCGTCTCGACGGTGACCCCCGATCGCCCCACGTTCGGACGCACCGACAGCACCGTCGTCTCGGTCGCGAGCGTGACGCCCATCTCGCGGGCGATCTGGGCGAGGCGCTTGGTAAAGAGCGGGCAGTTGCCGGTCTCGTCACGCGGCAGGTGCAGGCCACCCGCCAGTTGGGCGTCGGTCGAAATCGCTGGTTCGAGCTTGCGGCACTCGTCGGCCGTGAGCAAGCGGTGCGGCACTTCGTTCTCGGCGAGCATGGCGCGCGCCGGTTCGTTCATTTTGACGTCGCGTTCGGTGCGGAACAGTTGCAGATAGCCTTGCGTGTGCTCGTACTCGAAGACATGGGTCTCGCGCAGTGCATGCAGGCAGCGCTGGCTATAGAACGCGAGACGCTGCATCCGCTCGCGGTTGGCGCGGTAGCGTTCGAGTTTGCATTCACGCAGCCAACGGGCGGCCCAGCGCCAAGTGCCGGCCGACAGGCCCGGCCGGAAGATAAGCGGGCTGGCCGAGCTGAACAGATGGCCGAGCAGCTTGCGCGGCATGCCCGGCGCTGCCCATGGCGTGACGTAGCCGGGCGCGATGACGCCGGCGTTGCCGAAGCTGCTCTCTTGCGCCACCGTGCTGTTGCGCTCGACTAGCGTGACCGTATGCCCCGCGGCGGCCAGATAGTAGGCGGTGCACGTACCAATGACCCCGCCGCCGATAACGATGACCTTCATTCCCAACCGTCTGGTGTGTGGCGAACGCCCGTACGTTCGCTTGTTAGTGTCGTTTTATGCCGTGCCGCACCCGAATGCCGGTTTCGCGGCCCGTGTAGATGACGGGGCGCATAGGTTACCAGAGAGACGCCCTCGCAGGGCGAGAGGCTCCCCATAATGCGTGTGGCGCACTCGGGTATAACCCGGGGTAAGCAGGGTATAATCTCGCTTTGTCGTTCCCCCGCGTTTTGAACGCCTCGCCTTCCGTCCTTCCATGACTCACATTGCCTGCTTCGCCGGCGCCTTGGCGCTCTCCGAATTCCGCCAGCAACGTCTTCTGCAGACCCTGCAAGCCATCGACAGTTCGATCGTGCGTGTCGACGCCCGCTACGTGCATCTCGTGGCCAGCGCCGAACCGCTGTCGAGCGAAGACGTGGCCCGCGTCGCCGGTCTGCTCACCTATGGTGAGCCGGTGCGTGAAGAGCCGGTGGGCGACCAGGTGCTCGTGATCCCGCGTCTGGGCACGATTTCCCCCTGGGCGAGCAAGGCGACGGATATCGCCCGCAACTGCGGCATCGATCACGTGCGCCGTATCGAGCGCGCGGTCGAATACACGATCGGTGTGAAGTCGGGCCTTCTTGGCGGCAAGAAGTCGCTGGCGGCCGATGTCCTGGCGCGCGTGGCCGGCGTGCTGCACGACCGCATGACCGAGACGGTCGTGGCCACGCGCCACGACGCCGAGGCGCTCTTCGTCGAGTTGCCGGCCAAGCCGCTGCAGACGATCGACGTCATCGGCGTGGGCCGCAGCGCCCTCGAAGCCGCCAACCGGGATCTGGGTCTCGCGCTGGCCGACGACGAAATCGATTATCTGGTCGACGCCTTCACGAGCCTGAAGCGCAATCCGACCGATGTGGAACTGATGATGTTCGCGCAGGCCAACAGCGAGCATTGCCGTCACAAGATCTTCAATGCGCAATGGACCATCGACGGTCAGGCGCAGGACAAGTCGCTGTTCCAGATGATCAAGAACACGCACCAACTGCACCCGCAGGGGACGGTGGTGGCCTATTCGGACAATGCTTCGGTGATGGAAGGCGCCGAAGTCGAGCGCTGGTATCCGCGTGGCGCCGACGGCCAGTATGGCCGCAGCGTTGAACTCACGCACACGCTGATGAAGGTGGAGACGCACAACCACCCGACGGCCATTTCGCCGTTTCCGGGGGCGTCGACGGGGGCGGGCGGCGAGATCCGCGACGAGGGCGCGACCGGCCGCGGCTCCACGCCGAAGTCGGGTCTGACCGGCTTCACCGTGTCGAATCTGGCGCTGCCGGACGCGCGCGAATCGTGGGAGAACGATCTCGACGTGGCGGTGCCGCCGTCGCTGCGCAATCCCGGCGATACGGGCGCCGACTATGGCCGCCCGGACCGCATTGCGTCGCCGTTGCAAATTATGGTCGACGGCCCGCTGGGCGGCGCCGCGTTCAACAACGAATTCGGCCGTCCGATTCTCGGCGGCTATTTCCGTACGTACGAGCAGAACGTGGCCGGCCGCGTGCGCGGCTATCACAAGCCGATCATGATCGCGGGCGGCATGGGCAACATCGCCGCGCAGCACACCCACAAACACAATCTGCCGGCCGGAACGCTGCTCATTCAGATCGGCGGCCCGGGCATGCGTATCGGCATGGGCGGCGGTGCCGCCAGCTCGATGGCCACCGGCACGAACACGGCCGAGCTCGACTTCGACTCGGTGCAGCGCGGCAATCCGGAAATCGAGCGTCGCGCGCAGGAAGTGATCAATGCGTGCTGGCGTCAGGGGGAAGCCAACCCGATCCTGTCGATTCACGACGTGGGCGCGGGCGGTCTGTCGAATGCGTTCCCGGAACTGGTCGACGGCGCCGACAAGGGCGCGCGCTTCGATCTGCGTCAGGTGCAGCTCGAAGAGTCGGGCATGTCCCCGGCGGAAATCTGGAGTAACGAAGCGCAGGAGCGTTATGTCCTGGCGATCGCGCCGGACAGCTTCCCGGCCTTCCAGGCGATCTGCCAACGCGAGCGTTGCCCGGTGGCGGTGGTCGGTATCGCCACCGATGAGCGTCAACTGAAGCTGGTCGATGCGATGCATCCGGAGTCGCCGGACCCGGTCGACATGCCGATGGACGTGCTGCTCGGCAAACCGCCGCGCATGCATCGCGACGTCACGCGTGTGGCGACGACGCTCCCGCCGGTGGACGTGACGGGCCTGTCGCTCGACGACGTGGCACGTGCCGTACTGCGTCACCCGACGGTGGCCAGCAAGTCGTTCCTCATCACGATTGGCGACCGTACCGTGGGCGGCTTGACGGCCCGCGACCAGATGGTCGGCCCGTGGCAGGTGCCGGTGGCCGATTGCGCCATTTCGCTGATGGACTACACGGGCTATCGTGGCGAAGCCATGACGATGGGCGAGCGCACGCCGCTGGCCGTGATCGACGCGCCGGCGTCCGGTCGCATGGCGGTTGGCGAAGCCATCACCAACATTGCGGCGGCGCCGATTGCGTCGCTCGACCAGATCAAGCTGTCGGCCAACTGGATGGCCGCGTGCGGCACCGAAGGGGAAGACGCTGCGTTGTTCGATACGGTCAAGGCGGTCGGCATGGAACTGTGCCCGGCGCTGGGCCTGTCGATTCCCGTCGGCAAGGATTCGCTGTCGATGCGCACCAAGTGGGAAGACGCCGGCCGCAGCAAGGACGTGGTCGCGCCGGTGTCGCTGATCGTCTCGGCCTTCGCACCGATCGAGGATGTGCGCGGTCATCTCACGCCGCAACTGCGCTCGGTCGCGCAAGTGGGCGAGACGGTGCTGATCGCCATTGATTTGGGTCGCAACAAGAACCGTCTGGGCGGCAGTATCCTCGCGCAGGTCACACAGCAGATCGGTGACGTCGTGCCGGACCTGGACGATCCGGCCGATCTCCAACGCTTCTTCGACGCCATCCAGACACTGAACCGCGACGGCAAGCTCCTGGCGTATCACGATCGTTCGGACGGCGGCCTCTTCGCGACCGTGGCGGAAATGGCGTTTGCGGGCCACGTTGGCGTCTCGCTCAATGTCGACATGCTCACGCTCGACGACGGCTTCGAATCCGATTACGGCGATGCCAAGGATTGGGCCAAGCAGACGGTGGGCCGTCGCGAAGACAAGACGCTGCGCGCGCTTTTCTCGGAAGAACTTGGCGGGGTGATCCAGGTGCGCGCCTCGGAGCGCGATGCGGTGTTGCAAATGCTGCGTGAAGCCGGATTGTCCGCCTGCTCGCACGTGATCGGTAAGCCGAACACGAATGACGTCATCGAAATCTATCGCGATGCAAAGAAGGTGTTTGGCGCGCCGCGCGCGGCGCTGCAACGCGAGTGGTCGGAAGTGAGCTGGCGCATCGCGCGTCTGCGCGATAACCCGGCCGCGGCCGATGCGGAATACGAAACCCTCAACGACACGAGCGACCCCGGTCTCTCGCCGAAGCTCACGTTCGATGCCAGCGAAGACGTCGCGGCCCCGTTCATCGCGACGGGCGTGCGTCCGATGATGGCCATCCTGCGCGAGCAGGGCGTGAATTCGCATCTGGAAATGGCCTACGTGCTGGACAAGGCCGGCTTCGATACCTACGACGTGCACATGAGCGATTTGCTCGCCGGCCGTCACTCGCTCGAAGCGTTCAAGGGCTTCATCGCCTGCGGTGGATTCTCGTACGGCGATACGCTCGGGGCGGGCGAGGGTTGGGCCAAGACGATTCTGTTCAATCCGGCGCTGGCCGAACAGTTCGCCGGCTTTTTCAACCGTGCCGACACGTTCGCACTGGGCGTGTGCAATGGTTGCCAGATGATGAGCAACCTGTCGAACCTGATCCCGGGGGCGGCGGCCTGGCCGAAGTTCACGTACAACCAGTCGAAGTACGAGGCGCGGCTTACGCAGGTGGAAGTGCTGGATTCGCCGTCGCTGTTCTTCAAGGACATGGCCGGCTCGCAACTGCCGATCGTGATCGCGCACGGCGAGGGCTATGCCAACTTCGGTCAGCAAGGAAACATCGATGAGGCGATTGCCGCCGTGCGTTTCGTCGACCATCGGGGACAGCCGACCGAGCAGTATCCGTTCAACCCGAACGGTTCGCCGCGCGGCCTGACGGCGGTGACCACGGGCGACGGGCGCTTCACGGTGATGATGCCGCACCCGGAGCGCGTGTTCCGCACGGTGCAGATGAGCTGGGCGCCCGAGCAGTGGGGCGAGGACAGCCCGTGGATGCGCATGTTCCGCAACGCGCGCCGCTGGGTGGCTTAAGCGACGATATTCTGCACGTCAGCGCGTGTGGAATACCACGCTGGAAACGAAAATCCCGCCGGAAGGCGGGATTTTCGTTTCAAAGCCGAACCGATAGCCGGTAACGCTTACTGGATCTTGGCCTTCTTCTCGAGGCCGTCGATGAAGCCTTGCAGCTTCTCTTCCTGCATTTGCTGCACGAGCTGCGGCTTGACATCGTTGAGCGCCGGGATCTGCGCGTCGCGAACGTCGTCCAGTTCGATCACGTGATAACCGAACTGCGTTTTGACCGGCGTCTGCGAGTACTGACCCTTTTGCAGTTTTTGCAGGGCGTCGGAGAACTCGGGCACGTAGGCGTTGGCCGGTGACCAGTCGAGATCGCCGCCGTTCTGTGCCGAACCGGGGTCCTTCGAGTACTGCTTGGCGAGGTCGGCGAACTTCGCGCCGCCCTTGAGCTTCGCGATGATGTCCTTGGCGGTGTCTTCGCTCGGCACCAGAATGTGACGGGCGTGATATTCCTTGTCGCCGAACTGCTTCTTGAGCTGGTCATAACGCGCCTGAACCTCGGCGTCGGTGACCGGCGAGGTCTTCTGGAAGTCAGCGATCAGGGCGCGAATCAGCACGCCTTGCTCGGCCAGCTTGAGCTGCGCCTTGACGTCCGGCTTGGCAGCCAGTCCGCTGCTGACGGCCGCTTGCGCGAGGATCTCGCGCTTGACCAGCTCTTCGCGCACTTGCTGTTGCAGTTGCGGCGAGTTCGGCTGACCCTGTCGGACCATTTCACGCACCATGGCGTCGGCACGAGACACGGGCACCGGCGTGCCATTCACGACGGCGACGTTCTGAGCGAGAGCGGGGAGGGAGACGGCGGTCAGCGACACGGCGGCGCCGAGCGCCAGTGCCGTGCGGGCGAGTTTCAATGCCATGCTGTTTTTCCTAACGAATGACGAAGGCAAGGTTAATCGACGGGGGATACGTCGCATGGTCGCATGCGAGTTACGCTTCGCCGGGGGCGAGCGCAACGATGGCGAGGGCGTGAATGCCGTTTTGCATCAAATCGGCTAGCGCATCATACACCAGGCGGTGCCGCGCCACGCGGTTACGTCCGGCAAACGCTGCAGACACGATTCTGACGTTGTAATGCCCGCCCGACGTCGCGCCGGCATGACCGGCGTGACGGGCGCTGTCGTTCTCAAGGGCGAATTCCAGGGGGGCGAGCGCCGCGGTGAGGCGCGCTTCGATTTGCTGTTCCATGGTCATGGCTGTGACTTCCTGACGGACGTTATTCGTCCTGCTTGATGTACTTCGAGAGCCACAGGCTCTGCACGACGATGAACACGACCATCAGGCCCATGCCGCCGAAGAGCTTGAAGTTGACCCATGTATCGGTCGAGTAATGGTAGGCGATGACCAGATTCAGCGCGCCCATTGCGAGGAAGAACAGCGCCCAGCTGAAATTCACCGCCCGCCACAGGGGGTCGGGCAATGCCATCTGCTTTTCCATCATGGCGCGAATCAGATTCTTGTCGAAGATGAGTTCGGCGACGAACAGGGTGATCGAGAAGAGCCAGTAAAGCGCCGTGGGCTTCCACTTGATGAAGGTCTCGTCGTGCAGCAACATGGTCGCGCCGCCGAACACCACGATGATCGCCAGACTCACCCACTGCATGGGCTCGACCTTGCGGTGACGCAGCCACATCCAGATGACTTGCGCAATCGTCGTCGCGATCGCGATGCCGGTGGCGACATAGATGCCGGCAAACTTGAAGGCGACGAAAAACAAGATGACCGGTAACAGGTCGAAAAAGAATTTCATGAAGTCTCGACTCGGGGGCTTCGGGAGAAATCGCCCTCGGGCAACAGGCGCCGGGGCAAACCCACATTATATTTCAAAGGCCCGTGGTGGGACGCTGTACATCGCCAAATGCGCGTCGCGGCGTCTGTGCCGCCGCTTCACCCCGGCTTGCCTCCGGTTCGCGGGGTCGCGGGATCGCTTCCCGAGGCCGGCGGCCGCGTGCCTTACGGCAGGATGTCGATGCGCTTGACGTCGATATCGTTGGCGCGAAGGTGATGGCGGTCGACTTCGCCGGTGATGCGCACGCGCGTCTTGTCGTTGATCTGGTGGCCGGGCGGCAGGTATTTGTCGTCGAGTTCGATGACGATGGTCCGGCCCGTGTCGTCGCGGAACGTGTAGTGCTCATGCCGGAGTCGGTTGACGATGTAGCCCTCGATGACGGTCATGGCATCGTCGGGGGCGGCCAGTGCCTGACCGACGGTCGCGACATGCGGCATGGCCGATGGCACGACCACGCTGCCGGTCGTCGCAACACTGGCCGCCGGGCCCATGTACTGCGCGATGGCTGGCGCGGCACTCAAGGTGCCGAACGATGCCGCTGCAGAGAAAAGCAGGGGTGCGAAGCGAATTGTCGGACGGGTCATCGGCGGCGTTTCCTGTGTTCCATTGAGGGAGCGCCAGCTTAGCAGACGGGCGCGTCACGCCGGGACGCCCGCCCGCGAGGGATGTCCCAAAGCGCGCGGCGCCCGCTGCAAATTGATCGAATTCACGGATCGGGCGCGTTGAAGCGGCGCGCTGACGGGACGCCGAGGGGATTCTCGGGTCAGTCGTCGACCGGCTTGTCGGCCTGGCCGTCCTTGTCCTCGAAGTCGAGCGACGCCGAGTTGATGCAATAGCGCAGTCCAGTCGGCTGCGGGCCGTCTTCGAACACATGTCCGAGGTGGGCGTCGCAGTTGTGGCACCGCACCTCCACGCGCACCATGCCGTGGCTGTAATCCATCACCTCGTCGATGCCGGATTTGTCAATGGGCTTCGCATAGCTCGGCCAGCCGCAACCCGCATCGAACTTCTCCGTCGATTCGAACAACGGCGCGCCGCAGCAGATGCAGCGGTAGGTGCCGTCTTGCCAATGATCCCAGTAACGGCCGGTGAAGGCGCGTTCGGTGGCAGCATGACGCGTGACCTGGTATTCGACGTCGTCGAGTTGGGCACGCCAGTCGGCGTCGCTTTTTTCCACTTTGCTCATGAATGAGAGTCTCCTGATGGGCGGCGGCCCCGGTGTTGCCGCCGCGCGTCGTCTATGGTCAGACCTGGCCCAGATGGGGGCGACGCGCCGTTTTGCAATGCGTGACACCTCGCTGATGCATCGCTGACGCCCGCGTCCCGTCGGTGCCGCGCCGTGCCGTCGATCAAGACGAGCAACTGACCTCGAGTTGCCCGGCCCAGTCGGGCGGCAGCTCGGCATAGCGTTCGAATTCGGGCTGTTCGTCGTAGGGGTGCGAGAGCACCTTGAGCAACGTGTCGACTTCCGAAAAGTCCTTTTCGCGCGCACGCCGGATTGCAATCTCCGCCAGATGATTGCGCAGGATGTACTTCGGATTGACAAGCCGCATCGCGACCGCACGCTTCGCGTCGGTGCTGGCCTCGTGGCGCAGTCGCGCGCGGTAATCCACGGCCCAGGCATCGAAGCCGGCACGATCGATGAACATGTCGCGCAGCGGCGTGTCGGCGGCCGGGTTCTCCAGCTCAAGCCCCGCCAGCGTGCGGAACAGGTGCGTGAAGTCGACCCGTCCCTCGTGCATCAGCTTGAACAGACGGTTGATGAGCGCTTCGTCGTCGGCATGCGATTCGCGCAATCCGAGCTTCGCACGCATGCGCAGATCGATCTCCTCGGCGAACCGGGTCTTGAACGCGGGCAGCACCGACTGCGCCTGCTCGATCGCCGCCTCGCCCTCGCCGAACAGCGGCAACAGGGCCTGGGCGAGACAGAAGAGGTTCCAGTACGCCACGTTCGGCTGTGCCTGATAGGCGTAGCGTCCCTGCGCGTCGGAGTGATTGCAGATGTGATGCGCGTTGAAGCCGTCGAGGAAGCCGAACGGGCCGTAATCGATCGTCAGACCGAGGATCGACATGTTGTCGGTGTTCATCACGCCGTGACAGAAGCCCACGGCCTGCCAGTGCGCGACCAGTTCGGCCGTCGCATCGCACACGGCACTGAGCAGAGCGAGGTACGGATTGGCCTCGTCGCGGCAATGGGGGTAGTGATGATCGATCGTGAAATCAGCCAGCTGACGCAGCGCGCCATACTGATCGCCTGCCCAGAAATGTTCGAAGTGTCCGAATCGGACGAAGCTGGGCGACAAACGCGTGACCACGGCCGCCGTCTCGATGGTTTCGCGACGCACCGGGGCATCGGAGCCGATCACGCATAGGGCGCGCGTGGTCGGCACGCCGAGATGGAACATGGCCTCCGAGCCGAGGAACTCGCGAATCGACGAACGCAGCACGGCGCGTCCGTCACCCCTGCGCGAGTAGGGCGTGAGTCCGCCGCCCTTGATCTGGATTTCCCAGCGCCCGCCGGGGCCGTCCGACTCGCCGAGCAGCAGTGCCCGGCCGTCGCCCAATTGGCCGGCCCACACGCCGAACTGGTGGCCCGAATACACGCTGGCGAGCGGATCGCCGCCGGGCAGCGGCGTATTGCCGGCGAACGTGGTCACGAACTCGGGATCGCGTGCGGCTTCGGGCGACCAGCCGAGCAGGCGGGCCGCGTCGGCGGAAAAGCCGACCAGGTACGGCGCGGGCAACGCCTGTGGCGCGAGGCGCGTGTAGAAGTCGGGGCCGAGTGCGGCAAAACGGTTCGACAACGACAGCGGTCCGTAGGGCTTGAGTGAGGCGGAAACAGCGGCGGAGCGGTCGGTAGCCGGCATTGGGGACGTTCCTGAAGGTGAACAAACATTCTACTTGAGGTGTCCGTCGCGTGCTGCCGGCGTGCGGCCGCGCACGCGCGTGCGCCTGTGCTGCGGCGCACAAGCGATCGGCGTTGACCCGGCGCGCGCGCGCGTCAAGAATGATTCAGCGCGATTCGGTGAAGCGCGCCCAACGACGTGCTTCAGACGTGTCGACTGGCGAAGCACGAAATCACGACCGTCGTCCCACGACGTACTCCGTCATACAGGCTGTCCCGACTTTTCTGGAGATTCGACGCATGGCAACACCGCTTCTCGGCCAGATGATGGCTGCGCCGCTCCTGATTTCCACATTGCTCACCCATGCCGCGCGTCATCACGGCGATACCGAAATCGTGTCGCGTCGCATCGAAGGCGACATCCACCGTTATACCTGGCGTGACGTCGAGCACCGGTCCCGCCAGCTCGCGCAGGCGCTGCGCCGGCTGGGCGTGGGCGACGGCGAGCGCGTGGGCACCTTGGCGTGGAACGGCTATCGCCACCTCGAGCTGTATTACGCCGTCTCCGGCATGGGCAGCGTGGTGCATACGGTGAACCCGCGCCTGTTTCCTGAGCAGATCGCCTACATCGTCAATCACGCCGAAGATCGGTATGTGGCCTTCGACATCAACTTCATTGGGCTGATCGAGACTATCGCGCCACAGTGCCCCGGCGTGCAGGGCTGGATTGCGATGACCGATCGCGCGCATCTGCCGACATCGAGTTTGGCGCTACTGTGCTACGAGGATCTTATCGGCGTTGAAGACGGCGACTTCCCGTGGCCGTCGATGGACGAGAACACGGCCTCGGGACTTTGCTATACGTCGGGCACGACGGGCCACCCGAAAGGGGTGCTCTACAGTCATCGCTCGACGGTGTTGCATGCCTTCGGTGCAGCGCTCCCCGACGCGATGGCCATGTCGGCGCGTGACGCCGTTTTGCCCGTGGTGCCGATGTTTCACGTCAATGCATGGGGGCTACCGTATTCGAGCGCGTTGGTCGGCGCGAAGCTGGTTTTCCCCGGCAAGGATTTGGACGGCAAGTCGCTGTATGAACTCTTCGAAGCGGAGGGCGTTACGTTTTCCGCCGGCGTGCCGACGGTCTGGCTGGGATTGCTCACGCATGTGAAATCGATCGGCGCGCGCTTCTCGACGCTCGAGCGCACGGTGATCGGGGGTTCGGCGTGCCCGCCGGCCATGTTGCACACGTTCGAGACCGACTACGGGGTGCGCGTCATCCATGCGTGGGGCATGAGTGAGATGTCGCCGCTGGGCACGCTGTGCCATCTGCGCAAGCATCATCGCGACCTGCCGGCCGAGGCGCAGCAGCATATTCTCGAGAAGCAGGGGACGGCGATCTACGGCGTCGATCTCAAAATCGTGGGCCCCGACGGCAAAGAACTGCCGTGGGACGGCAAGGCGTTTGGCGATCTGTACGCGCGCGGGCCATGGGTGCTGGATCGTTACTTCCGCTCGGACACCTCGCCGCTGGTCGACGGCTGGTTCCCCACGGGCGACGTGGCCACGATCGATCCTGAGGGATACGTGCAGATCACGGATCGCAGCAAGGATGTGATCAAGTCGGGGGGCGAGTGGATCAGTTCCATCGACGTGGAAAACGTCGCGATGGCGCATCCCGAGATCCACGAGGCGGCCTGCATCGCGATTCGTCACCCGAAATGGGAGGAGCGGCCGCTGCTGGTGGTCGTTCGCAAGCCTGGCTCGACGCTCACACGCGAGGACGTGCTGGCGTTCTACCAAGGCCGGGTCGTGAAATGGTGGATCCCTGACGATGTGGTCTTCGTCGACGAGATTCCCCACACGGCAACCGGCAAGATGCTCAAGCTCAAATTGCGAGAGGCGTTCCGCGATTATCAGGCGGCATCCTAGGCGTCGTGTTGCCGTCTCCGGGGTGGGGGGCGTCGGCCGAGAACCCGCTCGGAAACGTCTCACCTGGCACGCGGATGGCGCCCGAAATCCAGCATTGACGCCGTTTTTCGGGCGATCCCGCACCGCCGTGGTCGCCCGTCCCCTCTATAATGTCAGCCTGAAATTCCTCTGGATGCGGCCGTCTCAGCCGCGTCGTTCATTGGTCTTCCCGAAGGAGATGCAGTGCATCTGCTGAGTGCCACGGCCGGCCTCGTGCTTGTGAATGGCGTGAGCTACGGCCTGCTGCTGTTCATGCTGTCGAGCGGACTCACGCTGATTTTCAGCATGCTGGGCGTGCTGAACTTCGCGCATGCCAGCTTCTACATGCTTGGGGCGTACTTTGCCTACACGTTCTCGGCAGCGGTCGGGTTCTGGCCGGCGCTGTTCGCCGCGCCGCTGATCGTTGGCCTGATCGGGGCTGCGTTCGAGCGCGGCGTGTTGCGGCGATTGCGTGCGCGCGGTGCGTTGGCGGAGTTGCTGGCGACGTTCGGCCTCGCGTATATCGTGGTGGAGCTGGTCCAACTCGCATGGGGCCGCGGCCCGGTCGATTACGGCGTACCAACGGTCTTCGAAGGCGTGCTCGTTCATGTGGCGGGCATCGCGGTGCCCGCGTACCGGCTGTTTCTGATGGGGCTTGCGTGCGCCATTGCCCTGCTCGTGTGGGGCGTGTTTCGCGCGACGCGGGCGGGGTGGATACTGCAGGCCGCCCTATCGCAGCCAGCGATGACCCAGGCCCTCGGTTACGACGTGCCTGCGCTTTACACAGGCGTTTTCGCCTGTGGCGCGGCGCTGGCGGCGCTTGCGGGGGCGGCGGGGGGCAACGTGCTGGTGACCGAGCCGGGCATGGCGGCAACGGTCGGCAGCGTGGTGTTTGTCGTGGTCGTGGTCGGCGGGCTGGGTTCGCTGGGCGGGGCGTTTGCGGCGTCGTTGCTGATCGGCCTGCTCCAGACATGGGCCGTGACGAGCGATGCGAGCCTCGCACGGTGGTTGGCGCAGAGCCCTTGGGGAACCGACGGCACCGCTGGTGCTGCGGGTGCCGTCATGAAAGCCGTGGCGCCCCTGTCGCACCTGACCGTGGCGCAGCTCGCGCCAGCGGTGCCGTATCTGCTGATGGTGGCGGTGCTGTTATGGCGTCCGCGCGGGCTTTTCGGCGTGCGGGAGGGGTAATGGACAATGTGATCGCCCGTTCGCCGGTGGCGCCGCCTGTATCCTGGCGCCGCCACCTGGGCGCGTGGTCGGCCTTTGCCGCCATCCTCGGCCTGGCGCCGTGGTGCTTTCCTTCCGATGGGGCGCTCACCCTGATGACGCAGATGGGGACCGCGGCCATTCTGGCGCTGTCGTTCAATCTGCTGCTCGGTTCGACCGGCTTGTTGAGCTTTTGTCATGCGACGTATGCGGGTGTTGGGGCGTATGCGGGCGTGTGGTGCATGAATCGTATTGGGGCGCACGGGCTGCCGGTGTCGATGGCCCTCGTGCCGTTCGCCGGTGCGCTCGCGGCAGGTGTGGCGGGCGCTACGCTCGGTTACGTCACGACACGACGCGCGGGAATGACGTTCGCGATGATTACACTGGGCGTGGCGGAGCTTGTCTGGGTCATGGCCGGGATGCTGCCCGAGTGGTTCGGCGGCGAGCGCGGCATTCCGACCGACCGCACGCTCGGTGCGGCGTGGTTCGGGGTGACGTTTGCAACGCAGCGCGAGGTCTACGGGCTGGTTGCCGTTTGGGTGTTCGTCTGCGCAGCCTTGATGTACGGCATCACGCGCACGCCGCTGGGGTTCCTGGCGCGCGCCGTGCGCGACAATGCGGCGCGGGTCGCTTTCCTTGGGCCATCGGCATCGGCGGTGCGCTACCGCATGCAGATCCTGGCGGCGGCTTTCGCGGGGGTGGCGGGCGCGCTGGGCGCATTGAATTTCGAACTGGTCAGCGCCGACGCCTTCAGTCTTGAGCGCTCCGGCGTCGTACTCGTCTTCACGGTGCTTGGCGGGACGATGTACTTCGCGGGGCCGATATTGGGCGCCGTCGTCGGTGTGTTCGCGACGGTGATGCTGGCAACACTGACGCGCGCCTGGCAGCTCTATCTCGGGTTGGGATTCCTCGCCGTCGTGCTGTTCGCGCCGGGCGGCATCGCCGGATTGATCGCGGCACACGGGCGCGCCTGGCGCACCGGCATGGCACGTGCGTTGTGGCGCCCCTACGCGGTGGTCTGTGTCGGTCTGGCGATGTGCACCGGCGGGCTGATCGGCATCGTCGAAATGACTTACGGCGCGCGCCTTGCGAGCGACGCCGGGCCGGAGGCGGTGGGGGGCTTCGGCGCATACGCAGGGCCGGGGGCTTGGGCGCTGGCAACCGTGGCGCTCGTGGCGGGGGCGGTGGTCGTCGCGCGCGCCGGGCATTGGTTGCGCCACACGGCGGCGGGCGCCCAACACTCGGTGGAGGACCGGCAATGACGCAAGCGGTGACGCAAGCGGCGAGGCCAACCCTTCCGTCTGGCGCGGCACTCAGCGTGCGAGGCGTGCGCAAATCGTTCGGGCCCACGTCGGTGCTGTGCGGCGTCGATCTGACGCTCATGCCCGGCGAGCGGCTTGCCATCATCGGGCCCAACGGCGCCGGCAAGAGCACGCTGTTCGACGTCATCACGGGCAGGACACGGCCCGACGACGGGCGTGTTCTGATGAACACCAGCGATGTCACCGGTCGGGCATCCCATGTCATCAGCCGGCTTGGCCTGTCGCGCAGTTTCCAGACGTCGCAGTTGTTCGGGCAAATGAGCGTCATTGATCATTTGCGTTGCGCCGGGCTCTGGCCGGAAGGTCATCGCTACACGTTCTGGCGGCGGATGCAGGGGCTGAGCGACGTCACACGGCGTAGCGAGCTGTGGTTGACGCGTCTCGGGCTGTCGGCGCGACGCAACGTGCCGGCGGCAGCCCTGAGCTACGCGGAGCAGCGCGTCCTGGAGATCGGGCTGTGCGCTGCATCGGCGGGCAGCGTCATGTTGCTCGACGAGCCGACGGCGGGGATGAGCCAGTCCGAGTCGGCACGGATGGTCGCGTTGATCGCCGACCTCAGCCGGGAGCGCTCGCTGTTGATGATCGAGCACGACATGCAGGTGGTCTTCTCGCTGGCCGACCGGATCGCTGTGCTGGTGCGCGGGGTCATCATCGCGTGCGATACACCCGAGCGGATTCGTGCGCATCCCGACGTGCGTACGGCGTATCTCGGGGAATTTGCGGATGCCATCGATGAGACCGCCCGTGCCGGGGAGGCGCGCGATGCTTGAGTTGATCGACGTGAGGGCCGGGTATGGCGGCAGCCGGGTGCTGCACGGGGTGACGATGCGCGTGGCGCCGGGCGAAATCGTGGCAGTGCTCGGGCGCAACGGGGCGGGGCGCTCCACGTTGGCGCGCGCGATCATGGGGCAGTTGCCGCGCGAGGGGGAGATTCGCTGGCAGGGTCGATCGCTGACGTCGCTGGCACCGCATCAGATTGCGCGGCTGGGCGTTGGCTATGTGCCGGAAACGCGTGATGTGTTCGGGCCGCTGACCGTCACGCAGAATCTATGGCTCGGGCAGCGGGCCGGGAACGGGCGTACGGTGCGGCCAACGTCCGGCAACCATCGCGCACTTACACTGGCCCAGGCGTTCGAGCGCTTCGAAGAGCTGGCACCGCGACGCGATGCGCCAGCCGCATCGCTGTCCGGCGGCGAGCAGCAACTGCTTTCCCTGTGCCGGGCGATGATGGCCGGGCCCGATCTGCTGATCGTCGATGAGCCGACGGAAGGCCTCGCACCGCGTGTGGTTGCGCGCATTGGCCGGATTCTGACCGATTTGCGTGCAACCGGGGTCGCCATTCTGCTCATCGAGCAGAAGCTATCGCTCGCGCTCAGCTGCGCGCAGCGTGTCGCCGTGATGGGCCGGGGCGCACTAGTCTTCGAGGGCACGCCCGATAGGCTGGCGGAGGCTTGCGCGATACGCCGTGAATGGCTCGAGGTGTAGCGCTGCGCTAGAATCCACGGATCGTCTTGCCGCTGCTTGCCCACCCGCAGCGCGCCCAACGACGCACCGCGTCACCGCACATAGCCCCCAAGAATATAAGGAACGAGACAACGATGAGCACGGTTTATGAGGTTCGTGACGGCGTGGCCGTCATCACGCTGGACAATCCCCCGGTGAATGGCTTGGGACACGCCACGCGCTCCGGCATCGCCGACGGGCTCGCGAAAGCCCAGGCCGACGCTCAGGTGCGCGCCGTAGTACTGATCGGCGGTGGCAAGGCATTCTCCGGCGGGGCCGACATCCGCGAATTCAATACGCCGAAGGCAACCCAGAGCCCGCTGCTGGTCGAGGTGATCGCCGCGCTCGATGCCTGCGCGAAACCCGTTGTGGCGGCCGTGCATGCGGTGGCGATGGGGGGCGGACTCGAATTGGCGCTCGCCTGCCACTATCGCGTGGGGTTGCCCGGCGCGCAGATCGCGCTGCCCGAGGTCAAACTGGGCCTGCTGCCTGGCGCGGGGGGGACGCAGCGCCTGCCGCGTGCCATCGGTGTGGCGCGTGCGCTCGACATGGTGGTGACGGGGCGTGTGGTGAAGTCGGAAGCGCTCGTCGGTACGCTCTTCTCGACAATGTTCGAAGGCAACCGCGACGACCTGCTTGCGGGCGCCATCGCCTTCGCCGGCAACATCGCCTCGCAAGGCGGCGCGTTGCCGCGATTGCGTGACGTGGCGCTCGATGACGCCGACGGCTCGGCGCAGGCCGCGATCGATGCCGCACGTGAAAAGGTGCAACGCGAGCAACCGCATTTCCCCGCGCCGCAAAAATGCGTGGCTGCCGTCGAGGCGGCGCTTCAACGCCCGTTCGATGACGGTGTGAAGTTCGAGCGCGAGTGTTTTGTGGCGTTGGTGAGTTCGCCGGAGTCGAAGGCGCTGCGTCATGCGTTTCTCGGCGAGCGCGCGGCCGCCAAGATTGCGGACGTACCGGACGACACGCCGGTGCGCAACATCGAGCGCGTGGCCGTCATCGGGGCCGGGACGATGGGCAGCGGCATCGCCATGACCTTTGCCAACGCGGGGATTCCGGTGACGCTGGTCGACACGACCGACGCGGCGCTTGCCCGCGGTATCGAAGCGATACGAGGCAACTATGCGCGTGCAGTCACGCGTGGAAAGCTCACGGCAGACGACGCGCAGATGCGGCAGGCACGTATTCACGGCAGTACCGATTTCGCGTCGGTGGCCGATGCCGATCTGATTGTCGAAGCGGTGTTCGAGGAGATGGCCATCAAGCAGGTCGTTTTCCGTGAGCTCGACAAAGTGGCCAAGCCGGGGGCAATCCTGGCGTCGAACACGTCGACGCTCGATCTCGATGCCCTGGCCGCGACCACATCGCGGGCGCAGGACGTCGTCGGCATGCACTTCTTCAGCCCGGCGAACGTCATGCGCTTGCTCGAGGTCGTGCGCGGTGCGCAGACCGGCAAGGACGTGCTGGCAACGGTGATGAAGCTGGCCAAACGCATTGGGAAGCTTGCCGTGGTGGCACGCGTCTGCGACGGCTTTATCGGCAATCGCATGCTCGAGCCGTATTTCAAGCAGTCTCAGTGGATGGTCGAGCAGGGCGCGACGCCCGCGCAGATCGACGCCGCCATAGAGCGCTTCGGCTTCGCGATGGGGCCGTTCCGCACCAGCGATCTGGCCGGAAACGACGTTAGCTGGGCCATTCGCAAGCGCCGACATGCCGAACATCCCGGCATCGTCTATCCCAAGATTGCCGACGTCGTATGCGAAGCCGGACGCTTCGGCCAGAAAACGCACGCGGGTTGGTACGATTACGCCGAGGGCGATCGCTCGCCTCGTGAATCGGCCAAGGTCGGGCAGATGATCGACGACTATCGCAAGGCGAACGGTATCGCGCCGCGCCCCTTCTCGGACGAAGAGATCGTGGATCGCCTCGTCTACGCGCTGGTGAACGAAGGTGCGAAAGTGTTGGCCGACGGCACGGCGGCACGCCCGTCGGACATCGACATGGTGTATCTGAACGGCTACGGCTTCCCGTTGTGGCGTGGCGGGCCGATGCACTATGCCGATGCGGTGGGGCTCGACAAGGTGCTCGCACGGGTGCGCGAGTTTGCGCAGGACGCGCACGGCGAAGATTGGATGCCTGCCGCGCGGCTTGTTGAACTTGCCGACGCCGGCAAGCGCTTCAACGGATAAGCGGGACGCGCGCGATGGGGCCAGAATGGGGCGGTCGCTGCGACGAATGAGGGGCAAACCCATGAAACCGATGGACGAAGTGCTGCTCGTGATCGACGTGCAGAACGATTTCATGCCGGGCGGCGCGTTGGCGGTTCCCGAGGGCGACGCCGTGGTGCCCGCGATCAACGCCTTGGCGGGCAAGTTCGCGCGAGTGGTGTTGACGCAGGACTGGCATCCCGCGGGGCATGTGTCGTTTGCCGAGAATCACGCGGGGCGTCGGCCGTTCGAGACGATGGTTCTGCCGTATGGCGAACAGGTCTTGTGGCCGACGCATTGCGTTCAGGACACGCCTGGCGCCGCATTGCATGCCGGGCTACGAATTCCGCATGCGCAGGCGGTGGTGCGCAAGGGGTATCACGCGCACGTCGATAGTTATTCGGCGTTTCTGGAGGCGGATCGCAAGACGCCGACCGGTCTGGCGGGATATCTGCGCGACAAGGGCGTGAGGCGGGTGCATTGCGTAGGATTGGCGACGGATTTCTGCGTGGCATGGAGCGCGCTCGACGCGAAGGCGGCGGGTTTCGATGTCTGTGTGATCGAGCACGCCTGTCGTGCCATCGATCTCAATGGCTCGCTCGCCAACGCTTGGGCTTCGCTGAGCGCGGCCGGCGTGTCGCGCGAGTGAGTCGAAGGCGACTGATTGAATACCAGACGCCGCGCATGATGCGCGGCGTCGCAAGCTGATGAAATGACGATGGACAAGCTTTACCGTAATGGCCGGTGCGGCCGGAGTGCCCGATGAGTACGCTATCGATTCGTTCTGGGTTTACCGACCATCTCGGCATCGAACTGCTGCGCGCTGAAGGAGGCGAGTCGGAACTGCGTCTCCCGCTGGCGCCTCACCATCTCAATAGCTGGGAGGTCGTGCATGGCGGCGCGACGATGGCGCTGCTCGACATTGCAATGAGCACCGCCTGCCGGAGCGTGGCGCCGGAAGGCACGGGCGTCGTGACGATCGAGATGAAGACGAGCTTCATGCAGCCGGGTGCCGGTGAGATGCGGGCGTTTGGTTGCCTGCTGCACCGCACGACAACGATGGCGTACTGCGAGGGCGAGGTGCGCGACGCCGATGGCAAGCTCGTCGCCAAGGCGATGGGCACCTTCAAGTATTTGCGTCGACTCGCGGTGGGGCGCGCCGTGCGCGAGCAGCGACGTCCGGACGAAGCGCGCGGCGACTGACTGCGGTCGATGCTTTGCGTCGTTGCCAGACGACTCATCAACGATGTCACTGAGATGATGTCACCGCGAGACAACGCGCATTCGAGATGTCGCGGCGACTCACTAACGTGGAGGAAAGGCCATGACGATTAATCGACAGATTCTGCTGGTTTCACGCCCGAAGGGCGAAGCCACGCTTGACAATTTTCACCTGGCGGCGCCCGAATTGCCGGAGATCGGCGAAGGGCAGTTGCTGGTGCGCAACTTCTATCTTTCCCTCGACCCGTACATGCGCGGGCGGATGAACGACACCAAGTCGTACGCGCCGCCGCAACCCCTCGACACGGTCATGATCGGGGCGACCGTGGGTGAGGTGATCGAGTCGCGCCATCCGGACTGGCAGCCGGGCGACGCCGTTGCCGCCATGTTCGGCTGGCAGGAATATGGCATTTCGGACGGCAGCAACCTGCGCCGTATCGACGATGCACGCATTCCGATGAGCGCCTATCTTGGCGCAGCGGGCATGCCGGGCGTGACGGCCTGGTATGGCCTGAATCGAATCATCGCGCCGAAGGCCGGAGAGACGGTCGCGGTCAGCGCGGCCTCGGGGGCCGTGGGCAGCGTGGTCGGTCAACTGGCGAAGCGCGCCGGTTGTCGCGTGGTCGGGATTGCGGGGGGCGCCCAGAAGTGCGCCTACGTCGTGGAGACGCTTGGCTTCGATGCGTGCGTCGATTACAAGGCGGGTCATCTCGACGAAGCACTGCGCGCTGCTGCGCCGGATGGCATCGACGGCTATTTCGAGAACGTCGGCGGCGACGTGTTCGACGCGGTCATGCGCAACCTCAATGCCCACTCGCGTATCGCGCTGTGCGGCATGATCTCCGGCTACAACGGCGAGCCCATTCCGCTGAAGTACCCGGGGCTGCTGTTGACGAACCGGGTGCGGCTCGAGGGCTTCATCGTGACCGAGCATCTGGACGTCTGGCCACAGGCACTGAAGGAGCTCACCGACGCCATCGCCGCAGGTGAGCTGCGCTATCGCGAAACGATGGCGCAAGGGATCGAGAACGCGCCTGCCGCATTCCTCGGTCTGCTCAAGGGCGAGAACTTCGGCAAGCAGATCGTGAGGCTCGTGTGATTCGGGATTTTTCTCGAATTTAGAAAGCATCCCTGAATTTCAGGAGTATTGCACTTTACGTACTTCTCATGGACTCGTGCAGTGGGCACAATAGCGGGCTTCCACCCGATAAGCCGCCAGGGCGGTATTCGCTATTGTGACCACTGCTGCCAAACCGCCTCCCGCACCGCCTGCGCTTCCCCCGCGCCCCGAATCGTGCGCAAAGGCCTTTGTTCCCGAGACCCGCTTCGGGAACTGGTTTCTGAAGACCTACACCTGGCGTCATCACGTGCTGCGCGTCGCCATCGAAGACCTGATGAGGCTGGCGCACGGTGCGATACCGCAGGCCCCCGTCATTCTCGATGCGGGATGTGGCCACGGACAATCTCTGCCGCTTCTGCATCGCTATTTCGCACCGTCGCGCCTGATCGGGTTCGACTGCTTCGCCCCGGCGCTGAGCGAAGCGCAGACACACGTGCGAAGCGCGGGGATTTCCGTCGATCTGCGCGCGGGCGATTGCGCCGCGATCCCGCTGCCCGATGCCAGTTGCGACATCGTGTTCTGCCATCAGACCTTCCACCACCTCGTGCACCAGGAGGCGGCTCTGTCTGAGTTCTATCGGGTGCTGAAGCCGGGCGGTTTGCTGTGTTTCGCCGAGTCGACCGAGGCCTATATCCGCTCGTGGGTGATCAGACTGCTGTTCCGGCATCCGATGCACGTTCAGCGAAGCGCAACGGGGTATCTCGACATGATCCGCGCGGCGGGATTTACCTTTGGTCCCGAGAACGTGTCTTATCCGTACCTGTGGTGGAGCCGAGCCAAGGACTTCGGGCTGCTGGAGCGGTTGAAGTTGCAGCGTCGCCCGGCATTCGGCGCGCGTGAGGAGACGCTGGTCAACGTCGTTGCGAGAAAGCCGCTCGCGTAAGCGTTTAACGGGTTTGACGTGTTTAACGTGTTTGTCGCGTCTAAGGTCTAGTGCGCGGAAGGTCGGGCACGGGCGCTAAACTCGTGCGAGCGTCAGCGCGCCGTAAGTGCCGCCGAAGCCAAAGGTGTTGATCAGCACGCGGCTTACCAGCGTCTCTTGCAGGGCTGTCTGGATCGGAAAGGGTGCGGCGGCGGCGTCCAGGCATGCCAGATTGGCTACGCCCGGCACGAAACCCTCGTGCATCGCCCAGATCGCGCACGCGATCTGCATTGCCCCCGCGGCCGCCACGGTGTGTCCCGTCAGGCCCTTGATCGAGGTGATGGCCGGGACCTCGGCCACCCCACCGAAGGCGTGCGCCAGCGCATGCAGTTCCGCGATATCGCCGTCGATGGATCCGTTGGCGTGGGCGCTGATGAAGGTGGGCGGTGCCGTCAGCCCACGACACGCTGTTTCGACCACCGCGCTCATGGTCGGGATGTCGACACCGAACGCTCGCGACGCGCAGGTGGCGGAACCGACCCCCGTGATCTCGGCGAGCGGGCGTGCGCCTCGCGCCATGGCGTGGGCGAGTGTTTCCAGGACGAGGATGGCGGCACCACCGCCGAGGACGAAACCGTCGCGTTGGGCGTCGAACGGGCGCGAGGCGCCCTCGGGCGTCGCATTGTGGGCGCGCGAGAGTACCCCCATCGCATCGAAACACATCGCCGCGCCCCAGGGGGCCTCTTCGCTGCCGCCCGCGAGCATCACGTCCTGCCGTCCGAGCTGCAACACATCGACGGCGTGCCCCACGCAGTGAATCGATGTCGAACACGCCGACGAAATGGCATAGCCGACCCCGCGCAGGTCGAAGAGCGCGGAGAGGGCGGCTTGCGCGGTGCTCGACATGGCGCGTGGCACCACGTAGGGCAGCACCCGCGCCGCGCCGCTTTCGCGCGCGACGTCCAGCGCCGCTTCAAAATCCTTCATCGCCCCGGTGCCGGAGCCGACGACGACACCACATCGCCCGCGACTCAATGTCGCGGTATCGAGCCCGGCGTCGGCCACGGCGCGAAGGCCGGCATGGCAGGCATACAGCGCCGTGTCCCCCATGAAGCGGCGCAGCTTGCGCGGCACCACCGCGTCGTCGAGCGATCCGGCGTGAGGGCGTCCGGTGACTGTCGTGCGCAGGTCGTGGGCGACATAATCGGGCGCCTCATGAACGCCGCTCGTCCGATGTCGCAGGGCGTCCACGATGGCATCGCGCGTGTGACCGGCGGCGGACACCATCCCGATGCCGGTGACGACGACCCGGGGCAATCCGTCGGGGCGATGAAAGGACGTCATCAGAGACGGCGCAGCTCCGTGTTGATGTCGCGGATGAGCGTGTCGACCCAGCGGTTGTAGTTGGGATGGATCAACGGCGTATTGGGGGGCGGCGCCGAGGGGAAGTCCTCGCGGCGCGCCGAGGCGTTCGGGTGGGAGAGTTGGTACTCAAGATTGGTGCTGTCGCGATAGGTCACCGAGTAAGCCGTTTCGGTGTATTTGATCGTCACCGAGGCAAAGTGCTTGTTGCGCACGTTCAGCGAGGCCACGAGTTCTCCCGGATGCACGGGGCTTACCGTCCAGTCGTGCACGGCGGCGCCGCGCGCAATGGCGCCGCGAATCTCGTCGAGCGAGAGTGTTTTGCCGCTGCCGGAGACAATCGGCACGTTATCGTGCGGCACGATGGGCACCGCCGGGCGCGCCGCGTGGGCGGTGGGCGCGAGGACGGCCGAAGCGGTGATGGCAAGCGAGGCGATCAGCCAGTGTCGACGAGTCTGCATAGGTTCTCCTTCTCCGTTGTGAATGGACGTTGCGCTGCGCAACGCCCGTCAACCCGCAAATCGATGAAAGATCAGCGACGTGTTGATGCCGCCGAACGCAAAGTTGTTGCTCATGATTCGCTGCGTTTCCAGATCGCGGCCCTGAGCGCCCGCGATGTGATCGAGCGGCGCACAGGCCGGATCCGGTGTGTCGAGATTGAGCGTGCCGGCAAACCAGTCGCGACGCATCATCTCAATGGCCCACCATGCTTCGATGGCGCCGCACGCACCGAGGGTATGGCCCAGATAGCTCTTCATGGCGCTGATCGGCACGTGCGTGCCGAAGAGGCTGCCGGTGGCTTCGCTCTCGGCAACATCGCCGCGGTCCGTGGCCGTGCCGTGTGCGCTGATGTAGTCGATGGCCTGCGGGGCGAGACCCGCATCGTCGAGCGCGAGCCGCATGGCGCGTGCCATCGTGGCCGCGGTCGGTTGCGTGACGTGATTGCCGTCGGTGTTGCAGCCGAAGCCGACGATTTCCGCGAGAATCGTGGCCCCTCGCGCTCGCGCATGTTCGAGCGATTCGAGCACCAGCGTGGCCGCGCCTTCGCCGACCACGAGGCCATCGCGCGCCGCATCGAACGGGCGCGGCGTGAGCTTCGGTTCGTCATTGCGCGTGCTCGTCGCGTACAGCGTATCGAAGACGGCGCTACCGGGGCCGGACAATTCTTCGGCACCGCCAGCGAGCATGACTTTCGCGCGGCCGAAGCGAATGGCTTCATATGCGTATCCGATGGCCTGGCTGCCCGACGTGCAGGCGCTCGACGTCGGGATGATGCGGCCTTGGAGTCCGAAGTGCACGCCGATGTTGACAGCCGTCGTGTGCGGCATCATCTGGATGTAGCTCGTCGACGTCACGCCGGCCATCGATCCCGTGTCGACCATGACGCCAAAGGCTTGAATCGGCGCGATGCTGCCCGATGACGACCCGTACGCCACACCGATATCGCCGGGGTCGTGCGCGGCGACATCCAGCGCTGCGTGGGCGAGGGCATGTTCCGTGGCCCGAAGCGCGAGTTGGGCAACCCGTCCCATGGAACGCAATTGCTTGCGCGGCCAGTGCGACGGCGCAGCGAAGTCTTCCACCGGGCAGGCGAGGCGCCCGTTGAGCATTTCGAAGTAGTCCCACTCCGGCATGCGGCGCACGGCGTTCTGCCCGGTGCGCAGCGCCCGCTCAATGTCTTCCCAGCGGCTGCCAAGCGCTGTCACTCCGCCATATCCAGTCACTACGACGCGTGTCATCAGACGATCCCTCCATTCACGCCGATGACTTGGCGAGTCACGTAGCTGGCCCCGTCCGACATCAGGAACGACACCACATGCGCCACCTCGTCAGGGTGGCCGACGCGTTGCATGGGCACCATGCGCAGCGCTTCGTCGAGCGCCACGCCCTCGAGCATGCCGGTGTCGACCAGCCCCGGCGCCACGCAGTTGACGGTAATTCGGCGCGACGCCAATTCGACCGACAAGGCTTTCGTGGCGCCGATCAGACCGGCCTTCGCGGCGCTGTAGTTCACCTGGCCGCGATTGCCCATCACCCCGGAGACGGACGCCACCGTGACGATGCGACCGCCGGCGCGCAGTCGCACCATGGGCATCGTGAGGGGATGGACGACATTGAAGAAGCCGTCGAGGCTGGTGTCGATGACACTGTCCCAATCGTCGTCGGACAGCGCGGGGAACGCGTTGTCGCGCGTGATGCCTGCGCCGCAGACAATGCCGTAGTACGCGCCGTGTTCGGCAACGTCGGCGTCGAGCACTTGTCGGCAGGTATCGCGATGACGGACATCGAACGACACGAGCGTGGCTGTGCCGCCCGCTTCGCGAATCTGCGCGACGGTGGCTTCGCCGGGAGCGATCTGCTCACGGCAATGAACGGTGACGGCAAAGCCGTCCTGCGCGAGGCGCAGGGCGATGGCCCGTCCGATGCCCCGGCTGCTGCCGGTGACGAGAACGCGTCGGGTCATGATTGGGGCTCCATCAAGAAGGCAGAGAAATCGGTTGGCTGATGCACCTTGATCGTGGCATCGACCACTGTCTCGTCGTCGGCCTGCACGCAGCAGTCGTAGGCACCGTTGCCGTTGTCGTCGTGTAGCACGCATGTGGCACGCACGAGAACCGGCACGCCGGCGGGCAGCGAGGCCACACGCGCTTCGAGGCGGCGTGTGCCGAGCAGCACGCCCGGCGCGGGGGGCAGGCCTTCGATACGACGGGTGAGCGCTTCGTGCGCGGCAATCGCCTGCGCCATGAGTTCGATGACGATGTGAACGGGCATGTTGCCGTGCGCATCCGCATACCAGGCGTGAGCATCGGGCGTTGCCTGCACGCAGATCGACTCGGCGTCGTGCTCGCAAACGTTATCGATGAGCAGCATCGGCGGCCGGTGCGGCAGCAGCGTCTCGATCGGCGGCCAGACAGAAGCGGCGGGCATCACAGGGCCTCCGCGCGCGAGAGGATGACGCTGACGTTGTTCCCGCCAAATGCATAGGCGTTCGTCATGACGTGGCGAGGGGCGCGACCGAGCGTGGTGCCGGGGGTGACGAGCCGCAGGGCGCTGAGCTCGGGGGCGGCGTCTCCATCCCAGACGTGCGGCGGGAGGCGGCCATCGCTTGAAAGCGTGAGCCAGCACAATCCGATGCCTGTCGCGCCCGCGGCGCCGAGCAGATGTCCGGTCATGGGTTTGGTGCCGCTTGCCCACGCGGTGGCACCCAAGCAGGCATGTGTGGCAAGGCTTTCCATCGCGTCGTTCTTCGGCGTGCCGGTCGCATGCAGATGAACATAGTCGATCTGCGAGGGCGCCAGGCAGGCGTCGTGCAAGGCGGCCCGCATGGCGTCGATGGCGCCACGGCCGTCCGGCGCGGGGGCCGAGATGTGATAAGCATCGCTCGATTCGCCAATGCCGGACACGACGATGTCGCCGGGCGCTCGCGACATCAGGCAGAGCATCGCGCCTTCCCCGATGTTGATGCCGTCGCGCTGGCGGCTCATCGGGCGCGCGAGCCCCTGCGAGAGCGACTCGAGCGCGCCGAAGCCGCCGAGGGTCAGATCGCATAGCGTGTCCGCACCGCCGGTCACTACGGCATCGCAGATCCCGCTGTCGATGAGGCGACGCGCCGCACCGAATGCCTTTGCGCTCGACGTGCACGCGGTCGAGATTGTGTAGGCGGGGCCGTGCACGCCGAGCAACTCGGCAACGAACTGCGCCGGTGCCCCGAGGGCTTGCTGGACGTAGTGATACGCCGCCGGTAACGCGCCCCGGTCCGCGAGCGTGCGCAGCGCGGCTTCGCCTTCGGCGATACCCGACGTGCTCGTACCGATCACGACCCCGATGCGCGTTGCCCCATGGCGCGCGATATGGCGTGCGAGGGTGGGGCGCAACGGTTGCGCCGCGGCGACCAGAAACCGGTTGTTGCGACAGTCGTACCGCTGTAGCCGGGCGGGAAGCGAAGGCAGCGCGTCAGTGGTCACGCGCACGGCGCCCACCACGGGGGCGGGGGACGTAAGCGGCGCGGGCACCTCGTCACGAACCCGCATACCGGACGTATCGCCGGCGAACAGTCGCGCGGCGATGCCCGGCAGGTCGTGACCCAGCGCATTGATCATGCCAAGAGCGTGGAGATAGACAGGAGACTTCATGAGCGCAGTTCCGGGTAGCGCAGGCTATAGGGGGCGAGCCACAACGCAAATGCGATGCCGATCGTCAAGGTCAGGCCGAAGGCATGCAGGCTCGGCATGGCGCTGAAGGCGAGCAGGCCGAACGACAGCAGGGTCGTCGCGGCCGACATCAGCGTGCCGGCGACCGCAATCGCGGCCATGCGCGGGTCGCCGCCGGCACGTAGTTCGCCCTCACGCAGAAAGATCGCGTAATTCACGCCGACGCCCAGGACCAGCATCAAGCCCATCTGCGCGAACAATGTCAGCGGCAGGTCGAGATAGCCGAACGCCGCGAACACTGCCGCGGTGGCGAGCAATGTCGGAGTGATGGTGGCGATGGCGCCGCGCCACCCGTAGCGACGCGTGAGCAGTCCAGTCACCACGATGAGGGCGGCGGCGAACCAAATTCCGCTTGCGACGCGATACCGGGCAAAAAGCGCCGAGATGGATGCGGCCTTGTCGACGTAGGTCACGCCGGGCAAGTCGACCGCCACGCGCCCGGCTGCGGCGCTGTCGCGCAGGCCGTGGGGGCGCACGAGGCTGGCGAAATGACCGGCCTTCGCCGGGGCGGACGCCCCTCCCGCCGACGTGCTTACCCGGCCCATCCAGAGCATGCGTAGCGGCGTCGAACCGGGCCACGCGAGCCATTGGTCGACCCGAAGCGGCGGCGTGTCGCCCTCGACGGCGTAGGCATCGGCGTATTGCCGTGCGAATGCCGGGCGGAACCCGGCCCGCGTCATGGCGTCGACCAACGCGTCGGGCGCGTCGAAGCGAGCCGCGCCCAACAGCGCCCGATTGTCGAGTTGACGTTGCATGGACGGCACGAACTGGGAGACGCCGGTCCATCCGTCGAAGGGGGCATCGCGGCGGGCCGCCGCGTCGTCGAGGCGCGCGCCGAGTTGTTCCTCGCGCCGGAGCAGCGCTTCTTCGCTGTCGGCTTGTACCAGCCAGAACTGCGTGGCTCCGTCGATACCGGTGATGCGCGAGATCGCCTGCTCTTGCGCGACCAGTGCGGGATCGCGGGCAATGAGCCGGCGAACGTCGTCGTCGACGCCCAGCCGCCACCAGCCCGGCACGCATGCCAGCAGGATCAGCCCCCCCACCGCCGTGCCGCGCCGCCCGGCAAGCGCGCCGCGCCAGATCGCCAGCCAGCGTTGGGCAAGGGCGACGACCGGCGCGCGCAGCGCAGGCACCTCGCGCGGCAGAAAGGCGGGCAAGGCCCAAACGACGAACACATAGGACGAGAGCAGGCCCGCCAGCGCAAACACGGCGATCTGACGCAATGCAGGGAACGGCACAGTGCCGAGAATCGCGTAGCCCAGCACGCTGGTCGCGAGGGCGATACGCAATGCCGGACGCAGCATCGGCAGGGTCCGCTGGGCTGCCTCGCGCGTCAGACCGCCAACGCCGACGAAATACTGAATGGCATAGTCGACGGTTTCGCCGATCAGGGCCGCGCCGAAGACGAGCGTCAGCAAGTGCAGCTCACCGAAGATCAGCAGCGTGGCGAGCGCAGCGCACAGCGTGCCGAAGGCGATGGTCGCGAGCCCCATGGCGAGCAGGCGGCCCGAACGGAACGCCCAGAGCGTGAGCAGCGCAATACCGAGCGTTGCAACGATGCCGATGCGATGCAACTCCGTTTCCGCCTGCGATCGTGCCCCTGCCGCATGGAAGACCGCGCCGCTGCGCAGCACTTCCACGCCGGGCGAGAGGTCTACGATCCGCGCTTGTGCCGTGTCGAAGAATTGAGTGATTCGCTGCTGCACGGCGCTGTCGAAGGCCGGGCCTTGCGTTTGCAGCAACACGAGCACCCATGTCTTCCCCGCTTGGCGCGCGCTCAGCCAACCGTCGTCGGGCAACATCCTAAGCTGGCCGAACGGCAGCCGCGTGAGCCAGCGGTCGAGCCAGCCAAAGGGGTCATCGGCCGCGTCGGTCAGGCCGAAGGGGGAATGGGCCAGCGATAGCGGCGGCAAGCTCGCGTCGCCAGACGCATGTCGGCGAAGCTGCGCCTGCAGGTCGCCGCGATCCGCTGGCGAGAGGAGTTGGAAGCGATGCGGCCGATAGAAATTCGAGAGAAAGGCCGGGTCGAACGGCGGCACCCGACCCTGCACGCTCGCGAAGGCGCCGCTCGCACGGGCCAGCGCGTCGAAACGCGCCGCGGCGGCGCGGGCCGCGTGGGCGTCGGGCGCGCCGATCAGGACCACGACACGGTCGCTGACGCTGCCCGCCAGATGGTCCACGGCTTGCTCCGCGACGGGATCGCGCTCGGTCGTGGGCAACAGCGCGAGCACATTGGTCTGCAGCGGCAGATGGCGCACCGCCAGCAGCCAGATACCCAGCAGCACGAGGCCCGCGACGAGGGCGAAGGTGAGTGTGCGGCGCAATGCCCGAGTGCGTGGCGTCATTCGACCATTCGCAGCAGGCGTTGCGCTTGCACGTCGAGCGTCTCGCCGGTGCGCACCTTGTCGAACTGCCACTGGACGGTCTCACCGCGCCGGGTCTCCAGCGTCACGGTGCGCACGGTCGTGTCGCCGCTGAGCGTGAGACGCCGCATCGCTTGAGCGATCTGTGGTTGTGCGGGCGTGAGCACCACCTGCCAGCGACGCAGGGTGCCCGTGACGGAAATGCCGAATTGGGAGGCGAGTCCGCTGGTGTCGCCCTGCATGAATGCATTGGCCCATTCGTTGATCTGCTGCGAGATGGCCGTCGGCTGCCCGTCGAGCGACAGCAGCTTGCCGTCGGCATCGATGCGCGCGCTGCGTTGCCGGCCGTAGACATACCCTTGCGGCTGCGGCGAACGCACTTGCCAGATCACGCCGCGCTCGCGCGCGAAAACCAGCGTGCCGCGCGTGAGCGCAGGTGCCGTCAGCAAGGCCGAGGTTCGCGTCTGGACGAAATCGGCGTGCACCACGGGATGCGCACTGACCTGCGCGAGGATTCGCTGGAGCAACGCCGAATCGGCCGCCGCTGATGCCGCAACGGGGGCGGTCTCGGTTTCGGTCGCGACGGCGGGTGCCGACGACAGCCCGACGCCGACCAGTAGGGCGAGGGCAAGCACGCTCGCAGCACGCGGCATCAGATGGCGACCCATACGGCCTCCAACTTGCTCAGTACGACGGGGGGACTCACGAATTGCAGTTCGCCGTTGCGCGCGTCCACCGCGACCTGGACGGTATATCCCTTGGTCATGCGCGTTTCGGTAGCGATGTCGTGAATCTCGTAGGCGATGCGAAGCCGATTCTCATACTCGGTCAGTGATGCCGTGACACGCACCCGCTGCCCGTAGCGCGCGGGGCGAACGTACTTGAGATGGCACTCGACGATGGGCCAGAGATAGCCGGACGCCTGCATCTGTGGATAGTCGTAGTCGAAGCGGCGCAGCAGCGCGCAGCGTGCGATCTCGAAATACTTGACGTAGTGGCCGTGCCAGGCGACGTCCATGACATCGACGTCATGGAACGGAATCTCGACGTCGGCGAAAGCGCTGAGCCAGGGGGCCTTTTCCGGTCGGCGACCGGTCGTCTCAGTCGTCATTAGGCAGATCGCCTCCATCGGCAAGCCAGGCACGCACGGCGCGCAATTCATGTTCAAGCGCGCGATCTTCGTCGACGAACGGCGATTGGGCGGTGACCGTTTCGAGCCACGCCCGCAGTGCGGCGGGCAGCGGCGCGGCGTCCGGCGAGTGCCGCAAGCGTAACTTGACGGCCTGCGCCACCGCGAGCGTGTGAGCGGCGCCGACCTGTTCGGTGAGCGTCAGCACGCGCAGGCAATCGCGTGCGGCGATCGTTCCCATGCTGACCTTGTCCTGATTGTGCGATTCGGTCGAGCGTGAGAATACGCTGGCCGGCATGGTGTGCTTGAGCGCTTCCGCCGCCCACGCCGATGCGCCGATCTGCACCGCCTTGAAACCATGGTTGATTGGTGCGCGAGGGCCCGTCGCGCCGCTGAGATTGCGGGGCAGGCCGTTGTTGAACTTGTCGTCCACCAGCAGGGCGAGTTGGCGATCCATCAGGTCGGCGAGGTTGGCGACCGCCGTCTTCAGGCTGTCCATGGCGAAGGCGATGTGCCCGCCGTAGAAGTTGCCGCCGTGATGGACTTCGCCGGTGTCGGGATCGATGAGCGGGTTGTCGTTGGCACTGTTGATCTCGTTTTCGACGTCGCGCCGGACCCAGCTCAGCGCGTCGACGAGCACGCCGATGACGTGCGGAGCGCATCGCAACGAATAGCGATCCTGGAGGCGCGCCTCGGGCGGTTCCGTGCGTCCGGACAAGTCGTCGCGAATCCATCGGGCGGCGTCGCGCTGACCGTCGTGCGGCTTGGCGTCGAACAGCGTCGGATGGAAGTGCGCGGCGCGGCCGTCGAGCGCTACGGTCGTCAACGCTGTGAGCCGGGCGGCCAGACGCGCCAGCGTGCGACTGCGTGCGAAGGCGAGACTCGCCAGCGCGGTCATGACGGCCGTGCCGTTCATGAGCGCGAGGCCTTCCTTCGGGGCCAGCGTGATCGGCGCGCCCCCCGTGGCGGCCAGGGCCGCCGACGCTGCGCAGAGGCGGCCGCGATACGTCACGTCGCGCTCGCCGATGAGCGTAGCCGCGACGTACGACAGCGGCGTGAGGTCGCCGCTCGCGCCGACCGAGCCTTCGGACGGAATGCGCGGCAGCACGTCGTGGGCGAGCAGGTGGACGAGTGCCTCGAGGAGTTCCGGGCGCACGGCCGAGTACCCCTGGGCGAGCGACGCCAGCCGGCACGCGAGCACGGCGCGCACGGCCGGGTCGTCGAGCCATTCGCCCATGCCGCACCCATGGTAGCGCGTCAGTTGTGCGGGCAATGCTTCGATGAGCGACATGGGCACGTCGACGACACAGGCATCGCCGTAACCGGTCGTGACGCCGTAGACGGGACGACCGGCCGCAAGGTGCGCGTGCAGCGCGCTCACGCCGCGGCGTATGCGGTCTTGCCACACGGGGTTGGTGGACAGACGCGCGCTGCGGGTGCGTCGGGCCAGCGCGAGAATGTCTTCGATCGTCAGACGGGCCTGGCCGAACACGACGGCCGGCGCTGTCGCGCGGCGCGCGTCGGCGTCAGGGGGCGCGTCGTGAAGCCCATGGCGCGGGGGTGTGCCGGCGCGCGCATCGGCGTCGCTCAGTGAAGTCGGTAGTTGCATCATGATTGTGGCGACTTGCCTCGCCAGAAATCGAAAAAGTTGAACCACTGCATCGGGTACTGACGGCAGTAGTGCTCGAGCCGACGCGCATAGCGCTCGGCGTAGGTGCGCAGGGCGACCTCGCGTTGGGCGCGCGGCAACGCCACGGCATCGGCGAACGGTTCGAAATAGAGTCGGTAAGACGCTTTGTCGCGCAGGCAGAAAAGCAGATACACCGGGCACTCGAGCAAGGCGGCGAGAATGAACGGCCCTTGCGCGAACGGCGCCGATGCGCCGAGGAACGGGGCCGGCACGACCCGACCACCCTCGGTGGAAGGCACGCGGTCTCCGACGATGACAAGCCAGTCGCCCCGGTCGATGCGCTCACGCAGCATGATGGCCGTGGCGGGGCCGATGTCGTCGACCTCGATCAGGTTCTCGGCAAACGCGTCGTTCGACCCGGCGAGCATCGAGCGGAATCGCTGGGCGTGACGGGTGTAGACCACGGCATGGATGCGGTCGATGCCGCGCGAACGGGCGAGTGCGCGGGTCATCTCCAGGTTGCCGAGGTGCGAGCCGATGACGAGGGCGCCGCGCGCATCGCTGGCCGCCGCGTCGAGCGTGGCACGGTCGTCGATCTGGACATGGCGCTCGCCGAGGAGTCCGCGCCAGGCGGCGAATTTATCCAGTGCCGCGTTGGCAAACGCCAGAAGATGCCGGAACGTGTGCCATCGCGTGGGCGCCGGCAGCCCGAGTTCGGGGGCTGCGTTCCGGAGCCGCTGCTGATAATCGCGCGAGGCCGCGCACGCTTGTGTGTCCTTCAGCGCGAAATAGGCCGCCACGGGAATCAGGCAGACGCGCGCCGTGCGCAGACCGAAGCACCGGCAAGCCAGTGCCAACAGGCGCATGCCCAGCAAGCTGCCGCGCTCGGGGCGCCGCCACCACGCCAGGCCGTCGTCGACGGTGGGCGTTGCGGAGGATGTCGCGGAGGATGTTGCGGCGGCCGGCATGGCTGCCACCGCCTGGGCATGTGCACTCGGCTTGCGGCGGCACTTCCGCCACAGCAGTCCCGGCGCGCGCGGGATCATGGCGCATACGAGCCGCGTGTGCATCCAGGAAATGCCGACGTTGTCGCGCAACATCTGGAAGTGCGAAACCCCGTTCTCCGGATAGACGACGCGTGTGCGCCGGCTCTGGATCGGCACGCCGCGCCAGTACAGACGCACCAGAATGTCGGTGTCGAAGGCCATGCGCGATGGTGGCCGGTGGCGCGCCAGCAGCGCGGTGGTGGCCGAAAGCGGATAGACCCGGAAGCCGCACATCGAATCGGCGATGTCGAACGACAATGTCTCGATCCACACCCAGAAGTGCGTGATGTAGCGGCCATACAAACGCCCCTTGGGCACGGACGCGTCGTAGCGTGGCGTGCCGCAGATCACGGCGCTCGGGTGCTGGCGGGCGTCTTCGAGAAAGGCGGAGACGTCGCACAGATCGTGCTGACCGTCGGCATCGACTTGCAGGGCGTGCGTAAATCCGAGCGCGTGGGCGCGGCGCAATCCGTGGGAGACAGCGCCGCCTTTGCCGACGTTGCGCGGTAGCCGTTCCAGCGTCACGGTCTGCGGGTGGTTGGCCTGAATGGCCACGAGCAAGTCGCGCGTCGGGGCGTCGCTCCCGTCATCGACCAGCAGCACCGGAAGGCCTTGCGCGAGCAGCGTGTCGACGATGCGTGCGATTTGCGCCGGGTGGTTGTACACCGGGATCAGCACGCACGGCAGGAAAGGGCATGGCGACAGGCTGGGACCGAGTGTTGTCGTCATCGTTGCGCCTCTCCGGCAAGCGCGGGCGGCGCGGCGTAGACGAGATATCCGGTCGCGGCAGGTCCGCGGGCACCTTCGTAGGCGTAGTGCACGCGACGGCGTGAGGTATCGAACGTCAGCGTGAGGTCGAAGCGTGTTCCCGGCAATACGGGCGCGGAGAATTTGACTTGATGTAACGACGTTGGCGCGACCGCCCAGCCATGACGTGCGGCGTCTTGCGACGCATGCGCTGCGGCAAACCGCGTTGCCCAGTCGATCAGCACCACGCCGGGCAGCAGCGGCAGTCCTGGAAAGTGACCGTTGAAGTGCGCCAGCTCGGGCGGCACGCGCAGGGACATCACGAGCGAACCGTCGAGTGCGGTTGCGGGGGCAGGGTCGTCGGCATCGTTCCACCGAACGCCCAGCACCGAGGGCAGCCACGGGGACGCCGGTGTGAAAAGTGCCGCAATGTCGGCGGCCGTGCGCTTGCCGCGTTCATTGAGGGGCAATGTCATCAGGAAACGCCAGCGCTTCGGGAGCATCGTCGCATCGAAGGTCGCGGCCAACGCGTGACGCAGCGTCTCACGCACGGTCTTGAGCGAGCGCTCTCGCCAAGCGCACCGGCCGGCAGGGCTGAGGACGACGGCGACGGCGAGGCGTCCCGCGACCACGGCCGCGGCGGCATCGTCGATCCATTCGTGGCGCAGCAGCGCCGCTTCAACGCCGGGCAATGAGAGCCGCTTGCCCTCGATCTTGACGGTGCGATCGAGGCGCCCCGTCAAGGCGAACGACCCGTCGGGATGCACGACGGCGCCGTCGTCGGTCGGCCACCAGCGCCCGTGGTTGACACGCGGCGAGCAGATTGCCAGTGCACCCTCGTCGGTCAATCGCACGCGTGTGTCGTCGAGCGGGGTCCAGTCGGACGTGCGATCCTGCTGACGCCACGCGATGCCGCCTGTTTCCGTACTGCCGAACACTTCGACCGGGGCGTGCGCCACGTCTGCCGGCAACGAAGGCCGAGCGGTTCGCACGAGGTGGGCGCATTGCAGCGCCGCGTCCTTGGGCAGTGGACCGCCCGACGAGAAGGTGAGGCGGGGCGCATCGCGCCAAACGTCGTCGCCCAGCCATGCGGGCCAACGCGTCAGCTGCGCGGGGCCAGCGATCCAGACGACGGCAGGCCACGTGCGCCACTGCTGCGTTTGCGAGGGCTCCGCGAAGGTGTGCCGAGCAAACGGCACGCCAGCGGCCAACGGCCAGAGCATGCGAAACCACAGCCCGTAGATGTGATGGCACGGCACGCTCGCGACGACGAGCGCCGCTTGCAATTGCGCACCCCAATGCCGGTGCAGCATCTGCACTTCGTCATCGAGTTGCGCGAGCGTCTTCGTGATGGCTTTCGGCTCGCCGGTACTTCCCGAGGTGTAGACAATCAATTTGCTCGAGGCGGGCAGCGCTGCGGCGAGCGCCGTGTGCGCGATCCCTGGCACGACGTTCATGTCATCACGACGATCCGCACAGGAAGCCAACGTGGCCGCATCGATGGCCTCGTCGAAGGCGAAGGCGAAGTCGCGGCGTGTCTGGTTCAGTGCGTTGGGTAACACGACCGGGGTTCGCCCCGCGGCCCACGCGGCGAAAAGGGCGCAGCTCATGTCGTACGGATCGTCCAGACACATCGCCAGTCGCAGGGCAGGGCGTGCCGCAAAGACAGCGTGCAACGCCCCGACGCGTTCGCGCCAGGCGCGCGTGGTGAGCGAGCCAAACGTGCCGAGCCCATGCACGTCGTCTGCGGCGGATCGGCCGTCCACGCATACGACGAGCGACGGCGCGCGAGGCGCGCGCAGCAGTTCGGCTAGCGGCGTGCACGCGCAGGGCGCCAGTCCTGCGGAACGCTCGTGTGAGGCAGGCGATGCTGACGGGGCGGACGATTCGATCGAGGCGGGAACGCTCATGCCGCGCCCTCCGGCGGCGACGTGCCTGCCGCGCAAGCGGACGCTTTTCGCGCCAACATGCGCCGACGCCACCACCATTCCGCCGCAAACAGCAGGCCGATCAGTACGTATGCGATTCCGCCGTTATAGAGCGACCAGATCTCCCGCGACGCCCAAAGCGCCGTGGCGAGCGCGACGGCGCCGTTGAAGATGAAAAATACGATCCACACGCGAGTGACGTTGCGCAGGTAGGGCGTCGCGTCCACCGGCAGGTCGGGCTGATGCAACCGCGCGATGCGCTCGACCATCGACATGGGGGCGCGGAGCGACATCGCAAACGTGAGCCCCATCCCGAGATTGACAGCGACCGGATAACACCGCAGCAACAGCTCGCTGTTGCTCAGCGCTGTCGCGAACGCGAGCGCGGCCAATCCACCGGCCACCGCCCATTCGACGGGCATAAGCAGCCGATGGGCGCGCAAGTTGTGCCGGTATCGCAGGCCGAGGCCGGCAAGGAGCAGCAGTGCCAGATAGCGCGGCGGAACCAGCGAGATTCCGGCGAGGATCAGCATCGGGTAGGCGAGTGCCGCGACGACAGATGGCCAGCGGACTCGGGCTTGTGGGGTGCGCGGCAATGACGCTGGCGCGTCGGCGTGAAGTCGGGGCATGCCGGACGATCAGTCGTTGAGCAACGTACGCACGGCCGCCACAACGTCGTCGACGGTGCGCACGCTCTTGAACTCGTCGGGCTTGATGCGTTTGCCCGTCAGGCGCTGCAGTTGGATGGCAAGGTCTACGGCATCGATGCTGTCGAGGTCAAGCTCCTCGAACAGGTGCGCCTGCAAGGTCACCCGTTCGGGTTCGATCTCGAAGGTGTCGTGCAGGATGGTGCGCAAACGGGAAAGGATGTCTTCGTCGGACAAGGGCAACGTCAATGAACTCATCATTCGGTTTCCTTACTGGGTGCAGCCGCGCTCGCGCAGCAACTGGGCGAGGGTGGCAACACTGCGGAACTGGGCGCGCGCGGCGTCGTCGCCCGCTTCGATTTGCAGGCCGAAGCGCTTGCGCAGGGCGATGCCCAACTCGAGCGCATCGATGGAGTCCAGGCCGAGGCCATCGCCGAACAAGGGAATGTCGTCGGCGATGTCGTCCACCGCAATGTCTTCCAGTTCAAGGGACTGGACGATCAATTGCTTGATTTCAAGTTCTAGTGAAGCCATGTTGAGAAATCTGATCGATGAAAAAATGTTCGGCGAGCGCCGTCAGGCGTCTCGCCGCCAATGGGGCAAGCACGTCCTCGTTGGCGGGCGCGAAGCGAACCGGCGCGGCGGCCACGTGCTCGCTCAAGTCGTCTTCCAGCACACGAACGCGCAGGGTCGGCGTGGAGGGGGGGAGTGAGTGCCACCGGTGTTGTTTCGTATAGGCAGGCGGATCACAGTCGATCAGCACGGGCAGGATCGGGCAGTCATGTGCCAGCGCGATGTGCGCGAAACCCCGGGAGAACTTGCCGAGCTGGCCTCGCGACGGGCTGCGTGTGCCTTCGGGAAACACGATGAGGGGCACCTCGTCGGCCAGCGCCGCTTCGCTGGCACCGACGAGCGAGGGTCCGCCGTCGTTACGGAGATAGCCGGCCGCGCGTACGATGCCGGCGAACAGCGGGTTGCGCCAGTGCCGACTGGTGACGATGCAGCAGGCGCGCGGCATGAGTGAGAGCAACACCATGACGTCCATGTACGACGGGTGATTGGCGATCACGATGGCGCGGCCCAGGTGCCGCAGTTTCTCGGCATTCTGGATGTCGAAGCGGATGACGCCCAGGGCACGCGAAGCCGCGACGAGCGCGGCGAAGCCGTGATGCACGATAGCCATGGCGCAGCGGCGGCGGCGGCGCGTGGACATCGGAAGCAAAAGGAGTGCGGGGAATACGATCAGCGAAAAGAGGAGACCGCCGACGGCGAAGCACGACCATAGCCACAGCGACGCCGTGCGCCGCCGCAGGAGCTCCCACCGTAGTTGTGTACAAGAATCAGACATTGGCATGCCGTGCGTCCTCGTGCCATTCCCACTGCCAATCGTGGCGTTCGCCGCGCCAGAGGTCGCTGCCGCCCTCCAGCAGCGACGTGACCAGACTCTGACATTGCGCGCGGCGCTCCGCGTGCGCCTCGCGAGCGGTCGGCAGATGCATCGTGCAGGTCAGGCGCGCGGTGGCACCGGATTCGATCAGTAGCGCCAGAGCGCTCGCGCTGTCGTCGATCTGGCGCGACGTCGGGCCAAAGCAGGCCGGCGGTGCTTCGAAGGCGTAAATCACCAGCAGCGGCGCGTCGGGGGCCTCCCGATGTTGCGTCCATGCGTCGAGCAATGCGTAGCCAAGCGTATCGTCGAGCGCGGCGATGGCATTGATGGCCGAGCGGTCGTCGCGCGCAATGCTGAGCACGCCGGGGGTTGCATTGAGGACCGACAAGCTGAACGCGGTGGGCGAGGGCGGCTCGCCGCGAACCAGCGCGTCAAGCATTTGCGTGGTGCGCTGGATCTCGCCGTGCTGAGAGGCGTACACGACCCGGCACTTGGGCGGCAGCGGACCGCACGCCGTGGCGGCCGACAACGCCAGTCGGGCGAGCGGGCTCAGACGCCGGCGCAACATGGGATCGATGTCGCCGACCTCCGGCTTGCGGGCCGACGCTGCGTCATGTTGACGATAGGCCCACCGGCGCACAGGCAATGCCCAGTGGGCAACGGTGCGGGACGATCCAGCCGTCGCCGAGTGCGCGGGCACCGTGGGTAGCGGCGTCGATTCCCCAGCGGGAACGGCTTCCGAACTCCATAGGGCTGTGCGACGCATCGTTCGCGGGTCGATGTTGTCTGGCATGGCGTTTGAGTGAAAAAAAGCGATTGCCGCTTTGCTGAGCCACGCGCTGTTTCGCTAAATGCGTTGTCACGGCCGTCGCTCGATACGGCCGGATATGGCGGGAGATTCGATAATGAATCGGGTCGCCCTTCCATAGCCCCCCAAAAATGGTTGGCGAGCAATTATAGCCAAATGTAAGACACCGAAATATCTGTCAGGCGAAATTTGTGGCGTTTCCGCAGGAAATCAGGAAATGCCTAATGACAGTTTTGGGCGAACGTCTCGGGCGTCATCCAGAAACGGCGGGGCGCATCCCCTTGAGGCGACAAGCGTGAAGGGGTCGCACTATCGAGCGAGTGTGGCCTGGGCGGTGAAGGTGAAATCGCGACGGCCGGACAAGACCGTGGGCGACTGACCTGGCGTTACGGTGACTTCCGTCATGTCGACGGTGCCGTCACGATGGTAGCGAAGCAGGGTGGTGCATCGGGTCCCGTACGCGGGCGACGCAATGAATGCCGCCGATAGCGAGCGTTCCCACGCGCGTGAGACGCCCGTCTCCGGCAACGCGCTGTCGGGCGCTTCGCTGGCGTCGCGCATGATCCGCAGCAGGCTGGCGTCGTCGGCATGGTGTGTCAGTGCATGGGCGAAAGCCTCGCGACGGCTGACCAGCTTGGGCCAGGGCGTGTCGAGCACGGCGTTGGACAGACCGTGGACGCCGGGCGCGATGGCCTGAGCGAGTGGCATGGCGAAGGCGGCCGGTGCCGTGCCGCCGACGTGGTGGGCGCGATTTCCCAACCAGAACAGCTTGCCCGCCGGCAAGTCTCCCGCGAGAAGATTGAATCCTGTGTACTCGTGCGCGTGCCGTTCAATGCGCACCAGATCGTCGTCGAACGAAGTTGCATCGAGCATGGCCGAGACGAGCAGGCCACGCGATGGCGAGTCTTTCGGCGCCATTGGGGCGCGCCCGTCGCGAAAATTCGTCAGTGCGCTGAAGCGTCCCGCACGATTGACGCCCATCCACGTTCCACCGCCGCGTAGATCTCGGCCGGCAAGGACGTCCGGGCGATCGCGCCACCAGTGCAACGGTTCGGCGGGACGCTCGAAGAACTCATCGCGATTGGCGAGCAGGACCAGCGGCGTGGCGGCCTCGGGCTGCCAGGAGAAGACGATCAGGCACATGGTGGCTCGGCGTCGACAAAGCACTCGGCGTGACGCTCGCCGTCGATGCGCATCGTCAAGCCGGCCTCGGCGGCCAACGGCGTCAGCGCCGCGACGAACGCGTCGCTGACGCCGTCGTAGCGCTCCATCCACGTTGTGGTGCCGGCGGCGGTGTCGTGGGCGGAGGCGTCGGCGCGCCATTGCAGGCGCCCCGTGACGCCGAAGCGCGCTGCCGTCAGCGCGAAAAGTTGCGCGACGGCCAGACGAGCCGCGCCGGCGTTGTGCGATGAAACGCGGTAGTAGACGTAACAGTCCATTCTCGGGCGCCGCGGCGGCCGGGTCAGGACGCCGCCGCAGACGACGCGGGCGACTCCGTCGGGTCCACGATGTCGTACGGCAATTCGGCGAAGGTCAGCGCGGGGCCATCGGCGGCGCCAAGGCGCACATCGTCGGCTTCGCGCGCGGTGAGCTTCACTTCAACGAGCGCGTCGTAGCCGCCGTTCGGTGCCGGTGCCGCGTGCACGACCATGCCGCATGGCTGGTCCGGATCGCTTGTCTCGACGAGTTCCTGGCCCGGTGCGGGTTGCGTGGCATCGACGTGCGCCAGATGCAGACGCCGTTTGATGGTGCCGCGATACTGGCTGCGCGCGACAACCTCTTGGCCCGGATAGCAGCCCTTGCGGAAGTTCACGCCACCCACGACCTCCCAGTTCACCATCTGCGGAACGAACTGCTCCTGCGTCGCGCTCGTGACGCGCGCCACGCCGCTATGCACATCGAGCCATGCCGCGAGGGCTGGGGCAACGGCGACCACCCCGGGGGCTTGCGTCAGCGAGGCCCAGACCTCGGCGACACGCGCCACCGGCACGCTCCAGAGGAAGCGCGAGAGCGAGCGTGCCGTGCCGGCCGCCGGCAGTCGGATCAGGTGGGTCGCGTCGTCGCCGAGGGTTGCGTGGGCAACGGCCAGCGATTCGGTGGGCAGTGCGGCGAACGTGTTCGCGAGGACGGCCTCCGCCGCCGGGCCACCGACCTGCAGCAACACGTGCGTGGCAGCACCGTCGGTCAGCTTGACCTTGGCCCGCAGGACGAACATCGACAGTCGTTTCTGTACGGCAGCCTGCACCGTGGCGTCGCACGCCAGATAGATCGTGGCGTCGGCGGACGCATCGCGCCACATCAGGAAGGTGGCGAGCAGGCGCCCCTTTGCCGAGCAGTAGCCGGCCAGCCGCGCCTGTGCGGGCGCCAGGCGCTCGACGTCGTTGGTCAGTTGGCCGTGCAGAAAGCTCGCAGCATCGGCGCCGCTCAGGGCGATCAGGCCGGTGTCGCTCGCCAGCGCGACGAAGCTGCCGGTTTGCAAGGCGTCGAACTGGGCGGCGCGTGCGCTCGCGTTGGACAAAATATCGGGGGAATTCACGTCTGCCGCTTGCGGCAGGAGATCACGCCATTGGGAGGTCATAAACGAAGGTGGCTGTCAATCTGTGAGGGTTCGGCAAGTCAAAGTATTATATTGGGTCTTCCGCCAGAACGTGCGAGCTCGGTTCGACGCGCAAAACGCGCCGCTCGACGCCGTCGGCGCCACGCTGTCTGACCGAGTCCCCCGAACCCGCTGCCGTCGCTGGATGGCTTACCCTGCAATTCATGTCTTTCATCAAACGCCTGTTCGTACTGTTGATTGTCGCTGCGCTCGCGGCGGGCGGCGCATTCTATTATTGGGCGCAAGCCCCCTTGCAGTTGGGCAAGCCAACGCTCGACGTCACGATCAAACCCTACAGCTCGGTGCGCAGCGTGGCGACGCAATTGCGTACCGGCGGCGTGCCGGTACAACCGCTGTTGTTCAATCTGCTGGCTCGCGTCATGGACGTGGGGACCAAGCTCAAGTCGGGCAACTACGAGTTTGCGACCGGCATCACGCCATTCGAGGTGATGGAAAAGCTCGCGCGTGGTGACGTCAACCAGTATGTCGTGACCATCATCGAAGGCTGGACCTTCAAGAAGATGCGTGCCGAACTGGACGCGAACCCGGCGTTGCGGCACGACACGGCCGGGCTTCCCGACGCGGATCTCATGCAGCTCGTGGGCGCCGATCGTGCGGAAGCCGAGGGCATGTTCTTTCCCGACACCTACCTGTTTCCAAAAGGCACGAGCGACGTCGATATCTACAAGCGGGCCTATCGCCTGATGCAGAAGCGCCTGGACGAAGCGTGGGCCGCGCGTGCGCCGGGGTTGCCCTACACGACACCGTACGAGGCGCTTATCATGGCGTCGCTCATCGAGAAGGAAACCGGGCAGGCGGTGGAGCGCGGCCAGGTCGCGGCCGTGTTCGTCAATCGGCTGCGCAAGCGTATGTTGCTGCAGACCGATCCCACGGTGATCTACGGCATGGGGGATCTGTATACGGGGCGCCTGCGCAAGCGCGACTTGCAGACGGACACGCCCTACAACACCTACACCCGCGCCGGCCTGCCGCCGACGCCGATCGCGCTACCGGGCATGGCGTCGCTTGCGGCAGCGTTGAATCCCGCGTCGACCGACGCGCTGTACTTCGTGGCGCGCGGCGACGGCACGAGCCATTTCTCGGCGAACCTCCAGGAGCACAATCGCGCCGTGGACAAATTTCAGCGAGGTGAGCAATGACGCATTCCCCCGAGGCCACGGCCACTGTGCCGGGCAGGTTCGTCACGTTCGAAGGCATCGACGGCGCCGGCAAGAGCACGCACGTCAACGCCTTTGTCGACACGCTGCGTCAGGGCCTCGCCAGTGTGGGGCGCAGCGTCGTCGCCACGCGCGAGCCGGGGGGCACCCCCTTGGGCGAGGCGTTGCGCAAGCTCGTGCTCGATGAGCCGATGGATCTCGAAACCGAGGCGCTGCTGATGTTCGCCGGACGTCGCGAGCATCTGGCGAAGGTGATCGAACCGGCGCTCGCGCGCGGCGACTGGGTCGTCTCCGATCGCTTCACCGATGCGACGTTTGCCTATCAGGGCGGCGGGCGGGGGCTGTCACGCGACAAGCTGGCGATCCTCGAACAATGGGTGCAGGGCACGCGTCAACCCGATCTGACGATTCTGTTCGATCTCGATCCGGCGATTGCCGCCGCGCGGCTGGCGGGCGCCCGGGCGCCGGACAAGTTCGAGCGCGAATCGGCGGCGTTTTTCACACGGGTGCGAGATGAGTACCTGCGTCGTGCCAAGGCCGCGCCGGAGCGATTCGTCGTGATTGACGCCGCGCAAAGCATCGAGGCCATTGCCGGACAACTCGCGGGCGTATTCGCCCGTCTGGGCGTGCCCGGGCACGGGCCGCGCTGACGCGCGATAATCCGCTTGTTCGACCGACTCGCAGCGTCGGTATTTCGCGAATTCGCCATGGCGTAATTTCGCTGTCTCGCCCGACGCATTTATCGGCCAAGGAGCCCATATGCTGTATCCCTGGCAGTCACAGGACTGGACACGCCTGAACGACCTGCGCGCCCAGATGCCGCACGCGCTGCTGTTGCAGGCGGTGCCCGGCATTGGCGAGCTGGCGCTCGCCCGCACGTTCGCGCAGGCCCTGCTGTGCGAATCGCCGCGCGCCGACCACCTGCCATGCGGCACGTGTGGTGCGTGCCAGTGGTTCTCCAGCGGCAATCACCCGGATTTTCGTGCCGTCTGTCCTGAAATATTGGCCGATAGCCTGCCTGGTGCCGACGCCCGTGCCGACGCCGAGGGCGACAAGAAAACCAAGACACCGAGCAAGGAAATCAAGATCGAGCAGGTCCGCGAAGTGATCGACTTCGCGAGCCTGGGTTCGCACCGTCAGGGGCGACGCGTGGTGCTGCTCTATCCGGCGGAGGCGCTCAACGTGCATGCGGCGAATGCCCTGCTCAAAACGCTCGAAGAGCCGCCCGAGGGCGTGGTGTTCCTGCTGGTGACGACGCAGCCGGACCGTCTGCTGCCGACGATTCTGTCGCGTTGCCGCCGCATGGTGTTGACCCGGCCCGATCACGCGCAGGCAACGCAATGGTTGATGGGCGACGCGGGACTCGACGCCGCCACCGCCGCCGCGGTACTGGCCGAGACCGGCGGGGCGCCGCTTGCCGCCCGCGCACTCGCCGAGCCGGACGAGCGCGCCTGGCGCGACTGGCTGATCGGCCAGCTCGCGCAGGGCGCCGCGATCGACGGCTTTGCCTGTGCGGAACAACTGCACAAGGGCAATTTGCCGGGCATTCTGGAGACGCTGCAACGCTGGTGCTTCGATGTGCTCGCGCAGCGCATGACGGGCACCGTACGCTTCTTCCCGAGTCATGCCCAGGCGTTGCGCCGTTGCGGCGACGCGACGGACGACGTGCACCTGCTCGGCTTCCTGCGTGAGCTGGCGCAGCAGCGTCAGGTGCAAAATCACCCGCTCAATACCCGCGTGCTGCTCGAGGCCCTTTTCCTGCAATACCAACAGTTGTTCGGTGGGCCGGCGTCGCGTTGACGCAGGGCACCGGACACCGATCGCACATCATGTTCATCGATTCGCATTGTCATATCAATTTCCCGGAACTGGCCGAGCAGATGCCCGACTTGCTCGCGCGCATGCGTGAGAACAAGGTGAGCCACGCCCTGTGTGTCTCGGTCGACCTGCCGACGCTGCCGCAGGTGCTGGACATCGCAGCACAGCACGACAACGTGTATGCCTCGGTCGGTGTCCATCCCGATTACGAAGACACGCCCGAGCCGAGCGTCGACGACCTCGTGCGTCTGGCCGCCCACCCGAAAGTCGTGGCCATTGGTGAAACCGGGCTCGACTACTACCGGCTCGAAGGTCGCAGCATCGAGGACATGGCGTGGCAGCGCGAGCGCTTTCGCACGCATATTCGTGCCGCGCGCCTCACCGGCAAGCCGCTCATCATTCACACGCGCGCGGCCGCCGAGGATACGCTGCGCCTCATGCGCGAAGAGCAGGCGGGCGAGCCCGCCGGGGTGATGCACTGCTTCACCGAGAGCTGGGAGGTCGCACAAGGCGCGCTCGATCAGAACTTCTATATCTCGTTCTCCGGCATCGTCACGTTCAAGAGCGCCCGCGATTTGCAGGACGTGGCGCGGCGCGTGCCGCTCGAGCGCATGCTGATCGAGACCGATTCGCCGTACCTCGCGCCCGTGCCCTATCGCGGCAAGCTCAATCAGCCGGGCTACGTGCGGCATGTGGCCGAATTTATCGCCGATCTGCGCGGCGAGCCGCTGCAGAAGATCGCCGATGTCACGACGGAGAATTTCTTCCGCCTGTTTGCCACGGCAAAGCCCTGAACCGTAAGACCCGTACCCCTAATCGACCGAACTGCCTTTCCGTTATTCACCGGACTACCGACAGGAGCTCCCAATGCGCAAATTTTCGATGATCCGAGCCTGGATGTTGCTCAGCGTGCTTTGTCTGACGGCATGCGCCACGGCGGCCACTTCCAATAGCGCTCTGGTCAAGGCGGTCGTCTTCAACGACACAAAATCCATCGCCCAAGCGCTCAAGGCGGGGGTCGACCCGAATTCGACGGACGAAAAGGGCAACCCGCTGCTGGTGATCGCGATGCGCGAAAAGTCGGTGGACGTGGCGCGCCTGCTCATCGACGATAAGCGCACGGATCTCGATGCGACCAACGCGGCAGGCGAGAACGCGATGATGATCGCCTCGCTGCAAGGCCTCACGCCGATGGTCAAGCTGCTCATCGACAAGGATGCCGAAGTCAACAAGAAGGGTTGGGCGCCGCTGCATTACGCCGCGACCAACGGGCACGATGACATCGTGCAGATCCTGCTGGACGCGTCGGCTTACGTCGATGCCGAGTCGCCCAACGGCACCACGCCGCTCATGATGGCCGCTCGCGGGGGGCACATCACCACGTGCAAGGTGCTGCTCGATGGGGGCGCGGATGTCCGTCTCAAGAACCAGATCGGCATGACGGCCATCGACTTTGCCAAGCAAACCCACCAGAAGGAAATCGCGGACGGCCTGCAAAAACGTTTGGCACAGGTGCAGCAGTCGCGTCCGGCGGGCAAGTAAGACCGTCCGCCCGTCGCGACCTTATCGTGGCAGATCATGGCGGCGCGTCGTGCGGCTCGCCGCGCCCTCTGGCGACGTTCACCCGTCGACTGAGGCCGCGGCCGGTTGCGTACGCAGCAAGGCTGGTTTAGCGGCGGTCGTCGGCGGTCGCAGATCGGCGATGAACCGGTTGCGCCACGTCGACAGATTGTGCTCGCGCAGCGTCGCCATCATGCTGGCGTGGCGCGTCTGGCGCTCCGAAAGTGACATGTTCAGCGCCGTGCGCAACGCTTCGGCCATGCCGTCGATGTCATAGGGATTCACGATCAGCGCGCCGTCCAGTTCCTGAGCGGCGCCCGCGAAGCATGACAGCACCAGCACGCCGGGATCCGCCGGATCCTGCGACGCCACGTATTCCTTCGCCACGAGATTCATGCCGTCGCGCAGCGGCGTGACGTAACCCACCTGCGACGCCCGGAAGAACGACATCAGGACTTCGTGAGCGTAGCGTTTGTTGATATAGCGAAGCGGCGTCCAGGCCAGATCCGAGAAGCGCCCGTTGATATGCCCCGCCTCGGTTTCCAACTGTTGGCGAATTTCCCCATAGCCCGCCACGTCCGAGCGGCTGGGCGGTGCGACCTGAACGAAACTCACGGTTCCTTGCTGGTTCGGCCACAGTTCGAGCAGGCGCTCGAACGCGCGAAATCGTTCGAGCATCCCCTTCGAATAATCGAGGCGATCCACGCTCATGATGAGCTTGCGGTCCTGCAGCCCCTGTTTCAGATCGAGGATGTGCTTGACCGTCGCGCGCGCGGTCGCCTGCTGCGCAATCTCGTCGGGATACACGCCGATCGGGTAGACGCCCGTGCGCAGCGTGCGACCAAAGGCCGTGACGGTGCCGTCGTCGTGCAGGGTCGCACCGGCGTGGCGTACCAGATAGTCGGTAAACGCCGTGCGGTCGGTTTCGGTCTGGAAGCCGACGAGGTCGTACTCGCACATCGCGCGCACCAGCGCTTCGTGCGGCGGCACGGTCATGAGGACCTGTGGCGAGGGGAACGGAATGTGCAGAAAGAAGCCGAGTCGCTGCTGTACGCCGATCTGGCGACACGCCTGCGCGAACGGCAACAGGTGGTAGTCGTGCACCCAGATCAGGTCGTCGGGCTCAAGCAGCGGTGCGAGCAGCGCGGCAAAGCGCGCGTTGACGTGGCGGTAGCCGTTGTAGTCGTCGCGCTGGTAGCGCGTGAGGTCGTCGCGGTAATGGAAGGTCGGCCACAGGGTCGCGTTCGAAAAGCCACGATAGTAGGTGTTGTAGTCGCGGCGCGTGAGCGGCACGGTCGCGAACGTGACGTTGTTGCGGTGGGCGATCTCGGGCACCGTGGCCGGCTCGGCGTCGATTTCCCCATTCCAGCCGAACCACATGCCGCCGGTATCCTTGAGTGCTTCGTACACACCGATCGCCAGTCCGCCTGCGGTCGGTTTGCCCTCGGTGATGGGGGCGACCCGATTCGATACGATGACCAAGCGACTCATGCTCCGTTCTCCTTTGAGGGTGGGGGCGGGCTGGCGGGGGGCAATGTCAGCAGCCAGGCCGTGAGGGCCTCGGGCGACGGCAGACGGTGGCGGGCACACGTCTCGCCGTCGCCGATCTTGATCGTGATGCCGCCCAGCGCATTCACCTCGGCAAACCCGGCCTCGTCGGTCAGGTCGTCGCCCGCGAAGAGCGGCGTTCGACCGGCGAACGGCGCCTCTTGCAGCAAGGTGGTAATGGCGCGGCCCTTGCTGACGTGGCGCGCACGCAGCTCGAAGACCAGCTTGCCGGGTTGCAGCACGAAGCGCTCGGCATGCAGTTCGGCCAGGGCGCGCATGGTATCGCGCGCCACGCTTGCCAGTTCAGGGGCCCCACGGTAGTGCAGCGCCAGCGCGCTGCCCTTGTTCTCCAATAATAGGCCGGGGTGCTGGGCGACGAGCGCGTGCAGCGGCGCGATCATCGACGCAATTCGCTCCGCGTCGACGGCATAGCCCTCGGCGCGAACGCGTTCGCCGTCGGCATGGCGGATTTCCGCCCCGTGCAGGCCGGCGGCGGGCACGCGTAACGGGGCGAGCAGGCCGTCGATATCGTCGATGGCGCGCCCCGAGACGACGGCGATGGCGCCGCACGCGCGGTGGAACAGGCTGGCGAGAACATTGGCCGTGTCGAGCGGCAGTCTGACCGCGTCGGGACGCGGTGCGAGCGGGGCCAACGTGCCGTCGAGGTCGAAAAAGAAGGCGACCGTGGTGACATCGACGTGGCAAGTGTCGGCCGGTGTCGTGTCGCGTGTCGCGGGCGGGGAAGACGCTAGGGGTTGCATGGCACTCCGTCGCTATCGTGCCGCAGGTCGATAGGTCATCGCCGGGGCCGAGCGGCGGGCGCAGGGGAGGGCAGACGAGACGTGACGTGCGGCGGTTCGGTGGGCGGGAGCGCGGACATCCGCGCGGAAGACATCATCCTACCCCGTCAAAAACCGACAGGAAGTCGTCCGTTCAATGAAACGCTTGTCGGATGACGCCTACAAGGTTTGGAAAGTTAAATTGGTATTGAATATGAGAATCGTTTGCAATAACATTCCACAATTGCCGTAAAGTAGACGATCGGGGACGGCGGCACGGCATACCTGCCGCGCATGCGCCGATTCCGGCGCTCGAATGTGCGCCGGACGATAACGATGATGAAAAGACTCTGGTTTCAGTTGCATTGGGCTTTCGGCATTACCGCCGGGCTGGTGTTGGCCGTCGTCGGTCTGACCGGCGCGCTGCTTTCTTATGACGACGCCCTGACTCGGGCCTTCAGTCCGGGCGTGATGACCGTAGCGGTGCGCGACACGGCGCCGCTGCCGATTCCCGAGTTGCTCGCGCGCGTGCATGAGGCGGCGCCCGACCGGCGCGTTCTGCTCATGACGATGACGCGCGCGCCGCAAGACGCGGTCGGCGTGCGGCTGTCCGTGGGCGATGGGCCGCGCGGCGCGACGTATTTCGTCGATCCCTACACCGGGCAGATGCTTGGCCGGTCACAGGCCGATGCCGTCTTCCGGTTCATTATGGATATTCACCGTTTCCTCACGGTGGACGGAATCGGCAAGCAGATTACGGCGGCGGCCACCATGCTGCTGTTCGTGCTGGCGCTGAGCGGCCTGTATCTGCGTTGGCCGCGACGGGTGGGTCACTGGCGAGCCTGGTTACATATCGATCTCAAGAAGCGCGGTCGTCCATTCCTTTGGAACCTGCACGCCGTGATCGGCACGGTGGTGCTGGTGCCGTATCTGCTTTCCGCCACGACAGGCTTGTATTGGTCATACGACTGGTGGCGCGGCATGCTGTTTTCCATCGCGGGTGTGTCGCCGCCGGTGCGCAATAAGCCTGCTGCCCCGCCGACGCGGCGCGCGCACGGCGAAGGCAAGCCGGCGGCGCTGCCGGATCTGGCCGCGACGACGACATCCGAGATGACCACGGCGTGGCGCAGCTTCACCGGGCACGTGCCGGACTACACCAAGGTGTCCCTGCGTCCGGCGCAGAAATCCGGTGGTCCGCTGCAGGTGACGTGGCTCGACACGTCGGCGCCGCACGAGCGGGCGTTCAACCGTCTGGAGATCGATGCGGCGTCCGGCGCGATTCGCAACGAAGACCGGTACGCTCAGAAAACCACGGGCGGCCAATGGATGGCGAGCATCTACGCGCTGCATCGCGGCAGCTTCTTTGGACCCGCGGGCGTCGTTGTCATGATGCTCTCGAGCCTGATGATGCCGGTGTTTTTCGTCACGGGCTGGATGCTGTATCTGGACCGGCGCAGGAAGCAACGCGCGCTGGCGGCATCGCGCCCGGTCGTGGCGAGGTCTGGCTCGCCGGTCGCTGCGGGGGGGACGTTCGCGGACGATGGGGTGTTGATCGGCTACGCCAGTCAGAGTGGCGTGGCGGAAGACCTTGCGTGGCAGACGGCCGGCATGCTCGAAGGCGCGGGCGTCCGGGCCCAGATCCAGCCGCTGGCGCGCATCGGTCAGGCGCAACTCGGCTCGGCCAGGCGGGCGCTGTTCATCGTCAGCACGTTCGGCGATGGCGAGCCGCCCGACAGCGCGCGCCGCTTTGCACAGCAATTGATGAATCGGGCGATGGCCTTGCCGACGTTGCGCTTCGCGATGCTCTCGTTGGGGGACAGTCATTACGACCGATTCTGCGGATTCGGCCGCAAACTCGATGGTTGGCTGCGTGCGCAGGGCGGCGTGGCGGCATTCGAGCCCATCGAAGTCGACCGTGGCGATCCGGGCGCGTGGGTGCGCTGGCAAGACCGGCTTGGCGAGTGGTTCGGCCATCCGCTGGCGGCGTCGAAGCCACACGACGGCCCCCGCTTTCAGCCGTGGACGTTGGTCGAGCGCGACCTGCTCAATCCCGGCAGCGCTGGTTTGCCGGCCTTTCACCTGGCGTTCACCCCGCCGTCGGGCGTGCAATGGATGGCGGGCGATCGGGTCGACGTGCGGCCGCGCCACTCGGTCGCACGCGTGGACACTTTCCTCTCGAGGAGTGTCTGGGCACGCGACGTGCGGGTGAGTGTCGCTGGGCGCGAGACGACGCTGGGCGACGCGTTGCGCGAACGCCTGTTGCCCGACACCGCTCCGCCGGCAGGCATCGATCTGCACGATTGGCTGGCGCGTCTGGCGCCGTTGCCCGTGCGCGAGTATTCGATTGCATCGACCTGCGACGAGGGGCGACTGATGTTGCTCGTGCGCCAGGTTCGCCATCCCGATGGCTCGCTGGGCCTGGGTTCCGGCTGGCTCACCGAGGGCGTGGCGTTGGGCGAGTCTGTGTCGATGCGGGTGCGTCCGAATCCCGGCTTTCACGGCCCGGCGGCGGGGCGCGGCATGATCCTGATCGGTAACGGCACGGGATTGGCCGGACTGCGAGCGCACCTTGCCGAACGTATCGCTAACGGACAGCGGCGCAACTGGCTGATTTTCGGTGAGCGTCACGCGGCGCACGATGATTTCCACGACGCGACGTTGTGTGCATGGCACGCGCAGGGCGGCATTGCCTGCCTCGACCGCGTGTATTCGCGTGACCAGGCGCAACGCCGCTACGTCCAGGATCGGGTGCGCGAAGCCGCACAGGACATTGCGGCCTGGGTGGCGCGCGGCGCGTCGATTTATGTGTGCGGCAGCCTCTCCGGCATGGCGCCCGCAGTGGATGCCGCGCTGGCCGACGCCATCGGAACGGACGTCCTGCTCGACCTGTCGGCGCAGGGACGCTATCGCCGCGACGTGTATTAGACGTGCCGAGGCGGTGTGCTAACGTAGTGACAGGGCCCGGTCTCGATCGGGCCCCTCGTCCGTTGGTTTCGCGTGGACTTGCCCATCGTCCATCACCGTAGGAGGGGCCATGACGGCAACGTGGCAGATCGTAGTGCATGGGCTGGTGCAGGGCGTCGGCTATCGCGCCGCGTGCGTGGACGAGGCGCGCCGGATCGGACTCCGCGGTTGGGTACGCAACCGGCGCGACGGTACGGTCGAGGCCATCGCGCAGGGGGAGCCCGATCAGCTACTCGCGTTGTGCGAATGGATGCGCGAGGGGCCGCAGCACGCGCAGGTCTCGTCGTGCGAAGTCGACAAGGCCTGGGTTGCGGATTCGCCGATCAAAGGCTTCGAGCAGCGCGCGAGCATTTGATCGGCGGTGGCGATCCTCAAGCCGCGAGCGCCAGTCTGCCCTGGGGCGTGTCGAGCGTCGCGACGGTCTCGTTGAGCGCGGGGGGCCGCGCGGCTTCGTGAGCCGACAGTCGGAACAGCGCGACCGACTCGCGCAGGCGCATGGCCTGCGTTTCCAGCGCGGCAGCCGCGGCGGAAGCCTCTTCCACGAGCGCGGCGTTCTGCTGCGTCATCTCGTCCATTTGCGTCACGGCCCGGTTGACTTGTTCGATCCCGCTCGACTGCTCCACACCGGCCGCCGAGATTTCGCCCATGATGTCGGTCACGCGTTTGACCGACTGCACGACATCCACCATCGTCGCGCCCGCGCGCTCGACCAGGCGGGTGCCCGTCTCGACGCGGTTACCCGACGCCTCGATCAAGCCCTTGATTTCCTTGGCCGCCGACGCGCTGCGCTGCGCCAACGTGCGGACCTCGCCTGCCACCACGGCAAAGCCGCGGCCCTGCTCGCCAGCGCGGGCGGCTTCGACCGCTGCGTTGAGCGCCAGGATGTTCGTCTGAAAGGCGATGCCGTCGATGACCGTCAGGATATCGGTGACTTTTTGCGACGCCGCGGCGATGTCGCGCATCGTCGTCACGACCTCCTGCACCACGTCGCCACCGCGCGACGCGGTCTCCGACGCGGTGACGGCGAGTTGGCTGGCGGCTCGGGCGTTTTCGGCATTTTGTTTGACCACGGCGGTCAGCTCTTCCATGCTCGCCGCTGTTTGCTCCAGCGACGACGCTTGCGCTTCCGTACGCTGCGAGAGGTTGGCGTTGCCTTCGGCAATCTCGTGAGCGTTCGCGTGAATGGCTTCCGTACTCTCGCGCACCGTGCCGACCGTGCTGGCGAGACCGTCGCGCATCCGGCCGAGGGCACCGAACAGTTGACCCATCTCGTTACGCGTGTGTTGCTCGACGCGCTGGCTCAGATCGCCGGCGGCCATCCGCTCGAAATGCGAGATGGCGTCGCGAATCGGACGCAGCACGGCGCGCGCGAGCATGGCGCGGCCCCACAGCGCGAGGAGCAGCGCAACGGCCAGGGTTGCCCCCAGGGTGATGCGCATGACGTTGTAGCGGTGCTGGGCCACGTCGAATCGGGCCTTTTGCCGCGCGATCTGGATCTCCTGCAACTCGCGCATGGCCGCGTCGAGCGCCGCATAGGCCGGCGGGGCGACGCGCGCCTGAATCTGATGGAACCCAGCGACATCGCCTTGTTTCAGGGCGTTGAGCGCAGGCGTGACGACCTGATCGAAAAAGGCGCGGCGCTTGGCGTCGGTTGACTTCGCCAACTCCGCTTCGTGCGCATCTTCTTTGGGACGTTTCAGATAATCGCTCCACAGAGCGTCCGACGCCGCGATGTATTGGCTGCCTCGTTTGAGGACTTTCGCCGACTCGTCCGGGTCGGCGCCCAGGCTGACGTATGAGGCATAGGCCGCCATCGCCAGGCGGTTGCGCAGCATCTGCTCTGCAGTTCCCTTGACCTCGGCCAGGGCCGGCGTGTCTTGCGTGGCCATCTCGCTCAGGGAGGCATTGCTGGACCCTAGCGCCTGGAGGCCCAGGACGCTAACGAGGACGAGTAGTGCGCCAAGCAAACCGAGGACCAGTGTCAGACTGGTCCGAATCGTAATGTTCTTATACATAGGGATCGATAGTTTGAATGCTTGGGCCGCAGAGTCAGCGCGCGCGGCCTCCCTGCCCGTCGGTGTCTCCAGAACGGGTCATAGGGATTATCGGCAGATGAGAGGCAGAACTTGAACCGTTCGGCTCGGGCGATTCCGAAAGTGCGGCGTCCACAAGAGAAGATCGGAATTTGCGCAGTCGCAAACGACTTGCAAAAGGCCAGACTTGAAGACTCTTACGGTTTCTTCAGTACGCCAAAACGCGCGAATCGTGATGCGGCGTCAACGACGCGATGAATCTCGACAAATTCAAATTCCCGCGCGGCGGCCGCGATGTCGGCGGGTTTTCCTCCGACGGGGCACACGTGGTAACGTCAAGCGGGCCGGAGGGGTGGGGTAGTGATGCCCCATGGGCTGCCAGTACCTTTCGACTCGCATTGGTGCACGAATTGCGTGCTCCGTTGCAGGTGCTGCAAGGGCATCTGGATGCGCTTTGGGGCGAGGGCGGCCGCCTGGAGGATAGGCGTGACCTGGGTGACCCGCCTGTCGATGCGGGCGCGATGGCGCCAAGGGAACGACTTGGCGCCATGCGCAATATGCTCGACGTCGTTGCGAGCGCGGTGGACGACGTGCTGCACCTGGGGCAGGACGAGGTCACGGAACTCCCGCTTCGCGAGGCCGCTTTCGAGGTGCGCGCGTGCCTCGACGCGGAGGTCGACGGGTTTGCTGGGGCGGCGCACACCAAAGGGCTCGTGCTCGAATGCCATATTCCCACCGAGGTGCCCGTCATGATTCAGGGAGACGCAGCCCGATTGCGCCAGATCCTGCGAACGCTGCTCGACAATGCGCTGAAATACACCGTTTGTGGCGGTGTGGCGGTCAAGGCATCGTGGCGCGCCGCTGCGGCGCACGACGCTGCCTTGACCGGGAAGCGGCGCGACGCCGGTACGGGACAACTGACGATTCACGTTTGCGACACCGGGCCCGGCATTCCGGCGGGCATGGAAAACGCCGTCTTCGCGGCATTTGCCCGTGCCGACCGCTCGGTGCCCGGCTCCGGGCTGGGATTGTGGATCGCCCAGCAATGGGCGCGGCGCATGGGGGGCGCGCTCAGCGTTGAGCCGTCGACGACCGGCGCCCGCTTTCGCTTGTCGGTACCCTTCGCCACACCCGATGCCGTGCCTTCCTCCGGCGTAGCTCGCGCTGAGGCGTGCGAGTCGCCCGCGTCGCCAGCGACGCCAATGGCTTCGCCGCCCGCATCGGCGCCGGCGGTGCCTGTCGCACACGTTGACGTGCGTCCCGGGTTGCGGGCGCTGGTGGTGGACGACCACGTCATGAATCGCAGGATCCTCGGCGACCAGTTGTCGTCGCTCGGTTGCGTCGTCGCGCGTGCGGGTGAACTGAGCGACGCGTTGCTCCAATGGACGGCGCAAGAGGTCGATGTCGTGCTCACCGATGTGCAGCTCGGCGGTGCATGCGGCCTGACGCTGGCGAAGACGCTTCGCACATTGGCCCCGGTGCTCGGTCGCGCATCGCCCGTGGTGTTCGCGGTGACGGGGTCGGTCGTCGGCGCGCGGGCAGCACGAGACGCCGGTATCGACGGCGTGTTGACGAAGCCGGTATCGCGCCAACGGCTGGCGCAGATGCTGGCGGTGCGGTGGCCTTGCGAGGCGAGCGAGGTGAACGAGGTGAGCGAATGCGTTGCGCCGCTGAATGCGGGTGAGCGCCCGAAGGCATCGCGGCCGCCGCTGCATGACGATCCGTACGCACGTCGCTTGATGCGCGAGGAAATGGCGAAGGATCTTGCGCGCTTTCGCCGCCTGATCGCCTCACGGCGCGCGGAGGACATCGACGCGGCGCAGGCACTGCTGCATCGCATGCGCGGGGCGTGCCGCATGTTCGGCGATCCGGCGTTGACGGCGCGATGCGATCGGCTGGCCGAGAAGCTCACGGACTGCCGAATCGCGCTGGACAATCAGACGTAGCGGTAGACGGCGAGAAAGTGACAGGCCGTACCGCCGATGGCGAATAGATGCCAGACCAGATGGCCGAACTTGATATGGCCGTCGAGCGAGTAGAAAAGGGCGCCGACGGTGTAGGCAACGCCGCCGGCGTACAGCCAGTCTGCGCCAGGACCGGGGATGGCGGCGAGCACCGGACCGGCGACCAGCACGGCGATCCAGCCTAGCCCAACGTAGAGCAGGGTAGAGACGAGCGGCCGGTCGAGCAGGCCGAGTCCCTTGGCGACCAGCCCGGCAATGGCCATGGCCCATACGCCGGTCAGCAGCGGCCAGCCCCACGGGTCGTGAAGGATCTTGACGGTAAAGGGGGTGTACGTCCCGGCAATGAAGAGAAAGATGGCGCAATGATCGACACGCATGAACAGCCGTTTCGCACGGCCATCGGGCAAGCCGTGATACAGCGCGGACGCCAGATAGACGATCACCATGGTGATGGCGAACACGCCGATGCCGATCTGCTCTCCCGTGCTTGGCAACGGCGGGCGGACCGCCGTGAACAGGGCGGGCGTGGCGGCGAGGGCGGCCATGCAGGCAATGCCGTGACTCGCGCTATTGGCGAGTTCTTCGCCGCGCGTCTGTGCGCGTCCGGTCGCTTTCATGCCGCCTTCTCCTGTGTGGATCTCGCGATCACGACGGATGTGCGTCGCGCCATTTGCGAACCGCTTCCATCGTGTTGGTGACGTGTTTATCCGGATCGAGGCTCACATAGCTGTAGATCACCTTGCCGTCGGGGGCAATGACATACGAGACGCGATTGGCATAGTCGGGTTTGAGCGAAAGCACGGCGTCGTAGGCCCGCATGATGCGCTGATCCGTGTCGGCCGCCACGGCAAACTTGCTGCGGCACTCGGACACGGAGAACTTGTTGAGCGTTTCGATGTTGTCGTGCGAAACGCCGATGACCGTGGCGCCCATCGCCTTGAACTTGTCGGTGGCCTCCGCGAAGTCGTGCGCTTCGATCGTGCATCCTTCGGTGAACGCGGCCGGATAGAAGTACAACACGACGGGGCCCTTCTTCAGGGCGTCGGCCAGCGAGAACGTGAAGACCTTGCCGCCGAGCGACGCTTGGGCAGAGAAAACAGGGGCGGGGGTGCCGTTCTTCAGGGCGGCGTGCGCGGGAATGAAGCACCAGGCCGTCACCCCGACAATGGCGGCTGCGGCAGCGATTCCGAACCAACGTTTCATGCAGGACTCCTGGAGTGAATGCTTAAGCATAGAGGCTCGCGACGGCGGTGTCCAACGGGGAGGATATCCCTCCATGCCGCAGCCATCGGGGCAGGGCAGTCGGCAGTCTACTGCGGGAATCGTGACACGATTCGGTCACCGTCGTGTCATGAAGCGTGCGAGGTCGCGTCGGCAGGCTCGCCGCGATCGCGGCCGCCTTGCCTGAGCGTCGCCTACGGCGCGTTACCGCTTCTTGGCGCTCCCCACCGTTCCTCACCGCTCGTTACCGTTGCCGATCGGCAGAACCGTCGTCGACTTGATCTGCGAGAGCGCGATCATCGAGTTGACCTCCTGGACCATTGGCAATTGCGAAAGACGTTCGAAGAAGAATCGCTCATAAGCCTCGACATCGCGTGTGACGATGCGCAGCAAAAAGTCGACATTGCCCATGAGCACGTGGCATTCGAGCACTTCCGGAAAATCCTGAATGGCCTTCGAGAACTCGGGCAGCGCGTTGCGATTGTGGCCGGCCAGTTTTACGTGAGCGAACAGCATCACGTTCAATCCGACCTTCTTGCGATCGACGAGCGCAACGCGTCGTTCGATGACGCCTTCGGCATCGAGTCGGTCGATGCGACGCCAGCACTGCGATTGCGACAGTCCGATGCGCTCGCCGATTTGTGCGGCCGAGAGCGAAGCGTCTTCTTGAAGCAGTGCGAGAATTTTCTCGTCGAATTCGTCAATTTGCATGATTAATTCTCAATGGCCTGAATATTTGAATGAATCATGTGAAATCAATGGCGTTTTGTCAACGATACGCGAAGCATTTGCTGGCCGATCCCGGTAAGCTGGGTTCTCATTGGGCCTAATCGCCGCCACAATGCCTCCCGATTCGATGGATCCCGCAGGAATACACGTACCCATGAAACTTGATCTGACGTTCCCCGCTGCCGAAACCGCGACCGGCGCCGTCGCCCAGCCTGTTGCCCCGTTGTCTGCGAAGGGGGCCGAGTTGATTGCGCGGACCTTGGTCGAGATTGGCGTGGATACCGTCTTCTGCTATCCCGGTGGCGCCAACCTCGAAATGCTCGACGCGCTCTCGCGTGTGGCCATCACACTGGTACGAACAGAGCACGAACAAGGCTCGGTCTTCGGTGCGCAAGGCTATGCGCGTGCCACGGGCAAGCTCGGCGTATGTCTGGCGACCTCCGGCCCCGGCGCGACGAATCTCGTCACGGGCATTGCCGACGCCGCAAGCGATTCCGTGCCGATTCTCGCCATCACCGGCAACGTCGCCACGCATTGGCTCGGCAAGAACGCGTTTCAGGAAGTCGACATCGTCGCTATCACCCAGCCGGTGACAAAGCTCGCCCGGCAGGTCCGAGAGGCGCGGGACATTCCCGCCGCGTTGCGCGAAGCGTCCGCCTGCGCCATGGCGGGGCGGCCAGGGCCTGTCTTGCTCGATTTTCCGAAGGATATTCAACAGGCGCGTCCCGATCATCCGACCGACAAGCGTGTCACAGCGCCGGTGCCGGCGGGCATGAGCGACGAGACCGCCCAACGGATCGCGGCCTTGCTTGCCCGAAGCGAGCGCCCGGTGATCTACGCCGGGGGCGGCGTCATCGCCTCGGGGACCGGGTCGCAGCTCGTGGCACTGGCCGAAGCGCTCGATTGCCCGGTGGCGCTCACGATGATGGGGCTGGGTGCGATGCCCGACAACCATCCGTTGCTGCTCGGCCCGCTCGGCATGCATGGCGCCTACGCGGCCAACGTCGCGGTCAATGAAGCCGACCTTGTGCTGGCGCTCGGCGTGCGTTTCGACGACCGGGTGATCGGCGATCCGGCCTCGTTCGCGCGGCATGCCACGATCGTCCATATCGATGTCGACGCCGCCGAAATCGGTAAGAACAAGCCCGTCGCGCTCGGCGTGCATGCGGATCTGCGCGACGCCTTCGCCGGCCTGCTGGCGCACGCGTCGCGCCGCAACGTGCCGGATTGGCACGCCTACTTGCGCGAGCGGTGTGAGGCGCATCCGCTGCGGGCGCTCCGGCAGGAGGGCGCAGCGGATGCGGTCAATGAGGCCGACTCTGTGGGCGCGCTGACGGGCGTCGCTGTCATCACGGCACTCGCGGCGCTTCTGCCGCCGCAAGCGGTCGTGACCACGGGCGTCGGACAGCACCAGATGTGGGCGATGCAGCACCTGCGACTTCGCCAGCCGCGCACGTTCCTGTCGAGCGCGGGGTTCGGCACGATGGGCTTCGGCTTGCCGGCAGCGATCGGTGCCAAAGTGGCGTTGCCGGACGTCCCGGTCATCGACATCGACGGCGACGGCAGTCTGAACATGTCCGTCAACGAACTGTCGACCTGCCGCCGCTATGGGCTGGGCGTCAAGGTGCTGGTCATCAACAACCAGTGGCTGGGCATGGTCCGCCAATGGCAGGACATGATCTACGCACGCAATCGCGTCGCGTCATCGCTTGTCGACCCGAACGCGCCGGACGCGGCCGGCGACGGGCGTCCGTATCCGGACTTCGTCACCATTGCGGCGGGGTATGGGGTGGCGGGCGCCCGTGTGACCCGGGCAGACGCGTTGCCCGCCGCCCTCGCCCGCATGCTCGAAGACCCGAGCGAGCCGTATCTGCTGGACGTCCTCGTCGCCCGCGAGGACGACGTTTATCCGATGATTCCCGCAGGCAAGTCGTATCGCGATATGGTCTTCGGTCCCGGCCAGACGGCAGGCCCCATCGCGGCGGGGGCGTTCTGACGCACGGGCCCGGCAGACGAGGCGCGACCGTGCGGGCGGGCACTGGCGCGTGCCAACCCTGCATTTGCATTCTCATTTGGCGGGAATTGGATCGCGCGTCGCGAGATCGCAACGTCCTAAACCGAGGCGATGGCTTTTTTTCATTTCGGTGACGGTGCGGAGTATCATTGCGCTCTTTCAAGAATTCTCGCCAAGGAAATCAACATGTTGACGAAGCGCCTCGTGCTGGCCGCCGCCTGCTTTCTGACGACCTTCGCCGCGTTGCCGGCAGCGCAGGCCGCCGATCCCACGTACACGGTGGGCGCAGGCGGTACGTATCGCCCGTTCGAGTTCGAAACGCCGCAGAAGGAGCTGGCCGGGTTCGACGTCGACGTCATCAAAGCCATCGGCAAGGCCGGCGGGTTCTCTGTGAAGCTGGTCAGCACGCCGTGGGAAGGCATCTTCGCCACGCTCGACCAGGGCGATCGCGACATCATCATTTCGGGCATCACCATTACCGACAAGCGTCGTGAAATGGTGGACTTCTCGGCCCCATATTTCCCGGCCGATCAGGTCATCATCACCTCGCCGGGCGCCAAGGTCGCGGGTCTGGCCGATCTGAAGAAGCTTCAGGTGGGGGTGGTCAACTCGAGCACCGGCGACATTTCCGTGTCGGAAGAACTGGGCCGCACGAGCACCGCGATCCGCCGCTTCGACAATACGCCGCTGATGCTCGAAGAGCTGTATCGCGGGGGTGTTGACGCCGCCGTGGGCGACGTGGGCGTCATCAAGTTCTACATCAAGAGCCATCCGGAAAAGCCGTTCAAGCTGGTCTACGACAGCAAGTTCAAGCGCCAGTACTTCGGCATCGCCGTGAAGAAGGGCAATAAGGTCGCGCTCGACAAGATCAACACCGGTCTGAAGAAGATCGTGGCCGACGGCACCTACGCCAAGATCTACAAGCAGTGGTTCGACGCCGATGTGCCGTCGCTGCCGCAACAGTAAGCAACGCGTGTAAGATTCGCGCCACGCTCGCCAGAGACCTGGCCACTCGCGGCCCGTGAGCTGATCGTCGACTTCCGACGTCAACCCCCGGGCCGCGAGCGTTTTTCTGCCGGCCCGCCGGTTCGTTTCATTTCGTGAGAAAGGTGCTTCATGGGTGGGTTCCAGTGGAACATCATCAGCGAATACATGCCCCTGTTCGTCGAGGGCACGCTGATGACGCTCAAGTGCACGGTGATCTGCGTGATCGCCGGCACGTTACTTGGGCTCGTGCTGGGCGTCGGCCGACTGGCCGAGGCGCGTCACGGCTTCTATAAGTATTTCCTGCGCTACGCGGTGCAATACCCGGTGCGCTTCTATGTCAGTTTTTTCCGCGGCACGCCGCTGTTCGTGCAGATTCTGCTGATTCACTTCGCGCTGATGCCGGTGCTGATCAACCCCTCGGAAGGGTTGCTCGTGAGTGGCGACCTCGCGCGGGAAATCCGTTCGCAATACGGCGCCTTCATGTCGGCGGTGCTGGCCATCTCGCTGAACGCGGGGGCCTACGTGTCCGAAATTTTCCGCGCCGGGATTCAGTCGATCGATCGTGGGCAGGCGGAAGCGGCGCGCTCGCTGGGCATGACCTATATGCAGACGCTGCGCAAGGTCGTGCTGCCGCAGGCCTTTCGCCGCATGCTGCCGCCGCTGGGCAACAACGCCATTGCGATCGTGAAGGATTCGTCGCTGGCGTCGGCCATCGGTCTGGCGGAACTGGCGTATGCCGCGCGCACAGTATCGGGGGCATACGCTCGCTACTGGGAGCCGTATCTGACGATTTCGCTCATCTACTGGGTGATCACGCTGGTGCTGTCGGCATTTGTTCAACATCTGGAATCGAGGTACGGCAAAGGTGATCGTCGTCAATAACCTGCAGAAGCAGTACGGCGAGGCGCACGTACTGCGCGGCATTTCGTGCCGCATCGAAGAGAGCGAAGTCGTGTGTGTGATCGGGCCGTCGGGCTCTGGCAAGAGCACGTTCCTGCGCTGCCTGAACGGCCTGGAAGACGTGAGCGGCGGTGAAGTGCTCGTCAACGGTTTTCACGTGGAAGACCCGAAGACGGACATGAACGCCATGCGCGCGAGCGTGGGCATGGTGTTTCAGCGTTTCAACCTGTTTCCGCACATGACGGTGCTCGAGAACCTGATCCTCGCGCCGATGCAGGTCAACGGCATCAAGCGTGGCGAGGCCGTGACCATCGCCGAGCAACTGCTGCGCAAGGTCGGCCTGATCGACAAGATCGATGCCTTCCCGAACCAGCTCTCCGGCGGTCAGCAGCAGCGTGTGGCGATTGCCCGCGCGCTCGCGATGCAGCCCAAGGTCATGCTCTTCGACGAGCCGACCTCGGCGCTCGATCCGGAGCTGGTGGGCGAAGTGCTCGAAGTCATGAAGTCGCTGGCCGACGAAGGCATGACGATGGTCGTTGTGACCCACGAAATGGGGTTTGCCCGTGAAGTCTCCGACCGCGTCCTGTTCATCGATCAGGGCGTGATCATGGAAGAAGGCAAGCCGGAGCAGATTTTCTCGGCCCCGAAGCACGAGCGCACGCGCGAATTCTTGCGCAAAGTCCTGTAATTCTCACGATGGCGAGGCTCGCGGAGGTATATCCGAGGGCCGCATCTGATTACAATGCGAGGGTACGCGCGCCAAGTGCCATTGCCGTCCGGCATTGGCGCGCCGCCGGCCCCCTGAGCCCCCAGCCAGGTTCTTTTCACAGGGCAGTGACCTTTGTCCAGGCCTGCCCCGCAATCGACGATTGCACTCCGATTTCACGAGGTAGTCATGAGCCAGCCAATCGCTGTGACCCGCCAGACGTTCGACGACGTGATGGTGCCCAATTACGCTCCTGCCCAGATGGTGCCCGTGCGCGGCGAAGGCTCGCGCATGTGGGACCAGCAGGGTCGCGAGTATGTCGATTTCACCGGCGGCATCGCGGTCAATGCGCTTGGCCACGCCAACCCCGAACTGGTGAAGGTCATCGAAGCGCAGGCGCGCAAGGTCTGGCACATCGGCAACGGCTACACCAACGAGCCGGTGCTGCGTCTGGCCACGGCTCTGACCGACGCCACGTTCGCCGACAAGGCGTTCTTCTGCAATTCGGGCCTTGAAGCCAACGAAGCGGCACTCAAGCTCGCGCGCCGCTACGCCTACGACCATGCGGCCGAGCGCGGCGGCAAGGAAAAGAGCGAGATCATTTCGTTCTACAACTCGTTCCACGGCCGCTCGCTCTTCACCGTGAGCGTTGGCGGTCAGGCGAAATACACCGAAGGGTTCGGCCCGATCCCGGCCGGCATCATGCACCTGCCGTACAACGACCTGGCGACCGTCGAGGCGACCATTTCGGACGCTACGGCGGCGGTCATCGTCGAGCCGGTGCAAGGCGAGGGCGGCGTGCTGCCCGCCGATCCGGAATTCCTGCAGGGCCTGCGCGCGCTGTGCGACAAGCACAACGCCTTGCTGATTTTCGATGAAGTGCAGACGGGCGTCGGCCGCACCGGCACGCTGTACGCGTATGAGCAATACGGCGTGACGCCGGACATTCTGACCACCGCCAAGGCACTGGGCAATGGGTATCCGATTGGCGGCATGCTCACCACGAACAAGATCGCCGCGAGCTTCTCGCCCGGCACGCATGGCTGCACGTACGGCGGTAATCCGCTTGCCACGGCCATCGCCGGGCGTGTGCTGGAACTGATCAACACGGCGGAGACGCTCAACGGCGTGAAGGCGCGTCACGATCATTTCATCAAGGGCATCGAGGCGATCAACGCGCGTCATGGCGTGTTCGACCACGTGCGCGGCATGGGGCTGTTGATCGGCGCGGTGCTCAAGCCGGCATTCGCTGGTCGCGCGAAGGACATCGTGGCGGAATCCGAAAAGCACGGTTTGATGGTGCTTGTGGCCGGGGGCGACGTGGTGCGCTTTGCGCCGTCGCTGAACATTCCGTTCGCCGATATCGACGCCGGTCTCGCGTCGCTGGAGAAGGCGGTCGCGGTCGTGGCGGCGACGGTGAAGGCGATCTGATCGCACCGGCCGACGTCACGACCTGACGGTATGCAGGACTTCGGGCCGGACCGACGGATGACGTCGCTCCGGCCTTTGTTTTACTCAATTCGCGGAAGGTGCTCATGACCCGTCAATCGACCATGGCGACGCCCCCGGCCGCCGACACGGACTCGCCCGACGCGGCAGCGACGACCTCGCTGCGCGTCGTGCGCCTGGCGCGTCGCGGCGATCTTCCCGCGCTGTTGAAGCTGGCGGCGCAGGCTGGCCCCGGCATGACGTCATTCAAGCCTGATGAAGCGGCGCTCGAGGCGCGCCTGGCCCGAGTTGCCGCTACCTTGGCGGGGCAAGCCCCCACGGCAGAGCAAGGGTATCTGTTCGTGATGGAAGACGTCACCTCCGGCGAGATCGCCGGCGTGTGCGGTCTGGAGGCCGCAGTCGGGCTGGAGCAACCGTTCTATACGTATCGCAAGGATACGATCGTGCATGCGAGTCGCGAGCTGAACGTCTGGTCGCGAATGCTGACGCTCTCGCTCTCGAACGACCTCACCGGTTATAGCGAACTGTGCTCGTTGCTGCTCGATCCTTCGTGGCGCGGACATGGCAATGGCGCACTGCTCTCGAAGGCGCGTTTTCTGTTCATGGCGCAGTTCCCCGAGCGTTTCGGTCCGCATGTGTGTGCCGAGCTGCGCGGTTTTTTCGACGACAACGGGCAGAGTCCGTTCTGGCAGTCGCTCGGGCAACATTTCTTCAAGATCGATTTCGATCAGGCGGATTACCTCACCTCGATCGGCAAGAAGTCGTTTGTGGCCGAGTTGATGCCGAAGTACCCCATCTATGTCGACTTTCTCTCCCCGCAGGCGCAGGCCGCCATCGGGGTCACGCATCGCGATACGCTTCCGGCGCGCCGGTTGCTGGAACAGGAGGGCATGCGCTCCGGGGCACATGTCGACATCTTCGACAGCGGCCCGGTACTCGAAGCGCGCGTGGCCGACTTGCGCGCCGCACGCGACAGCCGTTATCTCAGCGTGACCCTCACGGGCACGGCCGGTCAGGACGAGGGGGCGGCGCCGGCCGTCCCCAACGCGGAGCCCTACCTCGTGGCGTGCCTCGGGCTGGACGGCTTTCGCGCCACGCTCGTCACGGGGCGTCCCGAGCGACGCGCGTTCGCGCTCAGCCCGCTCGCGGCGCAGGCGCTGGGTGTGAAGCAGGGCGACCGCATTCAGGTGCTGCCGCTCAAGCCGCCGCGCGCCGACGCGATCTGATCGTGCGCCGACGGCGGTTCGCCGCCGTCTCAGAATTGAATCGTTGCTGTCACCGTGTCCGTGTAGACGCCGGGGGCCGGTGTCGATTGCGACGGCACGCGCGCGTAGATCGGAATGAACTGAACGAGGCCGGTGCCGATGCCGGTCAGTGGCGACGTGCCCGATGAGCCATCCCCCCAGATCGTGGCGTAACCACTGTCCAAGTAGAGTTGATAGGCGACGTTGGCGCCGGTCTCCCCAGCCATCAGGCGCGACGTGACCGTGCCCAGCAGCCCGCCGGACAGGCTGACGCGATACGCGTCGTTTTGCGTGCATTGCACCATAAGCTGGCCCGCACCGGTCACCGGGCGGTCGAGCGCCGTTTGCGTGGCGAACGTGATGTTCGTCGCGGCGATCGTGCAGTTGTTGATGACGCTCACGTTCACGGTGAACGGCGTGCCCGGCACGGCGGTCATGGCGCTGCCGCAGTCCGGGACGGCCGACAGCGGGCCGTAGGGCGCATAGTGCAGGCTCGTGTCGGCCGACGTGAATGTCCGCGTGTAGACCGTGTTGCCGTTGCCGGACGTGGGCACCGTGGTCTGCGCCGCTGCGATTCTCCCGTAGACATTGACGTTCTGTGTCACCGTCCCGCCCAGAAGGTTGCGGGTCATCGTGAACGCGATCGCCTGACTCGGACCGCTTCCCCATGGGTTGGCGAATGAGGGATCGACATAGAGACCGAAATTGATGGTATCGCCCGCGTTCGTCAGCGCAAGGGGCTGACTCGCATTCAGTGCGAGACACACCTTGACGTTGGCGCTGCCGCCGAGCAACGGCCACGTGCACGAAATGGGCACCGTGCCCGTTGCCGAGAGCGCGGCGCCGGAGATCGGACTGAAGGCCGCGAACGCGAGCGTCGGTGCCCCCACCGAACAAGTCTGCGCCTGCGCGTACGCGCACAGGAATGCGACACCGGCGGCCGCGATCGGGCGCCGCCGCGTCGGCAGGGTCCCGGTGGGAGGTGTCATGACGGATCCTCCTGTCCCCAGCGGACGGGGACGGGGGCGGGACCAAAGGGCGCCGGGCGCTCGTTGGCGAGCGTGCCGAATGCGACGCAGGCCAGCGGACCGATGCGGGCGATGCGGCCTTCGGCGGGCGCGGCCCATTCGAACGAGACTCGGCAGCGCTGCCCAGCGTCTCGGGACTCCAGGGTGTTGCTCGGCGCAAGGGCATCGACAAAGACTTCCCCGTCATAGCCGACGACCGTCGCGACGCCGCTCTGCACATGGCGCACCGCCGTCCCGGGGCGCAGCGGCTGCCCCGTGGCGCCTGTGAGGGTAACAAGCGCCGCACGGTAGCGCCGCACCGGGAAACGCACCAGCACGCCGCTTCCCGCCTGAGGCGCAATGCGGCGCTCGGTCGTCAGCACTTCCATATCGACCGGAAGCTGCATGGGGTCGATGCCGATGCGCGCGGCTTCGAAGCCATTCAGATCCGGCACGAAATAGTAGCCGCGCGAATCGGTGCGGCCGATGGGCACCGATTCGCGCAGCACCGGCACGTCGACTTGCCGATCGGCACTCACGAGGGCGAACGCATCGTAGGTGCGCCGTGTCGCGTGCACGCTGTTGTCCATGACGACCAGCGCGCCGGTCATGCCGAGGGCGGTGCCGGTACGTCGTCCCACCTGTTGCGCAAGGGCGGAGATCTGGCCGTGTCGCCCGAGATACTGCAATTCGCCTTGCACGGTGCGTTGCGAGAAGGCGCGTCCGCCAATGACCTGCCAACCCCAGCCACCACTGTAGTCCGGGGCACGGCTGGCACCCACCGATGCCTGCGTCTGCCCGTCCTGCTGGTTGAACGACACGCTACCCAGCGCGCCGCCGCCGAGCAACACGCTCAGCATGGCAAACACCCCATGGACGCGGTGGCGAGCGAAGTCGCGATATCCGCCGACGGAGAACATGCCGCGCGTGCCCGCCGGCAGTGCGAGGCTGGCCGACAGCACGCGGGTGGCCGGCTGGCCCGGCACGCGCTGTGAAAACCAGGCAAGCGAGGCCGTGCGGCTGCGTCCGAACGGCACGGACACACTCACGCGGTCGCTGGCGCGTGGCGCGGGCGCACCGTCGAGCGACGCGATATCACGATAACGTCCGGTGGTCCGGATCATTTGCACGTCGACGCCGATCCGTCGCGATAGGTATTGGTATCCCGCGCTCCACTGTGTGCCGGTGCCCCGGCCGCCCGAGATCGCGGCCGACGCGCTGACGACGCCCATCTGGCCGAGCGCCATCAGGGCGCCTGCGCCGCCCAGCGCGAGTCGGCGGCCGGCTTGTGCCTGCGCTTCCACCGTGACGGCGTCGGTCGCGCCATAGCGCGCGGTCACCGACGCCACAGGGTGGCGTCGATACGAGAATGAGCGCACGCCGTAATCGTCGCGCGGCAGGCCCGCTTCCACTGAAAAGCTCGACAAGCCGCTGGCCAGCCGCCGAGGGTCGATGTAGAGCGGGACGGTGGTGACCCGCTCGCGTCCGAGCGCGTCGCGCGTCACGACACTCGCCTGCAGGTCGCCGGTCAGACCGGGGGCATCCTGAATGACGAACGGTCCGGGCGGCACGTGTCCGCTCATGCGGCGCACACCATCGAGATAGACGTCGACCGACGACGGCACCACAGCGCTGCCGTGCAGCGTCGGTATCGGGAAGGTGACGAGGTCCGGACGCAGGCTGAAGTTGCGCCGCCATTGCAGGCCGGCAATGCGCAGCGAGCGCGTCCACGCGAGCGAGCCGGTGATGAGATCACCCGCCACCCAGGTCGTCAATCGGGCCGGGTCATCGTGCTGCCACCATGTGTCGTAGCGCCGATAGCCGTGGCGCCAGGCGGAGTGCTCCGCCAGCCCTGTCTGACGCACGGTGCCGCCGGGCCAGAAGCCGCGAACTTCGCTCCAGACGGACGCCCGCGTGAACCGGTCCCGCTGCACATACCCGTCGTAATTGATCAGCACGCCCGTGCCGGACGTCGCGGCCATGAAGACTGGGGGCGCACGGCCTAACGCATAGGGCGTGAGCCACGCGTCGCCGACTTGCAGGGCGAGCGTCTGGTGTGCGGCGTCGTACGTCGCACGCACGCCGTCGAGCGAATCGAGCGCGACGTCGGTCGCGTCGCGTGGTGGCAGTTGGGGCGAGGTCAAGCCGAGCAGGCGCAGATCGCCTGCTCGCACGAACCATCGCCCCTTCCGACGCAAAAACGGCCCGATCCGGCCGGTCGACTCGCCATTGACGATGACCTCCAGCACATAAGTTCCGTCAAGGCGGGACACGCTGCCGGCGCGCTGCGCAGACGGCGTGGCCGTGTCAGACACCGCGGCATTGTCGAACCGCGCGGTGCCTGCGGCGTCCGGTGCAGAGGTTGCGGCTGGTCCATCCTCCGACACCGTCGCAGCAGCGGCAGCGTGCGCATCGCCGGCCTTGCCGAAGGCGGCCGCGCCGAGCGCCATCGACGTGGCGAGCGCCGTAGCCACCGCTCCGGACGTGGCGCCGCTCCAACCCTGCGCCCCGGGAGTTCGCGAGTGACAGACCCGGGGAGTCGAGAGGGTGGCGGCACGGCCCCGGCGGACACGCTTAGCGCTCGCCATCCGACGCGGTGCCCGCGGCAAAGCGCATCGGTACGGCGTCGACGCGCGACTCGACCGTGAACGGCGCAACTGGCGGGGCGCCAGCGGGCCAACGCACGGCGAAGCGGCGCGTCTGCCCCGCGAGGACATAACCGAGCAGGCCGCGCGTCAACTGGACGCTGCGCCCGGAGGCGTCCAGCACGCGCGTGGCGCCAAGTTGCGCATGCCGTTCGCCATCGTTGTGCACCTCCAGTTCGCCTTGGGTGATGCGCACATCGAAGCGCAACGACGGCGCCCGCGCATCGCTTGCCTGCACGAACACCGGCAAGGAGTAACGCAGGCGGATCGAGATGCCCTCGACCGGCGTGGCACCGGTGGAGGGCAGTTCGTCGACGAGTAGCCGGTAGCTCTGCTCTTGCGGCTCGGCGACCTGCGCCATGCGCACGAGCCGCACGATCTGCCGCTCGCCGGGTTCGATGCGCAGGATCGGCGGGCTGGCGACGAGCGCGTCGCTCGGGGTGAGCACGTTGTCGCCATGGCGCTGCGTCCACGCAAACAGCCGGAGCTGACCGTGAATCGGCACGTCGCCGGAGTTGCCCAGCGTCAGCGTGGTGGCCGGCTGCGTGGGCAGGAAATTGACGATGACCGGCGAGACTTGCAGCGTGGCGCCGTTGCCGTCGGTCACGTACAGCGTCAACAGCGCGACGAACGCGCCGCCGCAAGCGTAGGCCGTTGGGCGGCGAACGGCGGGGCGCATGGGGCTTCTTGGGCGCATGATCGATCCCGTTTCTCAGAAGTACACCGTGGCGGTGACCGTCGACGAATAGACGTCCGGGGCCGGCATCGTGGCCGAGAGCGTCGCTTGTCCGTAGACCGTATGCACCTTCACCGCGCCGGTGCCCGAATCGCTCAACGTATTCGCCCCCTGCGTGTTGCCCCACGGCGTCGCGTAGCCGGCGTCCTGATAGAGGCCGAACGGAATGGTGGTGGTATTGCCGGAGAGGGTGCCCGCCAGCAGACGATCCGCCTCCGTCGAGTTCGGCACCGTACCGGCATTCAGCCCGATGTTGTACCCCGTCGTCGCCGTGCAGGTCACGCTCAGCGACGACGTACTTGCCACCGGTCCGGTCGCGGATCCCTGCACCGCGTTGAACGTCATCGGTGTGGCGGCAATGGTACAGCCAGGGAGAATCGTCAATTGCACTCGCATTTGCGCCGTCGCCGACCCGTTGGTATAGACGGCGGCGCGTGCCGGCGCGCCGTGCGCCAGCAGGTAGACGATTCCGGAAAGGGCCAGGCACAGTAGAGATCGATGCATCGTCATTCTCCTTTGGAGTCCTATTGGAGGTTGCGGAAGTGAGACTCGGGAACTACGCAAATCGCGTCTGTTCTAACGTCCTTCGCGGCCGCTTTTTACGTAGTCTATGAAGGTATTTGCCTGATTTCGGCGTTGACGAAAGGCTTTCGGAATCATCCCATCTTCACGGCGGGACGCCGCACGTCACGTATCGACCGAATACGCGCAAAGCGCATGTATCAGCATGACGCAGTGCGCACGGCGCTGTCCCCGTCGACATCGTCTGGGGAACGCAATGGCGCAAGTTTCATCCCATGGATGAGCGGTTGCCTCGTTGCTGGCGGCGTTGGCAAGGCGAAATTCCCGCGGAGGCGAGTGCTGGCGCGACGAGAAAATGGCGGCGCGATGATGTCAATCAAAGCGCGTGAGGATGGCACTCGACGACGCGCATATTTCACTTGATCTCGAAAGTAAGCAGTCTCTAGAATGACTTGGTGCTATGCATCGGACATCCTTTGCGCCAACGGTGTGATATAGGCCATCGCGCTGCGGCCCCTGTGCCTGTAGGTGTCGTCGGTGATGGCAGGCTTCACGTTGCGGGGCGTCACGCACGGCGCGTCGCAATCCCGCTCGGACATCGGCTGACGTGGTCACGCCGAGGTGCCGAGTCTTGCGCGGTTCCCTTCGTCCGCATGGGGTGGTCTGCGACGCCCCGATGCCGACGCCTTCCCCGGCAGCCCGCGGGCTGCCAGACGTCAGGAGTGTGAAATGGCTCTGAATCATACGCGTAACACCCTCGGTGAAAAGATTCGTATCGAATCGGTCAACCTGCTGAATCGCGGACTGGTCAACGGCATCGACGTCCAGCGGCAGGCCAAGCAAGCGCACTGGAACGTGCACGGTCCGGGCTTCATCGAGCTGCACTTGCTGTTCGACGACGTCTACAACGCGGCCCTCGAATGGGCCGACCTGTGTGCGGAACGCCTGGTTGCCCTTGGCGGTGTGGCCGACGGTCGCGTGAAGTCCGTTGCCGAGAAGACCGAACTGCCGGTCTACAAGAACGAATTCAAACGCGGTCTCGATCACGCGGCCGCGCTGGCCGAAGCGCTCGCGGCCTACGGCGAGATCATTCGCGGCCTGATCGACGCCTCGGCAGAGATCGGCGACGCCACGACGTCGGACGTCTTCACGGAAATCTCGCGTGGCGTGGACGACCATCTCTGGAAGGTCGAAGCGCACCTGCGGGGCGATTGATGGCGATGACGACGGGCGCCCTTGCGGGAGCCCGGTCGCAGCCCCGCTAGACCGCCTGCCCGCGAAGCGACAACGAACGCGCGCCCCGGCCATGCCCGGTGCGCGCGTCCGCATGCGTTCCTCTCGATCCACCCGGAGTTTCCATGACCACGCGTAATCTGAGCCAGATGTTCGCGCCGAAGTCGGTTGCCGTGATTGGTGCGTCGCTGCGCGAGCGGCGAGTGGGCACGACGGTGCTGAAAAACGTCATCGACGGCGGCTTCAGGGGCGAGATCTATCCGGTCAACCCGAAGTATTCGACGCTCGCGAATCTCAAGTGCTATCGTGACATCGGCGAATTGCCGCAGGCCCCCGATCTGGCGGTGATCTGTACGCCGCCGGCGACGGTGCCCGACTTGATTCGTGAGCTCGGCGATCGCGGCACGCGCGCCGTCGTGGTGCTGACCTCGGGGCTTGCCCGCGAACGCGATCGCCACGGCGTGACACTACAGGAGCGCATGCTCAAGCACGCGAAGCCGCATGTGCTGCGCATCCTTGGACCGAATTGCATTGGGCTGCTCAGTCCCGGTATCGGGCTGAACGCCAGCTTCTCTCATATGGGGGCGCGCGAGGGCAAGCTCGCCTTCGTGTCGCAATCGGGCGCGCTCACCACGGCGGTGCTCGACTGGGCCGATGCGCGCGAGATCGGCTTCTCGCATTTCGTCTCGCTGGGCGACAGTGCCGACGTGGACTTCGGCGACATGCTCGACTATCTGGCGAGCGATCCCGGCACGGACGCCATCCTGATGTACATGGAATCGATTCGGCACGCGCGCAAGTTCATGTCCGCCGCACGTGCCGCGGCCCGCAACAAGCCGGTGGTCGTCATCAAGTCGGGACGGGTGCCGGAAGGCGCGCAAGCCGCAGCGTCGCATACAGGGGCACTGGCGGGCTCGGACGATGTCTACGACGCAGCGATCCGGCGGGCGGGCATGTTGCGCGTCGACACGACCGACGACCTGTTTGCGGCGGTGGAGACGCTGGCACGGCTGCGCCCGTTCTACGGAGATAAGCTGTCGATCATGACCAACGGCGGTGGCGCCGGGGTGATGGCCACCGACGCCCTCGTGCTCGATGGCGGCAAGCTGGCACATCTGACCGACAAGACGCGCGCCGCCCTCGACGCCGTGCTGCCGACAACGCTTGGCCGTGTGAATCCGGTGGACATCGGCGGCGATGCCGATCTGGCGCGCTATACGGCCACCTTGGAAGCGTTGTGCGAAGACCCCGACACGGCGGCCGTGCTGTTTATTCAAGCGCCCACGGCGGTCATGCCGAGCCTGGACGTGGCGAACGGCCTTGCCGCTCTGCCGAAGCCGTCGAAGAACGTGTTCACGTGCTGGCTGGGCGGTGAGACGGCCGAGCGTGCGCGGCGCATTTGCCGCGAAGCCGGATGGCCGACATACGACACGCCCGAGAACGCCGCCCGCGCGTTTCTGGAAGCCGTCAACTATCGCCGCAACCAGTCGCTGCTGATGGAAACGCCGCCGTCGATCCCGCCCGGTTTCGCGCCCGACGTGGCCCGCGTGCGCGCAATGGTCGAGAGCGCCATGGGCGAGGGCCGGGCATTGCTCACCGAGCCCGAAGCGAAGGGCGTGTTGGCCGCGTACGGCATTCCGGTCGTGGAGACGCTCGTCGCCACGACCCCCGAGCAAGCGGGCGAACTGGCGCAAGGGATCGGTTTCCCGGTCGCGGTGAAACTGATTTCGCCGGACATCACGCACAAGTCGGACGTTGGCGGCGTGGTGCTCAATATCGAATCGGCCGAGCAGGCACGCGAGGCGGCGTGCCAGGTTCGCAAGCGTGCGCTCGCGGCCAAGCCGGAGGCGCGCGTAACGGGCTATTCCGTGCAACGCATGGCCAACGGCGCGGAGGCGTTCGAATTGATCGTCGGCGTGGCGACGGACAACGTGTTCGGTCCGGTACTGCTCTTCGGGCAGGGCGGCACGGCGGTGGAAGTGATCGCCGATCGTACGATCGGTCTGCCGCCGCTCAACCTCAATCTCGCGCGCGACATGGTGGCGCGCGCGCGCGTGGCGAAGCTGCTCGCCGGCTATCGCAACCGACCGGCTGCCGATCACGAAGCCATCTACCTCACGCTCGTGAAGCTCTCGCAACTTGTGTGCGACGTGCCCGAGATCGCGGAGCTCGACATCAATCCGTTGTTCGCCGACGCGCACGGCGTGCTCGCGCTCGACGCACGTATCGTGGTGCGGCCGCCCGCCTTGCCGGGCCACGGGCGCCTGGCGATCCGTCCCTATCCGCAGGAACTGGAGTCTACCGTGGATGCGGGGGGCAGGCCGGTACGGGTGCGTCCGATCCGGCCGGAGGACGAGCCGGCCTATAAAGCGTTCTTCCACACGCTCACGCCACAGGACGTGCAGTTCCGTTACTTCGGCCTGATCAAGGAACTGTCGCATTCGCAGATGGCACGCGTGACGCAGATCGACTACGACCGTGCGATGACGTTCGTCGCCACGGAAAAGGACGAAGCGGGCACCATGTGTCTGCTTGGCGTGGTGCAGGCGCTCGCCGATCCGGACAATACGGTGGCCGAGTTTTCCGTGACAGTGAGCCCTCAGGCGCAAGGGCGCGGGCTCGGGCGGGCGCTCATGGAGCATATCGTCGACTACAGCCGCAAGCGCGGCACCGGGGAACTGATCGGCTATGTGCTCACGGCAAATACGCGTATGCTGACCCTCGCCCGTCATCTCGGCTTTGTCGAGGACAAGGAAATGGAGGCGGGCGTCCTTCATATCCGGCTGCCGCTGCAACGCACGGCGCAGGCGCAGGACACCCGCGGAGCGTGACGGTCGAGGCCGGCCCGCTCACGGTGTCCCGGGCTCGCGCCGGGGGCAGGGCGGTCGCCTAGACCAGGAAGACGAATGCTAGTGAATTGCGTGGCCTATGAGGATGGCCGCAAGATTGCCGATCTGCATCCCGATGAAATCTCGGACTATCTACAGCGCCCGCACTGCTTCGTGTGGGTGGCGCTCAAGGACCCCGGGCCCGGCGAATTGTCGCAGATGCAACATGAGTTCGGTCTGCACGACCTGGCCGTCGAAGACGCGCAGCACGGTCACCAGCGACCCAAGATCGAGCAGTACGGCGACTCGCTGTTCGCCGTGCTGCACGTGTTGAACAAGGATGCCGACGGGGATTTTTCGACGGGCGAGGTGGCGATTTTCGCCGGGCACAACTACGTGCTGTCGGTGCGCTCGAACGCCACGCAGGGGCTCGGCATCGTGCGGGCCCGCGCGGAGAAGGAGCCGAATCTGCTGCGTCAGGGCTCGATCTTTGTACTCTACGCACTCATGGATGCCATCGTCGATAGCTACTTCCCGGTACTCAACGAACTCGAGGCACAGCTCGAAGCGATCGAGGAGCAGATCTTCACGCCGAATGCCCCCGCGAAGGGACGCGCGATCATCGAAGACCTGTATCAACTCAAGCGCCGGCTCATTACACTGCAGCACGCTTGCGTGCCGCTGATGGAGGCGGTCAGCAAGCTGTTCGGGGCGATGGCGCCCAAGCTCTGTGGCGGCATGCAAGAGTATTTTCGCGACGTCTTCGACCATCTTCAGCGCATCACGAAGAATATCGATCTGCTGCGCGAAATGGTCACGACCGCGCTGTCGGTCAATCTCGGCATGATCTCGCTGTCTGAGAACGAGACAACCAAGCGCTTGGGTTCATTTGCGGCGCTCTTCGCCGTGCCCACGATGATCGCGGGAATCTACGGCATGAACTTCGCCGATATCCCCGAGCTGAAGTTCCAGTACGGCTACCCCCTGTGCATTGGCGTGATGATCGCCATCGATGCGCTGCTGTTCGTCAAGTTCCGCAAGGCCGGCTGGCTGTGAACGACAGGGCCGCGAGCGGGCGCCGATATGAGCGTTTCCTGTACGTCCCCATGCACGGCGTCTATGTCAGACGCATGTTGCGATGTCCCCTTCGGCAGCCCTGTTGCCCGGTGGCAACGCGCCTCGTGGATGCCGCATTTTCTGCCGTGACCGGCGTGGAATATTTGCTCTAGAATGCGTGAACGCCGCGTCAGACGGTTGCCAAGGGTTGAGAACAACAAGAAACGCCAGGCAAATAGGGGTCAGATATTGAACGCACCACTCTCGGGGATCCGCGTCATCGAATTCAGTCGTGGCGCGGCCGCTGCTTACTGCGGCTTGTTGCTGGCCGACATGGGCGCAGACGTCATCTTGGTCGACGATCCGGTCGACGACAATGCCAACGACAACTCGAGTCCGCTCGGCGCATCGGCCCAGGTCGGCCTGCGGCGCAACAAGCGCTCCGTCGCACTCGATTTGCTCACGCTCGACGGCCGCAACCTTGCCCATTCCCTGGTGCGCGGCGCGGACGTCCTCGTCGAATGTTTGCCACCGGGAACGCTCGCGCGCGCCGGACTCGGGTACGACGCATTATCGGCCGTACAGCCACACCTGGTCTACGTGTCGATCTCCGCGTTTGGTCAGGATGGCCCGCGCGCGTCGCCGCAGTCTGGCGTGCCAGCGCTCGACGCGTTGCGAGGCATGCTGGGGGCGTCGCCGGGGGGCCTGGAGCCGCCCCGCGACTTGCCGGTCGCCGATCTGGCCGCGGGACTCTATGCCGCGTTCTCCGTGTCGTCGGCGCTGGTCGCTGCCAGACAGCAAGGCCGCGGTGTTCACATCGACGTGCCGATGCTCGGCACAACGCTTGCCATCGCGTCACTTCACGCGGGTGAGCAGGGCGCGCTAGCCGCGCAGCGCGCCGGGTTGGTGCCCGGGGAGGCGTCGGCCGCCGCCTCCGATGTCGCGCAGGGTATGGAGCAGCATCGATACGGCGGGACGGTGGCCGCCACACGAAGCAAGTTGTCGCCGCTGGCAATTGACGACGAGGAGGCCGCGCGCTTCGGTGGGCCGTCGGCACCGTGGCCCACGTTTCGGGCCAGAGATGGCTATTTCGGCATGGATCTCGATGGACAAGCGCATTGGCAGGCGATTTGCGCGCTGATGCATCGCGTCGATCTGCTCGACGATTCGCGTTTCGTCAACGCGCGCGAGCGAGCGCGCCATCAAGCTGCGCTGCGCGACGTGCTGGAAACCGTGTTTGTGCAGGAGGATCGCAGTGAGTGGCTCGCCCGGCTGGTTGCCGTGGGCGTGCCATGTACGGAGATCAGCACCTATTCGCGTGTTCTGGCCGATCCGCAGGTGGCCCATATGGGCTGGGTGCGGCCGGTGGTGTTGCCCAGCGGCGAGACGACTCACACCATCGTTTCGCCCGTCCGGCTTAATGGCCAGCGCCCGGTCACGTATCAGGATCCGCCTGCGCCAGGGGCCCATACGGGCGATATCCTCGCCGAACTCGATGCCGCGGATGGGCCTTCGACCCGGCGCGATGAACCGCCACGAGGCGGGTAACCTTTCCATCATTGTTTGCGGCTTGCCGCTTCCCGGTACGGCGACGTCTGAACGACGTTGCCTGCTTTGCCCTGCCTGCTTGACGCATCAGGCCTCGCGATTCCCCCACCGATTGGGACTTTTCCGTTGTTTCCGGACTCTATATAATCCACAGTCATAAGCATATGACTAATAGTGATTTGGGCCGCCAAGTCGCTTTCCGCTGGATTCCTTGCCATGTCCCTAGAATTTTTGAGTGCTTCCCCGATGGCTGCTTTGCTCGGGGCCGCGGTCGGCCTCGTGCTGGGTTTGACCGGTGCGGGAGGCGGCATTTTTGCTGTGCCGGCGCTGGTCTTCGGGCTGGGGTGGGGCGTGCCGCAGGCCGGCCCGGTGGCCCTGCTCGCCGTAGGCGCAAGTGCCGCCGTGGGGAGCGCCCATGGACTGCGTGTCGGCCTCGTGCGCTATCGCGCGGCAATGCTGATGGCCGGGATCGGGGTCGCCGTGGCGCCGCTTGGCACGTGGATGGCTCACCGACTGCCGGAACGTTGGCTCGTTGGACTCTTCGCCATCGCAATGATGGTCGTGGCGGTGCGCATGTATCGCGCGTCGCGCGCCGGGACAGCGGGCACCGATAAAGGCACCGATCTGGCGGCGTCGGCCGGTGCCGCGCCGCAACCGCCATGCCGAATGAATCCAGAGACGGGACGGTTGCACTGGACGCGGCGCGTCGCCGCCACGCTCGGCCTCATCGGCGCGGTGTCGGGCTTCGCGTCGGGACTGCTGGGCGTGGGGGGCGGATTCGTGATCGTCCCCGCGTTGCGGCGTTTCACCGACATCACGGTACACGGCGTCGTGGCGACGTCGCTTTTCGTCATCGCGTTGATTTCCGCGGGCACCGTGGCCAACGCCTGGTGGAACGGCATGCATCCGGGCCCCCAAGGGTGGATGTTCGTGGTTGGCGGCATCGTCGGCATGCTGCTCGGGCGCGCCCTGACACCGCACATCGCGGCGTCCAGACTGCAGCAAATCTTCTCGGCACTGATGGCCGCGGTCGCCCTGGGCATGTTCGCCAAAGCCTTCGGCGTCTGACATGCCGCAGCGGCGGTTGTGCCATCGCGCGGCACACGCAGATCCTTCAAAAATCGCTACGCCTTGCGAGTGACTCACGACGTCACTTGCATTCTCGTACCCGCTGCGTACCCATCGTGGTTGACATCCCGGGAATGCATGGAATGAATCTTTCCGTCGCCCGGTTGTCCACTGAGACGTGGTGCTTGCATGACGGGTACGTAATCCGAGTTGTTCCCGCATGGAGGCGCCGCATATTGCGTGCGCTGCGCGCCTCGCATTCGGTAATCCGCCTAATTTGGACTAGGATGTTTCCCATAAGGAGATCCAAAATGGCTGGATTTTGTAGATTTATCCTATATTTCTGCTGGTCGCAAATCAGCGCGTGACGTTGAAGTGTCACGCGGTATGTCGATTGGCTTTGCATCGATGACCACGACATACATTGACGCTTCGGCGTCCTCCTCGTTCCGCTGTTCGAGTGCCGAGCGAGTCATGGGCCACCTCACTTTTGCTACGCTGACACGCCTGAGCGGCGCCCTTCTGATGACGTGGCTCGCGGGATGCAGTGAATACCAGGCATCGACACCGGGTGTGTCGGCGGCGGGGCAGGCGTCGGAACGCGTCGGCACGCCGCCGTCGGTGGCAGCGCAACTGGCTGCGGCCCCGCGTGCGGTTGAAACGCGGATGCGGCCGGTCGCCGCCGCCGTGGCGATGAGTGCCACGCCGAAGGTCGGTCAGGTGGTGAGCGGGACGTATCGATGGATGGCCGATTGGCCTGAGACCCACAGCGTGCATCAATGGGAAGCGGCGTCGGGACCGACGCGTATTCGCGTTGTCGCACGAGCACGCGAGATGATGCCGTCGGCGGGTTTGCGCGGCGTGCGCCTTCGCTATTGCGTCAAGCCTGTCATGGGCACTGGCGCAGCGCGCTTGACGGGCCACAAGACGTGCTCTGGCTGGACGACGGTCGAGGGTGCGGGCGCCGCCGGCGTTGCCGGATAGCGAGACGTTTCCGGCGCACCGGGCCGGAGGTGGCGATGCGCCGCCGGGTCGCGGCCTGCCGGCGTCCACAGTAGTAACGCGGTTACGCCTTCGTGACCACCGAGTGTGTTGGCTCGACCCACATTCCTCTTTTGGGAAGCCATGACGCGTAGACACGGCGAAGGATCGCGCGCGCCCACGGCTGACTTCTTTTAAAAGGATTCTGCAAAATGATGGTAAAAATTCTGATCGCGGATGATCATCCGATCATCGCCTCGACACTGCGTGAAATGCTGTCCCCGGATCCGGGTTTCCACGTGCTGCCGCCCGTCACCAACTCGACCGAGCTCTTCAAGGCACTGGAGACGAATTCGGTCGACGTGCTGATTACCGACTACTGCATGCCCGGCGGCACCTTTGGCGACGGCCTGGTCATGATCAATCGTGTGCGTCGCAAGTATCCGGACGTCAAGATCATCGTGTTCACCTCGATCGAACAACCGGCCATCATCCACGCGCTCGACAGTTGCGGCGTGCTGGGCGTGATGACCAAGTCCGACGATCTGCGCGAAATCACGGTGTGTGTGGAGCGTTGCCGACGTGGCATGAGCTATCGGGGGGGGCGCGCCGAGCAGATTCTCGAAGAGCAGATGCGCCGCAAGCCGACCGCTTGCCGTCCGCTTTCCCCGAAGGAAATGGAAGTGCTGCGCATGTACCTGGACGGTCTGAACGTGTCGCAGATTGCCGATGCCCTCAAGCGTTCGGCCAAGACGATCAACAATCAGAAACGCATGGCGATGAGCAAGTTGGGCTGCCGTACCGATATGGAGCTGTTCAAGCTGCACGTCTCGAGCCCGGTTCAGTTTTCGCGTCACGGCGAAGTCGAAATGCCGAGCGCCGTCTGAGTTTGACTCGACATACGACATTGGCGTCCGCGTCCGCGTCCGATGCGACGATGACGCGTGACATCGCGATTGCAGGCCGCCTGCTTCGTATCGGTGGCTTGCTGGCCCTGCTTTTTGGTTTGTCGGTCTGGGTCGCTGTGGTGTCCTACGCGTTGTTCGGCATGGTCTGGCAAGGGGGGCAGAAGACGGCGACGTTCTTCGCGACCGTGGGCCACGAGATCCGCGACGTCGAAATTTTCAACGAGCAGGCCAGTACGATGGCGCAAGCCGCACTGGCGAGCAACGTTCGTCCGGGCGGTGTTACACAATCACTCACCGATCGGATTCTGGGCCCGCTGCTTACCATGCCGATCGGCACGGCGAAGCGCGTTGCCGGCGTGGGGTTCGATGGCGACTTCCAGATTGTCAAGCTGGCGGAGATCCCGGCTGAGCGAGCGCAGCGATTGGCGCGCCTCACCCTTCGGTTGATGATTCTCGATGCCAACTTCTGGAGTGCGCTGGGTGGGCAGGACGAAACCTTCATCATCTCGGCGGACGGCGCGTTTGCCGCTCGCCGTACGTCGTTCGACCTGCAGCCCGTCAGCGCGACGGATCTCGCGCGTGACACCAACGCGACGCTCGCCGAGATCAACAAGGTCGAGCGTTATGCCGCGCGTCGTCCCACGAGCAACGACGGTCCGTTCTGGACCTACAACTACAAAAATGCACTTTCCGGTTTGACGGCGGTCTCGAGCTTCGTGCCAATTCGCGATCTCGACGGTCATCTGATGGCCTACGTCGGCACCACCATGGCGCCCGACAGCATTGTGCCGCCGCGGCTGCGAACGCTGGAGCACACGGGCGAAGCCCTCCAATTGGTGTCGGCGGACGGGTTCGTGGTGGCAAGCGCCGGCGCGTCGCTCTCGTCGTTGGGACATTTGCGTACGCTCGCCACGTTGCCGCTCTTTGGTGACGCGCAAATGGCGGTGCGTTACGACGGCGAGCGTCTGGTCTTCGAGCGTCATCCGGCGTCGTCGCCGTGGTTCGTCCGGTATACCGTTCGTCCGATAGATTTACTGCAGCAAAATGCCACGCTGTTGATCGGCGCCACGTTGCTGTTGTGTCTCTATGCGGCCGCCGTGTACGCCGGGATGCGCTACATGCGCCAACGCATGATCGAGCCGGCGCGTCGACGTACGACGGCCCTGCTCGAACGAGACGCCTTCACGCAAACCCTGATCGAGACGGCCCCCGTCGGCATGGCGATCATCGATCCCTTCGAGCCCAGTGTGGTGATGAGCAATCCTGCGTATGCGGGCACCGTCGATTTGCTTCGAAATCTGGGCGATGGCGAGTTGACGCGCATGTACCGCCAACTGCACAGCGGTGTGGTGGCGCGTCCGGTGCGGCGTTTGCTGAGCGCGATCGACGACGCCGGCGAGCGTCACTACGCCGTGAGCTTCGTCGATACTGTCTTTCGTGAACAGTCGGTGCTCATCGCCACACTGTCCGACGTGACAGAGCAACGCCGCTTCGAACTGGAGCAACGCAAGGCGCGGCTTGCCGCCGAGAGCGCCAATCGCGCCAAGGATGTCTTCCTGACGACCGTTAGCCACGAAATGCGTACGCCGTTGTATGGCACGCTCGCGTCGCTTGAACTGTTGAGCGCGCAGCGTCTGGGCGAAGATCATCGGTATTACGTCGATGTGATGGAAAGCTCGACGCGCAATCTGCTCGATCTCATCAACGATCTGCTGGACTATTCTCGGATTCAGGTCGGTCGCTTCGAACTGAATGGCCGCGATGGCTTGTTGCTCAAGGAGCTCGAAGCCATCGGCTTGTCGTTCACGGGACGTGCGCGGTTGCAGGGACTCACGCTGGACTGGATGATCGACCCGCAGCTCTCGCGTGCCGTGCATACCGATGCGCTGCGACTCGGACAGGTCGTGACAAATCTTGTCGGCAATGCCATCAAGTTCACCGAGAAAGGGTACGTCGCCTTCAGCGCCATGGTGACGCGCACTGACCCTCAGGGCTGTGACGTGGCCTTCACGGTCAGCGACAGTGGCGTTGGCATTGCGCCTGCCGATCTGGCGGACTTGTTCCGGCCGTTCGGCAAGAGTACGTCGGAGCCGGGCATGCAGCACGGCACCGGCCTGGGGCTCGCGATCTCGCATCAGTTCGTGGGTATGCTCGGCGGCGTGCTGCAGGTCGACAGTCAGGAGGGCGAGGGCACGACAATGCGCTTCACGCTCCGTCTGCCCTGGGCGTCGGACAGCGAGATGTTGCCCGTCGTCGGGAGAGGCGAGACGTTTGCGTATGTGAGCGGACTCGCTCGCCGCCATGCGTATCTCGACGCATTGATTCGTCGGGCGGGTTACCTGCCGGTCAGATATGACGACGCGGTATCGTGGTCTTCGGGCAGTGGCCGCGTTCAGGACGCGGGCTTGCTCATGTTTGCCGACGAATGGCCGGTGCGCGGTATGGCGGGCTCGGAGGTGTATCTGCTGCGCTCGACGCCGGTCGATCGTCCGGCCGGCAGCGCCCCCGCGTGGCCGCGCGACATCGCGTTGTTCCAGCAGGCGGAGCTCTGGGATGCGCTCGGCCTCGTGTCGGCGCCCGGGCTTGCCGCGAGCGGTGACTTGCCGGGCGCCCCCGGCGCGCAGGCGCGTATCAAGCCGTTGGCCGGGTGGTACGTGCTTGTCGCGGACGATCATCCGATCAGCGGCATGTTGCTGTCCCGGCAGTTGGAAGGACTGGGCGCGATGGTCGATTGCTATCACGACCCGCGCGAGGCACTTGACGCGTTCGATGCGGAATCCCACATGCTGGTGATCACCGATGCCAACATGCCGCACCTCTCCGGGCATGCATTGGCTACGCAGATCAAGGCGCGCGCGGCCCATGTGCCGGTGATCGTCGCGACGGCCGACGTCACAATGCGCACCGACCGCGACGAGACGTCCCCGTTCGACGCCATCGTCTACAAGCCGGTGGATGCGCGCTCGTTGTTGCGCGTGATTGAACGGATACGGGCGCGCTATCCCTCGCTGTGCGTGGACATCGCGCCGCTTCCAGCGTCATCGGACCTGATCGACAGCGGACCGACGCCGTCCTCCGACTCGACATCGGCGAAGGACTGGCGGCCACCGCTGTCCGACATGCTCGACACGTTCGTGAAGATTGCCGATCAGGACATCGCCAATTGCCGGGCAGCGTTGGTCGACCCATCGCGCGACACTCTCCGTCATTCCGCGCATCGTTTGCGGGGCGGTTTCATGGCATTCGGGCTGAGTTCGCTGGCATCGCTCGCGGCGCAGGTGGAGCATCTGGCGCCCCAGGCGTCCGTCGGACAGATGGAATCGGCGTTCGAAGTGCTCGACGCCGCGTGGAACGACTGGCTGCGTGCGCAGGGACATGCCATTGCCAACGACGCCTGACGGCAGCGTCAGGCGCTCGTCGTCACGACTCGGCGAAGTGCTCCGAAATCAATTGGCGTAGCCACTGATTCCCGCCGTCCTGGTGGTAGCGACGGTGCCAGAACACATTCGTTTGCAGCGCGGGCAGCCGGAGCGGCGGTTTGACGAAGCGCAGCCCGAACGGCGCGGCGGCACGCTCTGCAAACTTCTGCGGCACGGTGACCACGAGATCATTGACGCTCACGACGTACGGCACGGCGATGAAGTGGGGGACCCAGACATTCGCGTCGGCCCCGAAGCCGGCCTGCGCCAGGAGTTGATTCACGCGCGCATAAGGATTGTCGCCCGTGGCGACGAACAGATGGCGTGCGGCCTGGAATTCCGCCAGCCCTGCATGCGGCGTGTCGAGCGCGTGGCCGATGCGGAACAGGCTCACATACTGCTGACGGAACAACCGGCGCTGGAAAAATGGCCCGGTCAGATCGTCGAACGCGCCCACCGCGAGGTCGATGCGCCCCGACGCCATGGCGTCCTTCAGGTCGGGCAACGTCGTTCGGACGGTGCGCAGGTGTACCCCAGGCGCAAGCCGGGTGCATAGGTCGACGAGCGTCGGCATGAAGTACACCTCCCCCACATCCGTCATTGCCAACGTAAACTCCCGCTGACTGCTCGCCGGATCGAACGCCTCCCGGTGATTGATGGCGCGCGAGATGCCGGCCAGGGCCACCGAGACAGGCTCGGCGAGCGCCTCGGCGAACGGCGTGGGTTGCATGCCCGCGCCGGTGCGTGTGAAGAGTTCATCGTCGAACGTCTGCCGCAGGCGGGCCAACCCGTTGCTGACTGCGGGTTGAGACAGCCCCAATTCGCGTGCGGCCTGAGAAATGCTCCGATGCGTGAGTACCGCCTGAAAGACGACCAACAGGTTCAAATCGACGTCGCGTAAGGAAATCATGAGGCGGCGATATTATTCGCGTTATGAATAGAGTGGATTCGTCTATTTATATCGCAAAATGTCATCGCTTGTCGGACAATATTTCCATTCGACATCAGGAGACGAGGCTACTTATGCGTCAAGCAGATCAAATACAGGGGGAGTTGGGCTACCTGTCCGGTTTTGGCAACGAGTTCGCGACCGAAGCATTGCCCGGTGCGCTGCCTGTCGGGCAGAACTCTCCGCAGCGTGCGCCGTACGGCCTGTATGCGGAACAGCTCTCGGGCACGGCGTTCACGGCACCGCGTGGTCATAACCGTCGCTCGTGGGTGTATCGCATTCGTCCTGCCGCGATGCACAAGCCGTTCACCGCCGTCGCGGCGTCGCGCTGGCTGAGCCGTTTCGACGACGTGCCGACGCCCCCGGACCAGTTGCGTTGGGACCCACTGCTGATGCCCGAGGCGCCGACCGATTTCGTCGACGGCATGGTGACGATGGCCGGCAACGGCAGCCCGGATGCCGGGCGCGGTTGCGGCATTCATCTGTACGCGGCGAACCGGTCGATGGACGGCCGCTTCTTCTACAACGCCGACGGCGAGTTGCTCGTCGTGCCGCAGGAAGGCCGTTTGCGGATTGCGACGGAATTCGGTGTGCTCGACGTGGCGCCCTACGAAATCGCCGTGCTGCCGCGTGGCGTGCGCTTCCGTGTGACGCTGCCCGATGGCCGCGCGCGCGGCTATGTATGCGAGAACTATGGCGCGTTGTTCCGTCTGCCGGATCTCGGTCCGATCGGCTCGAACGGCCTGGCGAATCCGCGCGACTTCCTCACGCCCGTGGCGGCCTATGAGGATGTCGAAGGCGACTTCGAGCTGGTGGCGAAGTTTGGCGGTGCGCTGTGGCGTGCCGACATCGGTCATTCGCCGCTTGACGTTGTGGCCTGGCATGGCAACTATGCGCCCTACAAGTACGATCTGCGTCACTTCAACACGATCGGATCGATCAGCTTCGACCACCCGGATCCGTCGATCTTCCTGGTGCTGCAATCGCAAAGCAATGCGCCGGGCGTTGACGACATCGACTTCGTGATCTTCCCGCCGCGCTGGCTGGCGATGGAAAACTCGTTCCGCCCGCCCTGGTTCCACCGCAATATCGCCAGTGAGTTCATGGGGCTGATCCAAGGCGTCTATGACGCCAAGGCCGAGGGATTCGTGCCGGGCGGCGCCAGTCTGCACAACTGCATGACGGGCCACGGCCCCGATGCGGACACGTTTGAAAAGGCTTCTGCCGCTGACACGAGCCAGCCGCACAAGGTCGACGCGACGATGGCGTTCATGTTCGAGACGCCGGCGATCATCCGCCCCACACGCTTCGCGCTGGAGACCAAGCAGCGGCAGGACAACTACTACACCTGCTGGCAAGGGTTGAAGAAGCACTTCAACCCGAACCAGAAGTAAGCGGCCTCGCGTCGCAACGTCGCCAACCCCTGACACGGCCGGCCGCACCCTTCGATGGTGCAGCGCCGGCCGATGCGCTGTCTCAAACGAGGAATTCCCTATGTCAGCACTCCCACAAAGCTGGGTCGCGTCCGCCAACACTGGCGTGACCGACTTCCCCCTGCAAAACCTGCCGTACGGCGTGTTCAGCACCGCGTCGCAACCGACGCCGCGTGTTGGCGTGGCCATTGGCGATCAGGTACTGGACCTGGCGGCGCTCGAAGCCGCCGGCGTGCTCAAGGTCGCCGAGGCCGGTGGCGCGACGGTCTTCTCGCAGCCCGCCATCAATGCGTTCGTGGCACTGGGCAGCGCGGCGTGGCGCGCCACGCGCGCGCGCCTGACGTCGCTGCTCGCCGTGGACGGCGATGCCGCCCTGCGTGAAAACGCCGCGTTGCGGGCTCAGGCACTTGTGCCGCTCGCACAGGTCACGTTGCATCTGCCGGTGCAAGTGCCCGGCTACACCGACTTCTATTCGTCGCGAGAGCACGCGACCAACGTGGGCAGCATGTTCCGCGATCCGGCCAACGCGCTGCTGCCGAACTGGTTGGAAATCCCCATCGGCTATAACGGTCGGGCCAGCTCCGTGGTCGTGAGCGGCACGCCGATTCATCGCCCGAACGGACAGATCAAGTTGCCCGATGCGCCGCGCCCGATTTTCGACGCGTGCCGCAAGCTCGACTTCGAACTCGAAACCGGCTTCATCGTCGGTCGTGACACGTCGCTGGGCGACAGCCTGAGCGTGGACGCGGCCGAAGCGGCCATCTTCGGGATGGTGTTGCTCAACGATTGGTCGGCGCGCGACCTGCAGCAGTGGGAATACGTGCCGCTCGGTCCGTTCAACTCGAAGTCGTTCGGCACGTCCATCTCGCCGTGGGTGGTGACGATGGAAGCGCTCGAACCGTTCCGCGTGGCCGGCCCCGAGCAGAATCCGCAGCCGGTCTCGTACCTGCAGCAGCAGGGCAAGCATGCCTTCGACATCGCGCTGGAAGTGCTGATGCAAGCCGACGGCGATGCGCAGGCGACGTCCATCTGCCGCACCAACTTCCGTCACATGTACTGGAGCATGGCGCAACAGTTCGCTCACCATACGGTCTCGGGCTGCAATGTGCGCGTTGGCGACCTGATGGGCTCTGGCACGATCAGTGGCCCGACGCCGGACTCGTTCGGCAGCCTGCTCGAACTGACGTGGAACGGCAAGAACCCGATCACGCTTGCCAGCGGCGCGAAGCGCACGTTTATCGAAGACGGCGATACCGTGATGATCGCCGGCTGGTGCCAGGGGAATGGTTACCGCGTGGGCTTCGGCGAGGTCTCGGGTCAGATCCTGCCCGCGAAGGCGAGATAAGCGCGATCGGCGTGAGGTGCGAACGTGTGCCCGGAGGTTTGCCGGGCGTATTGACGGATGCACCCGCGACGCGTCGTTCCGGTTCTCCGGGCGGCGCGTTTGTCGTTTATGGCCCTGGCGAAATCTCGCAGAGGTGAGTGTGATCGAGGTGCGCCTACGACAGTCGTTGCCACCACGGATTGATGCGGCCGACGATCAGGCTTGCACTCACGCGGCAACGCGTGGGCGTATAAGTCAGTTCGTTGCCGACCCGGCGTAACAGCGGCGGGTCGCCGAGGCGGGCTCGGCGCGGCACGCGCGGCGAGCGCTGTGCGCGCGCAACAGGTAGCGGGGAGGCGGTAGCGTGTGACATTTGATACTTCCCGTATTCATGTGAGGACGGGAAGTATTTAGCCACGTCGCGGCGAGCGGCGACAGGTGAAGCAATCCGAAAAATGCGTCCGTTGGGCGTGACAGCCCACCGTCGCAGACCGAGGCAATCATCGATGTTTGTCGTCCGGCACTGCCGGGGGCTTGGGCGCCACCGCGCCAGTCGGCGACGCCTCCGGCGCCACCGCGGCGGACGTTGGCGCCGCCGGTGCGCCGCTCGGCGACATCGGCGGACGGGCCAGCCCCTCGTTGATCCACGCGTTCAGCAGCGTATAGGTCACAGCCAGAATCACCGGCCCGACGAACAGGCCAACGATCCCGAACGTCAACATGCCCCCCAGCACCCCCGCGAGAATCAACGTCATCGGCAGATCGGCCCCCCGGCGGATCAACATCGGTCGCATGACGTTGTCCAGCATGCCGATGAAGACCGAGAGCACCAGCAGCAGCGTGGCGAGCGTCGGACTGTCCTGCCAGTAGAGCCACGCCACGCTCGAGAGCAGCACGGGGAACGGACCGATCTGGGCGACACACAGCACCAGCATCAGCGCCGTCAGGAAGCCTGACAGCGGCACCCCCGTCAGCCACAGGCCGAGGCCGCCGAGCAGCGACTGCGTCACGGCCGTGACCACGATCCCGAGCGCCACCGCGCGAATCGACATTCCGGCAAGCCGGACCGATTCTTCTCCCCGATCACCGCCGAGGCGCCGCGCCATGCGAATCAGCGCGCGCGCCGCACGCTCTCCCTGCATGAAGAGAATGCCGGAGATGATCAGCGTGAGGCCAAGGTGAACCACGAGCAGGCCGATCGACCCCAGCTTGGAGAATCCCCACGTCGCCGCCTTGACGGCATAAGGCTGAATCCGCGCGACGAGACCGCCGGGGCCCGCCGCTGCAAGCGCCTGCCACTCTTCGCTGGCGCGTTGGCCGACCACGGGGATGCGGATCAGCCAGTCGGGCGGCATCGGCAGGCCCCGTTGCCCGATGGAGTGCACTTGCTCGCTGATGTCGGACGCGTGCCCGATCAGTGTGCCGATCGCGGCGGACAGCGGCGCGACGACGATCACGAGCATGCCGAAGATCATGACGGTGGTGGCGAGCCACCGTTTGCCCCACAGGCGGCGTTGCAGGCCAACGAGCAATGGCCAGGTGGACGCGACGATCGTCACCGCCCAGATGAATGCCGGCAGAAACGGGAGCAGAACCCATAACGTGCCGATCATCAGCAGGCTGAGCACGAGAATCACGAGCAGGTTACGGGCGAGTTCGCTCGGGGTGGTGGAAAGCATGGGCGCTCCGACAGGCAGGGGGGCGAACGCGCATCAACACGCGTCCGGACGTACTGGTTGCACGAAGTGTGCAGGTGAGAAGCACCATGCCACGGCTGCGCAGGCACGGCAAGTGCGCCGCGCAGGCGCCTCACAGGGGTGTTGTTTCGCGGGGCTCGTCAGCGTCGTCGGATGATGCGCTGGGCCACCTTGTACGGCGCAGCGGTGGGCTCAGCGCGCCGGGCGCCGTCGTCGTGCCGTGTCGGCGCGAACCCGGCGGGCGAAGGCTCGCGTGCCCGTCATCGACGTGGCGGTCGCCTGCGACGGGTGGCGAAGCGGTGTGCGATGCGAGCGGGGCGGGGAGGGCGCGGATGGCGCGTGGCGGCGTTGGGACCTTGTTGTTATTGACTTCCCCGGTCACGGCCCCGTGCGGGCTGTTGGGGCGCATCGACATGGCGCTTGCCGACGATACCCCCGAGTCGGCGATCGTGACCACCGTGATGGTGCTGATCTTCGGTCGCGGCGCACGACGTTCGTGCGCAGTGCGAATGTCCTCGCGCTGCGCGGCGCTGTGGCCGATCGAGAAGATGAGGCCGATGAGACCGTAGAGCACGTTGAGCACCGCAAAGACATGAGCGTCTTCCACCAGACTCGGAGAATCTTCGTCAGGCGCGAGCTGCGTGGCGTTCAGGGCATTGGCGCCGTCGTCCCATCGCGTCGCGTTGTCGCGGCCATGGCCGTGCGCCGAGCCGTCGCCCATCCATGCAAGGTAGTAGAACGTGGCCGTGAGCGCGAACCAGATGAGCCGGGGCGGGGCAGAGCGAAGCATGCCACGGACATCGCGGACGAACGCCTGCAGACTTGCGGGCGCTTCCCGGTCGTCGGGTTCACGTCGCGCGGCCTCGATCAGCAACTCGGCCAGATTGTCCTGCGTGAGGATTTGCAGGCTGGCGTTATGCCGACTCGTGCCCAACTGGTGGATGATCGGCAACAGCGTCAATCCTGGGACGGGCGCCAGTGGAATTTCCAGCGCCGCGTGGAGGGTGTCGCCGAATCGCCGGGTGAAAATCCCGGGAAACCAGCGTGACATGCCGCGTTCGATGCCGTATCGCGCCCCATTGCGCAGCACTCCGTAACAAAACACGAAGCCGAGCACTTGTGCAAAGGCCGCCCGATAAGGGGTCGAGAGGATCGCGCTCAGTCCTTCCAGGTCAGGCGCCGGCGTCGTGCGCGCGATCCGGTTGCGGTACTGCCGCTGGGTCACGTTGAAGCCCGCCGTGCCGAGCAGATTGATCAGCACGATCGCCAGTGCGGCCATCGGCGGCCAGAACGTGGCTTGGGAACGGGTGGGATCGGTCGTCTCAGTCAACAATGAGGCGAGCGTCGAGCCGACGGCGAACGGCAGCGCGTCGCGCAGGGTGCCGATGCAGAACGCGCGCCAGGAGAACACCGGTCGCTGCTCGCGCAAGAGCGCTTCCAGATGATCGCTCACGTCGTCAACGTCGAACCCATGGAGGGCAAGCGTTCGGGCCTGGCGATGCAGATGCGTGTGCAAGGTGTCGTGCCACGGCTGCGTCGCCATGTCGACGGGCGCTGGCAGGCCCTCAGGCCAAGGCGGCGCCAGCGGCGTGCGTGGGGCGCGCCATCCGTTGGTGACGGCGGGCGGACCCAACGCATTCAGGGCCGGCAAGGCAACCTCCTGCCATAGCGCATCGAAGATGCGTAGCGCGCGGCTTGCACCCGGTCCCGCGTACATGTCGATCATGAAGGTGGGAGCGTCGACTGTCGACGGCCGCGTCGGGGTGGGGGGTGCCGAGAACGTCCGAAGTACGGGGCGTGGTGCGAACTCCGCAGACTCTCTGAGCGCGCCTGGGCTCGGGCACGCGTACGTCCGTGTCATGGGCGCGGTCGGCGACCCGGCCGCGAGGCTGGCCTGCGCGGCAGCTTGCTGGGCGCGCGCGAAATCCTCCTCCAGCGGGGTGACGGGCTCGCGTCGCCCGGCGTCGGTCACCTCGGTGGTGGCGAGCGGGGTATCGGACGCAAGAAGGATGGTTGGAAGGCACGAGAAGCAGTTGCGGAGCATGGCGTCGTGGGCAGGACTAGGCCGGCGGCAAGTTGCCGGGCCTCAGGCAGGAAGGGACGAAATGAAGCGGGCGATGCTACCCCCGTCTGTCCTTGACGGCCACGCCTGAACAGTCGTTTGAAGTCGTTCATTCGCGAAGTTGCGTAGTGGCTTCAGGCCAGTCCGCGATGCGCGATCAGGCATTGACCGTGCTTTGCGTCACACGTTACGCATCGGGCACGACCATGACCCCGGCACGCAGTCCGTTCGCGACATCGGGATTGGGGAACACGATGCGTTCCTCCGGATGCGAAACCGTATAGGTGGTCTCGCCGTCGCGCGCCAGCACGGTGCCGGCCACGTAGGGTGTGAAGTTCGGTGTGTCGGCCGGGACGTCGAGCACGAATGCGTCCGTGCGGCGCACGATCTCGGCGGCCACGCGAAAGCGTCGGGCGCGCGGCACCTTGCCGTCATCGCGCTTGCCCATCTGCGCGCCGGACAACCAACGGCGCAGGGCGGCGTCGATGCCGGCAAAATCGTCAAGACGGTTTTGCCCGAAAGGCGCGACTTTTCCCAGCTCGAGCGTGCAGCTCTCGGCGCCGAAGTTCGCACAGGTGTAATACGAGAACGTGACGGACGGCTGCTCGGTCAACATCACCGCTTCGATATCGGCCGCGGCAAGTGTCTCGATCCAGTCGTCGCTTGCTGGACGCTGCGGCGGACTCGGCACCACCGCGAAGCGGGGGAAGAGTGACGCGCGAATCGCCGTGTGCATGTCCACGTGCCGACGCAGGCGGCGTGCGTCGCGCGTCTCGGCGAAGAACTGCGCCACGATCACTTCGAGTTCACGCGCGCGCTGCACGGCGGGCGACTCCGCACGCTTGGCGTGAGCGCCCTGGAACAGCCGGTTCAGGTCGTATTCGAGATAACGCTTGCCGGCACGTACGGCGTCCGGGTTGCCAAGTACGACGAGCACACGCTCGCGCAACGTCAGGCGGCCGTCGGCAATGTCGCGCAGAATGCCGTCAACGATCTCGATCGGGGCGGTTTCATCGCCGTGAATCCCGCACGAGAGGATGGCGTCGAAGCGTTGACCGCCACGCGCGTCGAGCGTGCCGGTGACCTGGTCCGCGTCGGCGGGTGTCAGTTCGAGCACCCCTTCAGCGTGGCGTTGCCAGCGTACGCCACAGGGCTCGATACCTTCGCTGGGGACACTGTCGTGCGATTCGCGCACGTCGCTTAGCCAGTGGCGCAGGGCCGAACGATTGGCGTCGGTCATCATGAAGGATCTCCAGAAATGCAGACTCGTATTTTATGCGCGTCGTTGGCCGGTTCGGTGTATCACGTCGCCCATGCAGGGCAACGCCCTGTACATGCGGTTTTGCCGGTCCGTCCGGCATGCGCACATTGTTCCGGCGGTCGAATCCGTGTCATCATGATCCGCATCGCACGCCGTTCCATCGAGCGTGGCCTTGGGGATTGCCGTTCATGACCGATCTGTACGTCGAAGGTGTCTGGCGCACTGCCAACGGGGCGGAATTCCGCGCGCTCGATCCCATGTCGGGCGATGTCGTGTGGCAGGGCCATGCGGCGGATGCGGCCGATGTCGACGCCGCCGTCCAGGCCGCGCGTCGTGTACAGCGCGATTGGGCGCGTCGAAGTGTCGACGAGCGACTGGCCGTGTTGCAGCGCTTCGCGGCGATCGTGACCGCGCAAATCGAAACGCTTGCCGACGCCATCGGTCGAGAGACCGGCAAGCCCCTGTGGGAAGCGCGCACCGAAGTGGCGACGATGGCCGCGAAGGTCACGCATTCGGCAAAAGCCTACCAGGAGCGCACGGGCGAGCGACGCAGTGCCGTGGCGGACGGGCAGAGCGTCGTGCGCCATCGGGCGCATGGCGTGATGGCCGTTTTCGGACCGTACAATTTTCCCGGGCATCTCCCTAACGGGCATATCGTGCCGGCGCTACTCGCGGGCAACAGCGTCGTCTTCAAGCCCAGCGAACTGGCGCCCGGCGTGGCCGAACGAACGATGCGGTGCTGGATCGAAGCGGGCCTGCCGCCAGGGGTATTGAACCTCGTGCAGGGCGGGCGCGAGACAGGGGCGGCGCTCGCCGCGCACGACGGTATCGACGGGCTGTGTTTCACCGGCAGTTCCGCCACGGGCCGCGCCCTGCATCGACACTTCGCAGGGCGTCCCGACAAGCTCCTCGCGCTCGAGATGGGCGGCAACAATCCGCTGATCGTCGATGCGCCAGCCGATATCGACGCGGCCGTCCATGTGACGGTTCAGTCCGCTTTCCTCTCAGCCGGGCAACGTTGCACCTGTGCCCGACGCTTGCTCGTGCCGCGTGGGCCGCACGGCGACGCGTTCATCGAACGACTGGCGTGGGTGACGCAACGCATCGTCGTCGGACGCTACGATGCCGATCCGCAGCCATTCATGGGCGCGGTGGTGTCGCTTCAGGCGGCGCGTCGCATGACGGCGGCTCAGGCCGACCTGATGACGCTTGGCGCCCGCTCGATCCTTCCACTCGCCCAGCCGGACGGTCGCTCGGCATTGCTCACGCCGGGGCTGATCGACGTAACGTCGCTGGCCGCGCGCGATGCGCTACCCGACGAAGAGTATTTCGGCCCATTGCTTCAGGTGCTGCGCTACGACACGTTCGACGAGGCCATCGCGCTGGCGAATCGCACGCGCTATGGGCTGGCGGCCGGTCTGGTGTCCGACGATCCCGCGCGTTACGAACAGTTTCTCGCCGAGATCCGCGCGGGCATCGTCAATTGGAACCGGCCGACGACGGGCGCGGCCGGGGCGGCGCCGTTCGGGGGCATCGGCGAGTCCGGCAACCACCGTCCCAGTGCGTGGTACGCGGCCGATTATTGTGCCTACCCGATAGCGTCGATGGAGGCCCCGCGGGTGATCCTGCCCGAGCACCTCGGTCCGGGCCTGGACTTTGCCGCGTGCTGATCTTTCTATCTCGACTTTTTTTCCGCTTTCCCAGGAATGGATATGACGCGTTTTGCCCTCGAAGCCAACTTCGATGGACTGGTTGGCCCCACGCATAATTATGCGGGGTTGTCGTTCGGCAACGTTGCCTCTGCAAACAACGCCAATCGCGTATCGAATCCGCGCGAGGCGGCGCTGCAAGGGCTGGCCAAGATGAAGGCGTTGGCCGATCTGGGCTACGCCCAGGGCGTCTTGCCGCCGCAAGAGCGTCCGTCGGTTGCCTTGTTGCGCACGCTTGGCTTCTCAGGCGACGACCGGGCGGTCATACGCGAGGCGGCTCGCACGGCGCCCGAGGTGCTAGGTGCGGCAAGTTCGGCCGCGAGCATGTGGACGGCCAACGCCGCCACCGTCAGCCCCTCGGCGGACACGGCTGACGGCCGGGTGCATTTCACGGCGGCCAATTTGTGCAGCAAGTTGCATCGCGCGTTCGAGCACGACACGACGTCACGCGTGCTGCGTACTGCGTTCCCGGACGAAGCCCGCTTTGCGCATCACGACGCCCTGCCGGGCTGGCCGTCCCTGGGCGACGAGGGCGCGGCGAACCATACGCGGCTGTGCGGGGCCTACGGGGAGCGCGGGGTCGAGTTCTTCGTCTACGGACGAGACGATCTGGCGAACGCGCCGGCACCGCGTCGGTTCCCTGCACGCCAGACGCTGCAGGCGAGTCAGGCGATTGCCCGTCTGCACGGGCTGGCGGCAGACGACGTAGTGTTCGCACAGCAGCATCCCGACGCCATCGACGCTGGCGTCTTCCATAACGATGTGATCGCCGTGGGCAATGGCAACGTGCTGTTCTGCCATGCTCGCGCGTTCGTCGATCAGGCGGCGGTGCTGGCGACGCTTCGCGAGCGGCTGGCGGCCCGGGGCACCTCGCTGGAGGTGGTGGAGGTCGGCACGGACGACGTCTCGATCGAGGACACCGTCGGCAGCTATCTTTTCAACAGCCAGTTACTTGCGCGGGCACCCGCGGCGGGCGGCGGGATGTCGCTCGTGGTGCCGCAGGAGTGCCGTGAGCGCCCGGCCGTGTGGCGCTTTCTCGAATCGCTGGTGGCCAGTGGGGGTTCGATTCGCGAGTTGCACGTGTTCGACTTGCGCGAGAGCATGCGCAACGGCGGCGGACCGGCATGCCTGCGTCTGCGTGTGGTGTTGACCGACGACGAGCGCAAGGCGACCCACCCGGGGCTCTGGATCGACGACGCACGGTACGCCACGCTCACCGAATGGGTGAAGCGCCACTATCGTGACCGGCTGGCCGTGGGCGATCTTGCCGACCCGGCCCTGCTCGACGAGAGCCGCAGCGCCCTCGACGACCTCACGCAATTGCTCGACCTGGGTAGTCTTTATTCATTTCAACGCGGCGCGTAAGCGCCATCGGGAGTCGACGCGATGACGACGATCATTGGTTTGTCCGGCAGCCTGCGCAAGGGCTCATACAACACGGCGTTGCTGGCGGCGGCGAAGGCGGTGGCGCCCGCCGGCGTCACGCTGGACATCCGCACATTGCATGGCATTCCGCTATATGACGGCGATGTGGAAGAAAGCGAGGGAATTCCAGCCGCCGTCGCCTCGCTGAAGGACGCCATCGCACAAGCCGACGGCTTGTTGCTCGCAACCCCGGAGTACAACAACGGCATGCCGGGCGTGTTCAAGAATGCGCTCGACTGGCTATCGCGGCCACCTGCCGATAGTGCGCGAGTGTTCCGTGACAAGCCCGTGGCGGTCATGGGGGCATCGCCCGGCGGCTTCGGCACGATTCTGAGCCAGAACGCATGGATGCCGGTGTTGCGCACGCTGCAGACCACGCCCTGGTGGCAGGGGCGCCTGATGGTGTCGCACGCGAACAAGGTCATCGATGCCGACGGGAAGCTCCAGGACGACGCCGTTCGTCAGCAACTGACCGTGTTCATCACCGGATTCGTCGAATTTCTCGAGCATAGAGAGGGCGTGAATGGGTAATTGTTTATACAAATCAATTGATTGCGTAAACTTTCTCGCGTGATGGATGCGATGATGGGCGCGCGGCACCTGGTCCAATCGCCAATGACGCACCGATAAGCGATGCGACTCACGGATTGTTCGGCGATGCACTATGCTGGATGCAACGTATCAGCCGATGCGTCGAACGCGTCCATTCGTCAGCCGGGGGTGCAGCCATGCAAATCGAGTTTCCGGATCACCGTCCCGTATTCAACTATGAAGATCTGACGATTGAATTCGCGGTTGTCGTCAATGGTCGGCCGATCGATTGCGCCGTGTCGGCCGAAGCCCTGGAGGATCATTTCGGCGCCTACTCGGCGCGCGCGGACGATTTGTTGCACGCCTTCGAACACGGGCGAACGGATATTCACGCACTCACGCGTGAATATCTGACGATGGGGCTTTCGGGCCCCGTATTGTTACGCAGCGGGCACTTTCGCTGGGTACGCGAAGCCAGGCGGCAAGCCGCCCGGCGCTGAGCGACGCACACCGTCGTTCACCTCCGACGTCCCGCCGAGGGAAGACTTTTCTTGGTCGACTTGATTCGCGTCAAACCCGCGAACGTTTCGTCATGCGACGCAATAGGCGAGCCGCACTGATCGGCGTAAGCTGACGTTGCTGCTTGAGAGGTTACGTCAGCGGCACCCTCGTCGATCACGATCAGGAGTCGCTATGGGTTCGGAATTTCGCGTCGTCATCGCCTCGATCGCGGCCTTCATGACGCTGGCCGGTGCGTTCGCCACCATCCACGGTCTGCTCTACGACCAAACGCACGTCATGAAGGGCGGCGTGGTGACGGTGCTGTTCGGTATTCTGTTTATCGTGGCGATGCTCACGCCCTGGCCGAGCGACGACGAGCGCGATTCCAAGGATACCCAGCGCAAGCCCTGAGTCGGGTTAACCGTTTGGTTCGCCGCGTTCTACACTGTTAAGTGAGGGACGCCGTCGAAGTCAGCCGAAAGTCGCGCAGCTCTGGCCGGGCACGTTCCGGGTCGGGCCGATTTCCCCGCATGAAACGCTTCGCAACGCGCGTGGTCTCGTTGCGAGGTGCCGTATGTGTTCCGATACCCGCGTCGTGATTGCCTCCATCGCCGCATTTGTGACGCTCGGAGGCATATTCGCCACGATTCATGGCCTGCTGTTCAACCTGCCGGAGGTGTCGCGCTACGGCGTGGCCGCGGTGTTGGTGGGGGCGACGTGCACGGCCACGATGCTTATTCCCTGGGGGGCGCGCGACGAGTCGTGACGTGACGCGTCGCCAGACGCATCGCCGCGGGCATTTCAGCCCGCCGGTTTGGTCAGGCGTGCGCGCAGGCAAAGGAAGGCGGGCGCTTGCGAGAGTTCGCGGTAAAGCCTTGGGTCGACGCTGGCCATCTCCGGCAACGGCAGCGGTTCGACCATGCGCTCGAGTTGCCAGCCGGCGTCTGCCGCGGCATTCAGAATGCCCGCGAGCGGTCGCCGGTATGACTCCACATAGGGCTTCGGCTCCCCGAAGCCGCTCCAGTACATGCCAAATCGCGTGACGTCGAAGTAGGGGCGGTTGCGCCGGGTGCGCTCGTCAAGCCAGTCGCGCATCGGATGCCCCATCGACCAGACGAGCGTCGCGCCGGGCTTGGCAACCCGCGCGAACTCGCGAAACGCCGGTCCGAGGTTTTCCACGTAATCGAGTGCGAGGGCGCTGACGATGGCGTCGAAGCGGTGGTCGGTCAACGAGGAGAACGGCGCGCCCAGGTCCTGAACGTCGAACGTTGCCGCGAGTCCTTCGCAGCGCTTTCTCGCCAGCGCGATCATCTCCGGTGTGACGTCGATGCCGTGTACCGTCGCGCCTTGCTCGGCGAGCCACGCACTGTTGATACCCGGGCCGCAGCCGGCATCGAGAACATGCAGGCCGCCGACGCTGCCGAGCAGGTGGCGCGTGGCAGGGCGCTCGTAAAGGGCGTTATGCGGTTTAGTCACGGCAATCTCGGCGTAGCGCTCGGCAAAACTTGCGTAAGCGGTGCGTCCGATCGACGTGGGATCGGCTGACGACATGCGCGACTCCAGGGGGAAGCATGAATGGGGGGCGATTGTAACGCCAAAGCACGGACGGTCTTGTCGGTGCTGTGGGACAATAGCGGCCTTCGCCGCCGCGCCTGCGAGTATCCTGCGCCCGCCCGGCATGGTGCGACAGCCGTGATTTCGCGACATCATTTCCAAGCATGCCCCCATCCAGCGCTTCTCTCTCGCCGTCTGACACTTCGACCCTTGCTCCCGCCGAGACGATCGACGTGGCCGTGATCGGGGCGGGCCCCGCGGGTCTCATGGTGGCCGAGGTGCTGTCGGCGGCGGGGTGGCGCGTCGATGTGTACGACTCCATGCCGTCGGTCGGGCGCAAGTTCCTCATGGCCGGCAAGGGCGGTATGAATCTCACGCACAGCGAGCCTGCGGAGCCGTTCGTGGCCCGGTACGGCAAACGTGCGGCCGCAGTGGCACAGTGGTTGCGCCGGTTCAGCGCGGACGATGTGCGCTCATGGGCCCATCGGCTGGGCATCGATACCTTTATCGGCAGTTCCGGTCGCGTTTTTCCCGTTGACATGAAAGCGGCACCGCTGTTGCGGGCATGGCTTACCCGTTTGCGCGCGGCGGGCGCGAGGCTGCATGTGCGGCATCGCTGGCTGGGCTGGGACGCCCGGGCGTCGGCCGGCCCGGACGATTTGCGGTTTGCAACGCCCGGGGGCGAGCGCCGCGTGCGGGCGAGGGCTGTGGTGCTGACGCTGGGCGGCGCGAGTTGGCCGCAACTGGGCTCGGACGCCGCCTGGGTGACGTGGCTACGCGATCATGGCGTGGCGGTCGCACCGCTGTTGCCGGCCAATGCGGGCTTCGAGTCGGACTGGACGCCGCACATGCGCGAGCGGTTCGCGGGCCATCCGGTGAAATCGGTCACGATGACTTTACGGGACGGCACGACGCGCAAAGGCGAGTTCGTGATCTCGGCGCAGGGCATCGAAGGCAGTCTGGTGTATGCGTTGTGCGCCCCTATTCGCGATGCGATTCGTGCCGAGGGCAGCACGCAGGTCTATCTGGATCTGTTGCCGGACTGGGGTCTCGAGCGTGTCGCCGAGGAAGTGGGCCGGCCGCGAGGCTCGCGCTCGATGGCGAGCCATCTGCAGAGTCGCCTGGGGCTCGCGGGCGTGAAGTCGGCGTTGCTGCGCGAGTGTTTGCCGCGTGAGGCGTTCGACGACCCGGCGGCGCTGGCCGCCGGCATCAAGCGTTTGCCATTGACGCTGTTGCGCACGCGGCCGATTGCCGAGGTCATCAGCAGTGCCGGGGGTGTCGCGCTGGAAGCGCTGGACGCGCGCTTGATGGTGAAGACTTTGCCCGGCGTGTTTTGCGCCGGGGAGATGCTCGATTGGGAAGCGCCCACCGGCGGCTATCTGCTCACGGCGTGCTTTGCGAGCGCGTGTGTAGCGGGCGACGGCGCCGCGGCCTATCTTCAGGCCCAGCGCTGATATCGCGCGAGCCCGGTGCCGGGGTGGCCGCCGGGCGTGGTCCACGTCAACCGAGCGTCAACCGAGATCGCCGACCCTCAAGCCGGACGAACGCCGAGACGCCACAGCGAGGTCACTTCGGCGGCGCGTGCCGCATGCAGCGGATCGTTCGCGTCGCTGGCCTTGGGATGGTGCGGGCGCACGTCGTGACGCGCGAGCACCACCAGGCCAGCGCCGTGAATCCACGAGAGCAAGGTCTCGCGCGTGCGCAAGCCCAGATGTTCCGCCAGGTCGGACAGTACCAGCCAGCCTTCGCCGCCGGGACTCAGGTGGGCGGCGAGGCCGTTCAGAAAGCCCTTGAGCATCTGGCTGTCCGGATCGTAGATTGCATGCTCGATGGGTGCGTTTGCCTTGGCCGGCACCCACGGCGGGTTGCAGACGATCAGCGGTGCCTTGCCCTCGGGAAACAGGTCGGCATCGACGATCTTCACGGCGCGATCGAAACCAAGCCGCGAAATGTTTTCGCGTGCACACGCCAGGGCACGGGCATCGCGCTCCGTACCGACGACCTGCTGCACGCCGCGACGGGCAAGCACCGCGGCAATCACGCCGGTGCCTGTGCCAATGTCGAACGCCAGGGTCTTGGCCGGCAGCGGCGCCTGATCGATCAGTTGAAGATACTCGCCACGTATGGGTGAATACACGCCGTACCAGGGGTGAATCGACGCGGCCAACGCCGCAATCGGCACACCCTTCTTGCGCCATTCATGGGCCCCGATCAAGCCGAGGATTTCGCGCAGCGATGCCACCGAGGGGGTGGTGTCCGGCGCGCCCCAAGCTTCGGCGCACGCCTCGCGAACGTCCGGCGCGCGGCGCAACGGAATGCCATAGTCAGCGTCCAGCGGTATCAGCACCATGCCAAGGATGCGGGCACGCTGCGCTTGCGCCATCCGATACTTGTGGAAGGCGTCGGCCGGGCTGGCGAGGGCTGCCTCGCCCTTGGCCGCGGGCTTGCGGCGCGGACGATGCGGCGGACGATCTACCCGCCGCGCCATCGCCTGCAGCAACTGACGCGCATTCTGGTAGTCGCCTCGGTACAGCAAGGCCGTTCCGCCACAGGCAAGATGATAGGCCTCGTCTGCCGTCACGGTGTCGTCAACGACTTCCACTCGGTGCGGCGGCGTTACGCCAGCTTCGGAACGCCAGCGTGCAGTCACGGGGCGACCGTCTTCGGTCCAGGCTAGCGTCGGGGTAGTGTTCATGCGATGTCTTCTGAATAGCGTGGCGGCGCACGGAAGCTTGGGCGGGACGCCCCCCCCTCTGACGGGGAGCCTGTCTCTGTCGGGAGATCAACCTCTGTCGGGAAGCCCGCCCCAGACGGACCGGAGCCCCTTTCCGCCTCTCAAACATAAACCCAACTCGCTGCAGAAAGGGGCTCCGGTCCGTCTTCTTCACTTCCCTCAGGATGCGCCGGAAGCCCGCATTATGCCTGCGTTGTCTCCCCTCCGACCGGAATCAGTGTCGCCCGGTCGCCGCCAACATGCCGTTCAGCCCGCCTTTTTCGCATCGCCAAACAACACGCCAATGGCCGCGCGCAACGCCTCGTCCAACCCCGGATCTATTCCCGCTGCCAACGCCGACGGCATCGCCGGCCCCAACCCACCATGCCGAATCGCCGCCGCCATCCGCGTGAGCACCGCCGCCCCCGGATTGACCTGCGCGTCATGCGCCCCCGCTCGGGGAACGATGTCCGTAATGGCATTGGCCACACGCTCCAAGGCCACTAGCGCCGGCCACCAGCGCGCCGCCCGACGACTCACCATCGGCGGTTCGGACAACGCCCGCTGTAACGCAATACGCGCGTCGTCGAGCGCTTTGTAGGCCACCCGCCGAGCACCAAACGCTGCATCGACATCTTGCGTGTCGGCAAGCGCCGCATATCGACCCAGCGCATCGAGCGCATTGGCAACGCGCTCGTCGAGTTGATGCCGCTCCCACTTGGCCCACGGTAAATACCCCACGAGCAACACGATCGCGCACGCCGCCACGGCATCGATGAACCGCGCAAATGCAATGCCCTGACTGCCCGGCTGCAATGCGCCCATCACCAACATCAGTATCGGTAGCAACAAGGCGCTGAATAACCCGTAATTGCGCCGCAACGCCCACGGCAGACACGCCGCCAGCGGGACGAGCACGGCAAGACTGACCCACCCGTTCCGGTCGATGGCGACGACGGCCGCCGAGACGGCAACGCCAACGATACTGCCCACGCCGCTCTGCAACGCACGGGCGAACACGGAGCCATAGTTCGGCTTGAAGATGACCACGACGATGAGCGGCACCCAATACGACCGCGGCAGTGCCGTGAGCGCAATGAAGATCTGCGCGGCCAGCACGCACAAGCCAATTCGCAGCAAGTACCGCCATACGTCGGGCCACGGCCACTTCGGTATCCATTGCCGTCCGGGCGTGGCACGCGCCCGATGACGCGCCAAGGCAACCAGGGGCGCTTCGGCCGCATGCACGGTGCCAGTGAGTAACGGTTCGGCGCGATGCAACGCCGCCGCGAGCGCCGGCGCGTGGTTGTCTTTTGCCACCGCCACGGTGGCCGCCACGTCGAGCTGCCGATCGCGCGCAATGCGCCGGGCAATGCCGTACAACGCGCGTCCGAGTGGTGCGGGAAGCGGCCTGCCACCCTGCGCAAGGCCGATGACGGCCGAGGTGATGGGCTCGGCCGCCAGAATCTGGGCAGCCCGGCGCTCAAGCACTCCCCACCCGCCCGCTGTGCTCGCGCGCGCGCTCAACAGCGTGTCGTAGGCCGCGGCAATGGCGTTCTCGAGCGAGCGGCGCGCGAGCCTGACGCGCGGCGTACCGCTCGCGTCGAGTACGTTGGCCAGTTGCTGATAGATCGCGGCGACGGCGTCGCGCTCGGCGGCGCCCGGGTGCCGCAGCCAGTGAACGGCCATGAGCAGCACGCTGAACACCCCGCCCGCCGCAAGCAGCAGCGGCGCGCGCCATTCGGGCGGTGGAAGGGCCAGGCCCCAGCCGACGATCAGGTATACGGCGCCCTGCAAGGTCGCCGCCGACGCGACGTTGCCGAATGTGCCGATGAAGCTGAGCAGCAGGATCGCCGCTTGCAGCAGCCCATGCGCGGCCCACGGGTGCGACATGCCGAGGTCGTGGATGAGCATGCCGGTGTAGAAGCCCATGACGCCGGTGGCGACGGTCAGCAATATGGAGCGTGCCCGCGTGTGATAGGGGCCGGTTCGGTCGCCGACGATGGCGGGCAGCGCGCCGAGCGCGATGAGCGAGGCGTCTGCGCCATGACCGATGGCCGCGCCGATGGCGGTGGGCACGGCAACGGAGAGCGCGGCATGCACCGCGTCCCATCGGGAGAATGCTACGGGTTCGAGTCGCACCAGCCGCGACATCCAGGCAACGCGGCGGCGGGGCTCTGGCGTCGTGGGCATGTGCGGACGATCCGTCGTCGTCAGGGCGCCTGCCGCGATGCGTCGGCATCGGGCAGTGGCATGAGCTTGCCCTGACCACGGATCCAGGCGTAATCGGCGCGCTCGGCCATTTCTTTGTCGCCCCGGCTGTCGCCATAGACGAACAGCACGCGCGGCGGCGACGCCGCCCACCAGGCTTCGAGACGCCGCACTTTTTCCGGTCCCCAGCAATTCGGCTCGGCAAATTGGCCGGAGAAACGACCGAGTTCGTCATACGCCAGCTCAGTGCTGAGAACGGCGTCGAAACCGACCGAGGTGGCCCATAGGCGCAAGTACAAGCCGGGTGAGGCGCTGACCAGCACGATGCGGTGTCCCATCGCCCGGTGCTGTCGCAAACGCGCGAGCATCTCGGGACGAAGCAGGCGGGGCAAATGCTGCGTGATGAACCGCTTGGCATCGTACTCGAGCTGAGCCCGCGTGCGTGCACCCAGCGACGCGCGCAGGAACGCGGCCTTCGCGGTGCCCCGGTCGACCACACGCAGCGCTGCGCCGATCAGCCACGGCGAAGCGAGCAGGGCCCCAGCCACGAAGCGCGGTGTGCCGACCGTCTCGCGCACGAAGATGCGAAGACTGTCGGTGGTGGAAATGGTGCCGTCGAAATCGAAGGCGGCGACGATCGAGGTGTCGCGCATGCGAGGTCAGCGCGCGCTGGAGCGCGGCGCGACAGTCGTCGCCGCCGATGCGGCCGACAGCGTCGATGCAGCGCCGCGTGAGTCAGCGAAGGCGACCAGATGCGGCCAGCGTTCGCGCGCCTGCCGGTTGGCAACGATCGCTTGTTCGTCGCGATAGAACGGCAGCACATCGACGCCGACGACTTCGCGCAACCGATCGATATCCGACGGATAACGACGCTCGATCGTCGCGTCGGCGGTTTGCGGGTTGGGCGTGACAGTTGTCATGGGCAACGTGACCTTGGCGGATGAGGGTTCGGTCTGGCGCATTCAAGGCATTGTATAGGTGCCTCGAAAGCAGGGCAATTTCGCTGCCGGCCGGTCAGCCGGTGCACCGGGCCTTCAGTGACCGAAGCCCAAAGTTCGCTTGATTCCTCTCACTCAGGCAGGCTAGCATGGCGCATCTACCGCTGTCAGACACGCATGCTGTGCAGGTCCGCCGGACACCGGCAATCTTAGGATTGCCGGACAACGACGTGGTGAGACGTCGGGTCCTTTGGGCAAGCCTCATGTGAGAGCGGCAATAATGCAGCACAAGAACAGATGAGGCATCGCACATGCAGCTTCGAGCGTCTTGGTCGCGTTACAAAAAAATCTCCGCCATCTGTCTGCTAGCTGCCACTGCGATGGACCTTGCGGGCACTCGCCTGGCGATCGCGGCACCGGCGGCAAGCCGGGCAGCAAAGGCGCCGATGGCGCTGCCGACAGGCGGCGTCGCCGCGCTGGGCGCAGCGTCGGGCGCCGCGGCGTCGCCCGACCCGTCAGGGACCACCGTGGCGCTTGCCGCGGCATCGGCCGGTACCCGCCAGCGCACCGTCACGTTTGCCCAGTTGGGCCAGACCGATGGCCTGCGATTGCGCGGCACCGAAGGATCGGGCGACGTCAACTTCGGAATCCGACTCGATCAGACGGTCGCCTCGGCGCTGTTGCGGCTGCGCTACACCTATTCGCCCGCGCTGATTCCCGATCTCTCGCAACTCAAGATATATTTGAACGAAGAACTGGTCGCCACGCTGCCGTTCAACAAGCAGGACGGCGGCAAGAACCTGGTGCGCGAGATTGCACTCGACCCCCGCTTGCTCTCGGGTTTCAACCGCGTGCGACTGGTGCTGATCGGGCATTACACAATGGAGTGTGAGGATCCGTTGCACTCCAGTCTATGGGCGGATATCAGTCCGCAGAGCGAGATCGTTACGAGCACGCAGGCGCTCACGCTGCGCAATGATCTGGCCTTGCTGCCCGCGCCGTTCTTCGACCGTCACGACAACCGGGACCAGACCGTTCCGTTCGTCTTCGGTGCGCCGCCGTCGCTCGCCGTGGTGCATGCCGCCGGTGTGGTGGCGACGTGGGCGGGCGCCATCGGCGACTATCGCCGTACGCGCTTCCCTGTCAGCGTGAAGACGTTGCCGTCGAAGCACGCCATCGTGTTCGTCACGAACGACACGATGCTCCCGGGACTCGATTTGCCGAAGGTCGATGCCCCGACCCTGCGCATGATGTCGAATCCGGACGATCCGTCGCTCAAATTGCTCGTCGTGCAGGGCCGCGACGCCAAGGATCTGGAGACGGCCGCGCTCGCGCTCGTCTCGGGACGCGCCGCATTGTCGGGCGACGCCATGCGCATCGACGCGCTCACGCCGATGCCACCGCGCGCGGCGTACGACGCGCCGCGGTGGGTGCGCACCGACCGCCCCGTGAAGTTCGGCGAACTGGTCGACAATCCGAGCGACCTGCAAGCGAGCGGCTACATGCCGTGGCCGATTCGTCTCCGCCTCAATCTTCCCGCCGATCTGCTCACGTGGCAGAACACGGGCGTGCCGATGGATCTGAAGTACCGCTACACGCCGCCGGCGAAGCCCGACGATTCGTCGATGAGCGTGTCGATCAACGATCAGTTCGTGCGCGCCTATCGTCTTCGCGCCTCGGGCGCCAGTATCGACAAGAGCCACATGCTCGTGGAGTTGCTCTCCGACGGCACGATGGCCGATCGCAAGGAAGTGCGCATCCCCGCGTTCCAGGTGGCGTCGCGCAATTCGCTGTCGTTTCAGTTCGCGATGGAGCCGCACAAGGACGGGATGTGCAGTCAGTCGATCACCCACGCGGCACGTTCGGCCATCGACGCCGATTCGACCATCGATTTCAGCGGCCTGCCGCACTACGCCGAGATGCCGAACCTGAGCTTCTTCGTCGGCAGCGGATTCCCCTTCACGAAGTACGCCGATCTAGCGCAGACGGCCATCGTGATGTCGAAGACGCCGGACACCGCGGCGCTCGAAGCCGTCTTTTCGACGCTCGGCCAGTTCGGCCGGTCGACTGGCGTCTATGCCGATCGCTTCGAAGTGCTCGACACGACGCAGACCGACCGCTTCAAGGATCGCGACCTCCTGATGGTCGGCGGCCAGGATGTGGCTGACCTCTTGGTCAAGTGGGGCAAAAATCTGCCGCTGATCATCGACCAGACGCGCCGGGTCATGACGGCCCAGCCGCAGGCCTCGCGGGGCGACGGTGCGATAGGCTCGGCGCTTGCGGCAAGCCCTGTCGGGCCGGCGCACATGGACGCATTGTCCAAGGGGCCGCTCGCCGCGCTCATCGGATTCGAGTCGCCGGTGACCCGCTCGCGCTCGGTGGTCGCGATCAATGCGTCGAGCGACGACGCATTGCTCAGCGTGGTCGATGCCATCGGCGACAACGCCCGACGGGCGGAGATCCATGGCGATCTCGCGGTGTTCGGCGGCGATCGTGCCGATTCATTCCGCCTTGGCCAGACTTACTTCGTGGGCGATGTGAGCTGGTGGACCCGCATTCGCTATCACCTTTCAAGCCATCCAATTCTGGTGGGGCTCGTCGCACTGCTTGCGGCGTTCGCCATTGCGCTCAAGTGCTTCGGTTGGTTGCAGCGGCGTGCTGCGCGTCGTCTGGAGCAGTAAATGACACGCGCCGAAAGTGTGGGCCGGCGCCGTCGTGCCGTGCTGCGTGCGCTCGCCGCATGCAGTGCGTTGCCGGTGCTCGGCGGATTGACACACCCGGCGCACAGCGCGCCGGCGAAGGCCGCGCCCACGACCACGACGAAGTTGCGAACCTGTGCCACGGTCGACTGGCCTGACTGGACACGCTTCAAGGCGGGCTTTTTGAGCGACGACGGGCGCGTGATCGATCGCAGCATGGACGATCAGCGCACGGTGTCGGAAGGTCAGGCCTATGCGCTGACCTTCGCGCTGATGGCCAACGATCGCGTCACGTTCGACAAGGTGCTCGACTGGACCGTCAACAATCTGGCGCAGGGCGATTTGACCGCTCACCTGCCCGCATGGCTCTGGGGCAAGAAGGACGACGGGCAATGGGGCGTGCTCGACCGTAACCCGGCGAGCGACGCCGATATGTGGATCGCCTACGCGCTGGGCGAGGCAGGGCGATTGTGGAACGTGCGGCGGTATACCGCGCTGGGCGCCCTCGTTGCACGCCGCATTGTGTCGGAGGAGACGGATGTCGTGCCCGGTCTCGGGCGCACGCTGCTGCCGGCGCCGGTCGGCTTTCATCCCGCGAAGGATCTGTGGCGGCTCAATCCCAGCTATGTGCCGATGCAAGTGGTGCGCTATCTGGCGGGGCGCTTTCCCGAAAGCGGCTGGGCCCAACTGATCCCGTCATCGCTCAAGCAAATCACGCTGACGGCGCCACCGCTGGGATTCGCCCCGGAATGGGCGATGTATCGTGCGGGCCGCGGTTTCGAGATCGATCCGGACACGAAGGGCGAGGGCAGCTACAACGCGATTCGTGTCTACCTATGGGCTGGCATGCTCGCGCCCGGCAGCGATGACTTTCACGCATTGATGCACACCTTCGGCGGCATGCTGAAGTTTGTCGCGGCTCACGGTGCGCCGCCCGAACGGGTCGATACGCGCGACGGCACGGCCAGTCAATCCGGCGGGTCCGGTTTTTCGGCGGCCCTTGTGCCGCTGCTTCAGGCGGTGGGCGATACCGCGCAAGCGCAGGCGCAAGTGACGCGTGCGCGCGCGCTCGAGGCGCAAGCGGCACCCGGCTACTACAGCTCGGTGCTCTCGTTGTTCGGTCTCGGCTGGCGCGATGGGCGCTTCCGTTTCGCCGCCGACGGCATGTTGCAGGTGCCATGGGAGGCGACTTGCGCAACACGGTGATTCGCTCCGCGTGTCTGACCTGTGTGCTGATGGCCGCCGGTGTTGTCCCCGCGCGCGCCGCGCCGAGCCCGGGCGAGGGCGGCAAGCCGGATGTCGTGGCCGCCAATCGCGACGTGAGCCGTCTGCTTGCGAGCGCCACGCTCTGGCACGCCCGTCATCGCAACGATCTTGCTCGCGCAGCGCTGGAAAAGGCGCTGCTCGTGCAACCGGAGCAACCTGACGTGCTATCGCTGCTCGGCCAGATCGAGAGTGAAGAAAATCACCCAGAGCAAGCGAGCAAGGCCTTGCAGACGTTGCAGGCGCGCTATCCGAACGCGCCCGCCACCCAAGCGCTGGCCGACGTGATCCGCGTGAACACCGTCGACAAATCCCGCATGGCGCGCGCGCGACTGCTCCAGCGCAGCGGACAGGCCGACGCCGCCTTCGCGCAGTACCAGGCGCTGTTTCCCGACGGTCCGCCCAGTGGCGATCTTGGCGTCGAGTACTACCGGGCGCAAGCCAATGCCACCCACGGCTGGCCCGCGGCGCAACGGGGGCTGGCAGCGCTCGCGAAGGACGCGCCTGGCGATTCGCGCGCATCGCAATCGCTGGCCGAGTTGATGATCGACCGTCCGGCGAGTCGCTTGGCAGGCACGCGAATGGTCGCGGAACTCGCGGCGCGGCCCGACGCCGATCTGAACGCCTTGCTGCCGCTCTGGCAGAAAGGATTGTCGCGGGCGGACGGCAATCTGGCCTGGCTGCCCCTCTATCAGCGCTATCTCGCGCTCTCGCCGAACGATACCGAGATCCGCGCGGCGTACGACAAGCTCAACGCGCAACAGGCAGCCCGCACGCGGATGCTCAACGATCCCGCTTATCAGGCGAGGCAGGCTGGCATCAAGGCGCTCGATCAGGGGCGGCTGAGCGACGCGCAGACGTCGCTCGACGCGGCGCGCGCCAAGCGCCCCAACGACGGCGAACTGCTCGGCTCGCTGGGGCTCGTCAAGATGCGTCAAGGCGATCATCAGGCGGCGCAAGCGCTGTTTTCACAGGCGCTGCGCAAGGATCCGGGAAACGCGAACAAGTGGCGTGCGCTGCTCCAGACGTCGCGCTTCTGGGGCGCGATGACCGAGGCGCGCGCCGCGCGCGACGCCGGTCGTCTGGCCGAGGCCGACCGGCTCGTGCGTAGCGCCCTGGCCAGCGACCCGCGCAATCCCGACGGTCTGGCTTTGTTGGGCGAGATTGCGCTCGACGACAAGCGCAACGACGATGCCGAGCGGCTCTTCCAGCAGGCGCTGAGGATCGAGCCGGATAACGACACGGCATTGCGTGGCCTGATTACCTTGTATTCGCGCCAGGAGCGCCGCGCCGAACTGGCGACCCTGCTCGGCGATCTGCGACGACGCTTCCCACAGGAAAAGGCGCGCTTCGACAAGGCCGAGGCCGCTGCCTTGTCCGACGACGCCGAGCGCGCGATCGCACAAGGTCATCACGGCCCGGCGCTCGCGGCCCTGGAGCGCGCCGTCGCGCTCGACCCGGGCAATGCCTGGACCCGCTACTCGCTGGCAACCCTCTACCGGAAGCTGCGCCTGCCGCAGATCGGTCGCGACGTGATGGCCGAGGGTCTGCATCAACCGCTCCCGCCCGACGACCGCGCGCAGATGCTGTACGCGCAGGCGCTTTATTTGAACGTCATCGACGACGAAGTCGGGGCTCGTGCCGCACTTGCGCAGATCCCGGTCACGAACGTCACGCCGTCGATCCGCCGCATGCAGACGACGCTCGCGATTCGCGACACGGCGCGTCTGGCTCGGGAGGCGCATGCCGCCGGCGACGACGCGCAGAGCGAGCGGCGCTATGCCGATGCCTTGGCAATGGCTGGCGACGACCCGGAACTGATCGCTGAAGTCGCGCGCGCCCGCGTGGCGGCGGGACAGCCCGAGCCGGGGCTGGCGCTCATGCGCGACTGGCTGGCGGCGCACGCCGACAAGCCGCAGCCAGACGCACAACTGCGCTACGCGGAATTGCTCGATACGGCGGAACGCGATGCGGAACTGGGCACGTTCCTGGCCGGCATCGATCCGGCCACGCTCGGGGCGGATCAGCGCGCCGAACGGCAGGACTTGCAGGATCGTCTCGCCCTGCGCGAGGCCGACCGTGCGCGGGCGCTGGGCGATTTCACGACCGCGCGCGCGAAGCTCGATCCATTGCTCTCGCGTCAACCGCCCGACAAACGCGCGCTGTCGATGCTCGGCGATCTGTACTTCGACGAGCGCCGTTTCGACGACGCGCGCAAGATCGCGCAAGCGCAGCTTCGCCAGGATCCGAACGATCAGGACGCGCGCCTGTCGCTCGTGCGCGTGCTCTACGAGATGCAGGACGACGCGGCGGCCAACCGCGAACTCGATCGCGCACTGGCCGAGGCGTCGCCCAGCGACGTCTGGACACAGCTGGGCGTTGTGCGACGGCTCACGGCGATGGATCGCTTCGACGAGGCCATCGCACTCAACGACACGTTGCGCACGCAATTCCCCGATACGCCCGCTGTGACCGTGCAGCGCGGGCGCATCGCGCAGTCGCAGCGTCATTATCGCGAGGCGAAGGGATGGTACGACCAGGCACGCAAGGAGGAAATCGTGCAAGGCGCGCTACCCGGCTACGACGGCATGACGTCGGCCGAGTCGGCTATCGACTCGCTGGAAGCGCGGCGTAACAGCTATGTCGCGGCGGGCTATGAAATCGACGAGAAGAAGGGCGACGGCGGCATCTCGATGTTCAATGCGCGCGCCGTGCCGGTGTACGGCCAATACGCGCTCGGTTACGACGGCCACGTGTTCGCCCAGACCGACTACGTAAGCGCGGACGCTGGCGACTTGCCGCTCAATGGCACGTCGGAGTTCGGCACGCTGCCGTTGCTTAACGTGCCCGCGTTCCGGGCCGCCAATCCCGGTGTGTTGGGCGACTACGGCACGAAGCGTCAGAAGGCACATGGACAGGCGCTGATGCTCGGCTATGAGAACGACTGGATCCGGGCAGACGTCGGCCATACGCCCGTGGGCTTTCCCATTTCCTATGTGACCGGCGGCGTGCGCCTGTTCGGCAACGTGGGACGCTACCACTACTGGGTCGACGCGTCGCGTCGGCCGATGGCGGGCAGCATGGTGTCGTACGCCGGGTCGTACCTGCCGTTGCCCGAGATCTTCGGCGACGGCAAATGGGGCGGGGTGCGGCGCGATGCCCTGACGTTCCACGCGTCGCGCGACTTCCTGAAGTGGGGCATTTTTGGCGAAGCGAGCGTGGCGCGACTGACCGGCGAGAATGTGCTCAACAACTCGGAGGTGTCGGCGCGCGCTGGTGTCGACCTGCCGCTCGTCTACCGGCGCGACATGCGCATGAACACCGGTGTCACGGTGTTTTTCGACAGCTTTGCGCAGAATGAGCGGTTCTATACCTATGGCCATGGCGGTTACTACAGCCCGCAAACCTATGTGTCGCTAACGCTGCCGCTGGAGTGGTACGGCCGCACACAGCGCTGGTCGTATTACCTGCGCGGGTCGGTGTCCGTCTCGCAAAGTCAGGAGAAAGCGATGCCGTACTTCCCGACGGACGGTACGCTGCAATCGGCCAGCGGCAACTTGACGTACGGCTCGGGCGGCGGCTTCGGCGTGGGGTTTTCGCTTCTCGGGCGTGCCGAATACTGGGTCAACCGTCATTGGGTGATCGGCGCTCAGGCGCAGTTCGAGCGTTCGGACTATTACGCGCCGAATCGCTTCCTCGTCTACCTGCGCTATCACTTCGACGCCCGGCGTGGTGATGTGCCGATGCCGCCGTCGCCGGTACGCCCGATCTGGAGTTACTGACCCATGCGCGCTCGCATCGATTTTGCCTTCGCCGCCGTTGTGTCCCACATCTCCGATGCCTGGGCGGGGAAGGGGGCCACATGCTGACACTCATTGCCGTTGTTTCCAGCGCCGGTGGCGCGGGGCGCAGTACGGTGACGGCCCATCTGGCCGCAGAACTCGCGCAGGCATCGCATCCGGTCGCCGTGCTTGAACTCGACGCACAAAACAGCATCGGTGCGCTGCTCGGATTGCGCGAGACGTGCGCGGCAGGCGTGCTGTCACCGAGCGTTGCGCCGGACGGCTGGCGTAGTGTGCTGTGCGAGACGCCGGCGCGCGTGTCGCTGCTGCCTGCCGGTCGCAGCGAGGCGGCGAGTCTGAGCGCCATTGGCCAATGGCTGCGTCAGGACGCAGGCGGGCTGCGTCGTCATCTCGACGCGATGGGTTTGCCCGAGGGCACGCGCGTCCTCATGGACACGCAGCGCTTGCCCGATGTCATTGCCCAGGCCGCCGTGGCGGCCGCCGACCTCGTCCTTGGCGTGGTGCCCGTGACGACGACCGGCTACGTCACGCAGCTGGACCTGATCGCGGCGTGCGCGGGCCGCGCTCAGATGGTGCCGAACTTCGCTGCCGCCAATTCTGAGCTCAACAACGATCTCCTCCATCTGATCCAGTCCCGCGCGGGCGACGCCAGTGTGCCGTTGCGCATTCATCGTGACGACGCGATCGGCACGGTGGCGGCCAGCGGCCAGACCCTGGCCATGGGGGCGCAGGGATCGCAGGCTGCGCTCGATTTCGCCCATTTGGCCGCATGGTTGCTGCATGCCACGACGCCGATTGATGCGGTGACCGACACCGGGGGCCGCGCATGATCCGCGACGCATTGCGCACCCTTTACCGGCTCGGCAGCGAGATTCTGGTGGTGCGTCTCGCGGTGCCACCGCGCGCGGACGGGCGCCCGCCGAGTCTGCTGCAATGGACGCTTGCGGCGACCTTGCGTTCGCCGAGTCATCAACGCTGGGTCACGCAGGTTGGCGACCACGCGGTGACGCGCCTGGCGATGCGACTTGAGGTGAATCGGTTGGATCAATGGCGCGACTGGTGGTTGCGTCTCCTGTTTCCGCCGCCGCGCGCCGGACGCACTGATTATCCCGCGCGCGCACTGGCTTGGATCAACGCGCGTGTCACGCATCGGCTCGACGTTCCGATCGATGCGAGCGTCGGACAGATGGTGCAGGCACTGGTGTGGCGCCGGGCCGATCGGCGCCCGGCATTCCCACCGTACGTCGGCTGGCTGGCGCTCCGGGACAACAACGAACGCGCGCGCCTGTGGCTGGTGCAGACGCTCTTCGGCATTCCGCCCGACACCCCCGCGCAGCTCGCCCACCGCTTCGACGCGCAACTCGCGCGCGTGATGCAGTGGCGTGTCACATCGGCCGTTGTCGCGCTGCTCGGCTTGGTCGGCGTGTTCTGGATCGTCACGACACCGTTCGAGCCGTTCGAGCAGTTGCTGTTCTCGATCTGCACGCTCACGCTGGCGCTGGTATTCCGCCGGCTCGACAGTCAGTATTCGGTGCTCGTGCTGATCGGTTTGTCGTTGATTTCCACGATCCGCTATGTATGGTGGCGTCTCACGCAATCGCTGGCGTTCGACACCCTGCCGGAGGCGGCGGTCGGCTACACCCTCGTGGCCGCCGAGATGTACACGTGGATGATCCTGTTGTTTGGCTACATCCAGACGGTCTGGCCGTTGCAGCGCCGCATCACGCCGCTGCCGCCGGACACGCGCGAGTGGCCCAGCGTCGACATCTATATTCCCACGTACAACGAGGGCCTCGACGTGGTGCGCCCGACGGTGTATGCCGCCTGCGGGATCGACTGGCCGCCCGAGAAGCTCAATATCTACCTGCTCGACGACGGACGCCGCGACGAGATGCGCGAATTCGCTGCGCTCGCCGGGGTGCACTACGTGACGCGTCCCGACAATCGGCATGCCAAGGCGGGCAACATCAACCATGCGCTGGGCAAGACACAGGGCGAGTTCGTCGCCATCTTCGACTGCGATCACATTCCCGTGCGCTCGTTCCTGCAGACGACGATGGGTGCCTTCCTCAAGGACCCGCGCTGCTCGCTCGTGCAAACCCCGCACCACTTTTTCTCCGACGATCCGTTCGAGCGCAACCTCGCCACGCGCGGGGCGGTACCCAACGAAGGGCGACTGTTCTACGGAATCGTGCAGGACGGCAACGACTTCTGGAATGCCTCGTTTTTCTGCGGCTCGTGTGCTGTATTGCGGCGTACCGCACTCGACGAAGTCGGCGGTGTCGCCGTCGAGACGGTGACGGAAGACGCCCACACGGCGCTCAAGATGCACCGTCGCGGCTGGAATACCGTGTACCTGAAAGTGGTGCAGGCGGCGGGTCTTGCGACCGAGTCGCTCTCCAGTCACGTGGGCCAGCGCATTCGCTGGGCACGCGGCATGGCGCAGATCTTCCGCGTCGACAACCCGCTCTTCGGACGCGGATTGAAGTTCGGACAGCGGATCTGCTACGCGAACGGCATGCTGCATTTCTTCTATGGCATTCCGCGCATCATCTTCCTGCTCGCGCCGATCGCCTATCTGTTTTTCGGATTGCATATCGTGCAGGCGGCGGCCCTGAGCATCTGCGCCTATGTGTTACCGCATATCGCACACGCGAACATCGCCAACTCACGCATCCAGGGCAAGTATCGCCATTCGTTCTGGTCGGATGTCTATGAAGCCGTGCTGGCGTGGTACGTGGCGCTGCCCACGACGGTGGCGTTCATCAACCCGCGATACGGCAAGTTCAACGTGACGGCCAAGGGCGGTCTGATCGAGCAGAGCTTCTTCGACTGGAATATCTCGAAGCCTTACCTGGTGCTGCTTGGCTTCAATCTGCTGGGCTTTCTGGCGGGGGTGTTGCGCTACTTCTACGCACCGGCGCACGAGATGGGGGCGCTGGTCTTCAACCTGGCGTGGGTGACGTTCAATCTGGCTGTGTTGGGGGCGGCGGTGGCGGTGGCAACCGAGGTTCGGCAGGTGCGCCGCACGCATCGGGTGTCGATGCGCATGCCCGCCATGCTGTATTTGCCGGACGGCCGCACGATCGCGTGCCACACGCGCGACTTCTCCGGCGGCGGTTTGGCGCTGCTGCTGAGCGTGCCACTCGAACTGAGCGAGGGCACCGAAGCGCAGGTCGCGCTCTCGCGCGGCGCGACGGAATATGGCTTTCCGGTGCGCGTGGTCGGGGTGCGCGGGCAGGCGCTGTTTCTCTCGTTCATGCCACTCACGGTGGCGCAGGACAAACATCTCGTGCAATTCACGTTCGGCCGTGCCGACGCCTGGCGCGACTGGGACGTCGAGCGCACGCGCGACGAACCGATCAAGGCGCTCTTCGAGATGCTCGCGATGGGGCTGCGCGGTTATCAGGTGCTGGCGAATTACTTGCTGGGCAAACTCGTGACGCGCTGGCAGGATCGCCTGCGCAGCGCACGCCAGACGTAAGCCGGACAACACCGGAACTCAGGGACGCATACGATGGGCATCTGGAACCTCTATTTCATCCTGAAGCTGCTGCTCCTGTGGGCCGGCACCATCGGCTTTCACGTGCTGCCGAACTTCCTCTTCGCAGTGCTGCTCGCGATCCGGCTGCGCCCGCGCTGGGCGCGCATTGGGCGACAGGTGATCGCTCTGCCGGCCGGTGCGGCGCTGCTCTATTACGATTCGAACCTGCCGCCGTTCGCCCGTTTCGTCGAGCAGTTGCCGGCGCTGCTGCAATTCCGGTTCTCGTACCTGATCGAGCTGCTCGGACGCTTCGTGCCGACGCAATTCTGGCTTCTGCTCGCGATCCTGACGCTCGTCTACTGGATCGTGAACCGCTGGGTTCGCGTGACGACCTTCGTGATGCTCGCGCTCGTGATCGTGCCCCTCGTGCTGCGCTTCGGTGCGCTGGGCCCGGTCACGCCGGTGGTCGCGGCGACGGGCGATATCCCGGCCGCGCCGTCGGCGGGAGCGAGCGCCGCGACCGCCGGCGTGAACGAATTCGTGTCGGGTGATGGCGAGGTGCCGTTGGCCGCGAATCCAGACGCGGCACTCGATGGCTTCTACACTCGCGAACTGACGCGCGCCGTCGCGATGCCCGCGCAGGCGGGGGCCGGACCGGACTTCGATATCATCTTCCTGCACATCTGTTCGCTCGCGCAGGACGATCTCGACGCCGACAATCTCGCCAACCTGCCGCTGCTCTCGCGCTTTGATTTTGTCTTCAAGAACTTCAACTCCGCGGCGAGCTACAGCGGCCCGGCAGCCATTCGTGTGCTGCGCGCCGGCTGCGGCCAGCCGACGCACAAGGCACTGTACGATCCGGCCGGCCCGCAGTGCTACGTGATGAGTGACCTGAAGCAGCTCGGCTATACGCCGTCGCTCGCGATGAACCACGACGGGCATTTCGACAACTTCATGCAGGAGGTTCAGCAGAACTTCGGCGTGCAGGGCATCACGCCGTTCGACAACACGCGCACGCGTGTGACCATGCGCTCGTTCGACGAAACCCCGGTCCGCTCGGATGGCGACGTGCTGCAATCGTGGTGGCAGCAGCGTATGGCCATGCCCGACAAACGCGTCGCACTCTACTACAACACGATCTCGCTGCACGACGGCAACCGTCTTGAAGGCTCGCGACTGCCCAGCGCGCAGAGCTATCCGATACGCGTGAAGGCGATGTTCGACGATTTTGGTCAGTTCATCGACACCATTGCCCGGTCGGGCCGCAAGGCGGTGGTCGTGTTCGTGCCCGAGCACGGCGCCGCGCTGCGCGGCAGCAAGCTGCAGGTCTCGGGCATGCGCGAGGTGCCGCTGCCGGAGATCACGCATGTGCCGGTGGCGGTGAAGCTCGTGGGCTTCGGCAACGGGCCGGGGGCCAGCCACGGCACGCCCATCACGATTTCCACACCCACGAGCTATCTGGCGCTGATGACGCTGGTTTCGCATCTGATCGCGAACAACCCGTTCGCGGGAACGCCCGATCTGGCGTCATACGCGGCTGATTTACCGCAGACGGCCTTCGTGTCGGCGAACGAGCAGACCACCGTCATGAAGTACGGCGGCAAGCAGCTCATTCGAGGCACTGACGGTGTCTGGGTGGACCTCAAATCGATGGAGTGACGCGCCAACCCTGCGCGAGTCCTCGCCGGATCCGCACGCGAATGCGCGTTCGGGCTCGCGCACGCGTTTTCCCGGAATCGCGCATACTGTGCGCTCTTGCCAGCGGGCGTGGCCGGCGAGGCCCGCGATCGTTGCCTGGCATGGACGCATTCGAAACTTCCGGGAGTTACTGTGCAATACACCAAATTCGGCCGCACCGGCCTGAGCGTTTCCCGCTTGTGCCTGGGCACCATGACGTTCGGTCTGCAAACCGAGGAAGCCGCCAGCCATGCGATTCTCGACCGTACCGCCGACGCGGGCGTCAACTTCATCGATATTGCCGACGTCTATCCGCTCGGCGCCGACATCTCGTTGTCCGGACGTACCGAGGAGATCGTCGGACGTTGGCTCAAGGGGCGCCGTAGCCAGTTCATCGTCGCGACCAAAGCTTGCGGCCAGATGGGACCGTCACCGTGGGACAAGGGGGCGTCGCGCAAGCATCTGCTCGATGCCATCGATGCGTCGCTGCGCCGCCTGGGAACCGACTACGTCGACCTGTACCAACTGCATTCCGACGACACCGACACGCCCATCGACGAGACGCTCGAGGCGCTCGACACCATTGTGAAGTCGGGCAAGGCCCGCTACGTCGGCGTGTCGAATTACCTCGCCTATCGCCTCGCACGTGCCCTGGGCCGCGCCGACGTGCTGCGCGTGGCGCGCTTCGTGTCGGTGCAGCCGCGCTACAACCTGCTGTTCCGTCAGATCGAGCGCGAACTGCTGCCGCTGGCCAGTGAAGAAGGTCTGGCGGTCATCCCTTACAACCCGCTCGCCGGCGGATTGCTGACGGGCAAATACCGACATGATGCCGCCCCCAGCGAAGGTCGCTTCACCACGGCGACGGTCGGCAAGGCCGGCTCGATGTACCAGCAGCGCTACTGGCACGAGCGTGAGTTCGAGACGATCGAGTCGCTCAAAGGCATTGCGAAGGACGCGGGTGAGTCGCTGACGCGTCTGTCGCTCGCCTGGGTGCTGGCGAACCCGGCGGTCACGTCGGCGATTATCGGCGCGAGCCGCGTCGAACAATTGACCGAAACACTCGGCACCGTCGACTACGCGCTCGACGCCGGCCTCAAGGCGAAGCTCGACGACGCGTCGCATGCTTATCGCTGGGGCGACGCCGCCCGATAAGCGCGACGTTCCGCCCCCGGCTTTCTGCTGGACTCACGCCGTACACAGGCCCGATGCGTCGGGCCTGTGGCGTTTTTGCGTTGCATCAAGCAAGCGCGTCTTAAGGGGGATTCCCGAGCCAGCGAAGGTAGTCGTCGGCTACGATCGAGCGCTATAGTAGCTGCATCGTGTCACGGTTCGACAGTCGAAGCGACTCGCGCGGCGGCACGATGCCGGACACGCTGCCTGCGTGCGAGGCCTTCCTGTGATGCTCTTTGCGAGGCTGCTCATGACAAAACGCATTCTGCTGGCGACCGACGGTAGCGAATCGTCACGCCGTGCGCTGCGCGAGGCGGCCGCCTTTGCGCGCAACGGCGACGTGATCCGCGTCATTCACACGGTGGAAGACCCCGTCACGCCGGTGACCTCCGCCTTCGCCAAGCTCATCGACCTGGAGCAGGTGCGTCGCGACATGCAGCGCGAGGGCGAGGAACATCTGGCGCGCGCGGTGCTGTATCTGCGCGAGGAAGGGCTCGACCCACAGGCGCATTTGCTCGATCTGCGCACGACCGGCGAGACCGTTCCGGAGGCCATCACCCGCGAGGCCAACGAGTGGGGCGCCGAAATCATCATCGTCGGCACGCACGGCCGGGGCGGTGTGCGACGCGCCATGCTGGGCAGCGTTGCCGAACAGATTCTGCGCAGCGCGGAGGTGCCGGTGATGCTGGTGGCGGGCGAGGCGCGCCCGCATTCGCCGTTGCGTGCGGGCGGACACTACGAACGGATACTCGTCGCGCTCGACGACAGCGAGACGTCGCACCGCGCCTTCGAATACGCACTTTCGCTCGCTCGCGCGCATGCGGCGTCGTTGCGCGTCGTCCATGTGCTGGATATGCCGGGGCCATTTCCCGAAGGCTTCGACTCGGCCCCGCTGCTCGGCGCGGTGCGCGCCGTGGGCGAGCAGGCGCTGAAGTGGGCGACGCGACGCCTGCATGAGGCGGGCGTGCCCGGCGACGTCGAGTTGCGAGAGCTTCAGCCGGTCGGCGAGGGGGTTGCCGATCAGATTATCTGCGCAGGCAAAGAGACCGATGCCGATGTCATCGTGCTTGGCACGCACGGGCGGCGCGGGTTCCGGCGCTTCACGCTGGGCAGCGTCGCGGAGGACACGGCCCGTCACGCGGGTCGGCCGGTGTTGCTGTTGCCCGCGCACGCACCGGTGGAGTGACACGCGCGCCGTCAGGCGGCGCGTTGATCGCCGGGCGGAACCGCCCGGCGTTTGGCACATCGGAAGAAGGCGTTCGGCCTCAGGCGACTGGGCCGAGTTCTGACAGAAGCGTTTTGAGGGGCGTGGCCGCGTCGGCCAGACGCACCGGGTCGACCACGGCGCGGCGACCGACGAGTTCGCGTGCGGCCAGAAACTCCTGTGCCCGATTGATGCTCACGGCCGCCACGACGGCACCTTCGCGCAGATAGAAGCGCATGAACACGGCGGCCCCTTGCGCATCCGGCAAGCGGCGCTCGATCATGGCGTCATGGCCGTCCGTCAGGCCGACCATTTGCAGCTTCGCGTTGAACTGATCCGACCAGAACCAGGGCGCGGTCGCGACGGCCTTGGGCGCATCGCCATGCACTACGCTCGCCGCCACCTTCGCCATTTCGCTCGCGCTCGGCACCGATTCCAGACGAATGCGGCGGCCCAGCGCCGGGTGTTCGTGATGCGCGCAGTCGCCCACCGCCAGGATCGCCGGATCGCTGGTACGGGCAAATTCGTCGACGACGATGCCGTTCTCGACCGCCAGCCCCGCGGCCTGTGCCAACTCGGCGTTCGGAACGACACCAATGCCAACGACCACTACATCAGCCGGCAGGCGCTTGTCACCGGCCACGACCGCGACGACCCGACCGGCCGCATCCTGCTCAAGCGCGGTCACGCCGACGCCCACCTGCACGTCGACGCCGTGCTCGCGGTGCAACGTCGCGAAAAAGTCCGCCAGATCGGCTTCCGCCACGCGGGCCAGCAGGCGCGGGGCCGCTTCGAGCACGGTCACCGCGGCGCCCGCCTTGACGGCGGTTGCCGCCACTTCCAGCCCGATGTAGCCGCCGCCGACCACGACGACGCGCTTGCCCGGGGCGAGCGCCTCGCGCAGACGCGTGGCATCTGCGATGTTGCGCAGGTAGTAGACGTTCGGGGCGTCGCCGCCCGGAATGGGCAGATGGCGCACGCGGCCGCCAAGCGCCAGCACCAGATGGTCGTAGCCGAGTGTCTGGCCGTCGTCGAATGTGACGGTGCGCGCCGCGCGGTCGATGGCAGTGGCCGTCACGCCCAGACGCACGTCGATCTCGGCCTTCTCCCAGGCGTCTGCCGGACGGATCAGCAGGCTGGCTTCATCGGCCTGACCGGACAGAAACGCTTTCGAGAGCGGCGGGCGGCGATACGGCAGGTGGCTTTCGTTGCCGGCGAGCACGATGCGCCCCGTGTAACCCAGTTGACGCAGGGCGAGGGCGGTTTCGCCGCCGGCTTGACCGGCGCCGAGAATGACGGTGGTGGAATTAGCGTCTGACATGAGGATGAAAGCAAAAGAAGGCGGCCGCCAGTGTAATGCATCGGCGCGCCTGTCGCGTCCCGGATACCGTCAAGGGGCGTTCGTGACACCGCCGCGTCGCTTGTCGCTGACGGGGGTCAGTCTTTTGGGGCGTTGGGTTCGGCGAAGAACAGGCATTCGACCTGCTTGATCAGGGCCGGCCCGAAGGCGTCGCCGCCGACCTGCGGCGCAATCAATTGCATCAGCACCGGGGAGCCGGGCGGTGGGTGCAGGGCGTGGACAAGCACGCAAAAGTACATGGCCGGATGTTCGGCACGCACGACACCCGCCTGCATGCCCTGCACGATGAGGGGCTCCATGCAGTCGTAGACGGGCATCACCAGATGGCGGTGCAGGATGGCACCGCGCTCGCCGGTCTCCGATGCGTGCTGCGTGATGAACTGCTTGTGCTCCGGATGGTGGATGGCGTGGGCGGCGATGATCGCAATGGCTTCCTTGAGACGATCGGTCACCGGACGCGCAGTGTCGAGCGACAACGCGCGCAGCCGCTCGCTCGGACCCGCGAGCGCGCCTTCGAGCGTGTCCACGCATGCGCGCCACAGTTGCTCCTTCGAGCCGAAGTGCACGCGCACCAGGCTGGCGTCGACCTTCGCCGCCCGCGCGATGCCACGCAGGTTGGCACCGTCATAGCCCAGTTGCGAAAAGGCGTCGATGGCGGCGGCAAGCAACGCCGCACGGCCTTCGGGCAGGTGTTTGGGGCGACGGCCCCGCGGGGTCGATATGGCAGTCATTGTCGGACAACGTCGTGCGCGGGGCGTGTGGGCTCAGCGGCCTGGGCCGTATCGGCCACTGGCGCCGGCGGCACCCCCATTGCGTAAAAGAGGAGCGCAGTATCCGACAAACGTGCGCCGGTTGCACGCACTGTCGTGAGATAGGCGTTCCAGTACTGCTGTTCGCGCCCGCGAGCCGCCGACGCCGGCAGGGCGCCCAGGCGCACGCGGGCGGTCGTGTCGCGATAGATCTGCTCGGCCGCCGCGCTGGCAAGGTCCGCGTGCCGCAGCGATGTGTTGTCCGCTTCGAGCGACGCCAATGTATCGGCTACGTTCTTGAACGCGGCGAGCACCGTCTGCTTGTATCGGTCGAGCGCGGCCGCATAAGTGGCGCTCGCTGCGCGACGCTGCGCGAGCAATGCGCCACCGTGGAAGATCGGCTGCGAGATCGACGCGGCGACGCTCCAGAGCGCCCCGGCGCCGGAAAGCACCATCGGCCAATGGAAACCGCCTTTGCCCATCGACGCGCTGAGCGTCAGACTCGGGAACATCTGCGCCGTGGCCACGCCGACCTCGGCCGAGGCCGCCTTGAGGGCCATCTCGGCCGCCTGGATGTCGGGCCGCGATTGCAGCAACGTCGACGGCACGACGACCGGCACCCGTTCGGGGACCTTCAGCGCGCCCAGCGGCACATCGTCGGGGGCGCGATCGGGCGTGCGGCCCAGCAACACGGCCAACGCGTGGCGCGTGGACTGCCACTGCGCGCGCAGCCCGGGCAGCGACGCTGCGAGCGTCTCGGCGTTTTGCGCGGATGCCAGCGCGTCGGCGCGGGAGACGGCGCCGAGCACTTCTCGCCGGGCCATTTCTGTAGCGTCGGCCTGCGCCAGTTCGACGAGCCGCTCGGTCGCCTTGACCTGTGCACCGAGCACCGACGCCCCGATGGCGCCGGAGACGATATTCGCCGCGAGCGCCTGCCGCGCCGATTCGAGCTGGAACGCCTGCTGATCGACCTGGGCCGCCAGCGACGCGTCGGCGAAGCGAGCGGCGCCGAATAAGTCGAACGTGTAGCGCGCCTGTACCTGTCCCACGAACATGTTGTAGAGCGCCGTTGGCGGTCCGAGATTCGGGATGCCGAGATTGCGCTCGCGTGCCGCTTCGCCGCCAAGGTCGATCGACGGGAAGAGCGACGCGCCGATCTGCGCCTTCAACTGCTCGCGCGCGGCCTGCAAGGCATGCTCCGCCGAGGACAGGGAGGGGCTGTTGCGCAGCCCTTCGTCGACGAGGGCATTGAGGGTGTCCGAGCGATAGGCATGCCACCACGCGCTCACGGGGGCCGCGCCCACGTCGAACTGCTGTGCCGTGCCCTGCGCCACGTCGGTATGCGCGGGCAGCGCGCTGGCGCCATAGTGTGCGGGCGAGGGCATGACCGGCGGCGTGTCGCCCGGGGTGAACGCGCAGGCGCTCAGCCACAGTGGGAGAATCGGAACGAGCGGGGCGCACCAGCGCCGGACGAGGCGCGGCATCATGAGCGGTCTCCTTGCGGGTTAGCCGCGTGTGCGGGGGCGGCGGGCGAAGCACGTTCGTCGTGACGCACGCGGAATGCCGTGGCGTACAGCGCCGGCAGGAAAAACACGGTCAGGATCGTGGCGCTGGTGATGCCGCCCATCAACGCCGTGGCCATCGGGCCGAAGAAGTTGCTGCGCAGCAAAGGGATCAGCGCGAGCACGGCGGCGGCGGCCGTGAGCGTGATTGGCCGGAAGCGCCGCACCGTGGCGCTCACGATGGCGTCGAAGCGCGGGTGTCCCGCGGCGATGTCCTGTTCGATCTGGTCGACCAGGATCACCGAGTTTCGCATGATGATGCCGAACATCGCGATCACGCCGAGCATTGCCACGAAACCGAACGGCTTGCCGAACAGCAGCAACGTGGCGACCACGCCGATCATGCCGAGCGGGGCCGTGAGCACCACGAGCAAGGTCCGCGCGAAGCTCTGGAGCTGGATCATCAGGAGTGTGAGCACCGCGATGATCATGATCGGCATCTGCGCCATGATTGAGGACTGTCCCTTGGCGGACTCCTCGACCGATCCGCCGATCTCGATGCGATAACCCACCGGGAGGGCCTTGCGGATATCGCCGAGCGATCGGTCGACGGCGTCGGTCACGTCGATCCCCTGCTTGCCCGCGCGTACATCCGAGCGCACGGTGAGCGTCGGCTGCCGGTCGCGCTCCCAGATCACGCCATATTCCAGGTCGTTCACCACATGCCCCAGCGTGGCCAACGGCACCGGGCCGTTCGGCGTGGGCATGGCGAGCGTGGCGAGCTTCGCCGGATCCACCCGCTCGGCCTTGGGCGCGCGCAGTGTGATCGAGATCAGCTTGTCGCGTTCGCGGTATTGGCTGACGTCGTAGCCCGTGAGCGTCATGGCGATGAAGTTCGAGATATCCGTCGAACTCACGCCCAGTGCGCGTGCTTTCTGCTGGTCGACTTCAAAGTGCACCGAGCGTTGTGAGGGCTCGTCCCAGTCGAACTGGACGTCGGCGGTGTCACCGTTCTTGCGCATGACGGCCGCCACCTGCTCGGCGATCTTGCGCACCGTGCCAATGTCGTCGCCGCTCACGCGAAACTGCACGGGAAAGCCGACGGGCGGTCCGTTTTCCAGTCGCGACAACCGGGTGCGCACACCGGGCATGGCCTCGCGCAGCGTCGGCTCGAGCCATTGGGCGAGCGCCTCGCGATCGTCCACGGACTTGGCGGTAACCACCAGTTGCGCGAAGTTCGGCGTGGGCAGTTGCTGATCGAGCGGCAGATAGAAGCGGGGCGCGCCGGTGCCGACAAAGCTCACCGTGTGATCGATCTCTTTCCGACCCTTGAGCAATTTTTCGAGACGTTGCGTTTCGCGCAGTGTCGCTTCATACGACGCCCCTTCCGGCAGACGGAGATCGACCATCAGTTCGGGCCGATCGGAACTCGGGAAAAACTGCTGGGGTACGAGCGAGAAGCCGGCCATCGAAATCAGGAACAGCACGACGGTGATGGCAAGCACGATCAAGCGGCGCTCGATGCACCATGTCAGCCAGCCGCGCAGGCGATTGTAGAAGCGGGTGTCGTAGACCTCGTGCTCATGATCGTCGCCGTGATGGGCCTCGCGGGCTCGCTCGGGCAACAGCTTGTAGCCGAGCAGCGGAATGAGCACGACCGCGGCCAGCCACGAGGCGAGCAGCGCAATGGCCGAGACCTCGAAGATCGAGCGTGTGTATTCACCCGTGCTCGACTTCGCCAGGGCAATGGGCAGAAAGCCGGACACGGTCACGAGCGTGCCGGTCAGCATGGGGAACGCCGTGCTCGTGTAGGCGAAGGCGGCCGCACGCTTGCGATTCCAGCCTTGGGAGAGCTTCACGGCCATCATTTCGACAGCGATGATGGCGTCGTCCACCAACAGCCCGAGCGCCAGGATCAACGTGCCGAGTGACACCTTGTGCAGCCCGATGTCGAAGAGGTACATGAACAGCGACGTCACGGCGAGGACAACCGGAATCGAAATGGCCACCACCATGCCGGTGCGCAAGCCAAGCGAGACGAGGCTCACGATGAGCACGATGGCGACGGCTTCGGCCACCGCTTCGAGGAAGTCGTCGACGGACTGTGACACGGACTTCGACATGCTCGCGACTTCAGTGAGCGTGAGGCCTGCGGGCAATTGAGCACGCAGCTCGCCCATCTTGCCGGCCAGCGCCTTGCCAAGGTGAACGACGTCCTGCCCCTTTTGCATGGTGATGCCGATGCCGAGCACGGGCTTGCCACCGAAGCGCATCTCCGAGACGGGCGGGTCGACATAGCCGCGCTTGATCGTGGCGATGTCGCCCAGCCGGAAAGATCGGTTGTTCACGCGGATGAGCGTGTCGGCAAGGTCAGCCACGCTGCGGAACTGGCCGCTCGGGCGCACGACCAGCCGGTCGTTGGGCGTGTCGATCGTGCCCGCGGGCGAGACCGCGTTCTGCGCGCCCACGGCCTGCGCAATCTGGTTCGGGGAAATGCCGAGTCGCGTCAGTTGCGTGTTGTTGATCTCGACATAGATGCGCTGCTCCTGGTCGCCGAAGTAGTCGACCTTCGCCACGCCAGGCACGCGCAGCAGCACGGTGCGTAGCGAGTCGGCGTAATCGCGCAACTGGGCGGGACCGAAGCCGTCGCCCTGGAGCGTGAAGATGTGCGTGTAGACGTCGCCGAATTCATCGTTGAAGAACGGTCCTTGCACGCCCTGCGGCAAGGTGTACGCGATGTCGCCGACCTTCTTGCGCACCTGGTACCACTCTTCCGGCACGTCGCTCGCGGGCGCCGAATCCTTCATCGAAAAAAACAGCAGCGACTCGCCAGGGCGTGAATAGCTGCGTTGGAAGTCGATCGCCGGCATCTCCTGGAGCTTGCGCGCGATCCGGTCGGTGACCTGCTCCTGCACCTGTTTGGCGGTCGCGCCCGGCCAGTACGTGCGGATGACCATCACGCGGAACGTGAAGGGCGGATCTTCTGATTGCGCGAGGCGCGAGTAGGCCAGAATGCCGAAGATCGTGGCCATCGCGATCAGGAAGATCACGAGCGCGCGATGCCGCAGGGCCCATGCGGAGAGATTGAACCGGCCCTCCTCGTGACGATAGTCCTTGGGTGCGGCGGGCGGCGCGGCGGGGGATGCCGCGGGCACAGGCGGCTTGCCGTCCTGCGGGCTCATGACGCGAAGTCCTCGGGGTGCAGCGGCGCAATCACGCGAACCTTCTCGCCGGCGGTGACGGTGTGCGCGCCTTGCCAGACGACGCGCTCACCGGGTTGAATGCCGCCCGCGACGGTGACGGTGCGCTCGCCGTAGCGAGCAATCTTCACGCGCCGCAGCACCAGCGTGTCGTCGGATTTGACGACCCACACCGCGGGTTGATCGCCCTCGTGAAAGAGCGCGGTCGACGGCAGCGTGATGGGCGGGCCGTCGGCGAGCGGGGGGGCGGCGCGCCCGCCGGACACCATTGCGGCGGGCGTGGCCGATGTCGTCGACGGTGCCACAGGTGGGGCGACCGGCGGCGCGAAGGGTTGTGCGAACGCGACGTTGGCCGTCATGCCGAGTTTGACGTCGGGACTGGGTGAGAGCAGCGAGAGCTTGGCTCGGTAAGTGCGGCTCGTGGGATCGGCCGCCGGCGCGATTTCACGCACCCGCGCTTGCCACGTCTTGCCCGGCACGGCGGGCAGCGAGACGGTCGTCATCTGCCCGACGCGCAGGGCGCCGAGCACGACTTCGGGCACGTCGGTAATCACATCGACGTCGCCCGTCCATGCCAGCTGGTAAACCGGCTGACCCGCGCTGACGTTCTGTCCCGTATCGGCTTGCTCGGCGGTGATCACGCCGTCGCGATCCGCCTTGAGGCTGCCGTAGTTCAACTGATCGCCGGCCAGTGCGGCCTGCTGCGTCGCCTGATTGCGCTGGGCGAGCGCGCTCGCGTAGGCATTCTCCGATTGTTCCAGCTGCGCCGGGGCGATGAGGTTTTCGCGGGCTTGCGCACGGTCGCGGGTGACGGTTTGTGTCGCGTAATCAAGTTGGTGCTGCGCGGCGTCGAGCTGAGCGCGCGCACTGGCGGCCTGCTTCGAGAGATCGGCCGGATCCAGCCGGGCGACGATCTGGCCCGCCTTGACGGCGTCGCCGAGTCGCACGCTGCGCTCGATGATCTGGCCTGCAACACGGAACGAGAGCGGCGTGACGTAGCGCGCCTCAATTTGCGCCGGTAGCGACACAACGGGCGCGTGCTCGGCGACCTTGGCCGCCACCGCCACGACCGGGCGCGGGGGCACCTCCGGCGGGGCTTTGCGCGAACACGCGCTCAATAGGGCGGCAATGGCCGTGATGGCGACGGCCAGGGCAAGGCGGCGTGGTGCGATGTCGGGCAGAAGGGGCATCGTGCGCTCGTAACTGACAAAGGGAGACATCAAGATTAAATCTACGGGCGATGATATATGGATTGACCGCGTGGTGCAACGGCGCTGCGCACGACTTTTCACCGCCCTGTGACTATCGACGGGGGGCGTGTCATTGGATTGTTGTCGGCAAGCCTGGGAAGGCCAACCGCCGAATTAATTTGGAGTACGATGCCTAGCGAGTACCCGACGCAACCACTGCGGACATGAGTGAGTCTTCGCGCGCATGACGCCACGTGGGCTTGAGACTTTGACCGAAGTCAAGCGAAGGGCATGCGGGGGGATCGCGCACGGCGGAAAGCTGGGGGTTCGCGGCTATGCTGGAGGTATCTGACGTTTCGCGATCATTCACTGGAGACGGATAGCCATGACAACACGCATCGCTTTGGTCACAGGCGGTATGGGCGGTTTGGGTGAGGCCATCAGCCTGCGCCTGGCCGATGCCGGGTATCGGGTTGCAGTCACCTGTTCGCCACAGAATCACGATTGCGAAGGGTGGGTCGAGCGCATGCGCGCCACGGGCCGCGAGTTCGCCGCGTACCGTGTGGACGTCGCTGATTTTGCCTCATGCGAGGCTTGCGCGAAAGCCGTCGAATCCGATACCGGTCCGGTGGACATCCTGATCAATAACGCGGGAATCACGCGCGACGCGACAATGCGCAAGATGACGTCCGAAGACTGGCAATCGGTATTGCGCACGAATCTGGATAGCGTATTCAACATGACCCGGCCGATCTTCGGCGGCATGGTCGCGCGCGGCTGGGGCCGCATCGTCAACATTTCGTCGGTCAATGGCAGCCGTGGGGCGTTTGGACAAGCGAACTACGCGGCGGCGAAGGCCGGCATGCATGGGTTCACCAAGTCGCTGGCGCTGGAGGTCGCCAAGGCCGGGGTGACCGTCAACACGATCTCGCCGGGATATCTCGCCACGAAGATGGTCACGGCGGTCCCGGCCGATGTGCTCGAATCGCGCATCCTTCCGCAAATTCCGGTCGGCCGGTTGGGGCGCCCGGATGAAGTGGCCGCCCTGGTGGCCTTCCTTGCCTCGGAAGACGCGGGTTTCATCACCGGCAGCAACCTTGCCATCAACGGTGGCATGCATATGGAGTGACTTGCAGCGACGCTGCCTACTACTTATTCAGGAGAGTCACGATGTCAAAGGAAACGAATCCGGCACTGACGATGGTCAAGCTCGGCACAGCGAGTGCGCTGGGCGCCTACGGCATTTTGCTGGAAGCTGCGCAACACATGCACCAATTGCAGGCAGAGCGCGATACCGAATTGCTCAAGGCCCATGCGGACGCCGCCAAGTCGCTCGGCGGCGCCAAGGACTTCAATGGGTTGTTGACCGCGCACTTGCAAATGCTCAACGGTCAGCTCGCGCAACAGAACGAATTCTGGCGCGAGTGGCTGGCGGTGTGCGCGAACAATCAACTGCTCTGGACCGAGCATTTGCGCAAGACGGGCGAAGAGCTGCAGCACGGCATGGCCGGTGCGATGACGCTGCCCGATCTGATGGGGGCGGGCACAATGCCAGGAGACGCCGCCAAGGCCGCCGAAGCGCCGTTGCAGAAGTGGTTCCAGGCATTCAACGACGCGACATTGGGCACGATGGACGCGTGGCGACGCTTGTCGACGCAAGCGGCACAGGCCACCGAGGCGGCCGTTTCTCAGCAGTCGCCTCTCAACGGGCGCGTACCGCCCAAGCGCGGCGGCGCTCCGGCTCAACGCTCGAGCACGTAAGCGCCGGGCGCATCGCATAGCGAGTGCGCAGGTGGCCAGGCGGTGGCGACGGATTTGCCGCTGCCTTGGGCGAGCAGCCACGCCTGCCATGCCGGCCACCAGGAGCTTGGCTTGGCGGGCGTGGTGACGAACCATTCGTCGGGATCGCGATACGCCGCGCCTGCCACGCGCGTCGCGACGCGATGGTGACTAGTCGGATGTCCCGGCTCACAGACGACCCCCACGTTGTGCCCGCCCGAGACGAGCGCAAACGTCAGATCGCCGTTGTAGAGCAGATGCATCTTGTAGACGGAGCGCCACGGGGAGATGTGGTCGCGTTCCGTCGCCACCACGAACATCGGCACGCGAATGTCCGATAGCGCGACCGGTAGCCCACCCACCTTCAGTGTTCCCGTCGCCAACGCATTGTTCAGATACAGCTCGCGCAGGCACTGACTGTGCAGCCGCGCGGGTATACGTGTGGTGTCGGCATTCCACACCGTAAAGTCGGTCGTTTGCGCCGGTTTGCCGAGCAGGTAGTCGTGCATGAGCCGCGACCAGATCAGATCGCGCGAATTGAGCAATTGGAACGTCCCCGCGAGTTGCTCACCGCTGATGAATCCCTGGCGCCACATCATCGCTTCGAGATACGCCACCTGGCTGGCGTCGATAAACAATCCCAATTCGCCAGGCTCGCTGAAATCGGATTGCGCGGCCAGCAGCGTCACGCTGGCGAGCAGGTGGTTTCCTGCCTCGCGGCCTTTCGAACGTCCGTCCCCGCCTCGGTGATCGCGACTGATCTCGCTTCCCTCTTCACCGCCGATCGGGTTTCCGCGCGCAAGCGTCGCTGCCGCGATGGCGAGCAGCGTGCCGCCCAGGCAGTAGCCGCAGGCATGAACGGGCACGTTGTCCGTCAGGCGATGCACCTCGCGCAGGGCGGTCAGCAGTCCGGCGTTCAGGTAGTCGTTCAGTCCACGGCCACGAGCCTTCGGCCCGGCGTTATGCCACGACATCATGAAGACGTTATGCCCCTGCGCGACCAAATAACGCACGAGTGAATGCTGCGCTTCCAGATCGAGGATGTAGTACTTCAGCAGCCATGACGGCACGATGAGAATCGGTTCGCGCCACGTCTGCGCCTGCGCCGGAGCGTAGTGCAGCAACTCGAAATACGCGTTGCGATAGACGACCTTGCCGGGCGTCGCGGCAATGTCGTGGCCAACGCAGAACGCTTTGCACGCTTCGGGCCCCGCCCCCGGCGCATGGCCCGCCGCCATGTCGCGCAGGTCGGACCACCAGCGTTGCGCGCCACTGACGAGGTTTTGCCCGTGCGTGTCGCGTACCGCGTTGATGACTTCCGGATTCAGGAACCAGACGTTGCTTGGCGAGAACACATCGAGCCATTGCCTTGCCATGAAGCGCACCACGTCGCGGTGGTGCCGATCGACGCCCGGGATTTCGCCCGTCATCGTGTCCACGAAATCCTGCGTTCGCAGGAAACGTTCACGCCACCAGGCGAACGGGAGTTGATCCCAAAGCGGGTCGCGGAAGCGCCGGTCGGCGATGGAGGGGCCGCCGACCTTCGCCCGATCACTGGCCGTGGGCTTGTCGATGGCGGCGAAAGCCTTGAAGACGTTGAGCTGATGCCCGGGCGCCGTCGCGGCGTGCATGGCCCAGTCGGCCCAGGCGAGCGCGACCGCTGCGGGCGAGACATTGCCGGTAAACCGCGCGGTCGCGGCCATCGCGGCACGGTCCAGGCTGTCGGTAAATGAGGTGGCCAACGACGGAAATGCGATCTCGGGCGTCTCCACTGGCGCAGGTGTGCCTCCCGTCGTGGTAGAGACAGGGCTTGCTACGGCGGCCGGCACCGGGCCCGGGGGCGTCGCACGGCGCGTCGGCGGATTCGCCGCTTTGGGCGTGCCGCGCGAGCGCGATGCGGAGGAAGATTGGGACGATGGGGACGACGGCGATTCGGAGGTCTTGGCAGTGCGAGCGGGCATGGCGGACTCCGTTCTACCTCGCTACGATCATGCGAACGCGCGCGGCGGACGACGAAGCGAGGAGGATGCATTGGGCAACCCCGGTGTCGCGACGTCAATACGTCACGGGGCGTTTCGACAAATATATCGCAGACGCTATGCACGTATCGTGATCTGCGACAAATTGCGCAGGGACGACGACGTCATTCCGTGAGGTGGTTCATCGTGCCGCGGCTGGCGTCGGGGCATCGGGCGAGGCGGCGGGTTTCGCCGGCGCGGGGCGCGAGGGCCGCAGGGTCGACGAGGGCATGGGCTTTCGTGCGCGCCAACTGATGCGACGGAACGGGTGCTCGCGTCCGGACAGCGTGAGCGCGACGTGGGTGATCCAGCGCTGCGTCGGCACGCGCTCGCCGTGCAGCCACATCACAAGCGCGAACAGGCTGGCCGCCATCGGCAGGGTTTTGAGATTGGGGGTGGCGTCGCGACGCGTATGCCAGGCAAAGGCAGCACAGATGGCGAAGCCCACGATACAGCCGGCCACCGTCTCCGAAATCGAGTGCGCAGACAGGGCGACGCGCGACGCCCCGACCGCCACGCTACCCGCCGTGGCGGTGGCCATGCCGAGCACGCGCCACGGCCATGCGAGGTGGCGCACAAGCATCCATGCAACGACGGGGTACACGGTGGCGGCGAGCATCGTATGGCCGCTCACGCCGGTGAAATCGAGTTCGCGCCACCCGAGGCCCCAGCCGAGGAACATGACCTTGGAAGCCGCCACAACAAGCGCACCCGCCGCAAACAGGGCGACCCAGGTGAATGCCATGCGCCACGCACGGGCCGAGAGCAACCAGAGGGTGAGGGCGGCGGCGGCGGGCACCGTCACGGCGGCACCACCGAAATTGGTAATCGTGATCCAGAAGCTAGACATGACTGGCAAATGACGGCCCGAGGGCGGAGGGCTTCGGGCGAAAGCGCTATCTTACGCGCGCGACGCTAGGGAGAACAAATGCCGGTCCGGCATCGCACGGCGGCAAGGCACGGAACGGGGTCTCGCGCCGGGTTAATTCCCAAATGACGGCATTTTGCTGGGACTTGATGGATGGTTTGCGCATTTTCCCGTCAATTGTTGTCGTGATGCCCCGTAAACTGCGTCGTTTTCGAACAGGTTTCTCGAACGATGTCTTTCTCTTCTCCTTCCTCCAAGCGCAGGTGCGCCGCGTTGGACGGCGGCGCGCAAGGCCTGCGGGGGCAAGGCGAAGGCCGCCGTGCCCGCTGGCGCGCGGCGTGCGTCTGGCTATGCATGGCGGTGCCGGCGGCTGCGATGGCCGAAACTGGCGGCATGGCCGACGCATTACGCCTGCACCCGCGCCTGACCCCGTCGTTTTCCTTCTCGCCGGCGGCACCGACCGCGTCGGCCGACGCATCGTCGCCGCACGCGAACGTGGCATTGCCGCAATCCGTCTGCGGCAAGGTATCGCCGCTGTATGCCACGACCATGACGGTACGGGCGTCGAAGCCTCTCGTCATGCCGGTGACCTATTCGCGCGTCTCGTCGGATTTCGGCACGCGCTCCCACCCGGTGCGGCGCGTGAAGCATCGGCACACCGGCATCGATCTCGTGGCGCCGTCGGGCACGCCGGTGCGCGCGGTGGCGCACGGTGTGGTGAAGTCCATCGGCTTCGAGCGCCGGGGGTTCGGGCGTTACATCGTGATCGCGCATCGGCACGATAGCGAGACGATCTACGCCCACTTGTCCGCCACGGCGCGCGGGCTGCGTGTCGGTGAGACGGTGGCGGCGGGCCACCTCATCGGGGCGGTCGGCAAGACGGGAATGGTCACGGGCCCGCACCTGCATTTCGAACTGCGCCGCCAAGGTGTGCCAGCCGATCCACGCCCGTTGCTGCGCCGCACGGCCAAGATGAGCGAATCGCCGGCGGGCACGGGCAACCCTTGCCTGAGCGTGCTCAATGGCGTGCCGTCGTGGCTTCTCCATGGGGGGGCCGGGGTGGCCACTCGATGGCAGTACTCGCCGCTCTGAGGGGCGCGTCGAGATCGACTTTCCGGGAATAAAGCGGTACGTGCACCGGTATTACGGATATGGGCGCTCTTGCGACTCGTCACGGTGACGGGCGGGGCAGCGCACGTAACGAAGGGAGGTGCGCGATGAGCCATCAAGGGGAAGTCAAGCCGGAGACCGGTTCCGATGCCCGTTCGTTCGACGAGGGCAACCCGTCGCGACGCATGTCGCGTCGCCGGGCGATGACATGTCTTGCGTGGGCGGGCGCGGGTATCCTGTGGACCCTCGACGGGGGCGTGCCGCGCGGCCTGTCGCTGGGGGCGCCGGCTGCGGCGGCCGACAAGGCGGCACGTCATGCACTGTCGTTCGTGCAGATCAGCGACAGCCATATCGGCTTCAACAAGGCGGCCAATCCCGATCCGGCGTCCACGCTGCAACTGGCCATCGATCGAATCCGCGGCGCATCGCAGCGTCCCGCGTTCCTGCTCCACACGGGCGACGTCAGTCATTTGTCGCGCGCCGAGGAATTCGATACCGCGCAGCAGATCGTAAGCAGCGCGGGCCTGGAAACCCACTACGTCCCCGGCGAGCACGACGTGATCGCCGACGACGGACGCGCCTTCTTCGCACGCTTCGCACCCGACAGCCGGGGTGTCGGCTGGTACAGCTTCGATCGACAAGGCGTGCACTTCGTCGCGCTGGTCAACGTGATCGGGCTCAAGGCGGGCGGCATGGGCTATCTGGGCGACACGCAACTCGCCTGGCTCGCGGCGGATCTTAAGGGGCGCTCGCGCAGCACGCCGCTCGTCGTGTTCACCCATATGCCGTTGTGGTCGGTCTATCCCGCCTGGGGCTGGGGGACCGACGACGGCGAACGCGCACTCGCCCTGCTCCGGCCGTTCGGCTCGGTGACGGTGCTTAACGGGCATATCCACCAGGTCCTGCAAAAAGTGGAGGGCAATGTGCGTTTGCAGACAGCCATGTCGACAGCGTATCCGCAGCCCGCACCGGGTGATGGCCCCGGCCCGGGACCGTTGAAGGTCGACGCGTCGCAACTGCGGCAGGCCCTCGGCATTCGTCGCGTCGACTTCACGGCGCTCGACGGAACGCCAATGCTCAGTGACACCTCGTTGGCGTCGTGACGCCCACGGCTTTCGGAGCCCTTCCATGAAATCGTCTCTTCTGAACGCTTGCGGTGCACGGCGTCGCGTATGGCTGCGTGGCGTCGCCGTGGCGTCGGCCGGCATGCTCACGCTCTGTCTGCCGGCGCTCGTGGGCGTCGTCAACGCCGCGGACGCCAATGCCGTCAATATCGACAACTTTGCGTTCTCGCCCGCGACGCTCACCGTCCGCGCGGGCACGCGTGTGACATGGACCAATCACGACGAGGACCCGCATACCGTGACCAGTTCGGACAATCCGCATGCGTTTGCGTCGGGCGCGCTCGATACCAACGGCACGTTCTCATTCATGTTCGACAAACCGGGAACGTATCGCTACTACTGCGCGATTCATCCTCACATGACCGGTGTGATCGTCGTGAAGTAGTCGCGAAATCGTCGTGGCGAAAGGCAGATGTGATTCAATGAGGCCATTGACGTCGTGTTCGCGACGACAGACCAATTCACCCGGGCACCGCGTTGCCCGCACTGGGGAGACTCCGGTGACCGACGCTGAAAAACCCGGCGCGCCTGCGTCGGAACGGTTCGATGCACTGGCCTTGCCGCACCTCGACGCGGCGTACAACCTCGCGCGCTGGCTGTCGGGCAGTGCAAGCGACGCCGACGACATCGTGCAGGAATCCTACTTGCGAGCGTTGCGTTTCTTCGACGGTTTTCGTGGCGACAATGCGCGCGCGTGGCTGCTGGCCATTGTGCGCAATACCTGGCTGACGGAGTGGCGTCGCCGCGCCGATGCGGCGCTCGGCACACCGTTCGACGAGGCCAGGCACGGCCTGCAGGATGACGCCCGTCTGCCCGGTTGGGATGACGCAACGCCCGGCGACCCTGAGCGTCTTGCCGTGCAACGTGACGAGTGCGCGCTTGTGCGCGGAGCGCTGGCCTCGTTGCCGGTGGTGTTTCGCGAGGTGCTGGTGTTGCGTGAGATGGAGGATCTGAGCTACCGCGAGATCGAGACGATCGTCGGGGTGCCGGCGGGCACGGTGATGTCGCGTCTGGCGCGCGCCAGGCAGATGCTGGCCGCTGCCGTGCTCGATGCACAGGCCGCCACGCGCACGAGCGCCAAGACCACGCCGTGCGCGCCGTCGGCGCAGGTCGCACGTCTGACACGTCTGCCAGTTGACGGCACCACGCGGGGAGGACCCGATGAACAAGCCTGACGACCCCAACGATACGACGCCGGGGACGAGCGCCGGCGAAACCCCTGTCGCCGGCGAAGCGACTACGCTCGGCAAGCTGTTGCGCGACGGTTCGTTGCGCCATGCTGCCCCGCAGACGTTACGCGAACGCCTGCGCGACGACATGGCGCTCGCCGAACGTCAAGTGCGCCTGACGTCGGCGCCCGCCACGGCAGTGCCTGCGCAGGATGCGAAGCCTGGGGGCGATCCGACGAATCCGGCCCATCCGGCGTCGCCGCCGAAGCCCTCACACGTGAATCGACCGGCCGAGCTGGCGTGGGGGCCGAGCCTTGCCCCTTGGTTGTTCGGCGGTGCCGGCGGCGCGATTCTCGGCGGACTCGCGGTCGCGATGGCGTTGCTGGTGGCGCGTCCGCCCGCGACGCCGCAGGGGATTGAGGAACCGGCTGTCATGGGCCTGCAACCGCAGGAGATCGTGGCGAGCCATGTGCGTGCGTTGCTGTCGCAACATCCGATCGACGTGGTCTCGACCGATCAGCACACCGTCAAGCCGTGGTTCAACGGACGCATCGATTACGCGCCGCCCGTCACCGATCTGTCGGCCAAGGGGTTCCCGCTGGAAGGCGGACGCGTCGACTACGTGGGTGGACGCACGGTGGCCGTGCTCGTCTACCGTACGGACAAGCATCCGATCGATGTCTACGTGTTTCCGGCGCGTGACATGGGTGCGGCGGCGCCGACGATCACGGGGTCCGATGGCTATGCCATTGCGCGCTGGCGGCGCGGCGGCATGACGTATTGGGCGATCACCGATGCCGAGCCGTCGCACCTGCGTGTGTTTGTCGAGGCATTGCAGGCGGCGACCTGATATCGTAAGGCGCTTGCCCCATCCCCCATGGAGAGCGTCATGTCGAAAGTCCCGTCGCCGAATGCCCCGGTGAATCCTGCGTGGCAGGCCGAACAATACGTCAAGTTCGAAGACGAGCGCACGCGTCCCGTGCGCGATCTCGTCGCCGCCATTCCGCCGCTTGCGGGTCGCGGAGTGGCCCGCGTGGTCGATATCGGCTGCGGCCCCGGCAACTCCACCGAAGTGCTCGCCGCTCGTTACCCACACGCTAACGTGCTCGGGCTCGATAGTTCGCAGGACATGGTCGATGCGGCGCGTGCGCGACTGCCGCAATGCCGCTTTGACGTGGCCGATATCGCGACCTGGGCCGATGGCCCGTTCGACGTGATTCTCGCCAACGCGGTGTTGCAATGGTTGCCGGATCACGAGACGCTGTATCCGCGTCTGGTCGATTGTCTTGCGCTCGGCGGTTCGCTGGCCGTGCAGACGCCCGACAATCTCGACGAGCCTGCGCACCGGCTGATGCGGGAAGTGGCGGCCGATCCGCGTTGGGCCGCAACGCTCAAAGGGGTGGAGCGCACGGCACGCCATGGCGCGACGTTCTACTACCCGCTGCTGCGCGCGCTGTGTTCGCGCGTCGACATCTGGCGCACCACGTACTACCACCCGCTCGCGGGCGGGGCACCGGCCGTCGTGGAGTGGTTCAAGGGCAGCGCGTTGCGGCCGTTCCTCGCGAAGCTCGACAACGCATCGCGAGAGGCGTTTCTGGCGCGCTATACCGACGCGATTGCCAACGCGTATCCGGCGCTGGCCGACGGTACGGTATTGCTGCCGTTTCCACGCCTGTTCGTGGTGGCGACGCGATGATGGACGGGATAGGGCAGGATCGCCGTGCACCGAGGACTCAAGCAGGCAAGGTGCGCGCCCGGCAAACTGCCTGACGCCGGGTGTAAAGTAGTGCACATGAATCTACTGTCCCCGCCGATTCAGCCGTTTCGCAACGCCCCTCACTACTGGCGCTCGTCGCTGGTCCCCGGTGGCGATATGGTCACCGCTGAGTACAACGACCACACCTTCGCACCGCATTGGCACGATGCATATACGTTCGCGTGCATCGTGGAAGGGGCCGAGCGCTATGCCTACCGGGGCGGCGAGCATGTGGCGGACGCCGGATCCGTGGCCGTCATTCACCCAGGCGAAGTGCATACCGGCGCGCGCGAAACCGATTTCGGGTGGCGCTATCGCGTGTTTTACCTGCCGGTCGGCTTCGTGCAAGGCGTACAGCGTCAGGTGACGCGTCCGTTGGCGGGGCTGACGATGCCGGGCGACGCACATCCCTGGTTTGGCGAGCAGGTCATCCGCGACCCGCAGGCGATGCATCGACTGACGGCGGCGCATCGTCTACTTCAGGCTGGCGCCGACCCGTTGCTGGCGGAAAGTGTACTGATCGAGGCCGTGTCGTTCATGCTGGCGCGCCATGCGCGGGCGCGGGTGCCGGATACGCCGGCATATCGCGATGCGGTGCGGGTCGAGACCATGAAGGCGCGGCTCTCGGCCGATCTCACCGAGCCATTGTCGCTGACGGCCCTGGCCGAGGCGGTCGACCTGTCGCCGTTTCACGCCGCGCGACTGTTCTCGCGCGAGACGGGCCTGGCGCCGCATGCCTGGCGCAATCAGTTGCGTCTGGTGCGAGCCTTGCCCGCGTTGCGCGCCGGCGCGCCGGCGACCGACGTGGCCGTCGCGCAAGGCTTCAACGATCTGTCCCACTTCACCCGCTACTTCCGGCGTGCGTTCGGTGTGTCGCCTGGGAAGTGGAGCGCCAGGCGAGCGGAGGCCACGTTGACGAGCAGTCCGATCGCCATCGCGACACCGCCCACCATGAACAGCAGCGAATAGTTGCCCGACGTCGCGGCGAACACAAACGATAGTCCGTACGCGGCACCTGCCTGCAACGTCGCGAAACTGGTCGTGGCGGTGCTCCACGCGGCTTTTTGTCCGGCAGGATGATGGGCGAGTAGTTCGTTCACGCGTCCGAGCACCAGCGGCACGATGCCCGGGGTGAAGGCGCCCATGACCACGCTGGACACCATCAGAGCGGGCAGGCCGAGGCCGAGCACCGGCAGCAGCACCGCACAGAATTGCGCGACGTAAGCGACACGCAAGGCCCGTGCAAAGCCGATCCGGTCGGCGAGGTGCCCGGCGAAAAGCGGACCGACGATCGCCCCCAGTCCGTACAGCACCCAATAGTTCGCGCCGGCGTCGAGTCCCTTGCCCAGCCCTCGGGCGACATAGTCGACGAGAAAAATCATGTGCGGCACCAGTGCGACGGCGTTTAGTGCGTACTCGATATAGAGCGAGCGCAGCGCCACCGGACTGACGTGTGCGCGCCTGATGGGAGCGGGGGCGCTGGAGGCCGTTGCCGTCGGCGTGCCGTCGGGCCAACCGCGCCACGCCACCGCCGTGAGCACGAGCGAAAGCACGCCGAGACCGCTCCACGCGTGGGCAAGCCCGTCGCGCAACAGGAGCGGCACGAGCGTGCCCGACGCTGCGATGCCCAGCCCGAGGCCGGCGAAGATTGCGCCGCTCACGATGCCGCGCCGCGAGGGGGGCACGTGCGCCAGCACCGACGGTGCTGCCGTGACCATCAATACGCCGCCCGCAAACCCCGAGGCGAAGCGCCATCCGAAAAACCAGACGAACGAGATGGGCCAGGCGCAGGCGAAGAAAGCGAAGACGGCGACCAGCATCATCGTGCGCACGAGTCTCACGCTCGACACATGCCGGGCAAGCACGCGTGCCCCCAAGGCGCCGGCCAGGTAGCCGCCGAGATTGGCCGCGCCAAGATAGGCAGCAGTCGCGGGTGCGAACCAGTGCGCACCGATGATCGCGGGCAGAAGCGCCGTGTAGGCGAAGCGGGCAAAGCCGATGCCGACAAGACTGGCGCAGGCGGCCGACAGCGTGGCGCGCCAGGCGTTGAACGCGGCGGTTGTGGGGCGGCCAAGGGCGGCGTGGGACATGAGGACTCCGGAAGCACCGGCTTCGCCCCGACGTGGGTCGGTGCGAGGTTTGACGGCAATGGCCTCAGTCTAGGAGGTGGCCGCGCGCAGGGGAACGGCTATGTCTCGGAAGTCATTCTTCCGCACGGCGTAACAATGTCGCGGCGGCAGGACGCCGCTTCATCGGCACTGCCCATCCCTTATGCCTGACTCGCCAACTTGTGTACGCGTGTGAAATGCTTGCGCAGACGCGGTACCGCGAAGTCGACGAAGGCGCGCACCTTGGGCACGGCCAACCGTCCTTGCGGTGTGATGACGTGAACCGGCATGGGCGGGTGTTCGTAGTCCCGCAAGACGATGCGCAGCGTGCCGTGCGCCATTTCGTCGACGATGTGATACGTCAACATTCGCGCCACGCCGTGTCCTGCGACGACCGAGGCAATCGCGGCCCGGATCGAATTGACGACCAGCCGCGGGGTGAACTGTACGATCTGCGGTACTGAACCGCGTCCTGTGGCGGGGAAGCGCCACGAGTCAATGCCGAAGTACGTCATGGACACGATTTGCTGCTTCGACAGATCCGCGGGGGATCCGATAGGATCGTGGGTCGCCAGATAAGCGGGCGAGGCGGCAATGATTCTTCGAACTTCGCCCACGTGCGTGGCCACGAGCGAGGAGTCGGGCAGGTGGGCGACGCGCATCGCGACGTCGATGCCCTCGTCGATCAGGCTCACGGGCAGGTCGCTCAACTGCAGGCGGACGACGACTTCCGGATAGCGTTCGATGAAGGCGTCCACGATCTCGCGCATGAACGTTTCGCCGGCGGCGAGCGGCGCGGAGACGGTGAGCAGGCCGCGTGGGGCCGAGCGTTCCCCGGCGGCGATCACATCGGCTTCGTCCAGGTCGAGCAGGATGCGCCGACATGCGGCGGCATAGCGCTCGCCTGCAACGCTCAGCTTGACCGAGCGCGTCGTGCGATGGAGCAGCGCCGTGCCGGTATGCGCCTCGAGGTAGCCGATGGCGCGACTTACCGCCGCGGCAGAGCGCCCGAGGCGCCGGGCTGCACCGGCGAGGCTTCCTTCGTCGACGATCGCGACGAAGACTTTCATGGCATCGATTCGGTCCATGAGGGATGAAAGAGAGGGAGAGGGCTCAGAGTCGATTCCGGATCGGCCGATGGACAAGATTACCCTTAAACCCGGCGTTGCGGCGACAATGGCGAGCGGACGTCCCGCCGGAGCCAGACCCTATGCTGACGGTTCACCATTTGAACAACTCGCGCTCGCAACGCGTGCTGTGGATGCTCGAAGAGCTGGGCATTCCGTACGACCTGCGACGATATACGCGCGACCCGAAGACCATGCTCGCTCCGCCGGCACTGCGCGAGGTGCATCCGCTTGGCAAGTCGCCGGTCGTGACCGACGGTGAACTGACGCTCGCCGAGTCGGGCGCCATCATCGAGTATCTCGCCGATCGCGACGAACTCGGGCGACTGGCCCCGCCGCGAGGCACACCGGAGCGGCTGCGTTGGACCTACTGGTTGCACTACGCCGAGGGGTCGGCCATGCCGCCTTTGCTGCTCAAGCTCGTCGCCCTGCGCATTGCGAGCGCGCCCATGCCGTTCTTCGCTCGCCCCATTGCCCGCAAGATCAGCGACACGCTGCAGTCGAGCTTCGTCGATCCGCAACTGCGCCTGCACTTCGACTACGTGAACGACGCGCTCACGAAGACCGGTTGGTTCGTCGGCGATCGCTTCAGCGCAGCGGACATCCAAATGAGTTTCCCGCTCGAAGCCGCGAGCGCGCGCGGCAACGCGCAGGGGCGCTGGCCTGCGATCGCCGATTTTCTGCAACGCATTCATGCGCGTGATGCGTATCAACGCGCCCTGGCCCGTGGCGGCCCCTATCAGTTGCCAGGCTGACAGGCGTCGTTTGCGCCGTTTTGGTGCGGATATCCCTCGATGGCTGCCCGTCTGAACGGCACAGACGGACGATTCGGCGAATTCGTCGCGCAGAGGCTCAAGTTTCGTCAAATGCACTCGTTATATCTCCACAGAGGTACAGAGAGAGGCACTGGCCTGCCTGGCTTGCCGGCGGCAGGCCGAAGTCACGACTACACCGCAGGACGAATCGCTTAACGCGCGCAAGGCAATGTTCAAGAACCTCAGTATCAGCAAACGGCTCGCCGCCGCCTTTTCCGTCAATGTATTCATGCTGTTGGTCGTGGCGGTGGTGGCCGTGACGAAAATGGCGACGATGGATACGAATACCCAGCTCATCGTCTCCGACCTGAACAACAAGATTCTTGAATTTCATGGCCTGAAGGATCGCGCGGCGCACGTTGCCGTACTCCTGCGCGATATCGTGATGTCCGAAGACAACACGCAACTCGATGCCCGTCTGGCCAAGATCGACGAGATGCGCCAGACCAACAACAAGAGCATCGCGGGCATGGCGACGATCTTTTATACCGACAAGGGCAAGGCGCTCTACCGCACGCTGGCCGACACGAACGCGGACTATGGAAAGCAGCTCGACGCGGTCGTGGCGCTGGTTCGCAGCGGCGACTTTGCGCAAGCCAAGATCGAGCTGATGGGGCCGCTGCAGAAGGCGCAGGTGGCGTATTTCGCCCCCCTCGACGGCCTGATGGAGGTCGGCAAGGTGGTCAGCGCGAAGGAAGCCGCCGATGCGACCGCCGCTTATGGATCCGCACGCCTGTGGCTGCTCGCCACAATGCTGGCGTCGGTCGTGGTCTCCGTGGTGTCGGCGGTGGCGATTACGCGCTCGGTCACGCGCCCGGTACGTGCGGCGGTGGCGGGGGCCTCGGCGCTTGCACGTGGCGACCTGACGCATCGTGTCAATGCCGAGCGTGCTGACGAAATCGGCCAGATGGCGAGTGCGCTCGACACAGCCGTCGAACAACTGGGCCATCTCGTGCGCAATATTCAGGGTGCGTCGGGGGCGATCGACAACGCGGCACGCGAAATTGCGCAGGGCAACACCGACCTGTCGCAACGCACCGAAGAGCAAGCGGCCTCGCTAGAAGAGACGGCAGCGTCGATGGAAGAGTTGACATCGACCGTGCGTCAGAACGTCGAACATGCGATGGAGGCGCGGCGCCTGTCGCACGAAGCGACCGGGGTGGCGGATGCCGGGGCGCAGAGCGTGCGTGCCGTCGTCGAGACGATGCAGGCAATGGCCAGCGCGTCGGCGCGCATGAGCGACATGATCAAGGCCATCGAAGGTATTGCTTTCCAGACCAATATTCTCGCGCTCAATGCGGCCGTGGAAGCGGCACGCGCCGGCGAACAGGGGCGTGGCTTTGCCGTGGTGGCCGGCGAGGTGCGCACGCTCGCCCAGCGCTCCGCAGGCACCGCCAAGGACATCCGCGAATTGATCGCGGCATCGGTGCAGCAGGTCGAAGACGGCACGTCGCGCGTGGAAGTCGCGGGTCGTACCATGGACCAGATCGTCGTGTCGGTGCGACGCGTGAGCGAGCTGATCGCCGAGATCGCCGCCGCGAGCGACGACCAGGCGCGCGGCATCGAGCAGGTGGGGCAGGCCGTCACGCAGATGGATCAGGTCACGCAGCAGAACGCCGCCCTCGTGGAACAGGCGGCGGCTGCGGCGGACCACCTGCGTCAGCAGGCCGCCGACCTGGTCAACGAGACCGCGAAGTTCCGCGTGGAAAGCGACGGCAGCGCGCGCCCGGGCATCACGCCGCGTACGCCGACATTGGCGTTGACAGGCGCTTTGTCGTCCCGCGGCGAGCGCGGCACGACGGCGCAAGGACGACAGCGCGCGGCGGCCTGACGTCCACTGTTCCACACCCCTCGTCTTCTATCTCGCCTCAGGCGGCATTGGCCGCCTTCGCGCCCAACGCGGCGTCGATGGCGGCAACGGCCGCGACCAACTGCTGTGTCAGGGCAGGTGACGCGCTCGTCATCGGCGCGCGCAGCACATCGGCCATCAGGCCCTCATGTGCAAGCCAGGCCTTCACGGGGCCGGGATTCGCCTCGGCAAACATCAGCCGCACCATCGGCATGAGCGCATGGAACAGCACGCGCGCGACATCGAGCTGCTGTGCTTGCACCGCGCGATACACGGCCACGAAATGCGCCGGCCGGCAGTGCGACGTCGCAATGATCGCGCCATGGCCGCCCATCGCGAGCGTGGACAGCAATTGAGCGTCCTCACCTGCCAGCACCGATAGGCGTGCGTCGGCGATGAGTGCCTGCGTGGTGTGCGCGTTGCCCGCGCAATCCTTGATGCCGCGAATGTTGTCGTGACCCGCAAGCGTGAGCAGTGTCTCCAGCGTCAGGGGGGTACCCGTGCGATACGGAATGTCGTACAGCACCACCGGCGCACGCGAACGATCCGCCAGCGTCTGAAACCAGTGGACGAGCCCGGCCTGTGCGGGCCGGATGTAATACGGCGCCGGCGTTAGCACGCCCGCCAGGGGCAGGGCGTTAAAGGCGTCCAGGCGCGTCAGCGTGTGACCCAGGTGATTGCCGGCGAGCCCGGCGATCACCGGCAGGTCGCCGACCTCGGTCAGCACGGTGTCGAGCACGGCAAGCTGTTCGGCGTCGTCAAGGGCTGCCGCTTCACCCGTCGTGCCACACACGACAAGGCCGGCGATGCCCGAGCGACGATAGTGCGCGACCAGTCGACGTAATGCCGCGTGATCGACCGGCGTGTCGGCGCCATCTCTGGCGAAAGGCGTGACGAGCGGCACCCAAATGCCGCGAAAGAGCGGGGCGCGAGAGGAAGCGAGCGACTGGGGTTGGGACTGTGCGACTTGCATAAGTGTCTCCCTGGACGTTACGTACGAAACGAACGTGCGTTGACCGGTAAGAAAACCGTTCAGCAGGACGACGGGCAATGGCAGGCGCGTGGGAAACTTCGAGGCAGGCGCGCCGAGTGAGGCAGGGCGGCGCGAGGTGAGGACTGCCGGGTCCACGTGGCTGTTCCGTCGCTCAACTGACGGAACAGCACGCCCCGGTCAGTTGAGCGACTGTTTTTTGCTTTTGACGAACGCACCCCGCTGTCCCATCGGGACAACGCGCAACCGCGGCGAGCAGGGGATTCGGAAATTCGTCATGGCCAGACTCTATCCGCTGTACGCAAGTGGCGTCAAGTGCATCGATCAGCGATGGCGCCGCGATGCGCGAGGGTCATGTCGATGTCGATCACGCCGGCATCTGCGCGGCGCGATTTGAAACGCCTTTTAATTCTTCGTTTAATCCATTCAATCGAAAATCGACGTTCGGTTAACGCCGGATTGCGGTGACCGCTCCGTGGTGCGACCGCCACGGGCGCACGTTCCCGGTTGCCAATTTGAATCCGTCAAGTGACAATCGCACTCACACCCCGGAAACGCAAAACAATAATGGGCACACTGGGGCGGGGAAAACTGAAAAGTATTGAGACAAGATGGCAGCCAAAGTCGTGAAGTATTCGCGTGACGGGGTGACGTATTACGAAATTCGAGGCCCCTTGCCCGACGGTACCCGATATGAGGACCGGGTGGGATTCAGCGAGCGCGAGTTGGCATTCCGGCGTCTCGTTGCGGCGAGAATCAAGCTGCTGCGAAGTGAATACGAGACCGCGTGCCGGAACGTGCGGGCGCAATGCGCGGCAAATATCGCAGCGCCGGGGTGGCTGAAGCAACTGATTTTTTGAGGAGCGCGGGATCGTAGTGCGGCGGGGAAGCGATCGCAAGTTTTGCGTCGTCAAGGTGACGAAATATTCACATATTGAGATTGCCTTATACTGCGCGGAGCCTTCGTGTCCGTTCGAGATCCATGGAATTTGTAACAAAAGACGTCTTGGCAAGCTGTATGGCGTTGCTGCTCGATGCTGTGTTTCTTGTCGACAAGGCTGGCGCTCTCGTCTATGTGAGTCCGGCCTGCGAGCGCATTCTCGGGTACACCCCGGAGGAATTGCTGGGGCGCTCGATGATCGATTTCGTCGTGAAGGAAGATCGCGAGCGCACGATTGAAGAATCGAAGTTCGTGATGGCGGGACTTCCCCGGATCGGGTTCGAGAATCGGTACATACACAAGGACGGTCATTACGTCCACATCATGTGGTCCGCCCGCTGGTCCGAAGACCACGAACTGCGCATTGGCGTGGCACGCGACGTGTCGGCCAAGAAGCAGGCCGAAGCGCTGCAGCGCGCCACGTACTCGATATCCGAAGCAGCCCACGACGCCGCCGATATTCGCTCCCTGTGCAAGGCTGTCCACGACACGCTGGCCACGCTGTTTCCCATCGATGCCATTGTCGTGGCGACCTGCGATGCGGCCCTGATGACGTGGGACAAGGCGTATCAGTATCGCGACAGCGCCGACATCCCCTTGCTCGACTGGCCGCAGGCGCGGGGCCTCGCTGCGCAGGCTGCGCAAGCGCAACAATCGCTGTGGCACCTGATCGAAGCGGCCCCTATCGACGGCGCTGGGCAATCGATCCCCCACTTATGTACCGAGCCGTTCGCGCCAGACGCGCTCGCCAGGCCCGGCGCACAGGCGTTGGTGATTTTGCCGATGCACACGGCGCGCCGTGCCGTGGGCACACTCATGCTCTACGGCCCGGCCAGCGCGCTGCGGGCGGAGGCTGCGCAGCGGCTGCTGGCGTTCGTCTGCGACCAGACCGCGTTGGCCATCGAGCGAAAGCAACTGATCGACGACCTCTACAAAGCGGCGCGATTCGATGAGCTGACCGGGCTGCCGAACCGCCGCACGTTTGGCGAATTCGCGAGCGAGGCCGTGCGCCGCGCACAGCGCACCAACGGGAAGCTGGCGCTTCTGTTCGCCGATATCGACGGGTTCAAGGGGGTCAACGACAGCCTGGGGCACGCGGTCGGCGACTTGTTGCTCAAGGAGATTGGTCAGCGTATGAAGGCCGGGGTTACGGGAAGCGGCTTCGTGGCGCGTCACTCGGGCGACGAGTTCGTCGCCATTGTCCAGGATGCGGAGGTCGTCGAGCGGATCGACGTCGCCGTCACGCGTCTGCGCGCCGAGATCGAGCAGGTCATCTCCGTCAACGATGCCAGCCTGAGCGTGCGCGTAAGTGTCGGGGTGGCGGTGTTCCCCGACGACGGCGAGTCGATGAGCGAACTCATCCGCGTGGCCGATCAGCGTATGTATGCCAACAAGTCCGCGCGCAAATCCGGCGGGGCCAGTTTCTTGCAGCAGTTGATCTGACGCCTGACTGACCCGCACGCCGGGGCATTCATCCCAGCGTCTGCGTTGGCCAGATCATTTCGATTTCGATGGCAATCGAGCGGGCGAGGCCGTCGAGATCCGGAAACAGCGATGCGTTCGTGACGTTCATCCGATAAAGCCATTTCATTGCGTCCGCGCGTAGCGCCAACGGCAGCACGATCTTGCGCAGCAGCGGTTCGTCGCTCTCATAGCCGTCGAGAATGCGGTGCATCGGCCGGTCGATCACGCCGGGTACCACGAATGTGCCGGATTGTGCGATCAGTCGACCGTCCATTTCTTCCGGCTCGCCGAACCAGACCACCTCGTTGTCGTTGCCGAGGAAGTACTTCTCCATGTTCCCCTTGACGCGCGGATCGATCGTATCGCGGGTGAGCCACGGTGCATGACGCGGACGAGCACGGTCGTCGTACAGTGCGGGGGTGTTGAGCGCGAAAATGGCCGAATCGCTCGTGGCGCGCTCCAGTGCAAAGAACGCGGCGACAAAGGGCGATTTCGTGAAGTCGAGCAAACGGGTCGGGGCACCATGGTGCTGCATCAGCCCAAGGCAGCGAAGATCGTCGTGCAGCAGGTCGGGCCAGGGCACATGGTTGTGCGCCTTGCGCCGGAAGATGCGGATGGCGCGTGCCTCACGGCTGCGCCACTGTTCCTTGTCCGCCACATAGGCGTGCAGGTACCGCGAGAGCGAGCTTTGCAGATGCCAGCGTGCGTCCTGCTGCCCGCGAAAGGCCCAGCCTTCGAAGCGGGAGGACAGTTCCATGAAATCCTTCCAGCTTTCGACGACGGTGGTGTCCATAGTGAGCGAAATCCTTGAGTTGGCGTGCGGCGCCGACGTGCCGCTGATCGAGCACGTCACGACAGCGCGAGCGATGCATGGCGTCGGCCACTATAGTACGGCGTCTGTGACAGCTCAAGCGCGCGACATGCGAATGCGTCTTTCACCCGTTGGGGGACCGCTCACGCGGCGCGGGCAGGCGACAGATCGCGCGTGAGCGCCGAGAGCGCGGCGTCGGGCGTGATGTCCGACGTATCGAGCGTAACGTCGGCTAGCCGGTAGAGCGACTCGCGCGCATCGAGCATGCGATGGATGTGATCGAGCGCCTCGTTGCGAAGCGCCTCGGTGGCAATGCGCGCGTCGTTTTGCTGCATCACGCGCTGGAAGTGAATTTCTGGGCGGGCGCGCAGCCACACCGTGCGAAATGCGCGGAGCACGCGCTCGTAGGTGGGCGCTTCCGAGACAATCCCGCCGCCGGTGGCGAGCACGACATGGTCGTGCTCCGCAATGATCCGCTCGATGCACTGCCGTTCGATGCGCCGCATCGCGGCCTGTCCGTAAAGCGTGATGACTTCACCGATGGCGATGCCCGCCTCGCGCTCGACCTCCTTGTCCAGCTCGACGAAGGGCGCGCCGATGGCCTGTGCCAACGCCGGACCAAGCGTTGACTTGCCCGCGCCGCGCAAGCCGATGAGGGCAATGCGCTGCCCCGTGCGGCGCGCGTCTGCCGCGCCCGGCACGACAATCTGCCGACGCAGGCGTGCGAGCGTTTCCAGCGGTTGCTGACGGAGATACTCGACGAGGATGAGCAGATCGCCATCGTAAGCGGTGCGCTCGGCCACGAGCGCCTCCACGCGCACGTTCAGCGCATCGGCAAGCTTGTGCAGAACGGCCAGCGAGACGTTGCCGGTGCCGGCTTCCACGCGAGCGAGATAGGGGAGGGACACCCCCGATTGCATGGCGAGCTGCTTGCGCGTCATGCCCCGCTGCGCGCGCAACGTGCGTACCTGCCGAGCCAACGACGCCAAAGGCGACGATGCCCCTGCCTCGGCGTCATCGGCCGGATCTAGGGTGGGGTGGTCGGCGGGCGGTTTCGGCATCGGGCAGACAGGGAATGCAAGGCTTGCGCATAAATATACTATGAGATACCCGCCGTGTGTCCTACGTTATCCGGACTCGTCGCCAGAATGTCCGCATGGCGTGCATTAAATTGCCTGAAAACGTATTTATCCCTGTTAACCCTGAACTGCATTGCACCATCCGCGCAAAGCGGAAAATATCTTATAAGATACTTTTCATCTTTTGGAGCGACTGCAGACAATGACTTATCCCCACTTGCGCGTGCGCGTCGACGACGGCATCGCTTTCGTGACACTGGATCGCGCAGACAAGCGCAATGCGCTCAACGATGCTGCCATCGACTCGCTCGACGCCGCATTTCGCGATTTCAACGACAGCGTACGCGCCGTTGTGCTGAACGGCGCGGGAGAGCACTTCTGCGCCGGGCTGGATCTGTCGGAGAACAGTGCGCGGGACCCCATCGACGTGCTGCGGGTTTCGCAACGCTGGCACAAGGTGTTCCACGAGATCCAATTCAGCGGTCGCCCCGTGGTGGCGGTGCTTCACGGCGCGGTGATCGGCGGGGGGCTGGAACTTGCGCTTGCCGCGCATGTGCGCGTCATCGAGCGAAGCGCATTCTTTCAGTTGCCCGAAGGCAAGCGCGGCCTCTTCGTGGGCGGCGGCGCGTCGGTACGTGTGGCGCGCATTCTCGGGCCGGACCGCATGACGGAAATGATGCTCACGGGCCGCCGTTACGATGCCGTCGACGGTGAACGCCTGGGCCTGGGCCATTATTTGACGGAAGCGGGCGAGGGACTGGCGCTCGCGACGCAACTGGCCCACGAGACGGCGGCCAATAGCCCGCTGTCGAACTGGGCGACGATTCACGCGCTCTCGCGCATTCACGATATGTCCATGGCCGACGGGTTGTTTACCGAGTCGGTCACGAGCGCGTTGATGCTCGCGACGCCGGACGCACGCGAACGCATGGAACGCTTTTTGGGCCGGGTGGCACGTTAGTCGTTCCACCCCCCCTCCCTATGGAGACGAATGTGAAATACGACAACATCGAACAGATCGCCGTCATCGGCACGGGTGTCATCGGTGCCAGTTGGGCGGCTTACTTCCTGGCGCGCGGTCTGCGCGTGAGTGCTTGGGATCCGGCGCCGGGCGCCCGCGAGCGCTTGCGTGAGGCAATCGATGCGCATTGGCCCACGCTGATCCGGATCGGCCTCACGGCGGGTGCCTCGCGCGACGCGCTGACGTTCCACGACACGCTCGACGCCGCGCTCGCCGGCGCCGACTTCGTGCAGGAGAGCGGTCCCGAGCGCGAGGACCTCAAGCAAGATCTTTTTCGCAAGATGGACGCTGCCTTGCCATCGTCCGTCGTCATCGCATCGAGTTCTTCTGGACTACTGATGAGCCGTGTGCAGTCGGTCTGCACGCATCCTGAGCGCGTGGTGCTGGGGCATCCGTTCAATCCGCCGCATCTGATTCCGCTGGTCGAAGTCATTGGCGGCGAGCGGACGTCGCAGGCGGCCATCGAGACCGCCATGCAGTTCTACCGCGCCATCGGCAAACGTGCGATCCATGTGAAGAAGGAGGTCAAGGGGCACATCGCGAATCGGCTGCAGGCGGCGCTTTGGCGGGAGGCGATACATCTGGTCGACACCGGCGTGGCTTCGGTGGCCGACATCGATGACGCGATCGCCTACGGTCCGGGCTTGCGCTGGGCGGCCTTCGGTCCGTTCGTTAACCTGCAGTTGTCGGGCGGTGCGGGCGGTATCGCCCACATGCTCGAGCATCTCGGCCCGCCGATCGAATCGTGGTGGGCGGATCTCGGCGAGCCAGTGTTGACGGACGACCTCAAGGCGCGCATCGCCGCTGGCGTCGACGCCGAACTGGCCGGCCGCGGCAATGCGCAACTCGAAGCACAGCGCGATGCGGTCATTCTCGGCATTCTCGCGGGCAAGGCTTAGTCGACGCGGGCGCGGGCATCCTCGGACACACCGCCCGCGCCCCAAATTCAACGATCTATCCATTCGACGCCCCGCATTCCGGGACGCAAGGACATTGGCATGAGCAAACCGAAAGTCATCGTGACCATCGCGCCGACGGGCGGCATGGCGTACAAATCGCAGAACCCCCACCTGCCCACGCAGCCCGACGAGATCGCGCGCGACGTCTACGACTGCTACAACGCGGGCGCGAGCGTCGTGGCGATCCATGCGCGCCGTCCCGGCGACGATGGCGCCACGTGCAACCCGGCCATCTACCGCGACATCAACCGCCGCATTCGCGACAAATGCGACATCGTGATCAACAACTCGACGGGCGGCGGTGTGCACGGCGACATGATCCGCCAGGCCGACAATGGCTACTGGGAAATTCTCTGGGAAGAGCGGTTGAAGGGCATGGATGCCGGTGCCGAGATGTGCACGCTCGACGCCACCACGATCATCGCGAGCTTCGGTGGCCGGGAACTGCTCATGCATACGTCGCCGGAGCGTTCGAAACATCTCGCCATCGAGATGAAGAAGCGCGGTATCAAGCCCGAATGGGAGGTTTTCAGCCCGACGCACATCGTGCAGGACCTCGCTACCCTCACTGCTGCGGGCTTCGACGACGAACCGTTCTTTGTCAATCTGGTGCTCGGTGTGCACCGGGGATTTCAGAATGCCATGCCATACACGCCGCGCGTGTTGCAGTCGATGGTTGATCTGCTGCCCAAGGGAAGCATTTTCTGCGTGAGCGGCATTGGTCCCGCGCAACTGCCGTCGGCCATGAATTCGCTGCTGCTGGGCGGGCACGTCCGCGTCGGTCTGGAAGACAACCTGTATTACGAACAGGGGGTGCCGGCAACGAACCAGCAACTGACCGAGCGCGTGGTGCGGCTCGTGCGCGAGATGGGTTACGAGCCGGCGACACCGGCCGAAGCCCGCGACATCATGGGCCTACCTCGCAATCGCGAAGTGCTGCCGGAGTTCGCGGTGCGTTGATTCCGGCGCCGGCGCGGCATGGGGCATGGCCCCAAATACAAAAAGACAAGGAGACATGTCACATGGCGGCAAAGAGGTTCACTCACCGTTTTGCATTCTCGCGCGCCGCGCTTGGCGCAATGGCCTTCTGTGCGGCGGCGCTGTGCGTCGCGCCGCCCGCGGGCGCACAACCGCCCGGCGTCACTATCGGTGTGACGCTTTCGTCCACGGGGCCTGGCGCATCGCTTGGCATTCCGGAGAAGCAGGCCATCGGCATGCTCCCGCCCACGCTCGGAGGCGTGCCCGCGCGATATATCGTGCTCGACGACGCGACCGACCCGACCACGGCAACCAAGAACGCGCGCCGCATGGCGACGGAGGACAAGGTCGACGCCATCATCGGCTCATCGACGACGCCGGCATGTCTGGCGGTGGCGGCGGTCGCGGCCGATACGCGCACACCGCAGTTGGGGCTCTGCCCGTTCGTGCCGAGTGCGACGCAGATGCGCTACGTCTTCTCGCTGCCGCAGTCGGTCGCCGTCATGGCGGATGCGGTGCTCGACGACATGAAAGCGCATCACGTGAAGACGCTCGGCTTCATCGGCTTTTCCGATTCTTACGGAGAGGCGTGGCTCAAGGACATTCAGGCACGCGCGGTTGCACGGCAGATTCAGGTCGCGCCGGTCGAGCGCTACGCTCGCAACGACCAGTCGGTGACCGCACAGGCCCTCAAGTTGATGTCGGCCAACGTCGACGCCGTGCTCGTCGCGGCCAGCGGCACGCCGGGGGCCTTGCCGATGAACACGTTGCGCGAGCGCGGCTACAAGGGGCGTATCTACCAGACGCACGGCGTTGCCAACAACGACTTTCTGCGTGTCGGGGGCAAGTCTGCCGAGGGCGTGATTCTGCCGGTAGGCAACATTCTCGTGGCCGAGCAACTGCGCGCGGACCACCCCGGGCGTGCCGTGGCCGTGGACTTCGTCAAGCGTTACGAGGCGCAATACGGGGCGGGTTCGCGCAATCTGTTTGCCGGCTATGCCTACGATGCTTATCTGGTGCTCGACCGAGCGGTGGCCGTGGCGGCCAAGCAGGCGCAACCTGGCACGCAGGCGTTTCGCGACGCCTTGGTCGCGGCCATTGAGCAGACCCGGGGTTTGGCGGCAACCCACGGGATGATCAACGTCAATGCACAGGACCATTCGGCGTATGGCGAAGATGGTCGCGTGCTCGTTACGGTGAAAGGCGGCAAGTGGACGATCAATTGAGCGCCGCCGCGGCCGGTGCGCGCCGATTGGCCCGGCCCGATATCGAGCGTGAGACGCGTGCCGACGGCAGCTTCGTGATTCGTTCACGGACGCCGCTGGGCGAATTCGCGCGCAGCCCGGCCGACTGGCTCGTGCAATGGGCGGCACGCACCCCCGGTGCGGTGTTCCTCGCGCAGCGGCATGCGCCCGAGGCGGGCGATCGCTGGCGTCAGGTGACGTATCGCGACGCACTGACCATGGCGCGCGGCGTCGGGCAGGCGTTGCTCGACCTCGACGTGCCGCGAGATCGACCGGTTGTGATCCTGTCCGACAATAGCGTCAACCACGCACTGCTGGTACTCGGCGCGATGATGGTGGGGCGTCAGACGGCCATCGTGTCGTCGGCCTATTCGCGCGTGGCGAAGGACATGGGCAAGCTGCATGGCATCCTGGCGCGTCTCGACCCGGCGCTCGTCTACGTGGAAGATGGCGACGCCTATGCGCGCGCGCTGGCGGGGGCGCCTATCCGATGCCCGATCGTCGCGACCGACTGCCAGCGGGCAGACTGGCTGTCGTTCAAGACGCTCGCCGCCACGGCGGCATCGCCCGCTGTGGAGGCGGCGTTTGCCAAGGTGCTTCCGGAAGACACCGCCAAATTGCTGCTGACCTCCGGCTCCACGGGAAAGCCGAAGATCGTCGTCAACACGCATCGGATGCTCGCCGCGAATCAGCAGATGATCGCGCAATGCTGGCATTTCATCGACGAGGCGGCACCGGTGGTGGTCGATTGGCTGCCTTGGAGTCATACGTTCGGTGCGAATCACAACTTCCATATGGTGCTGCGCAATGGTGGTGCGTTCTATGTCGATGACGGCCGCCCCGTGCCGGAGTTGATCGGGCGCTCCGTCGAGAATCTTCGCGATGTGTCGCCCACGCTGCACTTCAATGTGCCCAAGGGATTCGAGGCGCTCGCGCCGTTTCTGGAAGCGGACGACGCGTTCGCCGCGCGCTTCTTCGGTCGTCTTCAAGCGCTGTTTTACGCGGCGGCGAGCCTGCCTCCGGCGGTATGGCAGCGGTTCGAACGACTGGCGTCGAAGCATTGCGACACATTGCCATTCTTCACGTCGGCGTGGGGGGCGACGGAGACGTCGCCATTGATCACCAGCGTGCATTTTCCGATTCCGGGCGCAGGCAATATTGGCGTACCGGTGCCGGGCAATGAACTCAAGTTCGTGCCCAGTGGAGACAAGCTGGAGATGCGCGTGCGCGGGCCGTCGGTGTTCGAACGCTATGCGGGCGATCCGGAGGCAACGGCCGCCGCGTTCGACGAGGAGGGGTTCTACCGGACCGGAGACGCGGGCCGCCTGTGCGATCCGGACGACCCCGGGGCGGGCGTGATATTCGACGGTCGCGTCTCGGAAGATTTCAAGCTGACGAGCGGGACATGGGTGTCGGTCGGTGCCTTGCGTTTGCGTGCCGTGAGTGCGCTGGCACCGTACGCGTCGGATGTGGTGATCGCGGGGCACGACCGTGATGAGATCGGATTGCTGATCTTCCCGAGCCCCGCAATGCGCGCCAAGCTGTCATCGGACGACGCGCTGCACGAGGGCAAGGCAATGGCGCTGCACGACGATGTCCGGGCGTGGGTGGCAGGTGCGCTCGCACAACTGGCACAGGACGCGGGCAGTTCGCAGCGTGCCGCCCGCGCGGTGATCCTGGCGGCGCCGCCGTCGCTCGAGCAAGGCGAGATCACCGACAAGGGCTACGTCAATCAGCGCGCCGTGCTGACCTTGCGCGCCGACGACGTGGCTCGCCTTTACTCGGACTGCCCGTCGGTCATTCGGTTGCCGGTGGCGTGACATTGACGCGCGCTACCGCGCCCCGGGGGTCGGATGTGCCGCCGGCGTGCTGTCTGAAGGCCCGCCACCTGGCAAGCATCCGAGCCCTTCGAGCGTGGCGCTCAGCGCGACGTCCAGCGGCGTATGAGGCTCATGCCCGAGCGTCGCCACGAGTCGCGTGTTATCCATGCGCACGGGCTGCAGCCACAGATAGCGCATTTCACGCAGCTCGCGAAGCGTCGTGACGAAGGGCGATGCCGCCCAAACGAGCCACCACGGGAATCGACGGAGTTTGACGTCGACACCGTGTCGCGCCATGACGCGAGTGATCGCGGCCGCCATCTGAGTGCCGTCGGCATCCCAATGCCCGGCCATGTGGAAGGTGGCGAAGGCGTCGAGCGCATGACGACGCTCGATGAGCATGACCATCGCGCGGCCGACGTCGGGCAAATAGGACCATTGATGACCCACGCCGGGTGCGTTGGGCACCTGGACGACGCGCGCGATCCGACCCGGCTTCACCAGTCCTTGTCCAAACCAGCTATTGCGTGATTGCGCACCAAAAAAATCGCCGGCGCGAACGATGATCGTCTGCACGCCGTGCCGACTCGCGTCGCGCAGACGGGCTTCCATCGTCGCGCGGATGCGGCCCTTGCGTGTGCGCGGCCGCTGCGCGGCGTCATCGCGCAGGACCGGGAATGTCTCGGTGCCGTAGTTGTAGACCGTGCCAGGCAGAACGATCGTGGCGCCATGCATCGTGGCGGCCGCGAGCGTGTTCTCGAGCATCGGCAACACTTGCGTGTCCCAGTGGCGATAGCCGGGCGGGTTCACGGCATGCACGATCACCTCGCAGTCGCGTGCCGCCGCGAGGACGTCGCCGGTCTGCATGGCGTCGCCGTCGAGCCACTCGATGCCGGCGGGCGATGCAGCGGCACGCGGCGCACCGCCACGACGCAACGCGCGCACATGCCAGCCGGCGGCGAGCAACTGACGCGCGACTTCACCGCCGATGCCACCGGTCGCCCCAAGAACCAGCGCGCGAGAGATTTTGTGTTGGGACCCGTAGTGCATGATGCCGCTCCTTGAATGTTGTCGGTGACGCCATTCTCCGCGCGAGGCAATTCAATTAAAATTGCCTAAAACCATCTATCGGCTATACATTTTTGTATGATGACGCCACTGAACTGGGATCTCTGCCGAACGTTTCTCGCTGTGCTGACCGAGGGCTCGCTCTCCGGCGCGGCGCGTGCGTTGGGCATTACGCAGCCGACGGTCGGCCGTCACATCGCCTCACTGGAGGCGGTGCTGGGGCAAACGCTCTTCACGCGTTCGCAGACCGGCTTGCTGCCCACCGATGCGGCGGCATCGCTACGGCCCCATGCGCAGGCGATGCAACACACCGCGCAGGCATTCGAGCGGGCGGCGGCAAGCCAAGGGGAGGGGGCGAACGGCGTCGTGCGCCTCTCGGCGAGCGAAGTCGTTGGCGTGGAGGTGCTGCCACCGATCCTGAGCGCGCTGCGACGTGCCCACCCGCAGCTCGTGATCGAACTGGTACCCACGAACCGCATTCAGGATCTGCTGCATCGCGAGGTGGATATTGCCGTGCGAATGGCGCCGCCACAGCAGGACGCGCTGATGGCGCGTCGCGTCGGAAACATCGACGTCGGCCTGCATGCGCGCGACGATTACCTGGCGCACTACGGCGTGCCGACGTCGCTGGCCGATCTCGCGCATCACACGATGATCGGCTTCGATCAGATGACGCCGTTCATCCGCGAGGCCACACGGGGCATGCCCGTCTGGTCACGCGATAGTTTTGCGTTTCGCGCCGACAGCGATCTGGCGCAACTGGCCATGATCCGGGCAGGCTACGGCATCGGTGCGTGTCAGGTGCCGCTGGCGCAACAAGATGCCCGGCTCGTGCGCGTGCTGCCCGACGCCTTTCGCTTCTCACTGCAAACGTGGGTCACGATGCACGAAGACTTGCGTCAGAGTCCGCGCTGCAAAGTCACCTTCGACGCGCTCGTGGCAGGATTGACCGCCTATATGGCCGAATAAGGCGGCTGTCCAAAGGCATATCGGACATCGGCGGAGATCTTTGTTGATATACAATATATCAATAACATCAACGATCACGAGACAATCTCCTCGCTATGTTCGACCCTTCGTTGTTTGGACGAATGTCACCGGACGTGCTGACGTCCGCCTCTCCCGACGTTGGCGCAGCGGTGCCTGCGCCGACGTCATCCGGCGCGGCCTTGCTGTCCCCCTGGCCTTCCGGCCGTCACTCGCTTGGGTTGAGTGAGCAGCGTGACACTGTGCTTTACGTGCCGCCCGATCTCCCCACCGACACCGCCGTTCCTCTGTTTGTCATGTTTCATGGCGCGGGCGGCTTTCCGGAAAAAGTGTTGCCGTTCATTGAGCCGCATGCGCAGCGTCACAAGTTTCTCGTGCTCGCACCGCATTCGACCTTTCCGACGTGGGACATCGTGATCGGCGGCAACGGCCCCGATCTGGAGCGTCTTCAATCGGCGCTGCGCGAGGTCGCCAGCCGGTATCGCATCGACACAGGGCGTGTGGCGTTCGCGGGCTTTTCCGACGGGGCGAGTTACGCCTTGTCCATCGGGGTGACGAACGGCGACATTGCGACCCATGTGATCGCGTTCTCGGGCGGCTTCATGTCCATCTTCGTTCAGGAAGGGCAGCCCCGCGTCTTCATCGCGCACGGACGCGCCGACGAACAACTGCCCATCGAGACAAGCGGCCGCCAAAACGCCAGCAAGCTCGCGGCGGCGGGCTACGACGTGCAATTCGTCGAGTTCGACGGACGGCACATCATCGAGCCGGACGTCGTGGCGCGTGCCGTCGACTTCTTCCTCGCCTGACACGCGCCTTGCCACGGGGCAACGTACGCACGGGCCATACGCCTTACGGGGAGTGCCGTTCATGGATTTCGAAATTCCCGAGTCACTGATTCATCCGCTGCTGCAACTGATCGGCACTGATTCAACGCTGGGCAAACAGTTGACGGCTTACGGCGTGTGTCGCGGCAACCTGCGAGTGTCGAGCCACTGGTTCGACGCCAAGTCGCTCAATACGCTCTACGTGCTGTGCAAGACGCAGAACGAACGGGCGCTGATGTTCCAGATGCTCGCGCTCGACAACGTCTTCAATGCCCCGCAGGCGCGGGTGATCCCAAGTCTGGACAAGCTGGTGCCGGGCCTCGTCGCCTATCTGGCGCGCGACGTCATCGATGGCTGGCTGTACCAACGTCACCGTGACGGTGCGTTGCTGCCGTGGCTCGTGCGCCGCTTGCGCTATGTAGAGCCGGAGCAAGGATCGCCTTATGTCGTCATGGACATGCTGGCGAACACAATGCAGTCGGCCAATTCCAATCTGACGGAGCATCGCCTGCGCCGCTCGGGCATGACCACGTCGCTCGTGTTCACGCGCGACGACATCGCCAATCGCACCATTCCCGAGCTGCTCGCCGAGTTCGGTTTCTACAAGGAGTGCGCCGAGTTCAAGCGCGAATACGAACAGCATGCGCAGCGGTTTCTGCGCGTGCAGCGTGCCTTCGGCGCGCAGTTCGTACTGCGCCGCGCGGCGTTCTCCGTCGATGCAAAAGGCGCGACCGAGTTGATTCGCGTGGTGGACGGCGCGGCAGCGAAGTGCGTGAACGACGAAGAGCGCCTGGAGCGCAATTTCGAGATGGCGTGCGATGCGGACTTCTGGCGCAACGCCGAGGTCGCGCAGGGGTTCGAGACCATTCCGCTGCATTGCTATGTGCACGTGTTCCACCTGGACTGGCACCGCAACCTCTGGGTGCACGTGCAGAACATGACCGAGTATGCGTATCAGCCGGGGCTGCGGGACAAGCTCGTGCTGCCGGCGCATCATCACGACCTGATCGACATCCTGACATCGAACATGGATGTGATGATGCCGGACTTCGTGCCGGGCAAATCGGGCGGTGCGACCATCCTTTGCCAGGGCGCCCCGGGACTCGGCAAGACGCTCACGGCGGAGATCTATTCCGAAGTCGTCGGCAAGCCGCTCTACCGAGTGCATTCGGGGCAATTGGGGACGACCGCGGCGTCGGTCGGGGCCACGCTCATGAGCATTCTGCGTCGGGCCATGCGCTGGAATGCCATTCTGCTGCTCGATGAGGCGGACGTGTACATCCGTCGGCGCGACAACGATCTGGAGCACAACGCCATCGTCGCGGAATTTCTGCGTTCGCTGGAATACTTCCATGGCTTGTTGTTCATGACGACCAACCGGAGCGGCGACGTCGACGACGCCATTTTGTCGCGCTGTATCGCCACGATCCATTACGAGACGCCATCGCCGTCGCATGCGCGCCGGCTCTGGCGGATGCAGGCCGATCAGGTCGGTGCGCCGCTCGACGACACCCTGATCGAGTCGCTCGCGAGCCGTTACCCGAACGCGAGCGGACGCGACATCAAGGAACTGATGAAGCTGGCGAGCCGCTATTGCAAGGTCAAGGGCACGCCATTCACGGAAGATGTATTCCGGCTGTGCGGGCTGTTCCGGGGGTATGAAGGCTGAGGTGTCGGGCGTGCGTCAGCCCCGCAGCATGGCGATATGCGGGAAAACTAGAGGCGCGCCCAGGCGCCGGTCTGGCTATATTGGGGGCGGACCGGCACCGACGTCACGGTGTGCTGTCGATGGGGCGAGCGCCCCGTTCGCGAGTGCGTGAGGGCGTAACGTCGCCGCGCCGCTGCGGCAGTCCGTTGCCAGCCAAGGAGACGAAGTGGAGACGCATGGAGAGCTGCACCGGGCGATTCTGAACAACATTCCGGACCAGGCCTGGCTCAAGGACACCGAGTCGCGCTACATCCTCGTCAACGACGCTTTCCTGGTGGCTTGCGGCCGCACGGAAGCCGAGATCATCGGCAACACGCCCGACAAGGTCTGGTCTTCGGAATGGGGGAAGGTCTACCTCGCCACCGACAAAGCGGTCGTGGCCAGCGGCGAACGCCGGCGCTACGAAGAGAGCCGGCCGGGGGCCGACGGCGCGCCGCGCTGGTTCGACACCGTCAAGATGCCGGTTCGCGACGCGGCTGGCCGTATCGTGGGCACCGTTGGGATTTCTCGCGACATCACCGACCGCAAGCGCTCCGAAACGGCATTGCTCGACTCGCGCGCGCAACTGCGTCAGCTCTCCGCCTATCTGCAAACGGTGCGAGAAGCGGAACGCACGCGACTCTCGCGCGAACTTCACGACGAACTCGGGCAGTGGCTGGGCGGCCTTCGGCTTGGCCTGAGCTACCTGGACACGCAACCCGTCGCGTCGCCGGCCGATCGGTCCGCCCATATCCAGATGCTCAAGGACCTGGTCGACGAGACCATCGACGCGGTGCATCGCATCGCCGCCGACCTTCGGCCCGCCGTGCTCGACGAACTGGGCCTGCACGCGGCGCTGGAGTGGCTGACAGAATCGTTCGCGCAGCGGCATGGGTTGCCGTGCGAGCTGGACATGCCGGAAGCGGTGACTACGCGTCTCGACAGCGAATGCAGCACGGCGATCTTCCGTATCGTGCAGGAGTCGCTCACGAATGCCAGCCGACATGGGCAGCCGTCGCAGGTGCGTGTGACGCTCGAGCTGCGCGACGGCGATTGTTACGTGAGCATCGCGGACGATGGCCGGGGCATGGACACTGCACGGGCCGGGGACGGTCAGCGCCTCGGTCTGATGGGCATGCGCGAACGCGCGCTGATGCTGGGCGGTGCGTTCGAGATCGAAAGCGCCCCGGGACAGGGAACCCGCGTGCGGGTGAGAATTCCTGCGCGCGCACCTGCGGCAGGGTTGACCGACGATGATGCCGCCAACGCAATGAACGCAACGAGCCCGGCGACCCCATCGAACCTCACGGACCTCACGGACCTCACGAACCTAATGAACCTAACGAACGAGAGGGAGTGGTGATGCGTGTCATGATTGCCGACGACCACGCGATCATTCGCGATGGGCTGAAAAAGATCATCTCGATGGCACCTGACATGTGCGTGGTGTCGGAAGCCGTGGACGGCGCGGATGTCCTCAACCGGCTTCGCCTGATCGCCGTGGACGTGCTGCTGCTCGATATGTCGATGCCTGGCAAGAGTGGCATTGCCCTCATCGCGCAGATCAAGGCAACGTATCCGGCGCTCCCCATACTCGTGCTCAGCATGTACCGCGAATCGCAATACGCGGTGCAGGCCATCCGCGCCGGGGCCGCCGGCTATCTCACCAAGAACGCCGAGTCGGAACAGTTGATGAGCGCCATCCGGCGCGTGGCACGCGGCGGCACGGTCGTCTCGCCCCTGGTCGCGGACAAGCTCGTGCGTCAGTTGCAGCAACCGGCCGAGGCGTTGCCGCACAGCGGGCTGACGGCCCGCGAATTCCAGATATTCCAGATGCTGGTCGAGGGCCATGGCATCAACGAGATCGCGCGCTGCCTGTCGCTCTCGGCCAAGACCGTGAGTACGCACAAGGCCAATATCCTCACCAAGATGGACATTCCGTCGACGGCGGGCCTCGTGCTCTACGCCATCGAACACGGCTTGATCGTCGCCGGCACCGACGCCTGATCCCACACGCGACCCACGCCCCCAACGCGCAAGACATTCCCGACGCGATCATCGGCCACACGCATTCCCCCTCGGTTTCGCTTGCTGCACTGCGTCTAGGGAAATTCTTAGACGAAAACCAGCAAATCCCGATGCCCCGCCCGCGGGCACTCCCCTAATCTTGCTTCAAGCCCCGAAGGCGGGGCACCGACTCACTGCCACCCGGCCGGCGCTTGCCAGCATTTCATTCAACCCTGAGACGTAAGGAGACCGCACCATGCATGTGGACCTGCTGATCAAACACGTGTGCGTGCGCGACGATGCGCCGCTCGTGGACATCGCCATCAAAGACGGACGCATCGCTGCGATGGAGCCCGGCATCGACGCCAGCGCGACCGAGGAGATCGACGCGCAAGGCCGCGCGGCGATTCCCGGGCTTATCGAGGCGCACCTGCATCTGGACAAGGCACTGCTGCATCGCCGTCTGCCCGCACGCTTCGGCACGCTCGACGAGGCCATCCGCGTGACCGGCATTCTCAAGAGCCGGCAGGAGCGCGAGGACGTGCTCGATCGCTCGCGTCAGGTCCTCGACATGGCGATCAAGAACGGCACCGTCGCGGTTCGCGCCCATCCGGACGTTGACCTGATTCAGGGGCTGATCGGGGTCGAGACGCTGCTCACGCTCAAGGATGAGTACCAAAGCTTGCTCGATCTGCAGATCGTTGCGTTCCCGCAGGAGGGCATTCTCAAGTCTGCGGGCACCTACGAGCTGATGATCGACGCGCTGCGCATGGGGGCGGATGTGGTCGGCGGATGCCCTTACAACGAGCTGAACTGGGAAGACACCAAGCGCCATATCGACATCGTGTTCGAGCTGGCGCAGCGCTTCGATGCGCCCATCGACATGCATGCGGACTTTGCCGACGACACCAGCGATCAGCGTTTCGCGGCCATCTCGTACATTGCGCAGCGCACGATCGATACCGGCTATCAGGGCCGGGTCTCGCTGGGGCACGTGACCAGCCTGGGTGCGCTCGACAACGACGAACTCGCGCCCGTGATCGAGCAGATCCGTCTTGCCGGCATCAGCATCGTCACGCTGCCCGCGACCGATCTTTATCTGGGTGGGCGCAAGGACGTGCAGAACCCTCGGCGGGGTCTCACGCCCGTCAAGGCGTTGCATGCCGCAGGCGTCAACGTGGCGTATTCGTCCAACAACGTGCGCAACGCCTTCACGCCGTTCGGCAAGGCCGACATGTTGCAGATCGGCAATCTGCTCGCGCACGTGGCGCAATTCGGCGTGCCGGAGCACCAGCAGGCGATTCTGGACATGGGCACGCATAACGCCGCGCGTGCCATCGGACTCTCGCACGACTATGGCATCGCCGTGGGCAAACAAGCCGATCTCATCATTCTCGACACGTTCAAGGTGGCCGATGCGCTGCTCGACATCCCGCCACGCCTGTGGGTGATCAAACGCGGCCGAATCACGGTCGTGACGCAGCATCACTGCGAGATTCACCGGCATTCCTGTTGTTGCGCGTAATGCAGTTCTCATCACACTCAAGGAGACACTCATGAAGAAGCTGCCTGCGGAAGTCGTTGCCTCGTTACTGGCCGTCACCACCATCCCGATCGCGATGCTGCCGCTGCATTTGCCGCCCTGGGCGATCTTTATCAGTTGGGCCGCCACCTTTGCCATGGGGGGACCCACGTTGGTGAACCTAAAACGGATCTGGGCGACGCTGCCGGTGGGCGCGTGCTTCGCATGCCTCATCGTGCTGGGGTTCAAGCAAGCGGGCGCCCAGTTCAGCGGTAACACTCTTGTCGCCGCGGAGATGGTGATTCTTTTCGCGGGCAACGGCTCGATGATGGCGCTGGCCCGCGTGTTCCCGGCACTGAATTTCATTCCGGGCATGTTCTTCGGGTTCGCGACGTACTTCGCCACGCTGTTCGGCGGCTTCGGCCCGGTGGCACAGGACCCGTTGGCGGCACTCGGGGCGGCCGTCGCCATGAACGCCCTCGGCCCGGTCTACGCCTGGGTGAAGGAGCGCTTCTCGGCCCCGGAAGTGACGCATCAACGCCACTGGAAGGGCTGGAAGGCGGAAGTCTGACGCAAGCCTGCCGTTTCGCGCATCCAGCCGGGGCGGCGGCACGGTGCGAGCCGGTTCCGGCTCGACGCACGGATGGGATCGGGTCGAAGCGTCTGCCGGTGTCGGGCGCGCTTCGCCTTCCAATGACATTGTTTGGGGAGACGGACGGCATGACGTTCGCACAAGACATGGCCGATGGGCTGACCACGACACCTCCGGTCGCGACTGGCGACACCGCCGGCAGCACCACGCGGCGAAACTTCCTGCGAGGCACAGCCGCATTGGCCGGTAGCGCGGTGCTGCCCGCGCCGGCGGCCGACGCGGCCCAAGCCGCCCACAGCGACGCACGAGCCGACGCCGGCCCGCGCCTTGCGCAATCGACGCGGGGCATGGTCACCAGTCCGCACGCACTGGCCAGCGAGGCGGGACTCGAAGTGCTTCGCGCGGGCGGCAACGCCATTGAGGCCGCGATTGCCATCGGCGCGGTGCTGAGCGTGACGTATCCTCACTTCACCGGTCTGGGCGGCGACGCCTTCATGGTGATCAGCGACCGCGAAGGCAACGTGCGTACGCTCTCGGGCATCGGACAAGCCGCCGCACAGGTGCCGGCCTACCGCGGCGCCATCCCCGTGCGCGGTCCGGGGGCGGCGCTGACCACGGCCGCGACCGTGGCGATCTGGGACAAGGCATTCGACCTCAGTCGCCAGCAATGGGGGGGACAACAGGCGTGGTCGTCGCTGTTCTCACGCGCCACGGAATATGCGGCGAACGGCTTCCCGGTCACCCCGTCGCAACACTTCTGGCAAACATTGCGCGCGGCCGAATTGCAGGGTTGGGAAGGCTTCGCCTCGGTCTTCATGCCGAACGGCCGCATTCCGCAGGCGGGCGAGCGCTTTCATCAGCCGGCACTGGCGCGCAGTCTCGATCGCATTGCCACCCATGGCGGGCGCGAGTTCTACGAAGGCGATCTGGCCGGCCGCATCGCGGCAGGCCTCAAGCAGGCCGGCTCGCCGCTGCGCGCCGGCGACCTGTCACGGGCGCAGGCGCGCGAGGAAGTGCCGCTGCGCGTGGCCTATCGTGACGGCGAGCTGCTCGGGCTGCGTCCGCCGACGCAGGGCGTGACAACGCTGGAGATCATGGGCATTCTCGATCGCTTCGATCTGAAGTCGATGCCCGAGGGCAGCGCCGACTACTACCACGTGCTGGTCGAGGCGGTGAAGCTCGCATTCATCGACCGCAATCGCTATGTAGCCGACCCCGATTTCGTCGATGTGCCGGTCGATCGCTTGCTGGCGAGCGCCCACCTTGACGCGCATGCCCGCAGCATTCGCATGGATCGCGCCATGTCATGGCCGCATGTGTTCAAGACTGGTGACACGGTGTACATCGGTGCAGCGGACAGTCAGGGCAACTGCGTGAGCATGCTGCAGACGGTCTACTTCGATTGGGGCAGCGGTGTGGTGTTGGGGGACACGGGCGTGCTGTGGCACAACCGGGGCGCGTCGTTCAGTCTCGACGCACGGAGTCCGAACGTGCTGCACGGTGGCAAGCGCCCGTTCCATACGCTCAATCCAGGCATGTATCTGAAGCAGGGACGCCCGCAACTGCTTTACGGTACGCAGGGCGCCGACGGGCAACCGCAGACGCTGGCCGCGGTGCTCACCCGCCTGATCGATTACGAGATGGATCCGCTCACCGCGCTGGGACGGCCGCGCTTCCTGCTCGGCAAGACCTTCTCCGACAGCCGCGATGCCCTCAAGCTCGAACAGGATGCCGGTGCCGAAGTGTTCGCGGCGCTGGCCGCGCGTGGGCACGAGATGAGCGAGCTGCCGCCGCAGAGTCAGTTGGCGGGCCATCCCGGTGCGATTCGCATCGGTGCGCACGGGCAGATGAGCGGTGCCCACGATCCTCGCAGCGATGGTCGGGCCCTGGGGCTTTGACGCTCGGTTGTCGCGCGTGATACAAGTGCTGCCATCCATCGACAACGTAAATACTTCACATGGCTGGCAGTGCAAAATCGAATCGCCCGCTGTTCGATCTGGATCTGCTGCGCTCGATCATCACGGTGGCGGATTGCGGCAGCTTCACGGCGGCGGCCGCGCGTCTGCATTCGACGCAATCCACCGTGAGCCAAAAGGTGCGGCGTCTCGAAGACCTGGTCGGGCACAAGTTGCTCGAACGCGGCAATCGCGACGTCCATGCCACCGACGCGGGCGAGCGATTGCTCGGCCATGCGCGTCAGATGCTCGCGCTCAACGACCAGATGTTCGAGGCGCTCTCCGGAGCCGTGATAGTGACGGTGCGGCTGGGCGTGCCGGAGGATTTCGCGACCGGCGCCACGACGCAGGTGCTCGCGCGTTTCAATCGGCAGTATCCGCAGGTCAAGCTCGAAGTCACGAGCGGCCTGAGCCGCGATTTGTTCGCGAGCTACGATCGCGGCGAGCTCGATCTCGTGCTGGTCAAGCAGCGTCGCGGCAGTCGCGAATCGGTGGCGAGCCGCCCCGAGAGGCTGGCGTGGATCGACAGCGCGGCGCATCCGTCGTTCGGATGCGATCCGGTGCCGCTCGTGACGTTTCCCGCGCGCGGGTTGTATCGCGACGATATGATTCATGCACTTGAGACGATGGGACGCGACTGGCGCATCAGCTTCACCAGTTCCAGCCTGAGCGGCATTCAGGGCGCGGTGGCCGACGGGATGGGAATCAGTCTGGTGCCGCCGCGCGCCGTACTGCCGCGGCATGCGGTGCTTGGCCGGGCGCAGGGGCTACCGGTCATCGACGCCTTCGAGCTGGCGATCTTTCACCGACCGACGGCGGATGCCATGGTGATGGCGCTCGCCAAAGTGCTCGTCGGGATGCTCGCGACGAAACCGCGCGCGCCGAAGTGAGCGACGCGCGCGGCGGGATGCGTGCGGGGATGGGCGCCAAGGGGCGCATAGCGCAGACGCTGACTTCAGCGCCTGCTACGGCACCGGTTTCAGCGCTTGTTTCGGCGCTTACTTCGGCTGGGCACCCAGCGTCAGGTTCATGTGACGGTTGACGTCCTTGTACAGCAAGTAGCGGAACGGGCCGGGGCCACCGGCGTAGCACGCCTGCGGGCAGAAGGCGCGCAGCCACATGAAGTCACCGGCTTCGACTTCCACCCAATCCTGATTCAGGCGATAGACGGCCTTGCCTTCGAGCACATACAAGCCGTGCTCCATGACGTGAGTTTCCGCGAACGGGATTACGCCACCGGGCTGGAACGTCACGATGTTCACATGCATGTCGTGGCGCATGTCCTGGATGTCGACGAAGCGCGTCGTCACCCAGCGGCCGTCGGTGCCGGGCATCGGAATCGGCTCGACGTCCTGCTCGTGCTTCACGAACGGCTCAGGGGCCGGCAAACCCGGCACGGCTTGATAGTGCTTGCGAATCCAATGGAAGCGGGCGGTGCCCTGGCTGTGGTTGCGCACTTGCCAGTCGGTCGCGGGCGGCAGGAACGCATAGCCGCCCGGGGTGAGGCGGTTCGCCTTGCCCTGGATCGTCACCGTGATCTCCCCTTCGACGACGAACAGCACGCCCTCGGCGTTTTCATCCTGCTCGGGTTGGTCGCTGCCGCCCCCCGCTCCGACTTCCATGATGTATTGCGCGAAGGTCTCGGCGAAGCCCGAGAGCGGACGGGCGAGCACCCACAGGCGCGTGTTGTCCCAGAACGGCAGATGGCTCGTGACGATGTCGCGCATCACGCCCTTGGGAATGACGGCGTACGCTTCGGTGAACATGGCGCGGTCGGTCAGCAGTTCCGATTGGCTCGGATGCCCACCCTGCGGCGCGTAATACGTAGTCTTCGACATGATTGATGGCTCCTGTGTCGTTCTGATCGCGGAGTTTCGTGGGGGCGAAACCATCGGGAAAGATGCACAAGATAGCGAACCCGCCATCCATCGACAAATTAAATATCAAAATGGGTGACATTCGATTTTTGAATGAATGAAGACGCTCAGGGCACAACCACGCGCATTGGCCAGCGAAATCGGCCGAGCACATGGACATCGCGGTCCGTGACGATGGCCTCGATGGTCAGCGCTGCCGTGCCGCTGCCCACGACATCGGCTTGCCAAAAGGCATCCGGGGCGTCGCGCGCGACGGCGGCCTGCGGCGAACCCGATTGCGGCGCGTAGCGCGTGGCGTGCTCAAGGCAATGCAACTGCAGGCCGCTCAGCGTTGTCTCGTCATCGAGGCAGAGCTGGAGCATCACGGCATGTTCGCCACGCATGGCGAGCGGCGTCCAGCGCAGCCGCAAGCGGTCGCCGGGGCGAACGTCGACACGCCATTGCGCCGCATTGACACCGGTGAGCGCCGCGCTATCCGCGGCCAGCGCATGGCAGCAGTCGGCGTCTACGCCCACGGGCGCGTCGATCGCTTCGGGGTGCTGGTCAAGCAGCGTCACGGTATCGATGACAAGCAGAACGTCGGCAATCGCACCGCATTCGCCATCGCCGTCGGAGGTGTTTGCGTTGGACATTGGGATTCCTTGCCGTGAGCCTAGGTGACCGCGATCGGGCGCCCGGATTGGCGCGTCGTGGATCGCGGCGCGGCGCTCGTCAGTGATTGCGAATGGTGATGAACGGATCCCACTGGTAGCAGCCGCACAAATTACCGCTGCGATCGAGGATCATGAACTGAAAGTGGTAGGTGACGCGACCGGTCTTGAGCGTTTCGCACGACCAGAAGTAGTTCGAGCAGGTCTGCTTCTTCGGATGGGTCGGGTCGGGCGGATTCGGCACGGGGATCGTGACCTCCGCTTCCCGTGGCGAGGGCGGGGAGATCAGGTCGTTGCCCTGATTGCCGATGAACTTGTAGAAGATGCACGATTGCTCGAATCCGAGCGAGAGCGAGCATTCGCGCCACCGGATGACGTCGCCGACGGTCGCCGCGACGTCCAGCTCACCGCCCGCCTGTCCGCTCACCACGTTACCCTGCGCCACGATCATGAAGACGTGCTTGAAGTCGATGAGGGGGGGATTCGCCATGCTGGAGTTCTTGCCGTACCGGTCGACGATCGTCTTGGTGTCGATGCTGACCAGCACATCGGTGATTTGCGACATGTGTTTCTCCACGAAAGGCTGAGTTGGATGCCGTCCATCGGACGATGGCGGTCTCTAAGCCGGCGGCCTGCCGGCCGCGCGCGAAACGCGGCAACGCGCTTCACGGATGGAGCCTAGAAACGGCGACGGCAATGTTCAACCTCGCGCGGGCTGCGCTTTATGAGTGACAGTTGCGTGCAAAGCGGCGTCGCGACTCGCGTTGCGCGGATGGGCACCGATACACCAATCGGGGAATTGGAGCGATGCCCCCAGGAAGGCCGATGCGTGCGTGCGGGCATCGGGGGCGTCAGCGACAGGAGCGTATCGGCCGGCCGTGTGAACGAAGCCGGCCTGGACAGACGAGCGGGGGCGGGGCTTAACTCAGCTTGCGGCTGTGTTGCAGGCGTTCGAGCACATGAATGCTCAACCGCGCCGTGTGGCTGCGCATGGCGTTATAGGCGGCTTCGGCGTCGGCCGCGAGCACGGCCTCGACGACGCGCTCGTGCTCGTCGAACGACACGGCGAAGCGCTCTTCGACATCGGCTTGCGCCGCGCGGAAGGGCGCCAGACGTTCACGATGACTGTCGATCAGCGCCATCAACGTCTTGTTCTGCGTGCCCGCGCTCAGCAACTGATGGAACTCGCGGTTGAGCGCGAGATAGCCGGCTTCGTCGCCCGCATCCATGCACTGCTTGCTCTGGATGTGAATCATCTCGAGCTGCTTCTTCTGCATCGCGCTCATGCGCTGGGCGCTCAGCCGGCAGCACAGGGCGTCGAGTTCGCACATCGCTTCGAGCATGTCGGACAGATCGTCGACGCTGATGCTCGCCACCACGCCGCCCTTGTGCGGGGTGAGTTCAATGAGGCCGCGTGCATTGAGTTCGCGCAGCGCTTCACGAATGGGCGTACGCGACGCCTTGAAGCGCTCGGCCAGCGCGACTTCCTCGAGCTTCTGTCCCGGCGGCAGGCGTCCGTCGATGATCTCGCCGGTCAACACCCGGCAGATTCGTGCGGCAATGGTTTCGGCCATGCTTGTCTATCTCGCTCCGTGGATGTGTCTTTTTGATGCGATTGTATACATGGAGATTATACGAGTATTTTCCTTCGCCACTATGTCTGGAGGCGTCATCAGGACGCCATTCCCGGATGGAAAGCGCAGCAGGGTGATCCAAGTGCATTCAAAAATACGTTTTTGGATGCAATATGCTGAGATAGTATACATGAACGTTTGCCGGGTGTTCCGGCACGCGTCGACACCTCAATTCGAAGGAGACATCTCATCATGGCCAAACTGCGTCACATTGCGCTTTCGGTGCCCGATCCGTGGAAGGCGGCAGCGTTCTATATGCAGGCATTCGACTTCAAGAAAGTGGGCGAGACGGACTCGTCGCTCGCTCGGGGCGTTTATCTGTCTGACGGCGTCATCAACCTGGCGTTGCTCAATTACAAGAACGACGAAGCCGCAGGCGATCGCGGCCGCGAGTATGTGGGGCTGCATCACATCGGGATCTGGGTCGAGGATGTCGAGGCCACGCGTACGAAAATCGAAGCTGCCGGGGGCCGCTACTACATGGGCGAAGTGCCGGTGAAGAGCAACATCTTTTATGAAGTGAAGTTCTTCGATCCGAATGGCGTGATCTTCGATGTCACTGCCCACGGCTGGGGCGGTGCGTCGAAGGACGGCACGGGCAAGGACAACGCGCCAGCGCTGCGTCACGAAGGGCTGCAAGCCGATCGCACGGGGCTCTGATAGCACGCCGTTCTCGCTCGGCGCCAGGGTTCGCAACACCTGCCTCTGCCCGCCGGACGCCACGCGCCGGCGGCGCTCAGCGACCAGCGCTCACGGGCCAGTGGCCATCCGGGGTGACCCGCTATAAAAAAATCGATCGTTTGTATAAACAAATAGCGGTAGAAATTCAATTTCTTTGCTATGTATAATAATTCGACTGATTGTATACATGTAGCGCGGGCGGCAGACACCCGGTCAGGGGCGCCGCGACAAAAACGAGAAAACTCAGGAGACAGCATGAAGAAGCGAGTGTTGTGTGCATTGTTGCTGGGCGCACTGCAGGGCGGTGCGTACGCGCAATCGACCGGGGGCGTGACGCTTTCGGGGTTCGTGGACCTGAACGTCGAGCAGTTGTGGGGATCGGGGGCCAATGGCGGCAAGGTCACGCGGGTCTCCAGCGGCGGGCTGAACAACTCTCGCTTCAATTTGAGCGGGTTCGAGGACTTGGGCGGCGGCAACCGCGCATTCTTCACGTATGAGCCCATGTTCTCTGCCGCGAACGGCACGCAATCGGCGCAGGCGCGCCAGTCGTTCGTTGGCCTGAAGGGGGCGTGGGGCGAAGTGTCGCTCGGCCGTCAGTTCACGCCGTCTTACTGGATCGCCGGTTACGCCGACCCTAGCTGGGCGGCGGACTTCAGTATGGTCAACAACATGGAGTTCTTCTACGCGTCGTACCGCGTCGACAACGCCATTCAGTACAACACGCCCCGCTGGCATGGGCTGATGGGCCGCTTCATGGCCACCACCGGTGTAGGCGACGGCACGCGCTCGGGCCGATTCTATTCGGCCGGCCTCGATTACCGCAACGGCGGCATCTTCCTGGGCGCCGTCAGCGAGTTGCAATATACGCGCGACATCTACTCGTCGAGCCAGATCCACTCGTCGCGCGACAACTACTTCTCGGCCACCTACAAGTTCGGCAGCGTCGAGCCGACCCTGATTTATCACACGTACAACGGCTACTACGCGTACCCGCCGTATGTCGCATTCAACGTGCGCGGCTGGGATATTCAGGCCGGTGTGCGGTATGCGCTGACCGACCGTCATCGCTTCTACGCGAGCTTTGTCCATCGCCAGGACGACGACAACAAGGCGCTCTCGAACGGCAACGGCTTCGTGATCGGCTACATGTACGGCTTGTCCAAACGCACCACGCTTTACGCCACCTATGCCCGTGTGCAGCACAGCAACGACACAACGGTGCATTACCCGGTGACGTTCCAGGTCACGCCGACCGGCACACAGAATCCGTCGGGCGTGCAGTTCGGCATCCGCCACGCGTTCTGACGCGTTCCGATCGGCGACATCACGCCGCCAGCGCCTGACTGACGCGCTGGCGAGAAGATTTTTGAGACGAAGGAGGAAGACATGTTTCGCAAGCCCACACTCGGCGTTTCGTTGACCGCGACGGCATTGCTCGCGGCGCTCACGATGACGCTCGCGGCCCACGCGTCGGCACCGGACAGCGCGCCGGCGGCGCCCGCTGCCACGCGGTCGGACACACAGCCCACCGGTACGCCCGGTATGCCGAACGTCAAGGATCCTTACCTGGCGGGATGGTTGCGCCTCACGCCGGATCGGGAGCCCAAGCCGCTCAAGGCGGGCGTCGATTACGGCATGGATCCGGCAACGGGCAAATTCATCTGGCCGAAGGCCACACCGGAAGTGCACACCGGTCAGCGCTTTCCGGGTGAACTGACGACGTGGGACAAGAAAAGCTACACCAAGAACGTGAAAGTCCTGGCGTTCTACCCGGGGGTCAATTCGCCGTTCCACGCATGGAACAACATCGCCGACTTCAACGGCAAGCGCTACCTCTATATTCACGATCGCGACTACCTGCGCATCATGGACGTGACCGATCCCGCGCATGGCAAGGTGGTGTATTCGACCGGCGGCGTGTGGGGCCCGAAGGGATCGAGCGAGAAGTTCGATCCGAACAATGTGCACGGCTATCTGGGCGGTGCCACCATCGTGTGGAACAAGACACGGCGCAAGCCGATTCTCGTGGCGTCGTTCGAAATCGGCCGTTACGGCCTGATGACCGACAAGTCGAAGCAACCGGACAAGGTGGCCGCGCAACGGCACTACAACTCGCTCAAGGGCTTCAAGGTCTTCGAGATGGATGGGCCGCTACCGTCCGACTGGAAGCTCATCGCCACGCGCACCACCGACTACCAGCATCCGGACGCGCCGGTCGGGCAGCAGCAGGGCTCGGGCTCACTCGATTCACCGGAGTTCTACGGCGGCAAGTACATGATTCTCTCATCGGCGCCGGACGACAGCTACGCACTTACCGAGTACCCGAACTATCTCTACTCGCCGGGCTACCAGGTGTGGGATATGTCGGATCCGGCCAATCCGAAGTTCGTCTCGCAGATCTCGGTGCCGGGGCAGATTCTTGGCAATGCGGCGCACGAACAGGCCTATTTGCAGAATCCGCGGGCGGGCAACCGCACCTCGTGGATGGGTTCGCGCATGCCGATCTTCCTACCCAAGCCGCTGGAGCAGGGCGGCAAGGTGGGCTTCGGCGCGATGGGGGGTCTGGGGCTGTGGTCGTTCGACTTGTCCGATCCGGCGCATCCGAAGGTACTGGGCAACGTGAATACGGCGCCGAGCTTCGCGGGCACCGAGTACGACAATGCGGACGTGAGCCAGTACGAGCGCACGGGGTACGTGCTGACCAGCGGCTACCCGATGAACCGGGACTGCTATGAGCCGTACAAGGACATCTTCGTGGTCGATGCGCGCAACCCGGCCAAGATGAAGGTCGCGGCGAAGCTGCCCGAGCCCGACGTCCCCGAAGGGGCGCCGTTCACCAGCTTCTGCCAGCGCGGCGGCAACTTCGGTCCGAAGCGTTCGAATTCGATCGGCCAGCCGGGCGCGTGGCGCCAGGGCATCGTGCCGTACTCGTTCTACAACGCGGGGGTGCAGATATTCGACGTCAAGGATCCGGCCAAGCCGCGCATTGCGGGCTACTTCGTGCCGGGGCTGGCCGACGAGTCCGAGCTGCCCGTCTACACGCTGGGCAAGGGGGTGCTCGCGATGTACACCGAGTACGACCGCAACATCATGTGGGCCTTCACCGAGAACGGCGCCTACGCCCTGTCGAGCCCGTTGCTGGGTGAGCCCGTGATGGGCGCACCGGCAAAACCCTGGCCGGCACGGTAAGCACAGTGTCAAGGCGGCACGACGCGTCGTGCCGTCGCCGCGCACGACTTCACAGGGCCTCCAAAGCGTGAAGTGTTGAGGCGGGCAACCTCCGAAGGTCTCCTGGTTGCCCGCTTCTTTTTTCACCTGAACGCGTTATCGCGCGACATGCCGCGCCACCGCATTGACGGGGGACGCCAGCGGCGCGCCCGCGAGATGGGCGTGAAGGCTGGCGAGCAGCGCGTCGATCTGTGCGTGCAGGGCGGCCGGCGAGCGTCCCGAGACATGCGGCGTCAGCACAACGTTCTCCAGCATGCGCAATGCCGAAGGCACCTCGGGTTCGTGCTCAAACACGTCGAGCGCGGCCCCTGCAATCACGCCGTCGCACAGAGCTTCGATCAGGGCCACGGTATCGACGACGCTGCCGCGCGACACGTTCACGAGAAAGCCGTCGGCGCCGAGCCGCGCCAGCACGTCGGCGTTCACGAGGTGATGTGTCGCGGCACCGCCCGGGCAGGCTAGCACGAGAAAGTCGCTGGCGTCGGCCAGGGCGCCGACGTCAGCGACATGGTGCCAACGGCAGTCGCGGCGCGGTGTGCGCGTGTGATAGCGGATGGACATGCCGAAGCCTTCCGCGCGCGTCGCAATCGCGTGACCGATGTGACCCAGGCCGACGATGCCGAGTCGCGCGCCATGCAGCGTCGGGCGCGGTGCGCGGTGGTTCGCCCAGCCACCGGCCTTCACGGCGCGATCGAGCGTGATGAGGCCGCGTGCGGTGGCGAGCATGAGGGCCAGGGCGTGATCGGCGACGGTCTCGCCGTTGGTGTTGGGCGCGTGCGCGACGGCGATGCCACGTGCGGTGGCGGAGGCGACGTCGATGTTCTCGTAGCCCGCTCCGAAGGCGCAGACGAGTTCGAGCTTCGGTAGCGCATCCATCTGCACGGCCGTAAGGCCTGTCGTGCCATTGGTGAGCACGAAGCGAACGTTGGACGCATTGGACATGAGGCGGATGGCATCGGCCCGATCGACGGCCTCGCAATCGGCGTCGATCTCGTGCAGACGCAGTCCCGCGGCGATCAGTCGCGCGCGGGTGATCGGCGCAAGCGGGATGAGGGAGAGGAGTGGCGAAGCGTCGGTCATGGAGGCCTTCATCGTGAAGATCGTTTGGATAGGAAAATAAAATACAAATCATTTGCTATGTATACATATGCTATGTATTGTATCTTCACATGGCAATCAAAAAAACGACCGATGCGCAACGCGCGACGTCGGTTCCCTGAGGGAAGACAAGGAGGAAGGTGTGACCTGGTTTGGACTTGCAACTTATGAATCGCTGGCGCCGGGCGCCGTTGCCGCGCGGCGTACGGCGCTCGTGCAACATGGGCATTTGTACGATCTGGAAGCCGTGCTGCGCCACATGGGCACGGACGTGGACGATGCGGTGCTGGCGGCGCACGATCTGACGGCGCTGCTCTCGGACTGGGATGTGCACGGCAAAGCGATCAACGCCGCCGTGCGCCGTGCGCTGGACGCGGGTGTGCCGGCGAAGATCGGCGCGCTGGCGAGCGACGCCTATCGCCTGTGCGTGCCCTATCAGCCGGGCCGCATCTTTGCAACGGCATCGAACTATTACGAGCACGCGGCCGAAATGGGTACGAAGCTCGCGCCGCGCAGCGAGAGTTCGCCGTACATGTTCATGAAGGCGGAGACGAGCGTGACGGCGACCGGCACGGACGTCGTGCTGCCGCCGCATGCGCAGCGCGTGGACTGGGAGGTCGAGCTGGCGGTGGTCATCGGCCGTCCGGGACGGCATATTCCGGTCGAGCAGGCGCATGAATGGATCGCGGGCTATACGGTCATCAACGATGTCAGCGCGCGCGACCTGAACCGCCGCACCGACTATCCGTTCACGCACGACTGGTTTCGCGGGAAGAGTTTCGATACCTTCGCCCCTCTGGGGCCGTGGTTTGTGCCGCGCGAGGTGATTCTCGATCCCCAGCAACTGCGCATGACGCTGTCGGTGAATGGCGAAATGATGCAAAACGACACGACGGCGGGGATGATCTTCAACATTGCGGAGCAGATCGCCTACCTGTCCGACATTCTCACGCTCAAGCCAGGCGATCTGATTGCCACGGGCACGCCGACCGGTGTGGGCATGGGACGCGGCGTCTATCTCAAGGCCGGCGACGTGATGGTGGCGGGCATCGAGGGCATTGGGGCCATCGAGAACCGCGTCGTGGCGCAGCAAAGATAACAACGGCCGCTCAGGTAGCGGCCAGGAGGAGGCGGCAATGGAGCAGTGGCAGTGGGCAAGGCGGTGGTGGACGGTGCTTGCGTGTGCCGGATCGATCGGTGCGATGGGAGCGATGGGGGCGATCGGCACGGTGAGTGCTATCGGTGCGGGCGCGCTGTGGCCGACGCCGGCCGTCGCACAGGAGAAGGTCAAGTTCAACCTCTCGTGGCTGCCACAGGGCAGCACCGGGGGGGTGCTCGTTGCCATTCACCAGGGCTTTTACCGCGAGGCAGGCCTCGAAGTGTCGGCGGTCGTTGGCCATGGCGGGCAGCGCACCGTCAATGAAGTCGATCAGGGCCTGTTCGAGTTCGGCTACGGCGATCCGATCAGCGTGATGCTCAACCGCGCGCAGGGCGGGAAGACGAAGATGGTTGGCGCGATCAATGCCGTCTGGCCCGGCGCGATCTGCTACCTCGTCAAACCGGGGCGGACCCTTGCGAAGCCCGCCGATCTCAAGGGGTTGTCGATGGGCGGCGGCGGGGCGTCGCCGTTACAGAACATCGTGCCGGCCTGGCTCAAGGCCAATGGCTTGCCGCCGACGGCGATCAAGCTGTTGCGGCTCGACCCGTCGACGATCAATCCGTCGTTTCTGCAAGGTCGCGTGGATCTCACCGAATGCTGGGAAGGCGCGAACCTGCCGGTGCTCAAGTCGCTCGCGGCGAAGCAGGGACGGGAGATCGGATCGCTGCGCTACCGAGATTTCGGGCTCGACATGGTCGGCAACGGCATCGTCACGACCGAGACGATGATTGCGAAGCAGCCTGACGTGGTGCGTCGCTTCGTGCAGGCCACCTATCGCGGCTATGCGTGGATGCGCGAGCATCCAGAGGCGTCGGCGGGTGTGATCGTGTCGCAGTACCCCATGCTCGACAAACAGGTCATGGTCGAACAGATTCGGCAGATCGGCGTGCTGGAGACCGACCGCGAAACGCAGGGGCACAAGGCGGGTTGGCTGCCGGTGGCGCGCATGGCGACGACCGCGCAGTTCGTGCGCGACGCCTTCAACCTGCCCCCCACACTGAAGGCCACCGACCTCTATACCAACCAGTTCGTCGAATGACGGTCGCGCAATCGCTGCAATGCAAGGAGTCGAGATGACAAGCGTCAAACCCAAGCTCAACCCGAAGCGCCTTGGTCACCTGGTGTTGGTGGTGCGTGATATCCAGAAGTCGGCGAAGTTCTACACCGAAGTGCTCGGATTGACCGTCTCCGACTGGATTGGCGACCAGATGGTGTTCCTGCGCGCGGGCACCGACCACCACGATCTGGCGCTCTCGCAGATTCCGAAGGATTCGCCGGACATCGACGATCTGCCGCGTTACGGCCGTCCCGGCATGGAGCACTTCTCCTACCTCGTCGACAGTGTCGAGGAGATGGAGCAAGCCGTGGCGGTGCTGCGTGCGCATGACGTCGAGATCGTGCGTGGGATCGGGCGTCACGGGCCGGGGGCGAATTATTTCCTCGTGTTCAAGGACCCGGATGGCAACAACGTCGAGTTGTATTGCGAAATGACGCAGATCGACGACGACCACCCGTACGAAGCGAAGGTGTGGGAGCGCTCTATCGAGAGCTTCGACCGGTTCCGCTTCGAACGCTTCGTCGTGCCGCCCCCGCCGGGCATGGTCAAGGACAAGTCGGGCGGAAAGACCTAGCCAGCCGAGATTCCGGAGGAGACATCGAATGAAACGCATCGCACAGACGATCGTATTTTGGGGCGTGCTGCTCGCCCTGTGGGAATTGGCCGTGACGTACTTCAAGGTGCAGTCGTACCTGATGCCGCCGCCGTCGGCGATCTTTCGCGCGGCCTGGGAAGTGCATCCGCAAATGCTGGAGGACACCTGGATCACAACGGTCGAAGTGTTGACCGGCTTCGTGGCGGCGGTGGCAGGTGGGCTCGTGATTGGCGTCGTCATCAGCTACAGCGCGTTTGCGCGTCGCACGCTGTACCCGCTCGTCACTGCCTTGCAGAGCATGCCGAAGATCGCACTCGCGCCGCTGATGATCGTGTGGTTCGGGTATGGGTTTGCGTCGAAGCTGGCGTCGACCTTCCTGTTCGCGTTCTTCCCGGTCGTCGTGGCGACCATGGGCGGACTCGCCAGTGTCGCGCGCAACCTCGACGAGCACTTCCGCGCGTTGGGCGCGAGCCCGTGGGACACCTTCTGGCGGCTGTACCTGCCGGCGGCGCTGCCCGCGTTCGCCGATGGCCTGAAGATCGCCATGCCGCTCGCGGTGATCGGCGCGATCGTAGGCGAGTTCATCGGCTCGGAAGCGGGGCTGGGGCATCTGATCGTGTTTGCGTCGGCGGCGGCGCGCACCGACGTCATGTTCGCGGCCATCCTCATGGTGACGCTGCTGGCGGTGGTGCTCTACTGGGTGATCGAGCGTCTGGCGCGCTTTGTCTGGTGGCGAGGGATCAACGTATGACGATCTCGACGACTACGGTGACGCCGTTCCCCGCGCCGTCGCGCCCCGCCGGCGATGCGAAAGTGGCACCGGCGGACGCCGCGCAGGTCCAAAACACGATGATCGAAGTGCGCCACATCGACAAGACCTTCGCCGCCAAGCAGCGCAAGGCCTCACCGGTGAAGATACTCGACGACGTATCGCTTTCGATTGCGGATCGCGAGTTCGTGTCGATTCTCGGCGCGAGCGGTTGCGGCAAGAGCACGCTGCTGCGCATCGTTGCCGGCCTCGTGCCGCACGATGGCGGCGAGGTGCGTGTGGCGGGCCAGCGCGTGACGCGGCCCGCCCCCGAGATTGGCGTGGTGTTCCAGACGAGCAATATGTTGCCGTGGCTCACGGTGCGGCAAAACCTGCTGCTCGGCACGCGTCTGCGCAAGATCCCGAAAGCCAAGAGCGAGCCGCGCGTGGCGGCGCTGCTGGAGATGCTGGGGCTCGCCCAGTTCGCCGATCATCATCCGCACGAGTTGTCCGGCGGCATGCGCCAGCGCGCGTCGATCGGCCAGATCCTGGCGCTCGAACCGAAAGTGCTGCTCATGGACGAGCCGTTCGGTGCGCTCGACGCCCTCACGCGCGACAACCTGAACGTCGAACTGCTGCGCATCTGGCAGGAGCACCGGCAAACGGTGTTGCTCGTCACGCACAGCATCGAGGAGGCGGTGTTCCTGTCGGATCGCGTGATCGTGATGTCGGCGCGTCCGGGCAAGGTGCAGCAGGAAGTCGTGATCGATCTGCCGCGTCCGCGCTCGCCGCAGACGATCAAGCAGCACCCGCGATACGCCGGGTATGTCGCGCAGCTCTCGCAACTGATGGGGGTCTATTGATGACCGGACAGACGATTGCGGCGACGGCAGACGGGTGGGCGCGAGCGCGATCGCACATGCGCGCGCTCGGGCCGCGCTGGGCCGACGATATCGCTGCCGGACGGCGCCTCGTGCTGGAGACCTACACGCCGCTGCTCGCGCAAGCGTCGACCGACGCGTACACCGTCGTGCGTGATCTGGCCTATGGGCCGCATGCGCGGCATCGGCTTGACGTCTATCGGCCGGCGTCGCGTTTGCGCGAGCCTGCACCGGTCGTCATCTTCGTGCATGGCGGCGGGTTCGTTCGCGGCGACATGAACGCCAATGCGCAGATCTACGGCAACGTGCCCCGATACTTCGCGCGTCACGGTTGCGTGGCGGTCAACGTGGAGTATCGGCTCGCGCCCGAGGCGCCGTTCCCGGGCGGCGCACAGGACGTGGGCGCCGCGGTGCGCTGGGTGCGCGAGCATATCGGCGAGTATGCGGGCGAGGGTGGGGCCGACGTGAAGCGCATGCTGTTGATCGGCCATTCGGCCGGCGGCTCGCACGTGGCCAGCTATCTGTGCGACCCGCGGGTGCGGCCGGCGCAGCCCGAGGTGGCGGGGACCGTGCTTATCAGCGCGCGACTGCGTGCGGATGTGCTGCCCGACAATCCGAACGCGCCCGGTGTGGTGGCGTATTACGGCGACGCGCCTGCACGCCACGAGGCCGACGCGCCGATGGCGCATGCCGAAGCGATGCCGGTGCCCGTGATGACCGTCGTGGCGGAGTTCGAAAATCCCCATCTCGACACCTATGCGCTTGAGTTCTGTCACCGGCTGGCCAAGCGCGACGCCCGCGCGCCGCGCTGGCTACAGGTGCGCGACCACAACCATACGTCGGTGGTTGCGCATCTCGATTCCGGCGACGAGTCGCTCGGTCGCGAGATCCTGCACTTCCTGCACGACATCGACCCATCGCCCTGATGCGGTTCGCGCCTGCCTGCGCCGGTGAGCCATTGCGCCGTTGAACCCTTGAACCGTTGAACCGTTGATCGAATCGGCGGCGGTTCAGCGGCGGGTCAGCAGCGAACAGGCGGCTCTCGGTGCGGGCAGCGCCGTTCATCTCTCCCTCCCTTAAGGAACTGTCATGGTCGATCACGAATTGACCGGGGCGTTTGCGCCCGTCGTCACGCCGTTTCAGGCGGATATGACGCCGGATGCCCCCCGTTTTCTCGCGCATTGCGAATGGTTGCTCTCGCACGACGTGGGCCTGGCCCCGTTTGGTACGAACAGCGAAGCGAATTCTCTCGACGCCCGCGAACGCATGGCGTTGCTCGATCATCTGGTCGACAACGGTCTTGATGTGCGGCGCATGCTGCCCGGCACCGGCTGCTGCTCGTTGCCCGAGACCGTCACGCTCACGCGGCACGCGGTCGAGCGTGGCTGCGCGGGGGTGCTCATGCTGCCGCCGTTTTTCTACAAAGGCGTCACCGACGATGGCGTGTACGACTACTACGCCCGCGTGATCGATCAGGTGAACGATGCGCGTTTGCGTCTGTACCTCTATCACATCCCAGCGCTCTCGGGCGTGCCCATCACGCTACCGGTGATCGAGCGGCTCAGGCGCGACTTCCCGCGGACCGTGGTTGGCATCAAGGACAGCTCGGGTGACTGGACTCATCTGAGTGCGATGCTCGACGCCTTCCCCGGCTTCGGCATCTTCCCGGCATCGGAGTCGCTGGTGTCGCGCGCGTCGGCCAAGGGCGCGAAAGGCTGCATTTCCGCGACGGTCAACATCAATGCGCCCATGATCGGGCGGTTGTGTCGCGAGTGGGCGGACGATGCCGGTGCGGCGCTTCAGGCACAGGCCGACATCGTTCGCGGCATCGTGCAGTCGTTCCCGATGATTCCGGCGCTCAAGGCGGTGCTGGCCTCGCATCGTGACGATCCGGCGTGGGCGCGCGTGCGTGCGCCGCTTACGCAACTGACGAGCGACCAACACGTACGGCTGCACGCGCAGTTGGCCGCTTGCGGTTTCACGTTGGCAGGGTAAGCGGACATGCGCGGCACGTTGCGGTATCGAGGGATATGTCGTGGCTGGCTGTATGTCGGGACCACGCGGCACCTGACTGCGCGGGGGGGCACGAGGCTGGCAGTGGCATGGGGCCTTGCGCTGGCGCTGGGTCCGGGCGCTTGCGAGGTGTCGCACGCTCAGGTGCAGGTCTACGGCCACCTCACGCCGATGACCGATTGGGTCAGTGTTAGCGGGCGTCAGGCGAGCGCGTCGGCGCCGCGTCCGACCCAGGCGCCGTCGGGGGCGATCAATGCGCCGACGGCGAGCGGTGCGCGCATGCTGTCGAGCATTTCGTACTTCGGCATGCGCGGCAAGGAAGATCTTGGCGACGGGTATGCCGCGATCTGGCAGATCGAGACACCTGTCGCGCTCGACGGCAAATCGACCGGCACCATCGCGGGACGCAATACGAATGTGGGCCTGACCGGGCCGTTCGGTACGGCGTTTCTGGGCAACTGGGACACGCCGTATCAATGGTCGACGCTCGCGGTCGGCTCGCCGGTGCGCAATCCATACACCGGCGACCTGAGTACGATCCTGAGCAATCCCGGATTCAATGTGCCGAACACGACGACGCAATCGGGGCGGGTGGGCAGTGCGGTCGATGCCACGTTCAACCGTCGGCAGGGCAACAGTCTTCAGTACTGGACACCGACGTGGGCCGGGTTGCAACTGCGGTTCTCGTACTCGCCGTCGAACAGCAAGGTCGTCACGCCGGCGGGCGAGATCTCGCCACAGGTGTTCGGGGCCGGACTGGAGTACCTGAACGGTCCGCTGCGCGTGCGTTACGCGTACGCGCTGCACAAGGACTACTTCGGGCTGGCATGGCTCGGCGCGCCGTCGTCCGCCAATCCGTCCAATGTCGGATCGCACGCCACGGGGTCGCGCGACGACGCGCACAAGGTGCTTGTGGTCTTTACCTATGCGCAAACCAAGTGGGTCGCGGGCTGGGATCGGCTGACCTACCGCACGGACGACGGCACTCTCGGCAATCTCAACCGCTACCGGCGCGATGCGTTCTACGCCATGGTCCAGCACTGGTTTGGCGGCGGCCGTCACTCGGTCTGGCTCGGCGGCGGCTATGCGACGAACGGCGCGTGTTCCCGCTCGGGCGGTGCGTCGTGCAGTACCGACGGGCTTGGAGCCACGCAACTCAATCTTGGCTATCGCTACGACTTTTCACGGCGCACGGACGTGTACGTCGCGTACTACCAGGTCATCAATCGCGCTTGGGGTCGGTACGGCGTCTCGCCGCGTCCGACGCTCGGCGCGAACGGCGCAAGCGCACCGCCGGGCGCGCACTACCGGGGCATCGGTTTCGGCATCGAACACAGCTTTTGAACAACACCATCCGACTCACAGGAGACGAAATTGAAGACGACACAAGCGGGCTTCGACAGCATTGTCGAGCGAGAAAAGGGGCTGCATCGCGGCCTGAGCAGCGGGCAATTGTCGATGATTGCCATTGGCGGTGCGATTGGCACCGGCCTCTTTCTGGGCAGTGCGTTTGCCATTGGCTTTGCCGGGCCGAGCGTGCTGGTGAGCTATGCGATCGGTGGCCTGATTGCGCTGCTGTTGATGGGGTGTCTGGCGGAGATGACCGTGGCGCACCCGACCTCTGGGTCGTTCGGCGCCTATGCGGAGCACTATATCGGGCCGCTGGCGGGGTTTCTGGTTCGTTACGGCTACTGGTCGTCGATCGTGTTCGCGGTCGGCACCGAGGTGACGGCCATTGCCGTCTACATGAAATACTGGTTTCCGGCGGTGCCGGGGTGGTACTGGATCGTTGGCTTCTCGGCCGGCCTGATCGGCATCAACGCGGCGAGCGTGAAGGTGTTCGGCGCGGTCGAGTACGGATTTTCGATGCTCAAGATCGCGGCCATTGTCGTGTTCCTGATGCTCGGGGCCTATGTGGTGTTTCGGGCGCCGGTGGACAGCGGCATCGGAGTGGCCAACTACACGTCGCACGGCGGATTCTTCCCGAAGGGGGCGTGGGGCATGTGGGTCGCGGTGATCGTGTCGATCTTCAGCTATCTGAGCATCGAGATGATTGCCGTGGCGGCCGGCGAGGCGCAGGATCCGCAGCGGGCGATCACGCGCGCCTTCCGGGCGACGATGTTCCGTCTGGTGTTCTTCTATCTGCTCACGCTCGCGTTGACGCTTGCCATCGTGCCGTGGAACGCGGCGGGTGAAGACGGCAGTCCGTTCGTCAAGGTGATGGCCGCGACGCATATCCCGGGCGCGGCGGGGGTGATCAACCTGGTGATTCTGGTGGCCGCGCTCTCCGCGATGAACAGTCAGCTCTACATCACCACGCGCATGATGTTCAGCCTGTCGCGGGCCGGGTACGCGCCGCGCCGGTTCGGCGAGGTGAGCCGCAACGGCGTACCGGTCGCGGCGCTCATGCTCTCGACCATCGGCATCGGGCTGGCGGTCGCCCTGAACGTGTTCGTGCCGCAGGCGTCGTTCACGCTGATGATGTCCGTGTCGATGTTCGGTGCGATGTTCACGTGGCTGATGATCTTCGTCACGCACCTGTACTTCCGCCGCGCGCACGCGGCAGCGTCGCTGAGCTTTCGCATGTGGGGCTATCCGTATGCGAGTCTGGCGGGCGCGCTGCTCATGCTGGCGACACTGGTCACCACCTATTTCACCGACGAATTCCGCCTGACGCTGGTCTATGGCGTGCCGTTTGTCGTGGCGTTGTCGGTGATCTATGCGGTCTGGTATCGCCGGCGTGCGGACGTGGCGGTGGCGCAGTCGCAATAAGCCGCGCTCGCCGTTGCGCGTCGGCCTATCGTTCCCTTCCGGCGCGATGCTTCTGATAGTGAATCGCCGACAGGATCGCCACGCGTCGGATCGGCTCGGGCGGCAGCCACGTCGGCCGCTCGAACCCCAGCGCATCGGCCAGTTCGGGCGACTGCCGGCCGCAGGCCATCTCGCCGAGCAGCTTGCCGAACATGCTGCCCTTGAGCACTCCCGCGCCGTTGCAGCCGAGCGAGGCGAACAGGCCCTTGCGGATCTCGCCGAAGTAGAGCGCACCGTTGCGGGTGAGCGCCGTCACACCGCCCCAGACAAACGCGAACCTGTGCGAGTCCATTTGAGGATAGCGGCGCCGATACGCGTCCGTGAGCATGGCGCTCACCTCGGCCATCGGACGTTCCTTCTCGTACGAATAGGCGCTGCGCACGACAAACCGGCCGCCGTGGGTCTTGCGCAGCGTCGTGCCGAGACGATTGGCTGGAATCACGCCCCATTCGCGCGCGGGGCCGAGCTTGGCCAACTCGTCGGCCGGCAGCGCGTCGGTCATGGCCGCGTAAGTGTAGATCGTGAAGACGCGGTCGCGCGCCAGCCCGAGCTTGCGCGCGAACCCGTTGTTCGCCACGATGACTTGCGAGGCGCGCAGTTGCGTGCGCGCCGTCGTCACGGTGAAGGGTCCGGTGCCGTCGAGCGACAGGACCGGCTCGTTTTCCCACAGCCGGACGTTGGCGGGCAGGCTATCCGCCAGACCGCGCACGAGCGCGGCAGGCTGTACGAAGACGTTGTTCTCCGAGTGATAGCCGTAGCCGTAATAGTCGGTGCCGATCTCGCTTTGCAGGGCATCGCGCGACAGTTCCCGGTAAGTCACCCCCCATTCGCGATATTGCGCGAGCGTGTCGCGCAGGCGCTGCTCGCCATCGGGCGTGGCGGCCGCGTGGTACTTGCCGACCGGGTTCCAGTCGCAGTCGATGCCATGCGTGGTGACGAGGTCACGCAGCCACTTCAGGCCGATGTCGTAGAGCCGGATCTGCTTGCGCGCGACCTCCATCGGGCTGCCGTGCCCGCCCATGCCCGTGTTGTGCGGCAGGTTGATGAGAAAGCCCGAATTGCGGCCTGCGGAACCATTGCCGACCGTGGTGGCGTCGATCACAAGCACCGACGCCTCAGGACGCAATTCCGCTACGCGCCGTGCGGCGGCCAGTCCGGTGAACCCCGCACCAATGACGATGACGTCGAAGCTGCGGGCCACAGGCGGCTGCGTGTGTGGCATGCGCGTCGGCAGCAGGGCGTTCCAGCCGGCCCCCGCCTGATACGCGGGGAAAGTGTCCCGCGCGCTGCGGGAGGGAGTGACTTGATTGGGCATGACGATAGAAGGACGGAGGCTCGCCGAACGTTATGCAGCCTGGCTTTCCAGGCTGCGCATGACTTCGGTCTGCACGGTGTTCCAGATTTGCGACTTGAGTTCGTTGTAGCGCGGCGAGAGCTGAACCTGGGCGTCGCGCGGCATCGGTAGATCGTTCGGCAGGTCGCAGGCCACGCGCCCGGGTCGCGCGCTCATGATCACCATGCGCGTCGACAACATCAGGGCTTCGTCGATGGAGTGCGTGATGAAGACGATGGTCTTGCCGCTCTTCTGATAGATCTGGAGCAACTCCTCCTGCAACACCTGACGCGTCATCGCATCGAGTGCGGCAAACGGTTCGTCGAGCAGAATCACGTCCGGGTCGTTCGCGAGCACACGGGCGATCGACACACGTTGGCGCATGCCGCCCGAGAGCGCCTTCGGATACCGATCCTCGAAGCCCCTGAGGCCAACCGTGTCGATGTAGCGTCGTGCCGTGGCGTAGCGGGACGCCTTGTCGACGCCCTTCATCTTCAGGCCGAACGCCACGTTATCGAGCACGCTCAGCCACGGGAACAGCGCGTACTGCTGGAAAACCATGCCGCAATGCGGGTCGATGCCCTTGACCTCGCGGCCGTTCACGCGGATGCGCCCGGTGGTCGGGGCGTCGAAGCCCGTGATGAGGTTCAGCAGCGTCGACTTGCCGCAGCCCGATGCCCCGAGCAACACCACAAACTCGCCGCGTGCAATATTCATGTCCACACGCTCGAGTGCCTGAAAATCGCCGTAACGCTTCGACACGCCATCGATGGCGATCATGGTTTCGGCGGGGCTTGCAGACGCGGCACCCGACGCGTGCAAAGCGCCCACGTGGGAATCGATTCGATCGTTCATGCCTGCCACCTCAACACCTTGCGCTCGATGGCGCGAAAAACGATATCCGTCACCAGCACGGTGACACTGATCATCACCATGCCGAGCACGACGACTTCCGTCTGGAAAAACTCCTTGCCGTTCATGATGAGAAAGCCCAAGCCCTCGCGCGCAGCGACCAACTCGGCGGAGATCACGCACGTCCACGACAGGCCGAGAATGATCTTCATCCCGCTCAGAATCTGCGGCAGACTTGCGGGCAGGATGACCTCTCGCATGACTTGCGCGTTGCTCGCCCCCAGGTTCTTCGCGGCGCGGATGAGCAGTGGGTCGACATTGCGCGTGGCTTCGATAACGTAGACGAGCGCCGGGGCGAACGTTCCCATGAACACGATGCTGTACTTCTGCGTCTCCGAGATGCCGAACCACAACAGGGAGAGCGGAATCCAGCTCATCGAAGGCAGCGGTCGCAGGAACGACAGAATCGGGTCGAACGCCGCACGGGCGTAGCTCGACGTGCCGAGCACGATCCCCAGCGGAATGGCCACGGCGGTCGCGGCAATGAAGCCCGTCATCACGCGGCGCGTCGAGGCGAGCACGTTCGCGAGCAGCGTGCTGTCGGACAGCATCGAAACGATGCGTTCGCCGACGGCCGACGGGGGTGGCAGGAACAAGGGATCGACGATCCCGGTGCGGCACGCCGCTTCCCACGCGAGCAGGAACACGACCACGGACACAAAGCCCACACCCAGCAGCGTGGCGCGGGACGGTTGATGATGACTCACAATCAGACTCCTCGAGCGTGCGCCGGCACCGCGATGGACCGGCCCCGGCGCACTGATCCAGCCGCAGGACTTACAGATACGACGTGTTGATCCACTGACGCACGGCCGGCGCCTTGTCGATCTGCTTGTACGTGACGAGCATTTCCGCCAGACGTTGCAGGCCGTCGACATAGCTCCCCGGCGCCTTGAGCAACTGCGTTTGCTGGGCGAGGCCGTACCACTCCGCGCCCTTGATCGTCTCGACCTGATCGAGCGCCGACATGCCGGTCAGCGCGATCAGCGAGCGTGCCGCGTCGTCCGGCTTCTCGCGCAACATCTGGCAGGTATCGAAATACACCTTGAGGTACTTGCGAACCGCGTCGGCGTTCTTCTCGGCCCACGCATTGCGCACAATGAGCACATCGGGGCCCGGCGTGACGTTGTACTTCTTGTAAAGCGAGAACTGCGTATCGTCGGCCAGCAGCTTCATACCCGACATGGCGCGGATGCGATTGAACTGCGGCGTCCAAGCGGCGGCGGCATCGATCTGGCCCGATTGAATTGCGCCGGGTAACTCGGGGGCGGGCACATTGAGCACCGTGACGTCGTTCGACAGGCCGGCGTTGCCGAGCAGATCGAGCACGAGCAGGTGCGCGCTCGAGGCGAACGTGACGCCCAGCTTCTTGCCCTTGAGATCCTGCAACGAATTCACACCATCGCGCACGAACAACCCCTCGACGCGGCCGAAGCTCTCCGGCACCGCGACGATCGAGAAGTGCTTGGAGCCGCGCGCCATCAGCGCGAGCGCCGACACGATACCGGTACAAGCGATATCGATGCCGCCCGAGAGCACAGCGCTCATGCGCGCCGACGACGTGCCGAACGACTGCCATTGCTGGTCGATGCCGGCGCTGGCGAGCGCCCCCGACTTCATGGCGAGGTAGGCCGGGTAGTGACCGAGCCATGCCGAGCCGCCGTACTGAACGGACGTCGCGTTCGTCGCGCGGGCGATACCCGAGAGGGACAGAGTGCCGGCGGCAGCGGCGGCCGACAGGGCCGCACTGGAGTGAAGGAAATTGCGTCGTGACAGGTTCATGCGTGTCTCCTTGGTAGGTTATGTGTTATTCGCGTTGAACGATGGGCGCGCTTCAGGTGAAATTCATCTGGCCCGGCGCCTGGGGCGGTGGCTGACCATCGTTGGCCGGGCTCAGCAAAGCGCCAGCCGTTCCCCCAGCCAGGGCATGACGCGGCGCAGTTCTGGAAAGGCTTCCTGCGCGAGGGCCATGCGCCCGGCGAGAAAGCACTGCGAGGCCATCTCCGACACTTCGCCCTCGCGCGATACCTGATAGATCGTGCGAGACAGGGCGGGGCCCGGCAGTGGCAGTGCGGCCACCTGCGGCAGCGAAGCACGGCCTTGCAACACGCACAGCGGCGTGGCAATCGTGAAGCCCAGGTCGGCGGCAACCATCGACATCACGACATCCGACGTATCGATTTCGAGATGCATGCGAGGCGAATGGCCGGTGCGGCGCAAATGTCGTTCGATCACGGCGCCGAAGTGCGAACGGCCCGAAAAGCGAATCAAGGGCAGCGTGCGGATCAGTTCGCTCAAATCGGCCTGTGCAAGATCGGCCTCGCGGGCCTTGGGCACGACGACGATAAACGGCTCCGTGAAGATCGGGCGGCGCACGAGGCGCTCCATGTCATGCATCGGATCGCTGGTTACGATCAGATCGAGCTGGCGGGCGAGCAACGCCTGCGCGTGGCCGTTGGCAAGGCCCGACCAGAGCAGCAACTCGCTGGTGCTGTCCGACATCTGACGTACGATGGACGGGCCAACCGTCGCGGCGAAGGAATCGATCATGCCCACGCGCACTGCGGCACGGCTGGCGACGTCGGCGTCCTGCACCTGAGCGATAAGCCGGTCCATGTCGTCCACAATCTGACGCGCGTGGCGTGAGAGCGCGAGTCCGGCCGGGGTGAGCTTGAGTGGGCGGCGCGACCGATCGAGCACGCGTGTGCCGACGGTCTGTTCGATTTGCGCGATGGCTTGGGAGATAGCGGATTGCGTGACGCCCAGGGCATCGGCGGCGATAGAGAGACTGCCTGCCGACGCGACGGCCTCGAAAATCCGAAGTGATCTGACATCGAGGTCTGCGCGCTTTTTCATCGGCGTGTCTCCGGTTCGGGCGACGCGTCTTAGCGGGCGGAAATGGCCTTGCTGGCGCGTCGCGATGAATCGATATAAGAATTTTTAAGAATTGTAGGGATTGAAGGGCATAAAACAAAATCAACATAAGAAAAACTAATACTTTGTATTAGGGCGAGGGAATTTTGGGCGAGCAGTGGCGACGGGAGCGGGACGTTCGTCTCGGTCGGTGAAAGCGGGGGCATCAGACGGAGGAGGTATCGGAGGAGGGCGTGGGGCGAGGCGGTGCGGGGAGGTGGTGAGGGGCGGTGGTGCGGGGAGGGTGGTGAGGGGCGGTGAGAGAGACGGACCGGGGCCCCTTTCTGCAGCGAGTTGGGTTTATGTCTGAGAGGCGGAAAGGGGCCCCGGTCCGTCTGACTGTGGGAGAGTGAAGCGGGTGGGGCGTGTGAAGCGTGTGAAGCGTGTGAAGCGTGTGAAGCGGACGCGACGCCACCGGGACGCACCCGACGTACCGGCGGCTACGTGGGGCAGACGTTAGAGCAGACGATAAGCGAGGCGGGCGGCGACGCGAGCCCCTGCGCCTTGCGGGTCAAAGCGCGGGTTGTATTCGGCCAGGTCGGCCACGCGCAGTTTGCCCGAGCGGCGCACATGCGTGACGATGGCTTCGACGACGGACATTGGCACGCCATACGCGGCGGGGGCGGATACCCCTGGCATGACTGGCGCCGGAAGCACATCGAGATCGATCGTCAGATAGACATGTGAGACGTCGGCAATCAAAGCGTCAATCTGTGCGAGACGCGCGTCCAGATGCCGCTCTTGCATTTCGGTGTCTTCCACGTGGATCACGTTCAACTCGCGCGCGCGGTCGAACAGCGATGCCGTATTGCTCAACCGGCTGACACCCAGACATGCGTAGTCGAACGGAAGTCCGGCCGCTTCGCAGGCCTGCGCGATCTGATCGAACGGTGTGCCCGACGTGCCTGGGCGCGCCGTGCGCAGATCGAAATGGGCGTCGAGATTCAGGATCAACACGCGCGAGCGGTCGCCAGTCGCATCGAGATGCGCGCGGAGTCCTTGCCACGTGCCCCACGCCATTTCGTGACCGCCGCCCAGCACCACCGGTTGCGCCCCGGCATCGAGCTGATGGCGTACCGCGTCGGCCAGTGCTGCTTGCGCCGCCTCGAGATCATCGCCGTCACAGGTGATATCGCCGGCATCGAACAGGCACGCGATGTCGTGGGCGGGCAGGTTCGCCAGCGCCCGACGGATCGCTTGCGGACCCTCACCGGCGCCAACGCGTCCCTGGTTGCGTTTGACGCCCGCATCGCAGGCGAAGCCGAGCAGCACGGGCGCGCCGCCCGCCGCCGCATCAGTGCGCGCATCGATCTCGCGCACGACGTTGAACAGCCGGCGCGTGTCGCCACGCTCGCCGGTATCCGTGCGCCCGCGCCAGATCGGGGGATCGCCCGGCACCGATTGCCAATGAATTGCCATGCAAGTCTCCTGTGCGCCGTGCGAGATCAAACCGAGGTCAGGTCGCGCCACTCGCCGTGGCGTACGGTCCGAGACGGCAACTCGCCGCCCAGCCAGTAGGCCAGTTCCGCGGGTCGATCGATTTCCCACGCCACGAAGTCCGCCGTCTTCCCGGCTTCGATCGTGCCGTGCGTGCCGAGCATGCCCAGGGCTTTGGCCGCATTGCGCGTGACGCCCGCCAGTGCTTCTTCCGGGGTCAGACCGAACAGCGTGCAGGCCATGTTGAGCATCAAGCGTAGCGAGAGGGCGGGCGACGTGCCCGGGTTCAGATCCGACGCCACCGCGATGTCGACGCCGTGACGACGCAGCAGATCCACCGGTGGGCGACGCGTCTCCTGCAACATGTGGAACGCGCCCGGCAGCAGAACGGCAACCGTGCCCGCGCGTCCCATCGCGGCGGCATCGTCAGCGCTCATATATTCCAGATGATCCGCCGACAGGGCACCCATCTCGGCCGCAAGACTTGCGCCGCCGAGCGGCGAGAGTTGCTCGGCGTGCAGCTTCACCGGCAGCTTCAGTTTCTGCGCGCGCAGCAGCACGCGCATCACCTGCGACGGTGAAAAGGCAATGGTCTCGCAAAAGGCATCGACCGCATCGACCAGATGCTCCTCCGCGAGCTTGGGCAGGATGTCATTGCAGACGTAATTCACATACTCGTCCGCCTTGCCCGCGAATTCCGAAGGCACCGTGTGCGCAGCCAGGCACGTGGTCTTCACCGTGACCGGCAACGCCTCGCCCAGGCGACGTGCCACGCGCAGCATCTTGCGCTCGCTGTTCAGATCGAGGCCGTAACCCGACTTGATCTCGACCGTGGTGACGCCGTCGCGCATCAAGGCAAGCAACCGTTTGCGCGCCGATTCGAAGAGCGCATCCTCGGTGGCGTCGCGTGTGTGCCGCACCGTGTGCTTGATGCCGCCGCCGGCGGCCGAGATGTCCGCGTAGCTCACCCCCTGCAACCGTTGCTCGAATTCGAGGCTGCGGTTGCCACCGAACACCAGATGCGTATGGCAATCGATCAGGCCGGGCGTGACCCACGCCCCTTGCAGATCGACGCATGCGTCGGTGCCCGAGGCGGAGCGCTCGCTGCGCGCGCCGACCCACTCGATATGCTTGCCGCATGTGACGATCGCGGCATCTTCGATGGCGTGGTAACGGCCGTCGCGCATCGTCGCGACGTGACAGTGTTTCCAGTAGGTCCGTTTCATGAGAGGCTCATTCCAGGCTCATTGGGCCGCGCACCTGCGCTTCCTTGGGTTTCACGCCGAACTGATAGGCCACCGACATCAGTACGATCCAGCCGGCACCGACATACAACGCGACACGGGTGTCCTCCATGAAGCCGAGCACCCCGATCACAAACAGCATGAACGCGATGGCCAGCGCCGGACCGACCGGCCATAGCGGCACCTTGAACTTGAGCGCGGCGACCTCCGTGGCAGAAAGGCGACGGCGCATCGCCACCTGCGAGAGCAGGATCATCAGCCACACCCACACCGTGGCAAACGTGGCAATGGACGCGATGATCAGGAACACGCCTTCCGGGATCAGGTAGTTGAGCACCACGCCGCCGAGCAGCGCGGCCGTCATCACCAGCACCGTGACCCACGGCACCCCATGGCGAGACATCGCCGAGAACGCGGCAGGCGCCTGACCCTGTTCGGCCATGCCGAACATCATGCGACCCGCGCCGAAAATGTTGCTGTTGATGGCCGAGATGGCGGCGGAAATCACGATCACGTTGAGGATGGCTGCGGCGGACTTGATGCCCAGCCCCGAGAAGATCTGCACGAACGGACTGCCCTGGCTGCCGATGCCCGTCCACGGGAAGATCGCCATGAGCACACACATCGTCAACACATAGAACAGCAGAATGCGCATCGGCACGGCGTTGATGGCGCGCGGGATCACGGTTTCGGGACTCTTGGCCTCCCCGCCGGTAATGCCGATGATCTCGATCCCGCCGTACGCGAACATCACCACAGCCAGCGACGCCACGAGTCCGCCCCAGCCATTGGGCAGGAAACCGCCGTGCGACCAGAGATTGCTTACCGCAGGGGCATGCTCGCTATGGAGTTGCACGCCCGCAAACAGAATCACACCGCCCCCCACGATCATCGCGACGATGGCGAGAATCTTCACCAGCGCCAGCCAGAATTCCATCTCCCCGTACACCTTCACGTTGCACAGGTTGAGCCCGCAGATCAGCATCACGATGCCAAGCACCCAGATCCATTGCGGCACGTCCGGGAACCAGAAGCCCATATAGATGCCGAACGCGGTCACGTCCGCCAGGCAGACGATGACCATCTCCAGAATGTAGGTCCAGCCCGTGAGAAACCCGGCCAGGGGGCCAAGGTTGTCGCTCGCATAGCGGCCGAACGAGCCGGACACGGGCTGGCGCACGACCATCTCGCCCAGCGCGCGCATCACCATGTACACGGCGGCGCCGCCCAGAATATAGGCCAGGATGACCGCCGGACCGGCCAGTTGGATGGCGGACGCCGAGCCGTAGAACAGGCCCGTGCCGATGGCGGAGCCGAGCGCCAGAAAGCGGATGTGTCGCGCGCTCAGATTGCGTTGCAGGTTTTTCAAGCTGTCTCCTGAATGCGTGATGAGCCAGCCCGCGATCGCGGGCGGCAAGGGAATGCGGGGGGACGGGCAACCCAGTCCCCAACCGCCGGTGGCGCGAATCGCAGTTCGCTTCGCCCCGGCGGGGGAAGAGGCCTGTGCGATTTAAGCGACTGGCGCGCTAGGCAACGTGCCTGAGGGCACCAGCGCACTGAGCTGGCGCTGGGCGATCAACGCGCTTGCGCCCTCGATGTCGGGCGCAAAATAGCGGTCCTTATCGTAGAACGGAACCGACTGGCGCAGGAGCGCGCGGGCGCGCTCAAGTGCCGGGGTCGACTTGACCCCCTCGCGGAAGTCCAGCCCTTGGCAGGCGCCAAGCCATTCGATCGCGATAATCCCCTTGACGTTATCGGCCATCTCCCAAAGCCGCTTGCCGGCGTTGGGGGCCATCGACACATGATCTTCCTGGTTGGCCGAGGTCGGCAGACTGTCGACACTGGCTGGATGCGCCAATGCCTTGTTCTCGGAGGCGAGTGCGGCGGCCGTCACCTGCGCGATCATGAAACCGGAGTTCACGCCGCCGTTGGCCACGAGAAACGCGGGCAATTGCGACATGTGCTTGTCCATCATCAGGGAGATGCGACGCTCGCTCAGCGCGCCGATTTCGGCCAGCGCGAGCGCGAGGTTGTCCGCCGCCATGGCGACCGGCTCGGCGTGGAAGTTGCCGCCGGAGATCACGTCGCCTTGTTCCCAGAACACGAGCGGGTTGTCCGACACCGCATTCGCTTCGACGGCGAGCACCTCGGCCGCCTGACGGATCTGCGTGAGACACGCGCCCATGACTTGCGGCTGGCAGCGCAGCGAGTAGGGGTCTTGCACCTTATCGCAGTGCGCGTGGGACTCACCCACCTCGCTCGTCTCGCCCAGCAGATGGCGGTACAGCGCGGCGGCATCGATCTGGCCACGCTGGCCGCGCGCGGCGTGAATGCGGGCGTCGAACGGGGCGCGCGAACCGAGCATCGCTTCCACGGTCAAGGCGCCGCAGACGCTGGCGGCGGCGAACATGTCCTCAGCTTCGAACAGACCCCGCAGGGCATAGGCCGTCGAGACTTGCGTGCCGTTGAGCAGCGCCAGGCCTTCCTTGGCGGCGAGCGTGAGCGGTTCAAGTCCGGCCACGGCGAGGGCTTCGCGGGCGCTGATCCACTGACCGCGATAGCGTGCCTGACCTTCGCCCAGCAACAGCAGCGACATGTGGGCGAGCGGGGCGAGATCGCCGGAGGCGCCGACCGAGCCCTTGAGCGGGATGCACGGGTAGACCTCGGCGTTCACCAGCGTAATGAGGGCATCGATGACCTTGCGGCGAATCCCCGAATAGCCGCGCGCCAGACTGTTGATCTTGAGCACCATGATGAGGCGCACGAGCGCGTCATCAAGCGGTGCGCCCACGCCGGCGGCGTGCGAGAGCACGAGTGAGCGTTGCAGGTTCTCGAGATCGTCTTTGGCGATGCGCGTCGTGGCGAGCAGTCCGAAGCCAGTATTGATGCCATAAGCCGTGCGGCCTTCGGCGACGATGTTTTCCACGCAGGCCACGCTCTGGTCGATGGCCGCGTAGGCGGTCTCGTCGAGCGTGAGGGTGGTCGGGTGTTGAAAGACGTCGCGCAGTTGCGCGAGCGTGAGCGCGCCGGGCGTCACAAACAGGTGTGCCATGGACGGATTTCCTTGATTCGACAGTTTTTGGAGTATCTCGCTTACTTCGCGTCGCCCAGCATGGGCAGGTTCAGGCCATGTTCGCGCGCGCAGTCGACGGCGATGTCATAGCCGGCATCGGCGTGGCGCATGACGCCCGTCGCCGGATCGTTGTTCAGTACACGGGCGATGCGCGCGGCCGCCGCGTCGGTGCCGTCGCACACGATCACCACGCCCGAATGCTGCGAGAAGCCCATGCCGACGCCGCCACCGTGATGCAACGACACCCAGGTCGCGCCGCTCGCCGTGTTGAGCAGCGCGTTGAGCAGCGGCCAGTCGGAGACGGCGTCCGAGCCGTCACGCATGGCTTCCGTTTCGCGGTTCGGGCTGGCGACCGATCCCGAATCCAGGTGGTCGCGGCCGATCACGACCGGTGCCGAGAGTTCTCCTGAGCGTACCATTTCATTGAAGGCCAGTCCGAGCTTCGCGCGCAAGCCCAGCCCGACCCAGCAGATCCGCGCGGGCAGGCCCTGGAAGCTGATGCGCTCACGCGCCATGTCGAGCCAGCGGTGCAGGTGCGCGTCGTCGGGAATCAACGCCTTGACCTTTGCGTCGGTCTTGTAGATATCTTCCGGATCGCCCGACAGCGCCACCCAGCGGAACGGCCCGACGCCACGGCAGAAGAGCGGACGGATATAGGCGGGCACGAAGCCAGGGAAATCGAAGGCGTTCTCGACGCCTTCCTCCTCGGCCATCTGGCGGATGTTGTTGCCGTAGTCGAACGTCGGCACGCCCATCGCCTGGAAGTCGAGCATGGCCTTGACGTGGACCGCCATCGACTGCTTCGCGGCCTTGACGACTTCTGCGGGCCTGGCGCGGGCGCGTTCGCGGTAGTCGTCCCAGGTCCAGCCGATCGGCAGATAGCCGTTGAGTGGATCGTGGGCGCTGGTCTGGTCGGTGACCATGTCCGGACGCACGCCACGGCGCACCAGTTCCGGTAGAATTTCGGCCGCATTGCCGCACAGGGCGATGGACACGGCCTGACCGGCCGCCGTGTATTTGGCGATGCGCGCGAGGGCGTCGTCGAGATCCTTGGCTTGCTCGTCGACGTAGCGCGTGCGCAAACGGAAGTCGATGCTGGTCTGCTGGCACTCGATGTTCAGCGAGCAGGCGCCGGCCAGCGTAGCGGCCAGCGGCTGCGCGCCGCCCATGCCGCCCAGGCCGGCAGTGAGCACCCAGCGGCCCTTCAGATTGCCGTCGTAGTGCTGGCGGCCGGCTTCGACAAAGGTCTCGTAAGTGCCTTGCACGATGCCCTGACTGCCGATGTAGATCCACGAGCCGGCGGTCATCTGGCCGTACATGGCCAGCCCCTTGGCGTCGAGTTCGTTGAAATGCTCCCAGGTCGCCCAGTGCGGTACCAGATTCGAGTTGGCGATGAGCACGCGCGGCGCGTCGGCATGCGTCTTGAACACGCCCACCGGCTTGCCCGACTGTACGAGCAGCGTCTCATCGTCACCCAGCGTCTTGAGCGCTTCGACGATCTTGTCGTAGCACTCCCAGTTGCGGGCGGCGCGGCCGATGCCGCCGTACACAACGAGCGCGTTCGGGTTCTCGGCGACGTCCGGGTCCAGGTTGTTCATGAGCATGCGCAGCGGGGCTTCGGTAAGCCAGCTACGGGCATTGAGCTGCGTGCCGCGCGGGGCGCGGATCGTGACATCGCGGTATCGGGTGACTTGGCTCACAACGTGTTCCTCAAATTCGGAGCGGAGAATGACTTGTACAGTATTGTATATACAAGTTGTCGTGAACTAGGGTTTTTACGTACGTCAGTGAGCCGAGGGGACGGCGTTACAGGGGATGGCCGGCGCTGGCTTATCGGTGCCTGATCGTTGGCTTGCCGGGGCTTATTCTGGCGCGCCGAAGCGGCCTTCGAGGCGGTGGCGAGAACCGGGGTGCAGCAGCCGGGCAACCGAGACCACGCGTTTGCCCGTCCACGTGCGCCGACGGATCAGCAGGCACGGCTCCGTGCGTGCGATGTGCAGCAGTTGCGCTTCCTCGGGGGTGGCCGTCACGGCTTCGACCACATGCTCGCCCGATGTGAGCGGCGAGAGCCGCTGCAGATAGGCGTTGGGCGTCAGTTGGGTGAAGTCTTGTTCGAGGTAGTGTGGCGCGAGCGTGGGATTGACGCAGCGATCCTCGATCTGCACCGGCACGTTGTCCTGGTAGTGAACGATCACCGAGTGGAACAGCGTTTCGCGCTCCTGCAGGTCCATCGCAAGCGCGCGTTCGGGGCCGGCGAGTTCTTCGCGCAGCAGCTTCACTTCGGCGCGATGGCGATGGCCATGCTCGGCGATCTCGTCCGCGATATTGTTGACGGCCAGCAGCGGGGAGTGCGATTTCGGCTCGGCTACGAACGTGCCGACGCCCTGCATGCGTACGAGACGTCCCTCGACGGTGAGTTCTCGCAGCGCGCGATTGACCGTCATGCGACTCACGCCCGAGAACTCGACCAGCTCGTTTTCCGAGGGGATGCGGTGATGCGGCGGCCAGGCGCCACTGTCGATCTGACGGCAAATGAACTGCTTGAGTTGCAGGTAGCGCGGTGCCGGCCCTTGTTCGTTGAGCGTTTCGACAGTCGGTTGGGCAGATTGACGTGGCACCTTGATGGCTTCTCCGGTCACTGACGTGCGGGTGGGAAAGCCTGAAGCATAAGCCAATCGCTCACTGCGGAGGAGAAAAAACGCGACCCGCTGCGCACGGCATCGGTCAAGACGAAGCCGCGCCAAAGGTGCACTGCGGCGCGCCGCGAAGCGAGCCGAATCCGCTCACCAACCGTGCAATCTCGACCAGACCGCCAGCTCGCGATCTGGAGCGATGGCGTGGTATTCGGGGAATTGCGCGCCGGTGGCACAGGCGTGATTCGGCAGTATGCGCAACAGCGTGCCGATTGGGAATCGCGCGACGATGTCGAGGTCCGGCTCACCTTCGTGCGACAGAATGCCGTGTTCCTGATTGGCGCCGCTCAACTGGTACCCAGGCAGGAGGCTGCCGTCGATGCGGCACACTTGTCCGTAGCCGAAATCGCGTTTCTGCTTTTGTGTGCCGCGGTCGCGGCTCATGGCCATCCAGCCGGCGTCGACAATGGCCCAGCCCTTCTCGGGCTGATGCCCGATCACGGTCGTGAGCACGCTCAATGCCAGTTCGTCGGTCGTACACACGCCGATGTTATGCATGACGAGATCGAAGAACACGTATACGCCCGCGCGCACTTCGGTGACGCCATCTAAATGCGGTGCGGTGAGGGCAGTGGGCGTCGAGCCGACGCTGACCACCGGGCACGGCAGTCCGGCATCGCGCAAACGGGTGGCGGCGCGCACGCAGCCGGCGCGCTCCTGTTCCGCGATGGCGGCGAGCGCTTCGGGCGTGTCGACGTCATAGCTGGAGCCGGCATGGGTCATCACGCCGCCCAGCGTCGCACCGCCCTCATGCAGCACGCGCGCCACGTCGAGCAGCGCATCATCTTCAGGCGCAATACCCGAGCGGTGGCCATCGGTGTCGATCTCGATCCACACGTTGAATGTCTCGCCGAACTCGGCGCCGAATGCCACGATGGCCTGCGCGGAGGCGATGCTGTCCGTGAGAATCTTCAGGTCGCAGCCGCGGCGTCGCAACGCGAGGGCCGCCGGCAGTTTGCTCGCAACCATCCCCACGGCATAGAGGATGTCGGTCACGCCATCGTCGAAGAAGCGGGCGGCTTCCTTCAGGGTGGAGACGGTGATGCCGGCGGCTCCCGCTTCGATCTGAGCGCGTGCCACTTCCACGCACTTGCTGGTCTTGACGTGGGGACGAAAGCGCACACCCAGGGCGTCCATGCGGGACTGCATCCGGCGAATGTTGTGCTGCATGCGCGGCACGTCGATCACGGCGGCCGGCGTGTCGAGTGTCGGCAATGAGGGCGGGGGAAGGGGCGGCTTGGCGGTCATGGTGCGATGTCTCGGACGGTGGGGAGGGACATGGGCGCTGGCCACCGCCGTTGCGCATTCGCGGGATGGCAGGGCACAGCGCCGTCGTCGAAGGAGGCAGTGTAGGAACGATAGGGGGCCTCGTGGTTAAACGTCGCAACATCAAACATTAAGCGTCGGTGAATGATACCGATTGAGACCCTGCGTCGGGTCGAGCCGCCGGCGCAATCGGCGCCGCTCAGTGCGGCGTCACGCCGTCAGGCGAGTCGACGCGCGCCTTCGGCAGTTCGGGTTCGTGCGCCGTTCGCCAACAGACTGCAGGCAAGGAGCAACACTGCCGTCATGAAAAACACCGACGGCAGCCCGAACGCGACGGCAATCTGGCCGCCGACGACGGGCCCGATCACCTGGCCGCTGAATTGTGCCGACTGAAGGTAGCCGAGCATCTTGCCGGTATTGCGCTCGCCGACCGAGTGACGGGCGAGTTTGCCGATGGCGGGCAGCAGCCCCGCGAGCGTCATGCCCATGAGCACACGCAGGGCGGCCAATTGCCACCATGCGGTGACAAACGCTTGCGGCACCATGACCAGTGCCGTCGCGACAAGGCAACCGACGATAACGCGCCAACTCCCGACACGATCCGCGAGCGCACCCAAGCGGGCTGCGGTGAGCATGCTGCCCAGCGCCGAGCTGGCCATGACGACGCCGGCGACGCGCGTGAGGTGCGCGCTGTCAACGCCCAATTGCCCGATGTAGACGGTAATGATCGGTTCGATGGACATGTTCGCCAGCAATACCATCATGGCCGTGGCCAGAATGGCCGCGATGCTGCCGGCGTGCGGCGAGTGATCGTCGGTCGGCGTTACCGATGGGGCGTGGCGTTTCCCATCGCGCGACGCATCGAAGTCTTCGCGAACCCCGAAGATCGTGAGCAGTGCCGTGACCGCAATCATCGCACCGCCGGCGAAGAAGGTGCCACGAATCCCGAGCAACGGTGGCAGCAATCCGCCGACCAGCGGCCCGACCAGACTGCCCGCGAGGGCGCCCGTCGACAGCACACCCAGTGCCCAACCCGCGCGTTCACGCGGTGCCTGTGTGCCCACCATCACCGTCGACGCAGACGCATAACCCCCGACCAGACCGGCAATCAGACGCAACCCCACGAGTTGGTAGACATTGTGCGCGACGCCGATGAGTGACATCACGATGGCCATGCCGACGGCCGCGCGGATGAGCATTGGCTTGCGGCCGAAACGGTCCGCGAGGTGGCCCCAGAGGGGCGCGGTGACGGCGGTGCCGAGAAACGTCGCACTGAACGCTACGCCTGACCATTGAATGACGGCCGCCTCCGATGCAACGCCAAGCTGCTGGACGTAGAGCGGCAGGAATGGCAGCAACAGGCTCAGGCTGACCAACGTAGTAAACGATCCGAACACAGCAATAGTCAGATTACGGCGCCAGTACCGAATGTTGCGCTCGGCATAACTGGCGCCGTCGGCTGCGTGGGCGGCATCGGCCGAGGCGAATTGGGACACGTCGACGGGGGGCTTCACAGGAACCTCAGCATTGCGCAAGGAATTGGCGTGGACCGTGGGAGCGGGCTACGACCGAGTCTAGTCCGAGCGCCGGGGGGCGGGAATGGCCGCCGCGCGGAAGTCAGTGTTGCGAAGGGCGGACGAATGCCCCAACGTTTGCAGCAAGTATTCGACAAAGACTCGGGCGCGAGACGGCAACGTCTTGCCGTGCGGGTACATCAGACTCACCGGGCGCGAGCGTCCCCCATAAGCGGCCAGCACCTCGACCAGACGCGCGGCGGCCAGATCTTCCTCAACGATGAAGCGGTAAGTCTGGAACAGCCCGGCACCGGCCTTCGCGAGTGTGACGCCCGAGAGCACGTCGTCACTGCAACGAAAGTGGCCATTCACGACATGCTCGATGTCGCGGCCCGCCTCGCGGAACAGCCACGGTATCGCTCGCCCCGTGCTCGGCAGGTCAAATTCGATGCAGTCGTGCTCGGCCAAGTCGTCAAGGGTTCGGGGTGTTCCCACGCGATTCAGGTAATCCGGGTGGGCGACGACCACGAGTGCGGCGTCTTCGAGCGGGCGCGCCACCATACTCGACTCGGGCTGGGCGCGAAAGCGGATGGCGAAGTCGAAGCGTTCCTCATGAAGGTCGACGTTGCGGTTGCTCACATGCACGTGCACCTTGATGCGCGGATATTGCGCCTGGAACGCGGGCAACAGCGGCAGCAGTCGATAGTGCGCGTAGGTCGTCGGCACACTGATACGTAGGGTGCCGGACGGCTGCGACTGGGCGCCTGAGACACGATGCTCAGCTTCGGAGAGCATGCCAAGGGCGGATCGGCATTCGTCGTAGTACGTGCTACCGCTTTCGGTCAGACGGATGCGCCTTGTCGAGCGGACAAAGAGACGTACCCCGAGGCGTTGCTCGAGACGGGCGATCGACCGGCTGACGGCGGCCGGCGTCACCCCCGCCAGGTTCGCGGCCGCCGTGAAGCTGCCCGCTTCCGCTGCCAGGCAGAACAACTCGATGCTGCCGAGCAGGATGTCGCCGAATTGCCGCTGCATATCGATTCTTTACATCATGTAAAAAGACAAGTGTATCCGTATGTGTTTTTCGCGTCCTCATTCACGAATAGAGTGGTGCTCAACCCGCGGGGCATGTGGATGATCCGCCGTCCCGGCAGGCCACTTCAAGTTGAGGATAGACATCATGAACCATTCGGAACGCACGGCCATTATCACGGGTGCCTCAAGTGGCATCGGACTCGGGTTGGCGGAAGCTTTCCTGAAGGCGGGTTTCAACGTCGTGGGGACCGGGCGGAGCAGCGCTCGCCTCGACGCGGCGCGCACGGCGCTGGGGATGGGCGAGCGATTCGTGCCGGTCGCGGGCGATGTGGGTGACCCCACGGTGGCCGAAGCGGCCTTCGCGCGCGCAATCGAGGCGTTCGGTCATGTCGATGTGCTCGTCAATAACGCAGGCATCTTCACGGCGAAGCCGTTTGTCGATTTCACACCGGACGAGATCGACGAGCAGATCGCCACGAACCTGAAGGGCGCGTTGTACTTTTCACAAGTGGCGGCGCGCCACATGAGCGAGCGCCGTCGCGGCGCGATCGTCAACGTGACCGCGTCGATCGCGTTGCAGGCGCATTCGAGTGTTCCCGCCTTGATGGCGGCCGCGCTCAAGGGAGGCCTCAATCAGGCGACACGCGCACTAGCGCTGGAGTTGGCGCCGTACGGTGTAACGGTCAACGCGGTAGCCCCCGGGGTCGTGGACACGCCGATGCATGCCCCTGAAACGCACGACGCGCTGGGGCAGATGCATCCGCTCGGACGCATTGCCGATGTATCGGACATCGCGCGGGCGGTGCAGTACCTCGTGCAGAGCGAATATGTGACGGGGACGATTCTTCCGGTGGACGGCGGTTTCAGCGCCGGACGCTGATCGACACGGCGTTTCGCCTTGGTTTTCCATGGAACGGCGGTCCGGCGAGTTCGCCGGCCGCGCCACGTTGAGGAGTCAGTCATGCCGTTCGTCAGCATTCGTATCACCCGGGAAGGGAATACCGCCGAGCAGAAAGCACAGGTGATCCGCGAAGTCACCGAAACGCTGGAGCGCGTGTTGCACAAGCCGCCGCACCTTACCCATATCGTGATCGAAGAGATCGACACGGACAACTGGGGTTATGCGGGACAAACCACGACGGTGGTCCGCCGTCAGTCGTCGCAGGGGTGAGTGGGAGCCAGGCGACGTGCTCGACCTTACAGCGACCGTTCGATGGCTTGACCGAGCAGCGAAAGCCCGAGGTCGACCTCTGCCTCGCTGACGGTCAGCGGCGGCGCGATGCGGAACACGCCGCCCATGCCCGGCAGTTGCACGATGTTCATGCTCAGGCCGAGGTTCATGCACTCGCGTGTGATCTTCGCGCCGAGTCCGTCGGCCGGCGCTTTGGTGTGACGATCCTTGACGATTTCCATGCCGAGCAGCAGGCCGCGTCCGCGCACATCGCCCACGCATTCGAAGCGCTCCATCAGCCCCAGCAATCCGTTGCGCAGACGTTCGCCCATGGCATTGGCGCGCGCGACAAGCCCATCGCGCGCGACGACGTCGAGCACGCGCAAGCCGACGGCGGCGGGCAGTGGATCAGAGACGTGGGTGGTGTAGAAGAGGTAGCCGCGTTCGTGGGCGCGTTCCTCGATCTCGGCGGACGTCACGATGGCGGCGAGCGGCAGTCCGGCGCCGAGGGTTTTCGAGAGCGTCAGGATGTCGGGAGTGACCCCGTGGCGCTCGAACGCGAACATCGTGCCGGTGCGGCCGATGCCGGTCTGCGCTTCATCGAGAATGAGCAACATGCCGCGTTCTTCGCACTTGCGCTTGAGGGCTGCGAGATAGCCCGGCGGCAGTTCGATGATGCCACCCGAGCTGAGGATGGGTTCCGCGATGAAGGCCGCGAGGTTGCCGCTGGACTGGCGATCGATCAGGTCGAACGCGTAGTCGAGTTCGGCGAGGTAGTCGTACTGACCGGCCGGGCCGAAGCGGGGACGGTAGGTAAACGGCGCGGGAATTGCAAACGAACCGACGGCGGCCGGCCCGACGCCTTTGCGTCCCGCGCTGTAGGTCGCTGCGGCGGCGCCACCTGTCATGCCGTGCCACGATTGGGCGAACCCGACGATTTCGAATTTTCCGGTGACGAGCTTGGCCATGCGAATGGCGGCTTCGTTCGATTCGGCGCCGGTGCTCAGCAGCATGACCCGGTCGAGGCCTTCGGGGGTGATGTCGGCGAGCCGCGTGGCGAGATCGACGACGGGCCGGGAGAGCATGCCGCTGAACAGGTGGTCGAGGGTACCGATAGACTCAGTGACGACGGCGACGATGTCCGGATGGCAATGGCCAAGCACGGCGCTCATCTGTCCGGAGGTGAAGTCGAGAATTGCGCGGCCGTCGGCGTCGTAGACAAAGCTGCCTTGCGCCCGCTCGATGATTATCGGCTCGAAGGTGCCGCCGTAACGGATCAGATGTTGCCGGGCGTTGCGCCAGAAGTCGGCGTCTTGGTTCTTGGACATGCAGGTGTCTCCGATGGGCAACGGCGATGGGGCGGGGCATTTACCGCTTGCAGTCTAGGCAGCGCTCTGATTTCATGGAAGCGAATAGTGCTAATGGAAGATAGAAGTGAGTCTAATATCTTGAGCCTGTCCCTGGAAATCGATTTGCTGCGTTCGTTCGTCGCCATTGCGCAGGCGGGTTCGCTCAGCCGTGCGGCGCAGCGCATCGCGCGAACGCAATCGGCGCTGAGCCAGCAGATGAAGCGTCTGGAAGCGATCGTCGATCAGCCGTTGTTGCAGCGCACGGGCCGCGGTGTGGCGTTGACGAGCCCTGGCGAGCGTTTGCTAGGGCATGCCCAGCGGATTCTGCGGGTACACGACGAGGCCATGGCGGAGATGTCGGGCCGGGGGTTGAGCGGCACGATTCGATTCGGGTGTCCGGACGATTACGCTGCCGCGTTTCTGCCCCATCTGTTGCGTGAGTTTGCGGTGGCGCATCCGCACGCGTTGGTGGAGGTGATTTGCGAGCCGACACCGCGCTTGATGGAGCAACTGTCGCGCCATACGTTGGATCTGGCGCTGATTTCGGTGCCGGACGGCGTGGACGATGAGGGCGTCATCCGACGGGAACCGTTGGTCTGGATCGGGAATCCGGGCCTGGAGGCGGTGCTTTCGAATCCCGACGTGGCGCTGCCGCTGGCATTGTCCGACCCGGATACGCTGGATCATATGGCGGCATGCGAGGCGTTGACGCGCGCGGGCAGGGCGTATCGCATTGCCTACGCGAGCAGCAATCTGGCGGGATTGACGGCGCTGGCACGCTCGGGGCAGGCGTTCGCGGTGATGACGCAAACGGCGGTGCCCCAGGATTTACGCATTGTTACAGGTGATACGTTGCCGCCATTGCCGTCGGTCGGGATTACGGTAAAGTTCGATCGCGCGCGTCCGAATCACTTGAGCGTGGCGTTTGCCGATCACATTCGGCGAACGCTGGCGGTGTTGTAGGGCGGGGACGTGGGGTTTTCATGTTTGCCCCTGTTCAGGTGAATTTGACGCACAATTGCGCATCGTTTTGAGGCGGGGGTAGTCGCTTCCCTGCTCATCACAACAAGAAGCCGGGTTCCGGGCCCTGGGAGGCTCCGAGGGGGCCGGAAACTCGTGGTTATTACGTTTTTTGTATCGAGGTCGATATGTTGGCGCGTATTTTGGCGGTTTTCCTGGTGGTCGGTTCGCTGCTCTCGTTGGCAGGCTGCAATACGGTCGACGGCGTCGGGCAGGATATTTCAGGCGCGGCGCGCACCGTCAAGCGGGCCCTGTAAGGGGCTGGTCCGGGCGAAGGGGACGTTTGCGCCTTCGCCAAAATCGATCAGCATGCCGCGTCCACTCGGTTCAACGCCGGATCGCCCCACTGCGATCTGTAGGGAACGTTGAGGTGTCGGAATTGACGCTTCATACCTGGTATCTCCGCTTCTTCCCACGCGATGTACGCAACGATCGTCTGCCACTCGGCGCGTCCGTTGCGATGGTTGTCCGCCTCGTTGGCGCCTCTTTGACGCGTTTTGACGCGTTTTGACGCTTTCCACACCTGCCCCCCAGACGGACCGGGGCCCCTTTCCGCCTCTCAAACATAAACCCAACTCGCTGCAGAAAGGGGCCCCGGTCCGTCTCCCCTCCACGCCCCCAGTCCCTCCACCCAACGACCCAAGCCCGGCACCGCCCAAATAAACCACTTCACCACTGGTGCTTTGGAAACCCGTTATCCTTCTTTGGTCTGTGCGCTTTCCAGCACTCCGTTTTCTTTCGCTTTTCGGCGACGACACCGTCCCCGGCACCCGCTTTTCAGGAGTTCCCCCTCGTGGCCGCTTTCGACATCGACGATATCGTCTCCTCCCTGCACTCGGCTCGCCTGCGCTGGCGCGACGGCCAACGCCGCCTGCTCGAATCCGGTGGGCGCGATCTGCCCTCCCGTGAACACCTCGCCGCCATCATCGGCGCCCTCAAAGGCGTGCTCTTCCCCATGCGCCTCGGCCCGCCAGACCTGCACCAGCAAGGCGAGAACTATTTCGTCGGTCACACGCTGACCAGCGTGCTCAACGGTCTCGCCGAACAAGCCCGCATGGAATGGCGCCATAAAGCCCGCCACGACGCCAACCTCACGCCCGCACGCATCGAGGAACGCGCCCACGCCACCATCCAGCAATTCGCCCAACGGCTCCCGACAATCCGCGAATTGCTCGACCGTGACGTGCTCGCCGCCTATCAAGGCGATCCGGCCGCCGGCAGCGTCGACGAGGTGCTGATCTGCTACCCAGGCATTCACGCGATGATTCACCACCGCGTCGCCCACGAACTCTATCGACTGGAATTGCCTCTGCTCGCCCGTATCATCGCCGAGCAAGCCCATTCGGAAACAGGGATCGATATTCACCCAGGCGCCCAGATCGGTGCCGGCTTCTTCATCGATCACGGGACAGGGGTGGTCATCGGGGAAACCGCGATTCTCGGCGAGCGCGTGCGCGTCTACCAAGCCGTCACGCTCGGCGCCAAGCGCTTCCCGGCCGACGACGACGGCAATCCGCGCAAAGGCCTACCGCGTCACCCGATCGTGGAAGACAACGTGGTCATTTACGCCGGCGCAACGATCCTCGGTCGCGTCACTATCGGACAAGGCTCGGTGATCGGCGGCAACGTCTGGCTCACGCAAGACGTCCCGCCGTTCAGCAACATCACGCAAGCAAGATCGCGCACGGAAGCCGGCTCGCCCCCGGTGTCCGGCTGCGATAACGAATCGTCCTGACGCATCCCGCCTGGCCCACGCCGCGCTCGGATCGGTCAGGCGGTATTCAACATCGAGGCCCCTCAAGCCCGTCAGGCAAGCCCCGCCGCGCCGGCGACAGCGCATAGCGCAACCACGGCAAGCGGCGGCGCTTTCCACCGCGTCAACAGCACGAACGCAATCGCGGCTACCGCGAAATCGGCGGCGCTGTGCACGGCGCTCGTCCACACCGGGGAGTACAACGCCGAGGCCAATATGCCCACGACGGCCGCATTCACCCCGGCAAGCATGGCCGCCGTCGATGCACGCTCACGCAGCGCCTGCCAATGCGGCAGCGCAGCCACGACGAGCAACAGCCCGGGAAGAAAGATCGCCGCCGTCGCAAGCACGGCGCCAAGCCACGGATGCAGCGGGCTCCCCGAGCGCCACCCAAGGTAGGTCGCGAACGTGAAGAGCGGGCCCGGCACCGCCTGCGCCGCACCATACCCCGCCAGGAAGTCGCTGTTCGACACCCATCCCGTCGCCACCGTCTGCTCTTGAAGCAGCGGCAGCACCACATGGCCACCGCCGAACACCAACGCGCCGGATCGGTAGAAGCCGTCGAATATGGCCACGGACCGCTCGTCGGTGAGATGGCGCAGGAACGGCAACCCGGCCAGCAGCACGCAGAAGAGGATCAGCGCCACAGCGCCCGCTGTACGTGAGATTCGGAATCGCGCGGGCGAGGGCAACGGCGGTGCCGCCATCGCGTGGCCCGAGCGCAGCAGCAGAACCCCAAGGCCCGCGCCCAGCACGATCACGATGAGCTGCGCAAACTGGGTGGTCGTCAACGCGAGCACAGTCATGGCGGCCAACGCGATCCCCGCGCGGCGCGTGTCGGGACATAATCGTCTCGCCATGTCCCATACGGCCTGCGCCACGACGGCGACCGCCACCAGCTTCAAGCCATGCAGCACGCCATCGCCGACCGGACCGCCCAGGTGCGGTGCCACGACGGCAAAGACCAGAAGCAGCAGCACCGACGGCAGCGTGAACCCGCACCACGCGGCGATGCCGCCCAACCATCCGGCCCGCCGAAGGCCGATGGAAAACCCAACCTGGCTGCTCGCCGGTCCGGGCAGAAACTGACACAACCCCACCAGATCGATGAAGCTCGCGTCGTCGAGCCAGCGACGCCGCTCCACGAATTCACGCCGGAAATAGCCGATGTGGGCGACCGGTCCGCCGAAGCTGGTCAGGCCCAGCAGGAGAAACGTGCGGAGCACTTCGAGGGCGGCGCGCGCATGCGTCGTGGCGGGACCCGGGACGGTCTCGATCTCGGTTTTCAAGGGTTCCAACTTACGTTATCCAGCAACACAAAGTTCGCCATCATAGCGCTGACGCGGTGACCTCAGCATGACGTCTGCATGACGCGAGCACACTGGGGGCATCGCAAGCTTACGCCACGCCAGCCGTAGACGCTGTCGGTCAGCGTCGTGCATGGCAGGACCGCCATTCTCGGCACGGACGGCGATTTCCGAATTTCTCCCTAGCGGCGGTGGCAGCAGTGAAGACTGCCACAATCGCCGGTTCGTTTCAGCAATCGCTTCTGCGCGGGCCGCGTTAGCGTTCTCCCCCTCGCTGCGGATGTTGTCCTTCGCAATCTCGCGATCGTACAACGCCGCCGAATTCACGGAGAAACGCTGAATGACTCGATTGCATTACGCCATGCCGCACCACGCGCATCGACCGACCGCCAATGCGCACCATACAAGACGGGGCATCGCTCGCCCCGCATTCGTTGACGACTGGCGGGCCGGTCTGTCGGTGCCCCGTCGTCGCGCCGTCCAGACGCAGGCGCCTCCGCGTTCGGCCCCGCCACCGCTGTTGACCGAGCCCGTCGCTCGCGCAGCGGTTGGCGCAACGGGCCGTGAGGCCCCCAATGCGGCCTTCGCGCTGGGCTTGTTGGCGGTGGTCTGTACGACAGGCGTAGCGGTCGCGGCCGTCGCCCCGCGGGCACCGGTTGCCGGGCCGCGGTCGATCGGCCGTAGAGAGGTTCGTATCGAACCGGGTCCAACCACGGCGCCGATGGCGTTGCCGCATTCTGACGCGGTGTCCGGCGTTCACGCGTTGCTGCGCGTGTGGCCTTACCGCCCCGACGGCGGTGGCGTGATGGCGCAGTGCCTGCCGGCGCCGCACGCCAGGTCGCTCGGTCGGCCGCCAGCGCCAGCCGACAGCCGCGAGGCCCTGAGAGCGGGGCTCGAAGCGTACCGAGGGGATATCCAGTGCGCTATCGTCGCGTTGATTCGGGAATCCGTCGCCGTATCGGACGCGCAAACGCGTGCGGCGTTTGCCGATGCCGAGGTCCTGCGCCCAACCCATTGGCCTCTCGCCTGACGATGTCCGGGCTTGAATGTCTGGCCGCCATGGTGCGCGCCGATACGCTCCACCAGGATGCCATCGCGCTGCTCCAGCACCTTTGGCCGGACAACCCCATAGAAGCCTCTACTCATGCCACGCCGACGCCGACGCCACCGCCGTTGCCGAGATTTATCAAACACGAGCCATTCTCCGGTCCGCTGGGCCGAGGCGTGCAATGGTCGTTGCCGCCGGATGTCTACGTGGAGTACCTCCCGGACCTGACGCAGAACGGCGTAAAGGTGTTCGACATCGACGGTGTCCTGTACGGCGCGACCGTGGCGCACTCGCGCAAACACGCGTCAGACCTCCGGCCACTTGAGGACATCCGTCGCGAGCGTGGGCCGGAGTCGCTGTGCCGCATCTCGCGGGGAACGGGGATCGACATCGACGGCATGTGTCTCGAATGCCACTCCGAGCGACCCGACGAGGTCACGGTCACGGAGCAGGGCGCAACGCTTACGCAGCATCAGCCAATGAACGCGTCGCCACTCGCTCGCCTGCGTGTCGCCGTCTATTCCCGTTTGTCTCGAGCGGAGGACGGTAGCCACGTGTTCTTTGCCTTTGGGCGTATGGGGCGTCTGGACGAGCATGGCGTGCCGCACGTCTCGCCGGACTCGCCACTCGTCGATCCGTCGGTGTATGCGCCGGAGCTGGACGGCGAATTGTCCTTCTATGAGCAGTCGACGACGGAGGGGCCGGTCGGTGGGCGTCGCGTGCGTCTCACGCTTGGCGACATGCGCATCGCGGCGCCATTCGGAACGTATCGGGACACGGATGGCGCGCTGCATGGTGTGGTGCAACTGACGAGCGACGTTTATTACCGCTTCGGGTTGCCCGACAGCGACGAGGGCGAATCGTCACGTTCGTCACGTCGGGTGCGCCTGCACTTGCGCGCGGCGAAGCACCGCGACATTCGCGCGTACCGCACGGCGCAGCACCATCGCGCGGCCGCCGAGAACGCGACGGTGCTGCCGACGATCGCCTACGGCGATGCGCGCACGTTTCTGCAGTTGTATCTCAAGCTCTGGCAGCAGGCGCCGTCTCCGGGGGACGTCTGGCGCGGGCTTGAGGACGTTTCACTGTCGGTGATCGAGGCGCGGCAAGCGGTTCGGGACCTGACGCAAGCGATCGAACACCGGGTAGCCGCCGCCAGAACACCGCCGGCGTCGCCCGGCGCCAGCGGCTTTTCTCCGCCCCCGGCATCGATGCGTCGTTGATGCCGATGTTCAACCGACTGTGGAGCCACTGGCAACACTATCCGGCGCAAGCCGAAGCGTTCATCAATGCGATCGCGAGGGACTTTGTCTCGCGTCCCGCCCCGTTGGCCGTATGGTCGCAGTTGCCCTTCGTCGGCGACGTGGAAACGACACGCGATGTGCTGTCGATCTTCGAGACGCTGTTTCCCGGCATGTCGGGGATCCAGGCGCTGGTCGGCGGCACAGCGCGCGCGGCACGCGATGTCGGCGACCGGATGCGCGCGGTCTCGCGCAACGCGAATATCGCGGTGGCGGAAGTGACGCTCGTCGACGGCACGAGAACGATTTACTACTGCCTGTCGGGACTCCAGCGCACTACGCTGCGTACGAACACGCCGAGCGTGCGCATCGTGGACGCGGGCCGGGCGTATGCGCGGCGGGACCACAATGTCATCGCCCAACGCCGCACAGCAGCCCGCTCGGGAGAGGAGGTCATTTTCACCGAGCCGCCCGAACTGCGTCTGGCAATGGCCGACGCGGACCTGCCGACGTTCAACGCCGCCACGGGCGGGGTGCGGTCCCGCACGCTCGATACGGAGCGGATGATTCTGGCGCAGATCTATGCGGATAACCCGGTGGGCGAGAACGTCGTTCGCTCGATCGTGCTGTGCTCGCGTCTGCCGTTCTGCGACTCGTGTGCCGTCAATCTCGCCATGGTGCCGTACCACTATCCCGACGCTGAGCTGCGCTTCTACTATGTGGCCCCATCGCCGCGCGATCGCCGAACACAACCCGATGCCACGCCGGCGCCCCTTGCGGTGACGGTGTCGGCCGCGCTGGCCGGGCAGGCGAGAACCCACGCACACGCGCGCGACCCGGATGATCGGCACGCGCATTCCAGCCTGTAAGCGCGACGCTTGATCGATTTTCCAATATATTGACCGCTCGCGACGCCGCTTTTGGCGCCACTTCTGGCACCCTTTGCGGCGCCTGACGACTTCCCGGTTCGCCGTCCGCCCGTCGAGGGGCATGCGGACCGGGGGCTGAGCCTAACGGCAAAGGAACGATGCACGCATGACGGTGCCCGACGCTCCAGCACAAGCGCCCGCCATCGGGTTGGGCGGTGCGGCGCGAGATCTCTACCGCGCGCTCTGGCGTCACGCCCACGGCGTGCGGCTGCATTTGCTCGGCGCCGCCGGCCTGTTGTCGGCTGCACAGTTGTTGCGTCTGACCATGCCGTGGCTGGCGGCACAGGCGATTAATGCGCTGCAACAAGGCGACATGACGACGGCGGGCCGCTGGATCGTCTATCTGGTCGGTGTCTATCTGGTGTCGTGGCTGCTCCACGGCCCGGGCCGGATACTCGAGCGCAACGTCGGGGTTCGCGTGCGTGTCCGGCTGGCCGATCAACTGTATGCACGGATCGCCACCGCACCGCTCGCATGGCGCGATGGCCGCCACTCGGGCGAGTTGCAGCACCGCGTCGTGCAATCCAGTCGCGCCCTGTCCGACTTCGCCCAGAATCAATTCGGCTATCTACAAAGCGCCTTCAATTTCGTCGGGCCGCTGGTGGCGCTCGCATTGCTGTCTCGCACCAGCGGTGTGATTGCCGTGACGGGCTATGTCGTCGTGGCGCTCATCATCCTGCGGTTCGACCGTGTTCTGATGCAGCTCGCGCGCGCAGAGAACGACGCCGAACGGCGCTACGCCGCCGCATTGCTCGACTTCGTCGGCAATGCGGGCACGGTGATCGGCCTGCGCCTGCAGGCAGCGTCTCGCAAAGTGCTGGGGCGTCGCATGGAGACGGTGATGGCGCCGCTGCGTCGCGCCGTCGTGGTGAACGAGGGCAAATGGTTCGCCGTCGATATTCTCGGCATGGGGCTGACTTGGATCCTGGTCATCGTCTACGTGTTGCAGTCGCGCCAGCCGGGGCAGGCGGTGTTGCTCGGCACGGTATTCATGATCTACCAATACGCACAGCAGGCGGCGACGGTGGTCGGCGCGATGGCGTCGAACTTCCAGAGCTTCGCCCGCATGCACACGGATTTCGGCAGCGCCGCGCCGATCTGGGCGGCACCGGGCGAGCCCGACGCGATCGCCCCCGCTGTCGTGCCTGATGCGCCGTGGGACACACTGACATTGCGCGGCGTGTCGTGGCATTACGCCGACGACACGCGTGGCGGACTTCATAGCGTTGACCTCGTGCTCCGGCGCGGCACCCGCGTGGCGCTCGTTGGCCCCAGCGGTGGCGGCAAGAGCACACTGTTGCGCACGCTCGCCGGACTCTATCTCCCGCAGCACGGCCAATTGCTGCGCGACGGCGCGTCAACGCCGTGGGCCGATCTGCGCACGCTGGCCACACTGATTCCGCAGGAAGCCGAAGTGTTCGAGGCGAGCGTGGAGGAGAACCTGACGTTTGGGGAACCGGCCGACGCGCAGTCCGTGCAGGCCGCCGTGCATGCGGGGGCATTCGACGACGTCCTCCAGCATCTTCCTGAGGGCCTGGCCAGCACGCTCAACGAGCGCGGCGGCAACCTTTCTGGCGGTCAGCGACAACGGCTCGCGCTCGCGCGGGGCGCGCTGGCAGCGCGAGGGAGTTCGCTATTGCTGCTCGACGAACCGACCAGCGCGCTCGACCCGCTAGCCGAGGCACGGGTATTGGATCGCCTGTATGAAGCGTTCCCGAACGCCTGCATCGTCGCGTCGGTGCACCGGCCGAGTCTGCTCGATCGATTCGACACCCTCGTGGTCATGGACGGGGGACGCGTTGTCGACGCCGGCCCGCGCGACGAGGTGCTGGCCCGACGGACCTAGTCCAAAGCACTATATCAGCAAGGATATAGCGCTTTGCGCCGCCATCCGGGCGGGCAACGTCAAGCAGAAACGGGGCACGGCTTATATAGCACTACAAGAAATATCGACACGTGTTGAGCCAACGCAAACCTTCGATGCGACGCGCTTTACATGACGCAGGCGAAGGAGAATAATCGCCTCGTATTCGAAGACCCGACTGCGCAGTCGTTGCCTTAAGCCGGCGGGAACCGCCCCCCAACACTTCGGAATCGTGTGGCGTTCCCGCTTTCGCTCGCCTGTCGGCGCAGTCTTGCGCCGACTCATGCCAGGGAAACGCCATGAGTCATTTCGTTGACCGTCTTCGTTTTTTCACGTCTTCACGTCCCCAGTTCTCCGAGGGGCACGGCGCCACGACCGATGAAGACCGCCACTGGGAAGACGCTTACCGTCAACGCTGGCAATTCGACAAGATCGTGCGCTCGACGCACGGGGTCAATTGCACCGGGTCCTGCTCCTGGAAGGTGTATGTCAAAGGCGGCATCGTCACTTGGGAAACGCAGCAGACCGATTACCCCCGCACACGCCCTGACATGCCGAACCATGAGCCACGTGGCTGCTCGCGCGGCGCATCGTACTCCTGGTATCTCTACAGCGCCAATCGTCTCAAGTATCCGCTCGTGCGCAGCGCACTCGTGTCGCGCTGGCGCGACGCGCGCAAGTCGCTCGCGCCGGTCGAGGCGTGGGCCTCCATCGTGGAAAACGAGGCGTCACGCCGTGCCTATCAGGCCCGTCGCGGCCTCGGTGGCTTTGTGCGTGCCTCGTGGGACGAGGTCAATGAGATCGTTGCCGCCGCCAATGTCTACACGGTCAAGCGCTATGGCCCGGATCGCGTCACCGGCTTTTCGCCGATTCCGGCGATGTCGATGGTGTCGTATGCCGCGGGCGCGCGTTATCTGTCGCTGATTGGCGGCGTCTGCCTGAGCTTCTACGACTGGTACTGCGATCTGCCGCCGGCCTCGCCGCAAACGTGGGGCGAGCAGACGGACGTGCCTGAGTCGGCCGACTGGTACAACTCGACGTTCATTGTGATGTGGGGCTCGAACGTGCCGCAGACGCGCACGCCGGACGCCCACTTCATGACCGAGGTGCGCTACAAGGGCACCAAGATCGTGTCGATTTTCCCCGACTACGCGGAAGGGGCGAAGTTCGGTGACCTGTGGCTGCATCCGAAGCAGGGCACCGATGCCGCGCTGGCGCTCGCCATGGGACACGTGATCCTCAACGAGTTTCATCTGGCCGGCAAGAGCGATTACTTCATCGACTACTGCCGACGCTTCACGGACATGCCGTGTCTCGTTCGGATGGTCAAGCAGGGCGACGGCTACGTGCCGGAGCGCCAACTGCGCGCGGCCGACTTCGACGGCGCGCTGGGCCAACCGCACAACGCCGACTGGAAGACGGTCGTGATCGATGAGCTGAGCGGTGATTTCGTCGCGCCGGTCGGCTCGATCGGTTATCGCTGGGCACAGGGCGACGACGCCAACCAGGGGAAGTGGAACCTGCGCGAAGAGGGCCCCGATGGCAAGCCCATCCAGCCGTGCCTCACGCTGGTGAAGGGCCACGACGAGGTCGTGCCCGTGCTCTTTCCCTATTTCGGCAACCAGCCTCATGCGCATTTCACCTGCACGTCGCACGCCTCCGTGCAGCGCCGCAATGTCGGTGTGCGCCGCATCCAGACCACCGAAGGCGAAGTGCTGGTGGCAACCGTCTACGACCTGTTCATCGCGAACTACGGGCTCGATCAGGGCCTCGGCGGCGAACACATCGCCCACACCTACGACGACGATGTGCCCTACACCCCGGCGTGGCAGGAAGCGATCACCGGCGTCAAGCGGGAAGACGTGATTTCGGTGGCCCGCCAGTTCGCCGAGAACGCGCACAAGACGCAGGGCAAGTCGATGGTCATCATCGGGGCCGGTATCAATCACTGGTTCCACATGGATATGTCGTACCGCGCGATCATCAATATGCTGGTGATGTGCGGATGCATCGGGAAATCCGGCGGCGGCTGGTCGCACTATGTCGGCCAGGAAAAGCTCCGCCCGCAAACGGGCTGGACGCCGCTTGCGTTCGGGCTCGACTGGCACCGCCCGCCGCGCCAGATGAACGCAACGTCGTACTTCTATGCGCACACGGACCAGTGGCGTTACGACAACAGCGATCCGTCGGGCTTGCTCTCGCCGCTTGCTGATAAGACGCCGTTCCACGGACGCCCCATTGACTACAACGTGCGCGCCGAGCGCATGGGCTGGCTGCCGACGGCGCCTCAACTGCAGACCAATCCGCTCGATGTCGGCCGCTCGCTGCCCGACCCGTCGAAGGCGGGCCAGTATGTGGCGAACGCCCTCAAGGACGGCACGCTGCGCATGGCGTGTACCGACCCGGATCACCCCGACAACTTCCCGCGCAATCTGTTCGTGTGGCGCTCGAATCTGCTCGGGTCGTCAGGCAAGGGGCATGAGTACTTCCTGAAGCACCTGCTGGGCACCACGCACGGCGTGCAGGGCGAAGATATCGGCAAGAGCCACGGTGCCCGTCCGGAAGAAGTCAAATGGCGCGACGAAGCGCCCAAGGGAAAGCTTGACCTGCTCGTGACGCTGGACTTCCGGATGTCCACCACATGCATGTATTCCGACATCGTGCTGCCCACCGCCACGTGGTACGAGAAGGACGATCTGAACACGTCCGACATGCATCCGTTCATTCACCCGCTCTCGGCCGCCGTCGATCCGGCGTGGCAGGCGCGCAGCGACTGGGAGATCTTCAAGGGCATCGCGAAGCGCTTCTCCGAATTGTGCGACGGCCATCTCGGCAACGAGACGGACGTGGTGCTCGCGCCCATCGCGCACGATGCCCCCGGCGAACTCGCGCAACCGTATGAGGTGAAGGACTGGGGCGCGGGGCAGTGTGACCCGGTGCCGGGCAAGACCGCGCAAGGCGTGGTCGTCGTCAAGCGCGACTATCCGAACACCTACCGTAAATTCACGTCGCTCGGCCCGTTGATGGATTCGCTCGGCAACGGCGGCAAGGGCATTCAGTGGGAGACGCACGAGGAGATCGACCTGCTCGGGCAGCTCAATTACAAGGTCTCGGAGGCCGGGGTTTCGAACGGCAGGCCGCGCATCGAGTCGGCGCTCGACGCCGCCGAGGTCATTCTCACGCTTGCGCCCGAGACCAATGGCGAGGTGGCCGTGCGGGCTTGGCAGGCACTCACGAAAGTTACCGGCCTGTCGCACAAGCATCTCGCCGAAGCCCGCGCCGACGAGAAGATCCGCTTCCGCGATATTCAGGCCCAGCCACGCAAGATCATTTCGTCGCCCACCTGGAGCGGGATCGAATCGGAGCACGTGTCGTATAACGCCGGTTACGTCAATGTCCATGAACTCGTGCCTTGGCGCACGCTGAGCGGACGCCAGCAGCTCTACCAGGACCATCCGTGGATGCGGGCGTTCGGCGAATCGCTGTGCGTCTACAAGCCGCCCATCGACACGGGCAGCTATGCGCACATGCTCGGCCAGCGCAGCAACGGCAATCCCGAAAAGGTGCTCAACTTCCTCACGCCGCACCAGAAGTGGGGCATCCACAGCACCTACACCGACAACTTGCTGATGCTGACCATGTCGCGCGGCGGACCGATCGTATGGATGTCGGAGGCCGACGCGCGCGAGTTGGACATCGTGGACAACGACTGGATCGAGTGCTTCAACGCGAACGGGGCGTTGTGCGCCCGTGCCGTGGTGAGTCAGCGGATTCCAAGCGGGGCCGTGATGATGTACCACGCGCAGGAGAAGATCGTGAATACGCCGGGCTCGGAGATCACCGGCACGCGCGGCGGCATTCACAATTCGGTCACGCGCATCAGCGTCAAGCCGACCCATATGATCGGCGGGTACGCCCAGCTTTCGTACGGCTTCAACTACTACGGCACTGTCGGCTCGAACCGCGACGAATTCCTGGTAGTGCGCAAGATGAATCGTATCGACTGGCTCGACGATACCGCCGACCAGGTGCTCGTGCCCCCGACCGGAGAACGCCAATGAAAGTGCGTGCGCAGATTGCCATGGTGCTCAATCTGGACAAGTGCATCGGCTGCCATACCTGTTCGATTACGTGCAAGAACGTCTGGACGAGCCGCGAAGGCATGGAATACGCCTGGTTCAACAACGTCGAGACCAAGCCGGGCATCGGCTATCCGAAAGACTGGGAGAACCAGAAACGCTGGCGCGGCGGCTGGACGCGCAAGGCCAACGGCAAGCTCGAACCGCTGCAGGGTGGCAAGCTCAAGCTGCTCGCCAGCATTTTCGCCAATCCGCATCTGCCGGAGATCGACGATTATTACGAGCCGTTCACATTCGACTACGGTCATCTGCAGACCGCCTCGGATGCGAAAGCCATGCCGGTGGCGCGGCCGCGCTCGCTGGTCACCGGCGAGCGCATGGAGAAGATCGAGTGGGGACCGAACTGGGAAGAGATTCTCGGCGGCGAGTTCGCCAAACGCTCGCAGGACTACAACTTCGAAGCGGTGCAGAAGGACATCTACGGCCAGTTCGAGAACACCTTCATGATGTACCTGCCGCGCCTGTGCGAACACTGCCTGAACCCGGCGTGTGTCGCATCGTGCCCCTCGGGCTCGATCTACAAGCGCGAGGAGGACGGCATCGTGCTCGTCGACCAGGACAAGTGCCGCGGCTGGCGCATGTGCGTGTCGGGTTGCCCGTACAAGAAGATCTACTACAACTGGCACAGCGGCAAAGCCGAGAAGTGCATCTTCTGCTACCCGCGCATCGAAGCGGGGCAGCCGACCGTCTGCTCGGAGACGTGCGTGGGCCGCATTCGCTATCTCGGTGTGCTGCTCTATGACGCCGACCGCATCAGCGAGGCGGCGGGTGTTGCCGACGAGAAAGACCTGTACGAGTCGCAATTGTCGGTCTTCCTGGACCCCAACGATCCGGCGGCGATCGCGCAGGCCAGGCTCGACGGCGTGCCCGATGCGTGGATCGAAGGCGCCAAGGCGTCACCGGTCTACAAGATGGCGGTCGACTGGCGCATCGCGTTCCCGCTGCACCCGGAATATCGCACCCTGCCGATGGTCTGGTACGTGCCGCCGCTCTCGCCGATCAACGCCGCGGCCAACAGCGGCGATCTCGGCATGAACGGCGCGCTGCCCGACGTGGCGTCGCTGCGCATTCCGCTGCGCTATCTCGCGAATTTGCTGACCGCCGGCGACGAAGCCCCGGTGAAGCTAGCCCTTGAGCGCCTGCTCGCCATGCGCGCGTTCATGCGCGCACGGCACGTCGACGGCGTGCAGGCCGACGACGTGCTGGCCCAAGCGGGTCTGTCCGTCGCTCAGGTGGAGTCGATGTACCGGTATCTGGCGATTGCCAACTACGAAGACCGGTTCGTGATTCCGACTGCCCATCGCGAATACGCCGAGAACACGTTCGACATGCATGGCGAATGCGGTTTTTCGTTTGGCAACGGATGCTCGTCGGGCAACGACACAGGCAACCTGTTCAACCCGGTCAAGAAGAACAAGCGGACCATTCCGATTCAGGAGATTTGAGATGTCCGCCTCCGATACCCCCCTCGGCTTGCAGTGCCGCCTGCTCGGCGCACTGCTGCATTACCCGGACGACGAAGTGGCCCTCGCATTGCCCGAGATCGAGCAGACGCTGCTGGGCAGTCCGCGCATTGGCGGCGCCGCGCGGCGTGAGCTCGACGCGTTCTTTGCCTACTGGCGCGAGCGCGATTTGCTCACGTTGCAGGAGAACTACGTGGCGCAGTTCGACCGTGGCCGCGTGACGTCGCTCTACCTGTTCGAACACGTCTACGGCGAGTCGCGCGATCGCGGGCAGGCGATGGTCGACCTCATGCAGACCTATGAGCGCAGCGGCATCTATCTGGCGCCCGGCGAACTGCCCGACTATCTGCCCGCGTTTCTCGAATACGTCGGGGTCCTGCCGGAGTCGGAAGGCTTGGCGCGTCTGAAGGACATCGAGCATCTCCTGCAGGCCATCGATGCCGGGCTCGCCAAACGCGGATCGCCCTATGCCGGACTCACGCGCGCGCTGCTCTGGCTGAGCGGTGCAACCGCGGCGCAGCGCGAGACGCAGACGCCGCCCGAACACGTCGACGATGCGTCGCATATTCCGCGTGCGGCGGACTACGATGCCATCGACGCCAGCTATCAGGATGCCCCGGTGCGCTTCATGGGCGCGGGCCATCCGAGCGGGCAGGGCAATACCGTCGGTGAACCGATTCAGTTCCATGCGCGCCGTCCCGGGCGCTGAGTTCGGAAAGCAAGGAGTGTGACCATGCAAGCTTTCTTTCATCAGTTTCTGTTTGGCATCTATCCGTACATTTGCCTGACGGTGCTGCTCATCGGCAGCCTGATCCGCTTCGACCGCGAGCAGTATTCGTGGAAGAGCGATTCGTCGCAATTGCTCAAGCACGGCATGCTGCGCCTGGGCAGCAATATGTTTCACTGGGGCGTGCTGGTCGTCGTGGCCGGGCATTTCGCCGGATTCCTGGCGCCGCACTGGCTCGTTTCGCCGTTCCTGAACGCGTCGCAGCACCAGTTGATCGCGATGGTGGGTGGCGGAGCCGCGGGCGTGGTGGCCATCATCGGCCTGACGATCCTCATCGCCCGTCGCATCGGCACGCCGCGCGTGCGTGCCACGAGCCGCACGTGGGACATTGTCATCGTGTTCATGCTCTGGATTCAGCTCGCGCTCGGACTCGGCACGGTGTTGCTCTCCATGCGGCACATGGACGGCGCGATGTTCGAGCAACTGACCGATTACGTGAAAGGCATCGTGACATTCCAGCCGGGCGTGGCGACCTTGCTTGAAGGCGTGCCGCTGACCTATCGCGCGCATATCGCGCTCGGCTTCACGATCTTCCTCGTATCGCCGTTCACGCGCATGGTGCACATCTGGAGCGGTCTGGCGTCCGTGGTCTATTTGATCCGCCCGTATCAATTGGTGCGCAAGCGCTGAGGCGCGGCGTTAATGGTTGCACCTGAACGTCGATAAGCGTCGAATAACGTCCCTACGGCCAAGGACCCTCAACATGCAAACCTTGTTGGCAGATGCCCGCGCGCCGCTGCGCGTGAACGGTGTCGAGATCCCCACGAGCGCCATCGACGAGGCGGCGGCAGAACTTGCCGACGCGCCGATCGCCGGCGCCGATCCGACGGCCGATGCCGAGACGATGGCCCGCTACGCGCTCGCGATCCGCGAGTTGGTGCGCCAGCGTGCCGTCGAGTTGGGGCTGCCCATCGACGCCGACCGGCCCGACGCGATGGCCGATGCGGTGTTCGCGAAGGAAGTCGCGACGCCCGTGGCCACCGCCGAGGAATCGCGTCGTTATTACGAGCAGCATCGCGATCGCTTCACCAGCGGCGAACTGGTGCACGCCAGCCATATTCTGTTCGGTGTGACCGGTCGAGCACCGCTCGCGCTGGTGCGCGCCAAGGCGGAAGAGACGCTCAACGCGATCCTGCAAGCGCCCGACCAGTTCGAAACGATGGCGGCGGAGCGGTCGAACTGTCCGTCCGCGCAGGTGGGCGGGAGCCTTGGCCAGCTCGAGCGCACGAGCTGCGTGCCGGAGTTCGCGCAAGGCATTTTCGGTTCGGACGAGATCGGCGTTCTGCCGCGGCTGATCAAAACCCGCTTCGGCTTTCATCTGGTGCGAATCGATCACCGGGTGCCGGGTGCGCTGATTCCGTTCGAGGCCGTCCAGGACGACATCGCCACGATGCTAACGGCGCAGGTGCGCCTGCGCGCCACGCGTCAGTACGTGCAACTGCTGGCCGCGCAAGCCGACCTGGAAGGCGTGACGTTTGCGAGCGCCGACGGGCCGCTGGTCCAATAAAGGAGAAGGGATGGATATCGCACGCGTTGCCGCATCGCCATCGGTTGCCGGCAATCTGCCCGCGCCGGGCGCCAAGGCGTACTCGGTGTTGTTCGCGAGTACGTTCGCATTTCTCGTCTGTTTCGTGGTCTGGATGATGTTCGGCGTGCTGGGCATCCAGTTGCGCGAGGACCTTGGCCTGAACAGCACAGAATTCGGTCTGCTCACGGCGACGCCGGTGCTGACTGGCGCAGTGATGCGCCTGCCGCTCGGGATCTGGACGGACCGCTTTGGCGGGCGCCTCGTGATGACCGTGTTGCTGGTGACGTGCGCGATTCCCGTGTATGTCGTCAGCTACGCGACGCAGTTGTGGCAATTCCTCGTTATCGGGCTATTTCTTGGGTGCGTGGGCGCGTCGTTCGCCGTCGGTACACCCTATGTCGCGCGCTTCTTCCCGCCGGACAGGCGCGGATTCGCGATGGGCTTTTTCGGGGCAGGCACGGCCGGGGCGGCCGTCAACCTGTTCATCACGCCGAGCTTGGAGGCGGCGTACGGCTGGCGTGCGGTCCCACGCATCTATGCGGTCGTGCTGCTCGTCACGGCAGTGATCTTCTGGCTGGCGTCCGCGCCAGACCCGGGCGCGGGGAAGAAGGGCGGTTCGATCCTGGCGTCGTTCAAGGTTCTGAGCAATGCACGCGTATGGCGGTTGTGTCAGTACTACTCGATCACCTTCGGCGGGTTCACGGCGTTGTCGCTATGGATTCCCCAGTATCTCAAGGCCGAATACGGCATGACAGTGGTGATGGCCGCGGCGGTGGCGGCCGGTTTTTCGCTGCCCGGCTCGGTGCTGCGCGCGGTCGGTGGCGTGCTCGCCGACAAGTTCGGCGCGCACGCGGTCACGTGGTGGTGCCTGTGGGTGGCTTGGATCTGCCTGTTCCTCCTGTCGTATCCGAAGACCGATTTCGTGATCTACACGATCCAGGGACCGCAAACGTTCCACATCAGCGTATCCGTGGTGGGATTCGTGATGCTCGCGTTCGTGCTGGGTGCCGTGTTCGCTTTCGGGATGGCCTCGACGTTCAAGTACGTGGCGGACGAGTTTCCCGAGAACATGGGCGTCGTGACCGGTATCGTGGGGTTGGCGGGTGGCCTGGGCGGGTTCCTGCTGCCGATCCTGTTCGGCGCGCTGCTCGACATCGTCAAGATTCGCTCAAGTTGTTTCATGCTCCTTTATGGCGTCGTTTGGGTCTCGCTGATCCTGATTTATATCTCTGAAGTGCGACGCGCGAGGGTGATGTAGGCGGGCAGGGGTGGCGTTCGTGGGCGACGGGAGCGGCTATCTATACAATTCACCTCCATAAGAAGATGAGAGGTATGGAGCGATGGATAGTGTAGAGAACGTGCGAGCGTTCCTCGCGGTGGCCGACATGGGCAGCTTCACCGCGGCCGCGCGCAGGCTCGACGTGTCGGCGCCGGTGGTGACCAAGCGGGTCAGTGCGCTGGAAAAAGAGCTCAAGGTGCTGCTTTTCCAGCGCACCACCCGCAGCCTCACCCTGACGGCCTCGGGACGCGACATGCTGGGCGCAGCGCGCGAATTCCTGGCCGCCTACGAGCGACTGTCCGAACGCGCCGTGGTCGATGAACGCTCGCTTGGCGGGCGTTTGCGCGTCAAGGCACCTGCATCGTTCACTAACCACTTCCTCGGCAGGCTGCTCAACGCGTTCTTCCTGTCTCATCCCAAAGCCAGCATCGAGCTGCAACTGGCCAACCGCGCCGTCGACCCCGTGCTCGAGAACTTCGATTTCGTGATCACGGGCCTGCCCGTGACCTACGAGGGCGTCGAAGCATTCCCCTTGTGTCCGTTCAAGCGCCACGTCTACGCGTCGCCCGATTATCTGGCGCACCAAGGCACCCCCGAGCATCCGTCCGACTTGCCCGGCCATCGCTGCCTGCTCTACTCGTACCAGAACACCGTGCGCACGTGGACGTTTACCGATGCGCGTGCCGGCGACATCCAGGTCACTGTCGACGGTGGCTTCGCGACCAACGACATCGACGCCATGCACAACGCCTGCGTCGACGGCATGGGCGTGGCGATCCTGCCGCGCTATCGGGCGCGCGACAGCGTTCTGGCGGGTCGGCTGGTGCAGATTCTTCCGGGGTTCGGACTACCCGACTACTGGATCAAGGTGTTGCGTCCAGCGAACCATCACAATCCCAAACTGTTCCATGCGCTGCTGGATTTTCTCGTCGAAGGACTGGCGAGGCTGAAGGCGCAAGGGACCGACCTGTGAGCCCCGCCGCCGTATCGCTTGCCTCGCCCTGAGGGCGCAGCGCGATTATTTCCAAATCGCGTGTTCTGAACTTCCACTCCGCTGCTATGTCTGCGCGCCCCGTTCGGCCATGATCTGGCCGACCGGTGTACGGCATGCCCGATGCCCGGCGACATCCGACAGAAAATAAGAGATATAGGAGACAACCTTGAAGCACTGGATCGCTTGTCTGCCGCTCGCGGCATGCTCGCTGAGCGCGTTTGCGCAAAGCAACGTCACACTCTATGGCGCGGTCGACGCCGCCATGACCTACGTGAACAACACTGGCGGCAGCTCGGCCTGGCAGGCCGCGAGTGGCGGGCGCGCCGGTGACAAGTTTGGCTTGCGGGGTGTCGATAATCTCGGGGGTGGCCTGTCGGCCATCTTCACGCTCGAAGCCGGCTTCAACATCATGAACGGCACCGCGCAACCGGCCAACACGTTGTTCGGACGTCAGGCGTTCGTCGGTCTGTCCGACGCGCGACTCGGTACGCTGACCATCGGTCATCAGTACTCGATGACCAACGACTACTTCGTACCGCTGTCCACCTCGTTCATGTTTGCCGGGGGACTTGGCGCGACGTTGGGCGACATCGACGGCTCGTGGAACTACAACAAGATCAATAACGTCGTCAAATACGAGAGTCAGACCTACGGCGGTCTGAAATTCAGCACGATGTTCTCGTTCGGGAATGCGGCGGGCGATTTTGCCAAGGACCGGACGTACGGCGCAGGCGCTTCGTACACGAGCGGTGGCCTGTTGATCAGCGGTGCGTACATGAACATGCGCACCCCCGGCACGTCGATCTTCGGCGCGACGAGTGCGGCACAGCCCGGTGCCGCCTATAGCAACCCGGTCACCAACCCGATCTTCCAGAACTACGTCACGGCCACGAGCCAGCAGGTCGTCGGCGGTGGGGCGAAATACACGTGGGGTCGTTCGCAGGTCTCGGCCATGTACGAGAACGTGCGCTTTCTCGACATCGTGCGCACTGCGGCCAACCCATCGGCACCGCCCAACGCTGTCTTCAACAACTATCAGATCAACTACGGCTACAACCTCTCGGCGAACACAATGGCTGGCGTCGGTTACCAGTACAGCTTCGCGCCGGGTGGGCATTATCAGTCCGTCGAAGGCGGGGCCGCCTACAATTTCTCCAAGACCACCTACGTTTACGGAATTCTCGTCTGGCAGCACGCAAGCGGGCACGATTCAACGGGCAAGGCCGCCGTGGCCGACATCTTCGGGTTGAACGCGTCGACAACCCCCAACCAATTGGCCGTGCGCGTCGGATTGCGCAAGCTGTTCTGACGATATCGAAGGGGCCTGAACTCGCATGTCAAAGACTACTCATCTTCCGAACGCCCATTCGCCGCTCGATCTTCAGTCGTTCCTCGATGGACGCCGAATGTCGCGGCTGCAGTGGCGCGTCGTCGCCCTGTGCTTTCTGATTGTCGCCATTGACGGCATCGACATCGGACTGGCGGCATACATCGCGCCTTCGGTGCGGCGCGAATGGGGCCTGTCGGTGGCGCAACTCTCACCGATCTTTCTGTCGGCGCTGCTCGGCATGATGGCCGGCTCACTGGTGTTCGGACCGCTGGCCGACCGGCGCGGTCGCCGGCTCGTGTTGCTCGCGTCGGTCGCCACCTTCGGCCTGGCGACGTTGGCGACACTGTTCGCAACGAACGTTACCGAACTGTCGATCCTGCGCTTCGTCGCCGGCGCGGGCATCGGGGGGGCTTCGCCTGCCGCCGTCACGCTCACGGCCGAGTACGCGTCGGGCAAGCGCAAGCTGTCCATCATCACCTTGATGATGTGCGGCAACTCGATGGGGTCCGCCGTCGGCGGCGTGGTGGCCGCGCAGATCATCGATCGGCACGGCTGGCACGCCATGGTGCTCGTGGGTGGCGTGTTGCCGCTGTTGTTGTTGCCGGTCTTGTGGGCGCTGCTGCCCGAGTCGATGCGTTTTCTCGCACTGCGCCGCCCGCATGAGCAGGAGCGCCTCCGCGCGCTTGGACGCCGAATCGCGCCCGATGACGTGACGTTGCAGACGACCTTCGTTGCCCTTGAGACGAAGCCGAGCCGCTCGCCGGTGCGCGAGTTGCTGGTGGCGCCTTATGCGCGCGGCACGTTGCTGTTGTGGGCGACCTTCTTCATGGGACTGTCCGTGCTGTACTTGATGGCAAGCTGGCTGCCGACCATCATCACCAACGCCGGTGGCTCCATGCGCAACGCGGCACTCATCACCGCGCTGTGGTCCATCGGCGGTACGACCGGCGGTTTGCTGCTGGGACGCGTCATGGACAGTGCCAAGCCGACACGCGTACTGGGCGTGGCCTATGCCGTGGCCTTCGTCACCGTGATTTGTGTTGGCCAGACATTCGGCAAAGTTGCCATGCTCGCGCCGCTCGTATACCTGGCGGGTGTTTGCATCAGCGGCACGCAGGTTGGCCTCAACGGCCTTGCGGCGACGTATTACCCGACGGCGAACCGTGCCACGGGCGTGGCCTGGGCGACGGGCATTGGTCGCTTCGGCTCGATGCTGGGCTCCAGCATCGGCGGCATATTGCTCGGTTCAGGCATGGCGTATCCCGTGCTGTTCCTGATCGTCGGCATTCCCGCCTTGCTTGCCGCCTGCTGCATGTTTGCGATGCCACCGCTCCGGCGCGAGCCGGTACCGGTGCTGACGCCCGTGACGCGCTGAACGCGCGGCCCCTTTATCGACAACTGGACAAACGACTCATGGTATTTCCCGGCCCGGCGTTTCTGGCGCTCTGGAATGACGTTGCGCCCCAGCATGCGCAGGAATACAACCGCTGGCACATGCGTGAGCATGTGCCGGAACGCGTCGGCATCGACGGCTTCATCGAAGGGCGACGCTACCGGCACGCGGCGTCGGGGCAACGGGAATACTTCACC
>NZ_MKVU01000013.1:204377-235628 GCF_001899225.1 Pandoraea sp. 64-18 | reverse complement strand
GCCGTAGCCGAGTTGATTACCGCCTGCGCCGCGCTCGACGGCGCGGTCGCCGCCCACCTGGGGGCGGTCTTCGCCGCGCAGCCGAATGCGTTCGCTCGCTGGACCGCGTCCGAGACGCCTACGCACGTCCTGCTTGTCGAGACGGAAGACCTGCAGGCCGCCGGCACCTTGAGCTCGGCGATTCGTGCCTTGGTGAACGACGCGCTGTCGGTCTCGCAGCCCCCCAGCGTCGACGTGTATTCGCTGATTTTTGCGATTGGTCACGCAGATGTCGACGACTCGCTACGCCGTGCCCGCTGACGCGCCGTCGGCAGTGACAACGAACGATGTTTTCCGGAGTTCCTCAATGAAAGCCCTGCAAAAAGCGAGCGCCGCCTTCGGTCTCGAGTGGCGCGATGTTCCCGAACCCGAACAGCCAAGCGCGCAAGAGGTCATTGTCGACGTGACTGCCGCTGGAATCTGCGGCAGCGACGTTCACATCTACGACTGGTCGGGTGGCTACGATTTCCTGCGAGGCGCGCTCCCGGTGACGTTAGGCCACGAATTCGCCGGCCGCATCGCAACGCTCGGTGCCGACGTCCACACGCTGCGCGTCGACGATGCCGTCTTCGTCATCCCCTCGGTCGAATGCGGCGTCTGCGAGCACTGCGTCGCCGGTCGCCTCGATGATTGCCGCGACCGCCGTGGCATTGGCATGTTGCGCGACGGTGCCTTTGCGCCGCGCGTACGGGTGCCGGCCGCGAATTGCCTGACGTTTCCGGCGGAGATCGATGCGGGTGTCGCATCGCTCGCGGAGCCCCTGTCCATTGGGCTGTCGGCGATCAAGACGGCGGAAGTGCGTGCAGGCGACCGCGTGCTGGTGATGGGCCCCGGGACGATCGGTCAGGCGATCGCGGTGCTGGCGAAGGCCCGTGGCGCGCAGGTGGCGATCGTCGGACATAACGACGCCGAACGCCTCGCAACGGCCCGCGCGCTCGGCATCGACGCGACACTGGATCTCGAGGGGGCGCAAGAAGGCGCCATGCGCGCGACGTTGGGCGGCAGCGAATACGACGTCGTGATCGAAGCGACGGGCGTTGGCGCAGCGGTGCAGGCGGGTCTCGACGTGCTACGTCCGTCGGGCGTATTTGTGGTGTGCGGGATTCACGGCAAGCCGATCAGCTTCGACGGCGCGAAGCTGGTCCGGATGCGCCATCAGATTCGTGGGACCTACCGTGCGTCACGCGCGACCTGGCAAGAGGTGCGCGACTTCCTTATCGCGAATCATGCCTCGCTGGTGCCGATGGTCACGCACCGGCTACCGCTCGCGCAAGCGATCGAGGGATTCGAGATGGCGCGCCGGAAGATTGGGTCCAAGATCGTACTCGTTCCCTGACGCAGGGTGGCATAGGTGCGCGAAGTCCTCGCGCGTGCGAGCATGACTCGGGCACGCTAGCCATCCCGAGATGGCGGGCACTCCATGCCCCAGCGAAAATGGCCGCTGCGCAACAAGACCGGCGCGCCGAGGCAGAGCCCGAGATAGCGCTCGGTCATCTTCTCGATGGCCGGTCGGTTCGCTCGGAATGCGGCCATCAGATCGTCGACGTTGCACGATTTCGCGCCAAAGTGATCCTCCAGCGCCTCGGCGGAGATGGCACACAGCACACGCTTGTGGTTAAGATCGGCCGCGAACTCGATCGTCAGGTCGTCGCCGTTATAGGCCGGCGCGACGTGCGGAAACTCAATCTTCATGACCCAACTCCTCGGATGCGCGCGGGCGGCGGTGGCGTTCGTCGGACTCGCCGGTCGCGGTGGGGGTGTGGCCAGGAATGGCTTCGTCTCCCTCCAGGTAAGCCTGTTCCATCGGTTCCACGACATGGCAAGGCCAGCCAAGGCGCTCCGCAATCCGCCGGCGCAGGCTGTCTGACGCGGCTGGCTCGCCATGATTGAGAAAGATGTGCCGGACCGGTTTGTCGAATTTCGAAAGCCAGGCGAGCGTCTCGTTGAAGTCGGCATGAGCGGACAGCGTGTCGAGCTGCACGACTTCGGCACCCACATGAACGTAATCACCGAAGATCTTGACCTCGCTGCCGCCGCTGACCAGCGTCGCGCCGCGGGTGCCGGGCGCCTGGAAGCCGGTAAAGAGCACGGTGTTGCGCCAGTCGCCTGCCATCGCCTTGAGGTGGTGCAGCACACGCCCGCCAGTGGCCATGCCGCTCCCCGCAATGATGACCAAGGGGACGGCGCGGGTATCGAGCCATTTCGACTGCTCCACACCGGAGACGAACGTCGCCGCGCCACACATCTCCGCGCATTCGACCGGGTTCAGCCGGTGATCGGTCCGGTGCGCCGCGTAAGTGTTCGTGACATTGATCGCCATGGGGCTATCGAGATAGACCGGCACGTCCGGAATGCCACCGGACGCCTTCTGCTTCGCAATCCAGTAAAGCAGGCTCTGCACACGACCGACGGCAAACGCCGGCACGATCACGGTGCCACCCCGGGCGAACGTTCGGTTCAGGATTTCCGCCAGTTGCGCACCGGGATCGGTCCGGTCGTGCAGCCGATCCCCATACGTCGACTCCAGCACCAGGAAATCCGGTGACTCGGGAACTGCCGGGGGCAGCATGATCGGATCGTCCTGCCGTCCCAGATCGCCCGAAAACAGCAGCTTCCGGCCACCGACATTGAACTGCGCCATCGCCGCGCCCAGAATATGGCCGGCATGCCAGAAGTGCAGCGTGATCTCGGGGGACACTTGAAACGGCGTATCGAATGGCAGCGGCTTGAGCAGCGCGATCGCGCGGTGTGCGTCTTCAGCGGTAAACAGCGGGAGGGCAGGCTGATGCTTGGATTTTCCGTGACGGTTCACGAACGCCGCCTGTTCTTCCTCGAGTCGCGCACTGTCGAGCAGCAGAATCTCGCATAAATCGCGCGTTGCGGATGTGCAGTAGACCGGACCTTTGTAGCCATAACGCGCGAGCACCGGCAGGTAACCGCTATGGTCGATATGGGCGTGCGTGAGCACCACGGCGTCGAGGCGCTGGACGTCGAACGCGGGCGCCGCCCAGTTGCGAGCGCGCAAATTCTTCACACCCTGAAAGGCGCCGCAGTCGATCAGAATTTGCCTGCCGGCGGCCGAAAGCAGGGTCTTGGAACCGGTCACGGTGCCGGCGGCCCCCAGGAAGCGCAACTGCATGAAAACACCTCGCACGATGTCCGGGAAGCCACATGGCGCCCGGTATTGGCAGGATAGTCCGCCGGTGCCGGATCAGCCCGCGACGTGGCCGTGGACGTTGATGTGTATCAAGGACCATGTTCGCGTTCGCCCATCGCTCGCTTAACTGCCGCTACCGTGTAATCGTCACGATGGCAGACGGTTGACTCGGCCCGCGCGCGAACTTCGCTGCTACCGCGTTTTTCGCGCTCGCTGTGCCCCGACCTGTCGTCGAGTTCACCCATTGACCTTAGTGAGGACGACGCAATGCCTCATCGAATCCTGCTTGCCACGGACGGTAGCGAGACGTCTTGGCGCGCCCTGCATGAAGCCATCCGATTCGCGATGCCCGACGACGTCGTTCGGGCGGTCAGTGTGATCGACGATCCTTTCGCCCACTATCAGGCGGCGTTCGCCTCTCATATCGATCTGGAAGCGGTCCGCGACGCCTTGATTTCAGAGAACCAGCAGACGTTGAGCGATACCTACAAGACACTGCGTGAAGAAGGGATCCAGGCCGACACGCGCTCCATCGATCTGCGCGCCTGGGGCGGCACGGTTGCCGACGCCATCATTCGGGAAGCCGAGCGGTGGCACGCCGATCTCCTGGTGCTCGGCACGCACGGGCGCAAGGGCGTGCGGCGGCTCTTGATGGGCAGCGTTGCCGAGCAAGTGCTTCGCCAAACGCATCGGCCTGTCATGTTGGTGACCGGGCCCGCCCCATCGCCGCAAGGCCCGTCCACGGCGGCAACCGCCACCGATCAGGGGTGAAATCATGTTGAAACGTATCCTGGTCGCCATCGACGGCAGCCCCACGGCCGATAAGGCGTTTGACTATGCGCTGGCGCTCGCCAAGGCGCGTGGCGCGCACCTGCACGTCGTGTTTGTCGTGGACATCCCGGTGGCCTACGTGGCCGATGCCGATCCGTTTCCCTTTATCGAAGCGATGCGGCTACAGGGCAAAGCGATTCGCGATACGGCCACCCAACGGCTCAAGGGGGAGGGCGTTGACGGTGACGTCGAGATACGGGAACTCCTGCCGCTCGGGGGCGATGTCGCGCACCAGATCAACGTGGCGGCCGATGAAGACCAGGCCGATGTGATCGTCATCGGCACGCACGGCCGACGCGGGGTTCAACGTTTGGCGTTGGGGAGTGTGGCGGAGAACTGCGCGAGACAGGCGCAGCGTCCCGTCATCCTCATTCCCCCGGCTGCGGCCGACGCGGGCAGTGCGGCGGCGTGAGTGTTCGTCGGTGGCGGTCGGCGCGGTCGCAGACGCTCGGCATGACGCGAAATGATCGCGAACGGCCCACGCGTGTAGAATTGGTCGGATGGATATGCTATCTCATACACCCGCGCGTATCGCGAAGGCGATACCTCCGAATCCAGTACGCGACACAGGGGACGGGGCATGACTCGCATTATCGTAGCGGACGATCACACGTTGGTCAGGGCCGGGTTGCAGCGCATCCTGGCCGGCAGCGAGAATCTGGAGATTGTGGGTGAGGCCGCGAATGGCGCACAAGCGATGGCGCTCCTCGAGCAGACCCCCTGCGATGTGCTGCTGCTGGATCTCTCGATGCCCGGACGTAGCGGCATCGACTTGATCGTGCAGATCAAGGCTTCGTTTCCTCGGCTGGCGATTCTCGTGCTTACCATGCACGGCGAAGAACAGTACGCCGTACGCGCGCTTAAAGCGGGCGCCGCCGGTTATATGACGAAGGAAAGCGCGCCGTCCGAGCTGGTGCTCGCCGTCAGGAAAGTCGTTGCCGGTGGCGTGTATCTGAGCCTGGCGATGGCCGAGCGGATCGCACAGGATCTGGCAAGCGCCGCTGGCGATACGCCGGGCTATCGGCGCCTGTCCGACCGGGAATTCGATGTGTTCCTGATGCTGGCACGGGGTCTGAGCGTGAGCGATATTGGCGATACCCTGTGCGTGAGCGCCAAGACCGTGAGCACCTACAAGGCTCGCGTGTTGCAGAAGCTCGACCTCAGGAGCCAGACCGATCTGGTCCATTACGCGATCAAGCACAATTTGTTACGGGACAGCCTCTGACCGGGCGGTTTTACAGCGCGGTCTGTCAGCCACGGCCTACAGAGCGCCATCACGGCTGACAAAAGATCGCGTCGCGCGCTTATTTTCTTTCCGGTGTCCGTCTCCGATACTGAAGGCGTCGATTGCACAGGCCAGTCCGCCGGAGTCCGCCATGTATGCTTCCTTCCGCCCGCTCGATCCCGCCCCCGAGGCTTACGCACAGAGCATTCGCGTGCATCGGGCATTCAACGATATCGATGACGGTGTGCCCCGGTGCAGCACCTGCCTCCTGCGTCAGCTCTGCCTGCCGGAAGGCCTTTCCGATGCATCTGCTCGCGGCCTGGACGGCGTGACCCGGGTGCGTCGTACCGTTCGCCGCGGTGAAGTGCTGTTTCGACCGGGTGACCCTCTCGAACATCTGTACGCCGTGCGTGCGGGCTCGTTCAAAACGGTCATCATGCATCCGGACGGCCGGGAACAAGTCACGGGGTACATGATGGGCGGGGAGCTGCTTGGGCTGGGCGCCATCGCCAGTGGCCGGCAGGTGTCGGAAGCGGTAGCGCTGGAGGATAGCCAGGTCTGCGCGATTAAATTCGCGGATCTGGAAGCCGTTGCGGGACAAGTGCCCATGATCATGCGGCAGATGCATCGGTTGATCGCGGCAGGCATTGTGCGAGAGCAGAACCAGTTATTGCGCCTGGGCACCGCGCGCGGCGAAGCCAGATTGGCCAGCTTCCTGCTGGACGTCTCGGCGCGGCTCGCCGCACGCGGGTACTCTCCCAGTTCGTTCCTGCTGCGCATGACGCGCGAAGAGATCGGCAGCTACCTCGGCCTGCAGTTGGAAACGGTCAGTCGAATGCTCTCGCGCATGCAGGCGCAGAATGCGCTGCGCGTCAGGCAACGCGAAATCACGCTGCTCGATACCAAGCGCCTGGGCGAGATGGCAGCCCTGTCGCATTAGCCGCGTCTTCCCCCCCCCGTTTCCTTGGCACGCACGTATGCGAGCAATGCAGTTGTCGAAGCGGGACGGCACGCTCGCGCTCGTGGATATCCCGATTCCTGTCGCAGGGCCCACGCAGGTCTTGGTGCGCGTGAGCGTGTGCGGCGTGTGTCGCACCGACCTCCACGTCGTGGACGGTGACCTGCCGGACGTGCCCGACGCGATCATCCCTGGGCACGAGATTGTCGGGACGGTGGCGGCGCTGGGAGCAGAGGTTCGCGGACTGGAGATCGGGGATCGGGTCGGCGTGCCTTGGCTAGGCGCGACATGCGGCCAATGCCGGTTTTGCCAGAGTCATCGGGAAAACCTATGCGAGGCCGCACGTTTCACTGGATATACGCTTAACGGCGGTTATGCGGAATACGCGGTGGCCGAAGCCCGCTTCACCTTCAAGCTGCCAGCGCGCTATGACGACGCCACCGCCGCGCCGCTGTTGTGTGCCGGGTTGATCGGCTACCGGTCGCTGAGCATGGCGGGCGATGCACGACGGATCGGCCTGTACGGCTTCGGTGCCGCCGCCCATCTGATTGCCCAGATCGCCCAAGCCCAATCGCGGGAAGTCTATGCCTTCACACGCCCCGGCGACGAAGCGGCGATGGCTTTTGCGTTGGCCAACGGGGCTTGCTGGGCGGGCGCGAGCGACGCGCCGGCACCACGATGTCTGGATGCGGCGATCCTCTTTGCTCCGGTCGGCGATCTTGTCCCGCAAGCCCTTGCGGCTGTGGATCGGGGCGGCACCGTCGTGTGCGCTGGCATCCACATGAGTGATATCCCCGCGTTCCCCTACCGGCTGATTTGGGGTGAGCGGCAGGTCAGATCGGTCGCCAATCTGACGCGGGACGACGGGCTGGCGTTTCTGGCGCTCGCCGAACGAATCCCGTTGCACGTCACGACGAAAATCTACCCGCTCGAACAGGCGAACGTCGCCTTGAGCGATCTTCGTAGCGGCGCCTTTTCAGGTGCCGCGGTACTCCAGATTCGCGCGCCATAGCCGGATTCAGGCGTCGCGCGAGTGCGCCGGTGCCGACGTCTCCAGCGGAATCACGGTGGTGACAACCGTTCCGCCCTCGGATGGGCTGCGGACTTCCAGCGTGCCGCCCAGCAAGCGCGCCCGCTCGCGCATGCTGATGAAGCCGAGCGAATCGGATTTCGGGCGCGTTGGCGGCAGACCGCGACCGTTGTCGGAAATTCGAAGCCGGCATTCCCGGTCGCACGACAATTCGATCGTGACCGACGTCGCCCTGGCGTGTTTCGCGACGTTGTTGAGGGACTCCTGAACAATCCGGAACAGCGCCGTCGCGACCGGGGCGGGAATCGGGGGCAGACTGTGGGCCTCCGTAAAATCGACGGCCACGCCATACCGGCGTGCAAAGTCCCGGGTGTACCACTCGATCGCGGGACCGAGCCCCAAATCATCGAGCATCGGGGGGCGCAGGTCGGCGGCCATTTGGCGCACTGCGGCGACCATACCGTCGATGGATTGCTCGATTCTTTTGACATCGCCGCTGACGGGGGCCTGATCGCCCAGGGCGCGCTTGAGCAGCGCCGTGTCCATTTTCAAGGCAGTGAGCCGTTGGCCCAGGTCGTCGTGCAACTCCCGGGCGACCCGTAGCTTCTCTTCCTCCCGAACCGCTTCGAGACGGGCATTGAGCTTTTCGAGTTCAGTGCGAGACGTTTGCAGCGCGTTCGCAATTTGCCGTTGTTCGGTCACGTCACGCAACACCACCGTATAGAACTTGCCGGCCGCGTCGGCGCTTTGCGAAATCGACGCCTCCATCGGAAACTCCTCGCCGTCCGAGCGCAATCCCCAGAGCGGCCGGCCTCGCCCCATCAGGCGCTCCGACACGCCGGTCATGCCAAAACGCTCGATATGCTGATAATGCGCCTCCCGAAACCGCGCCGGGATGAACCGCGCGAGCGGCTCGCCGATCGCTTCCATGGCGCTGCATCGGAACACGCTTTCCGCCGTCGGATTGAAGATCTGAATCCGTTGCTGATCGTCGATGGTGATGATGGCCTCGCGCACGGATTGGATCACACTGAAAAGACGGCTTTCGGAGCGTCGCTTGTCCCCCGCGTCGCGTTCGCTGAGCCGTTGCGCGCGACGTCGCGCCAGCAAGGCGAGGGCCCAGGCGAACGTCGTCACCGCCGTCATGAACAGCCCCAGACCGAGGGCCCAATTGGCCACGCCGGCCCCGCGCAGCGAGGCAAATTCATTGGACGCGGTGAAGGTGAGAAACAGTGCGGGTTTTTCCCCGTACGGCAGACTCGCCTGCGTTTGGTAGTCAGCGGGGGGGCGGGGCTCGCCGGGCGCCCGAGGATAGAGGCTGTCGAAGATGGGGGTGGGTGGGTTCGCGCCGTCCCGGGTACTGACGGTCAACGCAATGTCATGGAGAAGCGGCCCGATGGCAACGTGTACGAGCGCGTCGATATCCGCCACGGCGTAGGCGCATACCGACGGGCGGCTGGTGTCGGACAGGAAAATCCAATACGCGCGTCCCGTCGACGGCGATGTCCGCGTGAAAAGGTTTCCCGTTGTTTTTGTACCACTTGGCAGTGCCATCGAACCGCTCGGGCCGAACACCGTGTCATCGCCGATGGCGTAGGCGACGACGCGCTCGATGGTGTCGCCCGTGCGCTGACACCGGGCGAAGCTCACCAGACCCGGCAGTCGCTCCGCCACCCGCATGTTTTGCGCATACGCTCCCCAGGCATTTTCGTCGGGGCGAGGCGCCATCGCCAGCCGGTCGAGCGCGCTATGCAAGGTGTCGCGATAAGCGGAGAGGGCGATCGCGAGCTTGTCCGTCGCGGCTGTTGTGCGCAAGTCGAATCGCGCGTCGACGTTGGCCTGCATCGTGGTGCGTACGGCGACCCAGTTCCATGCCGCAAGCGCGAGGCAGATCGAACACAGCAGGGCGAGGGTGATGCCATCGATCTGCTGCGAAAGCGATCGTATTGCCCCACGAAACGTCAACTTGGCCATGTACGTTGCCCCTGTCGGTTCTCATGCCGAGGATTTCGTCTTTGTAGCACTGCTGGCGCAATTTTCCCATCCTAATCAATCCGTAAGGCATCGCGCATGACGAGCGCAAAACCCCGGATCGCGGACGAAAAATCGGCGGCGGCGTCAAGTCAGGCCTTGATCCGCGTCAACGGAGGGGGGGCGGCGTCGAACTAGAGTACAAGGTGATCGCCCCCATTGGAGAGTCACCATGACCTACCGGACGCTGCTTGTACACGTCGATAACAGTCAGCAATCCCGCGCACGCGTCGAGCTTGCCGTGGACTTTGCCTGTCGGCTACCGGCCCACCTCACGGGCATCTACCTGCCGTTCCACATGCCACTGTTTTCCGACGTCACCGATATTGGGGGCATGGGGGTACCGCCACCGTCATCGCCGGAGAGCGACGCCAGGCGACTTGAGCAGGCGGAGCAGATGTTCATGGAGATCTGTCGCCGTCAGGCGGTCAGCCCCGAATGGCTGGCACCCCGGTTCGACACGATTCGCGAGATGCAAACCCATGCGCGCTATGCGGATCTGGTGATCGTCGGCCAGGAAGACCAAAGCAACCCCGAAACGATACCGGCCATGGGGTTCGTCGAGTCGGTCGTGCTCGCCGCTGGCCGGCCAGTCCTGATCCTGCCGTATGCGGGCAAGGTACCGCGTGCGTTCAATAACATTCTGCTCGCCTGGGACGGCGGGCGCGAATCGGCGCGCGCCGCCGCCGACGCCATGCCCTTCTTGCAGGCGGCGAAGACCGTCCATGTGATGCACGTCAGTCGAGGTGGCAAACCGGACGCCCTTGGGCCGATCCCGGGGCTCGATATCGCGATGTTCTTTGCCCGTCATGGCGTCAATGTGCGAGTGACGCCCGAGCGCGGCGCCAACGACATCGCTGTGGGCGAGGATTTGCTCTCGCGCGCAGCCGACATGAACATCGACCTGATTGTGATGGGCGGCTACGGCCATTCGCGAATGCAGGAATGGGTGCTCGGGGGGGTGACGCGCACGCTACTCGAAACCATGACGGTGCCGGTGCTGATGTCGCACTGACGCCATGCGAAATGGAGATTGCATATGAAAGCGCTGGTATTTCACGGTCCACGGCAAATCGCGCTGGAGGACAGACCCATACCCGAGTTGATCGCGCCGACCGATGCCATCGTCCGCGTTTCCAAGACGACGATATGCGGTACCGATCTGCATATTCTCAAGGGGGACGTGCCGACGGTGGAGCCCGGGAGAATCCTGGGGCATGAAGGCGTGGGCGAGGTCGTCAAGACAGGCGCAGCGGTGAGCGCGTTCAAGCCGGGCGATCGGGTGCTGATTTCCTGCATCTCCTCATGCGGGAAGTGCGAGGCTTGCCGCCGTGGCATGTATTCGCATTGCGCCGCCGGAGGCTGGATTCTCGGCAATCGGATCGACGGCACACAAGCCGAATATGTCCGCACGCCACATGCCGACACCAGTCTTTACCATGCGCCTGTCGGCATCGATGACGAAGCGCTGGTCATGCTCAGCGATATTCTGCCGACCGGATTCGAGTGCGGCGTGCTCAACGGCAAAGTCAAACCGGGCGACAGTGTGGCGATTGTCGGCGCAGGTCCGATCGGCCTTGCGGCGCTGTTGACCGCGCAGTTCTTCACGCCCGCCCAACTGATCGTCGTCGATCCGGATGCCTCGCGGCTGGAAGTGGCAACGCGACTGGGCGCCACGACGGTGCTGTCGCCCGGGCAAGCCGCCGAGGAGACCATCCGCAACCTGACCGGCGGGCGCGGCGTCGATACGGCCATCGAAGCCGTCGGCGTGCCGGCGACGTTCGAGCTATGCCAGGCGATCGTCGCCGCCGGGGGCGTCATCGCGAATGTCGGGGTGCACGGCAGCAAGGTCGATTTACACCTCGAATCGCTGTGGGACAGGAACATCAGCATCACGACCCGGTTGGTCGACACGGCGGCGACGCCGATGTTGCTCAAGACCGTGCAATCGGGACGCCTTTCTCCCGGCGTGCTGATCACCCACCACTTCTCGCTTGCCGAAATTCTCGACGCGTACCGGACGTTCGGCGACGCCGCGAACTCGCATGCGCTAAAGGTCATCATCTCGCCGTGAGGTGCGCGGCGCACGGCACGGCAGCGCGGATGTCTCGTCCGCCTGCCGCCGTCGATCATGGCGCTTTCGGAAGTGTATCGAGCAGGTCGCGCAACGCCTCGGCCAGCGCCGGCGTCACATCGATGGCGTTAGAGGCGTGCGGCACGGTGTTGGCCGTCACGACCCGGCTGGCACCAGCGGCGACGAGATCGTCGACGCTGATGCCGTCGAACAGTCCATGCACGGCAATGCAGATCGGGTTGCCAAAGCCGGCGCGAACCAGTGCCTTGACGGTGGCCACCATCGTTTGCCCGCTCGCCAGAATGTCGTCGACGATCACCGCCGTGCGTTTCGACAACGTCGCTGGCACCTGCAACCGGACAGTGACCTTGGCGTCGGCCTCTCGGGTCTTGTGTGCGACGACCGATGGCGCGCCGATGCGCTCGCCGATCTGTGCCACCCACGCTTCGCTTTCGTCGTCCGGCCCCACGATAAGCGGATTCGTCACGTTCGCCGAGATCCACTCGGCCGTGGCGGCGACGGCATGAGGAGAGCGCACCGGAACGGCATAGGCCGCCGAGAGCGACGGCAGCCGGTGCAGGTGCGGCTCGATCGTCACCAGGCCATCGATGTGGGCGCTGAGCAGCCGGCCGAAGCTGTAGGCGGACACGGATTCGCCCGGATGGAACCGGGCGTCCTGACGCAGATAGCACAAGTACGGCGCCACGAGGACGACGCTCCGCGCGCCGAGGTCTCGCGCGGTGTCCGCCGCGAAAATCAGGGGCAATATCTTGGCGTCGGGGCGGTGGAGCGCGCAGACGATGACGACCGCCTTCCCGCTCAGAGGCCCTTCGAGCGCCACCCGTTGTTCGCCATCCGGAAAGCGATGGATATCCAGGCGCTGCACCGGACAAGCAACGGCGTGAGCGAGCGATCGTGCCACGGACTCATCTCCGGGCATGGAATAGACCACGACATCCTTCATGATTCCCCCACAGCGACGATGGCTGGAAAGCGGCACGCGTACTCGTACGCGTAGTCGAGTTCTCCCTCGCTTTCCGCATAGATAGTGAACAAGGGCTGTCTCGAAACCACGTGGGTTCCGATGGGGGCTTCGAAGACCACCCCTGCCCTCGGCGCGGCCGGCGCGCCCGCCAGCTTTGCCACCCGCGCCAGATGGCGATTGTCGATGGCGGTGACCACGCCGCTGTGGCGGGCCGTTACGGGTTTGCTATGCCGCCCGACCAATGGCTCGCGCATGCCGCCCTGGGCCTCGCAGATTCTCTGGAATTGCCGCCATGCGAGCCCACTGGACAGAATGCGGTGTGCACATGCCTGGCCTTCGCCCGGCAGGGCCTTGCCGCCCATTTCCAGGAGTCGGCCGGCGATATCCACGCTCTTGTCCGCGAGATCGGCCGGGGCGTTGCTGCGATTTTGCAGCACGGACAGCACGTCGCGCGCCTCCAGACTGGGGCCGATACCGCGGCCGACCGGTTGGTCGCCCGCGCACACATAGGTCGAAACATCGAGTCCGAGCGCCCGGCCGATTGTGCGCAGCCGTTCGGAAAACAGGGTGCTGGCGTACTGAGAGCGAATCTTGGCGGTCAGGCCGACCGGCACGTCGATCAGCACGTGCGTGGCGCCGACGGCCAGCTTCTTCGACAGGATGGACGCCATCATCTGCGCTTCGCTGTCCAGATCGAGCGGGCGCTCCACCTGAATCAGAATGTCGTCGGCCGGGCTGAGGCCCGCCGCGCCGCCAAAGACGATGCAGCCCCCGACGGCGTCCACGACCCGGCGCATCTCGTCGGCACGCAGATCGACCGGGGCCAGCGTTTCCATGGTGTCGGCGGTCCCCGCGGGCGACGTGATCGCGCGAGACGACGTCTTCGGCATGATGAGTCCTTGCGATGACACGATTGCGACCACGATCGGTGTGGTGCGATTGCCCGGCAGGCCTCCAATGCTGTGCTTGTCGACGATGCAGTCCGCCTGCCAATGGAGGGTCTCGCCCGTAGCCACCATCGCGCGCGTGAGGGAAATGATCTCGTCGTCCGAGAGCCGATTCCCCGTGCATGCGGTCAGAAATGCCGAGATATGGATGGAGGAATAGCGGCCGGCGGCAATATCGCCGATCACCTCATCGAGTTCTGCGGGCGTAAACGCTTCGCCGAACATCCGGCCTCGCACGTGGCGAAAGGACTCGATCGGCGGCATGTGACGCACGCGCACCCATTCGCCCTCGGACACGTCGAGCGCGGCCAGGGCGGCTTCGCTCAAACCGATCTCGTCGAGTTCCACCCAATCGCCCGTCACGGTCTGTAGCGTTGCGACGACGCTTGCCGCCCCGTATTCAAGCTGCAGACGCGTCTGCGCCGCGAAACCTTCCGAGCGGCAGATCAGGCTATCGCGCCGAAGGTAGGCAACGGCCTCGCGCAATGTGTCGATTTGGACGCTGCGGGCGCGCAGCCGGCGTCCGGTGAACGGAAGGTCGGCGTGGGTATCGGCTTCTCCCGGCGACGAGCCTCGCAGGTCGGGACGACCGACGGCCTCTGCTTCCGGTGACTTCTCGATGTCGTCTGACACAGTGCGTATTCCTTGCAGAGCGCTACGGACGAGCGTCCCGTCAGCGCGGATTCAGGGCGGATATCAGCGGTGCCTTAGCTTCCCAGCGTAGTGCCGGCAGGCGCGGTAGGCGGCGGGTGTCCGGTGAGACGTTGACGTGCATCAAACGGTGCCTCTCCCCGTGTTTCTTGTGAACAACGCATCGGCCGACGTTGAGATATGTCAAGGCCTGGGCCGCGGCAACGGACTATCGTGGAGACATCGCCGGTTCCAACACAACCGACGCAAGCGACACCCGATCTTGCCGGTCCTCCGGCACTTGCGTTCGGATACGGCCCCGTTCCGAACGCAGGCAAGTTGGGTTTCTGCCCGCTTCGGCGGGCGATTTTTTTCGCGCGTTGCGGTCACGTCGTGTGACCCGCAATCCATTCGGGAGACGCGACGATGTCCAAGGCCCTGACTCCCCCCTTGAGTCTGTGCAAGGCGCAAGTGTTCGCGGCGCTCGATGCTCACAGGAACTGGGTTGAGAACGTGCAGTGTCTGCGGCAGATGCAGCTAAAGGCCGACGAAGGTCTGATCGAGGCCGACAAGGCGTTCGCCAGTGCACTGGAAAGTGCGTCGGATTTCAGCGCGCTCTTCAATAGCCAGCTTGCCTTCATGAATCAGCAGTTGGCAATGCAGAACCTGATCTGGCAAGGGCTGGTGAAAATGAGTGCCCGCGGGCCCACGGTCTGGGCCGAGCAGTACTCAGCGGCGCAGAAGGCATGGCAACAGGTGTTCTCCGAGACGGCAGGCGAGGCGATGGATACGCAAAGCCCCGCCAATTGGTGGACGGCGTGGGGCGAACTGACCCAAACGGCGATGAGCGCGTTCGGCTCACTCTCGGATCCGGTCGATCAGGGCGCGCCGAGGGCAAGGCCGGCGGCGTCGGCGCAAAACGCCGCGCGCGGCTGATCGGCGGCGGGGCGTCGTCGTTGATCGCGTGAGTCCCCCTCGCGTCCTGACGCTACGCTCGCTCGTCACCGTGGAAGCTCATCCATATGCCCGGCGCACCCGTCACCGAAGCCATCGTCGCCACCGGACTGACCAAAGGGTTCGGGGAAGGGCCGGCCCGCACGACGGCCGTCAATGCCGTCGACTTGGTCGCCCATTTTGGCGAGATGCTCTTCATCGTCGGACCGTCGGGAAGCGGGAAAACCACGCTCCTTAGCCTGCTCTCCGGCATCCTGCGTCCCGACGCCGGCAAGGTGTGGGTGGGCGGCAGCGATATCTGGACGTTGTCGAAAGACGATCTGGCGGATTTTCGGCTGAACACGATCGGATTCGTGTTCCAGGACTATCACCTGTTCCCGAGGCTGACGAGCGCGGAAAATGTGGCGATACCGCTCATTCTCAAGCACAGGAACTGGAACGATGCGCTCGAGGCGGCCCGCCAGAGTCTGGCGATCGTCGGACTGAAGGACCGTACCGAGGTGGTGCCCGTCAAGCTCTCGGGCGGCGAGCAGCAACGCGTGGCGATTGCCAGGGCGATCATCGGCGCCCCTCAGATACTGGTGCTCGACGAGCCGACGGCGTCGCTGGACGGCGATACGGGCCGGATGATCATCGCTTTCGTCAAGCAGAAGATCCTGGACCGGAACCGATGCATCGTCATCGTGACGCACGACGCCCGCATCAACGAATACGCGGACCGGATCATTCATATGGAGGACGGACGCATCGTCTCGGCGACTGGGGGGCTTTCGTGAAAAACCCATGGCTCTTCATTGTCTCCGGCGCGGGCATTCTTGCCGCCGTGCTGGGCGCTTACGTTTTCTCGATCGAGCGTAAGCCGGAAGCGCCCGTCTTCACGCCGGTGAGCAATCCGTATCCGGCCGCGATCTACGCGACCGGTATCGTGGAAAGCGAGCAGGGCGGGGGCGCCAATATCAACCTGTACCCGGAGGTCTCGGGCGTCATCACTCAGGTGCTTGTGCATGAAGGCGACAAGGTGCGCGCTGGCGCGACGTTGCTGCGTATCGACGATGCGGTTCAACGGGCCACGACCGAACAGCTGCACGCCCAGATGCTCGCAGCCGGTGTCGTGCTCGACCAACTGAAGGCTGAGCCAAGGAAGGAAACCCTGGCCGTCGCCAAGGCGCAGGTCGACCAGGCGCGCGCGAATCTGACGGCCGCGCAGGACCAGTACGACAAGCGGCGAGCCTCTTATGAGATGGACAACCGCTCGATCAGCAAAGACGTGCTCGATACGGCCCGCGACGCGGTCGGTCAGGCCAGCGCGGCACTGGAAGTCGCACAAAGCCAATATGCGCTGATTCGCGCAGGCGCGTGGCGCTATGACGTGGACAATCAGGCGCACCAATATGACGCGCTGTCCCAAGCCTATAGCGCGGCCAACGCCCTATTGCAGAAATATGCGATCACGGCCAAATCGGACGGCGTGGTGTTGGCACTGAACGCCACCGTGGGCAGCTATGTCTCCTCGCAGGGTGTCTACGATACGTACACGGCCGGGTTCGATCCCCTGATTGTCATGGGCGGGCCCCAAGACTATCTGGCGGTACGTTGTTACATCGATGAAATCCTGGTGTCGCGGCTCCCGGCGGCCGATCACATCCGCGCGCAGCTCTCCGTGCGAGGCACCGATCTGAAGGTACCGCTGGAGTTCGTTCGCGTACAGCCGCTCGTATCGCCGAAAATCGAGTTGGCCAACCAGCGCCGGGAAAAGGTCGATCTGCGTGTCCTGCCCGTCATTTTCCGGTTCAAGACGGCAGACTTGCCGAGGATTTATCCGGGACTGCTCGTCGACGTCTTCATTGGGCAGCAATGATGGGTGCCTCCGATATCCGGGGAGGGTGAGCATGCAATCCACCGGCATCATGCGTATCGGCTTCCGGTTGCTCGTGAACGACAAGGCCAAGTTCTCGGCCCTGTTGGTGGGCATCGTGTTCGCAGTCTTCCTGATGACGCAGATGACGGCGATGTTCGCGGGCATCCTGAACCGTGCCTACTCGACCGTCACGAATGTCGGCGCCGAGATGTGGGTCATCGATCCCGCGGTCAATACACCGAACTCCGCCTTTCCGCTGCCCAATTTCCTGCTGGACGCGGTACTGAGCATGGACGGTGTCAAATATGCCGCGCCGTTGTACATCGGTGGCGCGCAGGTCAGGCTGGCCAGCGGCGTCTACCAGTCGGTGAGCGTGGTCGGCCTCGACGATGCGAGTCTGTTTGGCCGCCCGCATATGGAAAAGGGGGACATTCTGGACATCTATGCCGACAACGCGTTCGTGGTCGTCGACGATCCGGAAATCGCCAAGCTGGAACATCCGGCGATCGGCACCACGTTCGAAATCAATGACTTTCGCGGCGTGGTCGTGGGCCTGGCGAACGTCTCCGCGAACGGTTTGAACGGCGTGCCAACGCTCTATACGACGTACAGCCGGGCCGTCGAATACATCCCGGGTACGCGCTTCACCATCTCCTACATTCTCGTGCAGCCCAAGTCGCCGGCGGCGATCCCGGCCATCAAGCGGCAGGTGGCCAAGCTGGGCTACATCGCGCTCACCAAGGACGAGTTCAATCAGCGCGTTGCGAACTTCTACACGTACCGGACCGGCATCGGTACCAATATTCTGCTCATGACCATCATCAGTTTCATCGTGGGGGTCTCCATTTCGGGCCAGACGTTCTATTCGTTCGTGCTCGAAAACCTGGACAAATTCGGCGCGCTGAAAGCGATCGGCGCAAAAGGCAGCGAACTGGTGAAGATGATTCTGTTCATGGCCGCATTTACCGCATTGACGGGATATGGCATCGGCGTGGGCCTGGTCACGCTGGTGATTGCCCTTGCCAAGCGCACGTTGCCAAACTACGCCGCCATCACCACGTTCTGGAATCTCGCGTTCTCCTTTACGATGGTGCTGCTGATCGCGGCGATTTCCAGCTATATCGGCATTCGCAAAGTGTTGCGGATCGAGCCGTTCGACATTTTCCGCGGATAAGCCCGCGGCGCCTCGCGGGCGGCGCTGTCGCCCATTGACGTTCGTCAATGCGCAATCGCGGCCATTGCACCAGACTTCAGGCAATACGATCAATACGCTTGAAACGCTCGATAAACTCAATAAGCTCGCTCACCAAGCGCCTGCCGGGCCGATTTCACGTCGCGCTACCCGTGTCGTCGTGCCCTAGACCAAAGGAGGTTTTCGTGCCCCGATCCAAGGACAACTTACGCCAGGCGTGGACCGTCGACGATCAGGCGTTCGCCAGAACCGCGACGGCCGCCGAGCGGCTGAGATTCTGCCTGCAATACGCCATCCTCGCGCCCTCCACGCATAACACGCAGCCGTGGCGCTTTGTGATCAGCGACGACACGGTCCTGTTGTGTGCCGACCGCACCCGGGCGTTGCCGGTCAGCGACACGTATGACCGCGAGCTGGCGATCAGTTGCGGGGCGGCCTTGTTCAATCTGCGCGTCGCCCTCAGCCACTTCCGTTGCCCGTATGTGATCCGGATCATGCCATCGAGCGCCGAGCCCGACGTGCTCGCGAGTGTGCAAATCTCGGACGAGGGGTTCGTGGACGGACAGATTGCAGCGCTGTTCGCGGCCATCCCCAATCGGGTGACCAATCGTCAGGCCTTCGACCCGGCGCCGCTGCCGCAAGCGACGATCGCGTCGCTACAGGCGGCGGCCGAGGCGGAAGGCGCCCAACTCGCCCCGACAGCGAACGACGCGGAGCGCTTGCGACTGGCCGACCTGATCGATCAGGCGGATCGAATCCAACTGGGAGATCCGCGCTTTCGCCGCGAACTGGCATTGTGGATCAATGCCGCGCGGCGCGATGACGGCATGGCAAGCTACTCGGCAAGCGCGGCAAGCCTGCTCGACTTCGCGTCTCCGATCCTGGCCACCGTCGTGCGTACATTTGACGTCGGCGGCGGACTGGCGGCAAGCCACCGCCGTCTTGTGGAGGGTTCGCCCTTGCTCGTCTGCCTGGCAACGCGCTCGGACGACCCTGAAAACTGGCTGTTGGCCGGGCAGGCCATGCAGCGGGTGTTACTGACGCTCACGTCCCAGGGGTTTGATGCCTCGTTCCTCAACCAGCCGATCGAAGTCGAGACATTGCGCTCGGCCATCGGTGCCATGACAGGCAGCGGGGACTATCCGCAGATCCTGCTGCGCGTGGGCCGAGGCCCCTCGCAGGCCCACGCGCCAAGGCGCGCCCTGGAATCGGTGGTTTCGTAAGTGTGACGTTGCCCGAAATCACGAGTCCGCGCCAAGGGCAGGCGCGCGAGGCGTCTTGAGTCGCGAGGGCGGGAATGGGGCTGGAAACACAGGGTGAGCGGTCGTCGATGTGGCTACAGGGGCTGCGCAAACGGCTGAACGAGCATCCGCTCAGGCGCGTGGGCCCCGGGCTGATCACGGGCGTCGCGGACGACGATCCGAGCGGTGTCGTCACCTACACCCAGGCGGGCGCGCAGTATGGGCTCAACATGCTGTGGACCATGCCGCTCGCATTCCCCTTGATGGCGGCCATGCAGTTGATCTGCGCGCGCATCGGTCGCGTCACGGGCAAAGGGCTTGCCGCCAATATCGAGACGGCATTTCCGCCGATTGTCCTGCGCGGCGTGATCATCCTGCTCCTCTTTGCCAATACGCTCAATATTGCGGCCGATCTGGCCGCGATGGGCGAGGTGGCGGAACTGACCAGCGGCATCGATCGACATTGGATGACCATCGGCTTCGCGCTCGGCTCGCTGCTCCTGCAGGTCTTCGTGCCTTACCACCGCTACGTTGTCTTCCTGAAATGGCTGACCGTGTCGTTGCTCGCCTACGCCGCCGTCCTGTTGACGGTGCATGTACCGTGGCGACAGGTGGCCATGCGTACGCTATGGCCCGATCTCACCATCGATTCGGCCAGCGCGGCCGTCATTGTGGGGGTGTTCGGCACGACTATCAGCCCCTATCTCTTCTTCTGGCAGACCTCGGAGGAGGTGGAGGAGATGGAACGGGACCCCACGGCGTTGCCGCTGAAGGACGATAACGTGGCCGCCGTTGCTGCCAGCGGCGAGCTTCGGCGAATCGGATGGGACACCTGGACCGGGATGTTCTACTCGGACATCACCGCCTTTTTCGTGATGCTGGCGACTGCCGTCACGCTCCACGCCAGCGGCATCCGGAGCATCGATACCGCGGCGCAGGCGGCTAGCGCGTTGCGGCCGCTGGCCGGCGACCTGGCGTATGCGCTCTTCAGCGTTGGTATCGTGAGCGTGGGTCTGATCGGGGTGCCGGTGCTGGCGGGGTCCGGCGCCTATGCGATGGCCGAGGCCATGCACTGGAAGGAGGGGCTCGAGCGCAAGCCCAGCGCCGCGCACGGCTTCTACGGCATTATCGCGCTCAGCATGCTCGCTGCCACCGCGATCCAGTATTCGCCGATCAGCCCAATGAAGGCATTGTTCTGGAGTGCCGTCATCAATGGCGTCGTGGCGGTGCCGCTGATGGTTGTCGTACTACTGCTCGCGTCGAGGAAATCGGTGATGGGTCAATTCACGGCGCGTTGGCCCATTCTCGTCTTGGGCTGGATGGCTACCGGAGTGATGGGCGCGGCGGCTGTGGCGATGCTGCTGATGTAGTCGGTGGGAGATCACCGCAGCCGACAGCGCTGGCGCGCCGACGACTGCAGTGCGGGATCACGTCAGTGGGACAGCAGCACCGGCGTGGACATGTGCTTGAGCACCGTGCGTGTTGCGCCACCGAACACGAGTTCACGCGTCGGGCCGTGTCCGTAGGCGCCCATGACCAGCAAGTCCGCTTCGTACTCCTCGGTAACGGCCAACAACTGAACACCATCGCTGGCTTCGGTGTCCTGTCGGATCGACACCGGCTTCGCGCGCAATCCGTGTTTCTCCAGCAGGTGCACGATCTCCGTCAGTGACGGGTCGTCGCCCGCCGGGGAGCGGTTGATGCCGACGACGAAGATGTCCTGTGCGCGCCCGAGCAGTTGCCAGGCGTCGCCGATCGCACGTCTGGCTTCACGCGAGCCGTTCCAGGCAATCACGATGCGCCGGATTTCCTGTGGCAGCGTCACGTTGTGCGGAAGTCCGAGCACCGGTACGCCTGCCGAGACGACGATGTCGCCGATGCCATCGACACCGAGGGCGGCGACCCCACCCGGTGAGTCGGGTTGCCCGACGATGCACAGGTCGGTGCCTTTGGCAAAGTTCGACAGGATGGTCGTCGGCGCGCCGAACGGCGCATGCCAGTCTCCGGCGATGTCGTGTTCGGCACAAACCTCCTGGAACAAATGCTCGGCCGCGTGCAACGCCGTCTGAGCGCGCCCCTCCGTCCGGTAGTGGTCACCGGACGATTCGCGTTGTCCTGAATGCACCGCGCCCGGGCGGTGGGGCACGTAGATTCCCGCGAGACTGGCGTCATGGTGGCGGGCAAGCAGCCCGCTGAAGCGCAGCCGTGCCGCGCTCGTCGCGGTGTCGTCTATGTGGACACAAATTCTCCGTAAGCTCATTTCCTTCCTCCTCGCATGGGTCACCCGCGCATTCGCCTGCGACAAGACGGATTGCCGCGCAGGCATGTTTTGTTATAACGCGGCCAGCCCGCTCGGCGGCGAGATTCCCGCCATCGGGTTGATGCGAATCAAGCTCGCGCGGCTTGCGTGCGGCGCGTGACGTCCTGCATGAAATTGATGTCGGTCAAGCGCTGCCGAGAGAGGCCGGCAATGCGCCCACTCAGGCGCTAAGGTGAAAGAACCCGGCGCGATACCCGCAACTGTCAGCGACGTTTGCGATGGCGCCATCCCTATTCTGTGGCACGGAGTACCCCATGAAGACTGATGCTCAACTGCAGCGCGACGTGATGGACGAACTCGCGCGCGACACTAACGTTCATGCCAGCGAGATTGGCGTCGAGGTGCGCGACGGCATTGTCACGCTCTCGGGCGAGGTCGCGAGTTTCTTTGAGAAGTGCGAAGCCGAGCGCGTCGCGGCGCGGGTCGCGGGGGCGCGCGCGATTGTGATCGGACTGGAAGTCGTGCCGATGTCGAAGGATCGTCATACCGATGCCGATATCGCAAGAGCCGCGCTTGCCGTGCTGAAGTGGCACGCCGGCCTGCCGGACGACGGCATGCACGTCAAGGTCGAGAACGGCTGGGTGTCCCTGGCCGGCGACGTCGAGACCTACACGCAGCGCGTGTTGGCCGAGAGTGCCGTTCGTACGTTGCGCGGCGTCAAGGGCGTCATCAACGACATCAAGGTGCTCAGTGGGCCCCATCGCACGGAAATTGTCGGGCATATCGCCGCCGCGCTGGCGCGTCAGGCGCAGCGCGAGGCGCGCCACCTCGACATTTCCATCCTGGGCAATGGCGAGGTGCTGCTGACCGGCACGGTCCATTCGCTGGCGGAAAAGGAAGCCATCCGGGGAGCGGCCATGACCACGCATGGCGTATGCGCCGTTGTGGATCGGCTAACGGTCGAGTAAGCGCGCCAGGTGATGCCCATGGGGTGGCGCCCGCAACGCGGACACGATAGACGCAGGAGAAGCCTGATGAACGCAGACCTGGAGGCCGTCATTCTGGACGTGCTGGACTCGTGTCGGGAGTTGTCGCTCGCGACGCTCATGGCGGACGGGAACACGCAGTCCGATGTCGTTTGTTTCGTCCATCACGGACTCGACATCTATTTCGCCACCGGGCGCGATAGCCGCAAGATGGCGAATATCGAGCGTGCCGCACAGGTCTCGTTCTGTCTTTACAAGCCCTATGTCGGATGGCCGGACATCAAGGCGCTGTCGGGCCACGCCTTTGCCGAAATTTTGCCGGACGAATCGTCCGAGCGTGTACTGGCGATGCGACTGCTCGATGAGCGTTTCCCAGACGCGTGGACACGCGTTCCCGAACACGGTTCGAGTCGCTCCACCATCGTGAAGCTCGAATGCTGGGCGCTTCAGGTGCTCGACTACAGCCGCGGGTTTGGTCATGCCGATATCGTTACCGTTCCATCGAAACGTCGCTGCGAATAGCGCGAATAGCCGTGGCGTCGGTGGTTGAAGGAATGCAAAACAAGGGGAAGAAATCATGTACCGCAACATACTGGTGGCTTTCGATGCCAGTCCGCCCTCGGAAACCGCGCTGATCCACGCCGCGAGGCTCGCCAAGGCGCTCGGGGCGAGGCTTCGCGTCGCTTACGTCGAAGTCGACCCGGCACTTTATTTTCCCTTGATGGCGGCAGCACTGCCGTCGGTGGCCGACATGCAGAACGCGCTCAACGCCGAGACGTTGGCCGTTCGGGAAGCGGCATTGGACATTCTGGCGCGCGAGGGTGTTGCGGCCGATTTCGCGACGCTACCGTTGATGGACAGCCATATGCACATTGCCGATCGCTTGCTGACGGAGGTTCGGCGGGTGGGCGCAGATCTCGTGGTCACCGGCTCGCACGGCCGCCGCGGCCTCGCGCGCGTCACGCTCGGTAGCGAGGCCAACCGCCTGCTGCAGCGAGCCGACCGGCCGGTGCTCATCATCAAGTCGCCCGCGCCATAGCGCGTGCGTGGTGTGCGGCGGTGCGATCAACCCCGGGACGCGGGGGGCTCGCCCCGACGCGTCAGCCCGCCTGATTGACGACCAGCAGCGGGCGATCGATCGCGCGGGCAACCCGCTCGTTCTCATGACCGTTGAACCATGAGAACAACCCATGACGATCCTGCGCGCCCACGACGACGAGATCCGCCTCCCATTCCTGCGCTTCCCGGAGCAGGGTGGCGGCCACGTCTTCCGCCAGGCGCGTGTGCGACACACGGCGCTCGATGTTCCCCTTGGCGCCCAGTTCGGTCATGATCGCCGAGGCTTGCGCGAGTGCATTTTCGGCCCGGGGGACGGCGGGCGTTGGCGTGAGCAGGGATTCCTCCAATTCGGACACGTCGACCCCGCGGTCCTCGACATAAATGGCCAGCAGGCTCGAATGCGGCGGGGCCACCTGCATCCCCACGCGCACCGCGTGCAGCGATGCCTCGCTACCGTCGACCGCAAACAGGATCCGACGCGCGTGGTGCAGTGACGATTCCGTCGCTTTCTTGGGAATCATGAGGATGGCGCGGTGGGTGTGCTCGGCCAGCGCAGCGGAGACCTTGGTGCCCAAAAGGGCGGCGATGCCGGCGGCCGGTTCGGCGCCGACGACCACCAGGTCGGCATTCCATTCATCGGCCACTCGGGCAATACCCGCCGAGATTTCGCGATTGCCCAGCGCCGGCCCGAGCAGCCGCTTGTGCACCTGTGCGCCAGTACGTTGCAATACCGCCTGCGCGCCCTCCAGCGCCACGAGTTCGTCGCGGCGGAGTTCGTCGAACGCGGCGCTGACATCGGCCGGCGTACGGGAGTGGGGCGTCAGGTAGGCCTCGGGGTCCTCGAAGAATCCCAGGACCAGCACTTGCGTGTCCGGCGAACAGAAATGGCCGGCATACGGAATGGCGTTCAGCGACGCGCCGCTGGGATCGACGGCAACGAGGATCCGCTGGAATGGCTTGGGAAAGCCATGGGGCGACAGCAGTTGGGAGACAGGTTCCATGGTCGAAGTCGCCGGGCACGGCGATCCTTATCGATGAATCGTTAATAGCATAGACGGTACACAGGCAGCGCCATTGCGTTCGATCAACATCGCACGCCACGACGCGGCGCCGACGCTCCCCGTCACTTATGCTATACCGTGCACTGAACGAAATAAACGGGCGCGCGATGACCGAAGCCATGCTCGACATTTTGCCGTATGCGACCGCACTGGCGATCGGCTTGCTCATCGGTGCCGAACGTGAGCGGCGCAAGGGGGCGAGCCGCGAGCGGGCGGCGGCAGGCATCCGGACGTTTGCGCTGACGGCCGTTCTGGGGGCGGTCGCCTTGGCCTTGGGGGGCGTTTGGCTGCTGGCTGCGGTGGTGCTGGCGCTCAGCGCCGTGTTGATCGCCGCCTACCTGCGTCCCCACGACGATCCGGGGATCACGACCGAGATCTCGCTGATCCTGACGCTGCTGCTCGGTGCGATGGCGCAACGTCACGCCGTCTTAACGATCGCCATCGCCGTGGCCGTCGCGAGCGTGATGCAGGTGCGCTTTCACTTGCATCGTCTCGTGACGCGCGTTGTGACGGAAGCCGAGTTGCAGGATGTGCTTCTGCTCGCGGTGGCTGCCCTCGTGATTCTGCCTATCCTGCCGAATCGGCCTATCGATGTCTTCGACTCGGTCAATCCGTCCACGATATGGCGCTTCACCGTTGTCATGCTCTCCATTGCCGTGATCGGTCATTTTGCCCAACGCGCGCTTGGGCCGAACGCGGGATTGCCGGTCACGGGGTTCGCTTCCGGGTTCGCGTCCAGTATCGCCACGATCAGCGCGATGGGCCTTCAGGCCAGGCAAAATCCGGCCTTGTTGCTGCCCGCCGTCGCGGGAGCCGCGCTCTCCAGCGTCTCGACCATGGTGCAGTTGGCCATTGTGATTGGCACGGTCTTCCCGACCGTGTTGCTCCATCTTGCGTTTCCGCTCGGCGCTGGCGCCGTTGCCGCGCTGTCGTACGGCCTTTGGGCGCTTTGGCGCGCGAACCGGTGCGCCACGCCGCAAATGGTCCACATTGGTACCGCCATCGATTTGAAGTCCGCGTTGGTGCTGACCCTGAGTGTGTCCGTCGCCATGTTCGCTTCGGGGGCACTCTCGCATTGGTTCGGGAAATCGGGCTTGCTGGCGGTCGCCTTGGTGGGCGGCTTGGCGGACGCGCATTCCATCGCGGCCAGTGCCGCTGCGCTGGCCGAACAGGGCCGGCTCAGCGTCACGGACGTTGGCCTTCCGATACTGGCCGGGGCCTCGACAAACGCCATGGTCAAGGGGATTGCGGCGTTCGTATCCGGGGGGCCACGTTTCGCGAAGCTCGTCGTTCCCGGCATTGTGCTGGTGATCGCCGCGCTCTGGCTCGGGTACGCCTTCGCGCCGTCGATTTCATGATCGACGCCGAGGTTTCTCTTGATGTCAGTCAATTCGTCGGCGCGCTCGCGATCTAGATTAGACAACGTGCGACATGGATCGCAGCCCCCTGGGCGCACTGCGCCCCTTACCCCACGGAGTCCGTCATGGCAAACCTCACCCGATTCGATCCACTGAGTTTCGACGAACCGTTCGAGAACCTCATTCGTAACGCGTTCTGGCGTCCGCTTGCGCTGGAGAGTTCGAAGCGTATGCAAATCAAGCTCGATGTCGAAGAGGACGACAAGCAATTTACCGTACGCGCCGATATACCCGGTGTGAGCAAGGAAAACATCAAGGTCGCGCTCGACGGCAATCAGGTGTCCATCAGCGCGCACCTCAGCAACACCACGGAAAAGAAGGACAACGGCAACTTCGTGCATCGGGAACGGTATGAAGGCGATATGTACCGCAGCTTCTCGTTGTCACAGGCGGTGGACCGGGACAAGGCCGTTGCGAATTATCGCGACGGGGTATTGGAACTGGTCCTGCCAAAGCGGGCCGATGCCGGTCAACGGGAGTTGACCATTCAGTAAGCCGCACAGGCGGCATACGAGGGTGCCGCTCAGGCACCCTCGCGAGGCGGACTAGTGCAGCGTTTGCGGAAGCGGGATGAACGCGACGCCGCGCGGCATATCTTCAAATTCGGGCGACCGCAGCCCGTCGATCACCTGACACGCATAATCGATCGCGCATCGGAGCGCGCGATAGGGATCTGCGTCCAACCGCTCGTTCAATGTGATCTGTATCACAACGCCTTCAGTCGGCGTGCCATCCGACAGAGGGCCGTCGTGCTTTGCCGTTGCGCCGCGCACGATCGCCACAGGCAGATAGCGCCGGTCGTGGCTCGGTACGGCGAATCCGCCGCAACCGACAAGTTGCGCGTGAGCTTCTATAACGAATGCCTTGTAATGTTGTCGCAGCGTAGACATGAGAACCTCATAAGCACTTGGGATCGCTGGCACGATCCAGAGGGATTGACGAGCGCGTCTGTATTCAGCATTTGTAATGCCTGTGCGGGGAAGGCGCCATGACACAAGTCAATTCGTCACGATGCAGCGTCTTGGAAACGTTGCGCAGGACCGCATCGACGCCAGCAGCGCCCCAAAAAACGGCATTCGGCTGCGCCAGGCGTGTGTTCGATGGATTGACGACTTTCATTCGCCAATCAGCTCGTCTTGGCGCTCGGATTCGCAGCGATTCTCCCGTGTGCCGGGACGAACCGCCCGCAGGGTACACTTACTCGATGCAATAACGCCGGATCGTGCTTCCCATTTGTTGTTTGGAGGGATTCCTCTCATCTTTTCGGCTGATACGCCTGCCGATCCTGGACGGTAATATCTCTTGAAAGCTGAGAGAAATACGCTTTAGTTAACAAAAGAACGGCTGCGGGTCGGAATAGCATTCGCAGACCGTTGCAAAGCCAATCCCGAGCGGTGGTGGTTCGCGCTCGTTGATTGCCGCCCTATATCAGGGGCATAGGTCACTGAATGGCTCAAAATCGGTCCGATGCGGTTCATCCGCAATGTGCCACCGCCTCGCCGGTGTCGCTGGGTACGCGAATCGAAGGCTCTGCCGGGCAGCCTCTCAGGGAAACGGTTGCCACCAAATTCGGAGGCAAGGCATGACGCGTATCATGATCGCGGACGATCACGCCGTAGTGCGAGACGGACTCAAACATATCCTGGAGGGGGCGGGCGTGTTTGACGTCGTCGGCGAAGCGGCGGACGGCGCTGCGATCCCGTTGATGGTCAACGATTGCTCTCCCAACGTATTGCTGCTCGATCTGTCGCTGCCAGGAAGAAGCGGTCTGGAACTGATCCGGCTGCTGCGCGATTCCCATCCGGCGTTGCGCATACTGGTGCTGACCATGCATTCGGAGGAGCAGTACATCGTACGTGCTTTCCAGGCGGGGGCAGCAGGATACCTGACCAAGGAAAGCGCGGCGGAAGAACTCGTCACGGCCATCAATCATGTGGCCGTGGGCGGCACCTATGTCAGCCAGTCGATCGCGGGCAAGTTGGCGTCGAGCTTCCAGGGAAATGGCGACGACGTGCCGCATCGACGCCTGTCCAACCGCGAACTGGAAGTCTATCGTCGTCTGGTGCGTGGCGAACCGCTCACCACCATCGCCAATGCGCTGTGTGTCAGTCCCAAGACCGTCAGCACCTACAAGATGCGTCTCATGGAGAAAATGCAGATGCCCAATGAGGTGCAACTGGTGCGCTACGCGCTTCGCCATCATCTCTTCGACGAGGGCGAAAACCTCTGACGTGTGCGCAACCTGGCTCGCATGGTGAGGCGTCGCACGTTCGACCGCCCCCATGTCGGCACCGTCAGCATGCGCCAAGCGCTTCGCGGTCCAGCAGCGTAATCCGCTTTCCCGCTACGAGAATCAAGCCACCGCGCTGAAACCGCGATAACGACCGGCTGACCGTCTCGAGCTTCATGCCGAGATGGCTCCCGATGTCTTCGCGCGTCATGCGCAATGTGAACTCGCGGGGCGAGTACCCCCGCTGCTCGAAGCGATTCGAAAGATTCAGAAGGAAGGTCGCGACCCGCTGATCGGCACTCATGCTGCCCAATAACACCATTTGCGCCGTCTCTCGGACGATCTCGGCGCTCATGAGCCGGTGAATATGCTGTTGGAGCGGCGACAATTCGCGGCACAGCACCTCCAGGGGCTGGAATGGGATCACACAGACGGCGCTATCTTCCAGGGCGAAGGCATCGCAGGGGTGTGACTCGGCGACGATGCCGTCCAGCCCGAGCAGTTCGCCGGGAAGATAAAATCCCGACACGTATTGGCGCCCCAGCGAATGCTGCGCCACGGTCTTGAACGACCCCGAGCGGACCGCGTAGAGACTCTGGAACGAATCGCCGGTCCGGTAAAGCGCATGGCCCTGCCGGACCATTCGCCACGTACGCACGACAGATTTCAGGCGTGCCGCATCGTGGTCGTTCAGCTTCGATGCAACACAGAGGTGTCGCAATACACATGTGCCGCACTGGGCGGGGGGATGCGAGATCAGCCCGCTCGACATGCCGTCATTGACCGTTGAAAACGCGTCGACGGCACCGAAGCGACGTTCGGCGTCGGCCATAAAATGTGATTCGTACATCTCCATCTCCCGGCCAGCCATTGGCCTGCATGCACCGATTGCGCGCGCTCAGGCGCCCAATGTTCCGGTTGTCTTCCTGCATGTGCCTTCCCGCACTCGCGCACTGTCTGGCGCTGCCCTCAAGTGGCATGTTTTGTCTTTGGGGTAGGGGCTTGAAACCAAGTATCGTGGCGGCCGCGTCGGGGGGGAAGCAGGCGCGGCTGAGATCTCTGTAGGCAGACGCACGCCCCATGTCAGGCAATCCTTACGCAGACCGTTTCGTGCGAACACCTGACGGGAATGCTTGACCTTGGCTAAACCGGCGCCGCCCCCGATGACTAGGATGATCTTATGGGGGCGCTTAGCCGCCGTTCGAGGAGAACGTCAATGCCATTTATCGACCGGGCCGATGCCGCACGCCAGCTAGCCAAGGCACTCAACGCGTACTCGGGCAAGCACCCGTTGATTTTGGCCGTGCCACGCGGTGGGGTTCCGATTGGCGCCATCGTGGCCGATGCCCTCGGCGGCGATCTGGACATTGTGCTGGTTAGGAAGTTGGGCGCCCCTGGCAATCCTGAACTGGCGGTCGGCGCCGTGGACGAGAGCGGCTGGACGTACCTGACGCCATACGCGAAGCTGGCGGGCGGCGAGAGTGCCTATGTCGAACACGAACGAATGGTGCAACTCGACACCCTCCGGCGTCGCCGGGCCCGCTTTACGCCGGGAAGACAGCGGACGAGCGCCGACGGGCGATTGGCGATTGTCGTGGACGACGGCATCGCCACGGGGGCATCGATCATCGCGGCCTTGCACTCGGTGCGACAGCTTGGGCCAGCACGATTGATATGCGCAGTGCCGGTGGCCCCGCCAGATGCCTTGCGCGACATCGCGCCCTATGCCGACGAAGTGATCTGTCTGGAGACACCGGCCGATTTCAGCGCGGTGGGCGCCTTCTACCGAAAATTTCCCCAAGTCAGCGATGACGAGGTCGTCGCTTGCCTGCGCTCGCGCTAATGGCCCACGCCGCGCCTGTGCAATACCCGGTGTCCTGCGTGTCGCGCCGCATGTCTGCTGGAGTCAAGGCGTGAGAGAACCCTCCGAAAAGCCTGAAATCATCGCGAAGGAAATTGCCGCCACCGTGGTACCGCGCGCGGGCGTGACCAACGACCGGATCGTTGCGATCTTCGACGAAATCGCCGACCTCCTCGACGTCGAAAATGCGAATCCGTTCAGGGTTCGGGCCTACCGCAATGCGGCCAGGACGATCGGTGCGCTGACCGAGGACGTGGGCGTCCTGCTGGCGCGCGGCATCGACCTCACGACACTGCCGGGCATCGGCGCCGATCTCGCGGGAAAGATGCGCGAGATCGCTGAAACCGGCGCAAGCGAACTACTGACGCGCCTGCGCCGCGAAACGCCTGGACAGATTCAATCGTTGCTCAGTCTGCCGGGGCTGGGGCCGCGTCGTGTACACAGGCTGGAGCACGACCTGGACGTGCATACGATGGAGGATCTGGCCGCCGCAGCCCGTGAACACCGCATTGGTACGCTGCCCGGATTCGGGCAGCGCACGGAACAGCGCCTGCTTGACGCCGTGCAGGCGCGGCTCGACCGGCACCGCCGCTTCAGCCTCGATATCGCGATGCGCGCCGTCGATCCCCTCATGGCGTATCTGCGCGAGACCGGCACCGCGCAGGCGATGGCGGTCGCGGGCAGCTACCGGCGGGGCAGGGATACGGTGGGGGACCTTGACATCGCTGTGGCGTCTGGCCGGCCTCAAGCCGTGATTCACGCGTTCCTCGCCTACGATCAGACGCGATCGGTGATCTCCGCCGGAAGCACGCGGGCAAGCACGGTGCTGATGAATGACATGCAGGTCGACCTAAGAGTGGTGGCCGCGTCGAGCTATGGCGCGGCGCTCGTTTATCTGACCGGTTCGAAGGCGCACAACGTGGCGCTTCGCAAGATGGCGCAGGCACGCGGGCTGAAACTGAACGAATATGGTGTGTTCCGGCAAGGGCGAAAAATCGCTGGCCGCGACGAGGCGTCGATCTACGAAGCGCTCGATCTGCCATGGATTGCGCCGGAGCTGCGAGAGGACACCGGGGAACTGGAGGCGGCGCGCGATGGCACCTTGCCGCGCCTTGTCGAAGCCCGCGAGATCCGGGGCGATCTTCACGTCCACACGAACGAAAGCGACGGTGTCGACAGCCTCGAAGCCATGGCCGTAGCGGCCGGCCGTCAAGGGCTTCAGTA
>NZ_MKVU01000013.1:0-204356 GCF_001899225.1 Pandoraea sp. 64-18 | reverse complement strand
TGGTCGTTGGCGCGGTTCACAGCCATTTCGATTTACCCGCCGACAAGCAGACCGCGCGGCTGTTACGGGCGATTGACCACCCGCACTTCAGCATCCTCGCACATCCCTTTGCTCGTTTGATCGGCGAGCGCGACGCTTGCCGGTTCGACGCCGCCCGCGTTTTCCAGGCGCTTGCCGAGCGCGGTGCTTTCGTGGAAGCCAACGCACAGCCGCGCCGGCTGGACCTGTGGGACACCGGCTGCCGGCTGGCGAAGTCGATGGGTGTGCGGGTGAGCATTGCCTCGGACGCGCACCGCACGGCCGACTTCAACCATCTGGCGTTGGGCCTCATGCAGGCCAGACGCGGCTGGCTCGAGGCCGCCGACGTCCTCAACACCCGCCCGCTGTCCCGGCTGCGCGCCATGCTCAAAAAGACAATGTAGCCGTGGCGGGCGGTCGTCTGCCCTGAGCCCCATACACGAAGATCACGCCGATTTGCGCCATGTCATGGCACGCCGTGCGCAGATGGCTATAGTGAACCTGGCCCGCGCCGACAACGGCGGCGCATTGTCGAATTCGATGGGAGCGAGAGATGAACGACATTCGGACTGAATTCATGAATCACCGTCAGACCTTGGTCAACGACGCTGAGGCCCTCCTTGCCGATATCAAGGCGTTGCTGCGTGATATTGCCGACGAAGCCAATCCGGCGTCCGACGAAGCGCGTCCCGCACTCACTGCCAGGCTTCAGCAACTGACCGCACAGCTCGATACGCTGCGCACAACGAGCCGGCAGCGCGTGTCGGGATGGGCGCGAACCACGGACCATTACGTGCACGACCATCCCTGGCAGAGCGTAGCGGCCGCGGCATCCATCGCCGCGTTGGCGGCCGTCGCGGGCGCGGTGGTGGCCCCCATGATCGCTCGAGGCCGGCGTACGCCGTCGGATGCCGACCTGCGCCTTTGATGGGAGACCCACGATGGAAAGCCGCAAAAACCCGGGACTTGGCGCGTTGGAGACGCTGATGGATACGGAGGAAAAACGCATTCAAAGCGTGATGGCCACCACCGAATCGCCGCTCGGCGAACGCTCGGCATCGGAGCCCCACGACGACGCCGACCTCGCGAACGAGGAAACCGCCGAACGCGTGCAAGATGCCATGCTCGATCGCTTTCGCCAACAGCTCTCGGATATTGAAGCGGCGCGGGATCGCATACGCCGTGGCGAATACGGCATCTGCATCGATTGCCGCCAGAGTATTCCGTATGCCCGGCTGAAGGCGTATCCGACGGCGAAGCGATGTGCCGCTTGTCAGCATCGCCACGAGCGACTTTTCGCGATCGATCACGCGAGGTGACCGGCGTGCGCAGGGGCGCTCGCCGCCGCGCGCTTGCCCTCCTGGCCGGCGGGCTGATGGGCTTGATGTGTGCTGGCATCACGAATGCCGCCCCCGCGCAACATGACGTCCTGATTCTCGTCTATCACCGCTTCGCGGAGCGCGTCACCGATTCGACCACGGTGCGCACGGAGACCTTCGAGTCGCAACTGCGCTTTTTCGAAGAGAACGGCTATCGGGTGGTACCGCTGGCCGACGTCATCGCCTGGCATGCCGGCGGGCAGGACAACCTGCCGCCGCGCGCACTCGTCCTGAGCGTGGATGATGGCCACCGGTCCGTCTACGAGGTGCTGTGGCCGATGTTGAAGGGGCGCTCGGTACCCGTCACACTCTTCGTCTACCCGTCGGCCATCTCCAATGCGTCCTATGCCATGACGTGGGATCAGTTGCGCGCGCTTGCGCAATCGGGGACTTTCGACATCGAGTCTCACACCGAATGGCATCCCAATTTCAAGACAGAGCGCGCGCGGCTGGCGCCTGCGGCTTACCGGCGCTTCGTGCACGATCAGCTTCGCCGTTCCCGCGATCGGATCGAGGCCGAACTGCATCGGTCCGTTCGTCTACTGGCGTGGCCGTTTGGCATTTACGATACTGAATTAGCGGCCATGGCGCGCGACGAGGGCTACACGAATGGGTTCTCTCTCGATGCCAAACCCGTCACGCCGCAGTCGAATGCCATGGCGTTGCCGCGATACCTCATGACGCAGCACTGCGGCATGACGTGCCTGCGCGGCATGTTGCGCAATGCACAAACGCATCATGATTAGCCGATGGATCGTCTGGAGCCTTTCGCTCCTGTGCCTGCAACCCGTGCCGCCGGCCACGGCCGACACCGTCGCAGCGACGGTCGTCGATGTGGCGACCCGCGAGCCGATTGCGGGCGCGACGCTCGTGAGCGGGGACCGCGCCTGGATAAGCGACCGCAAAGGCGAGATCGTGCTCCCCGATATGGCGCCGGGGGCGCCGATGGCCGTCTCGGTGCGCGCGCCGGGGTATGCGAGAGTGCAAGCCTCGCTGCGCGGGGGAGGTCGCGCGAGCGTTGCCATGACGCGCATCCACCCCAAAGCCGTCTATCTCTCCGTGTACGGCATCGCGAGCCGTGCATTGCTCGATGCCGTGCTGGCGTTGCCCGAACGTAGCACCATTAACGCGCTTGTCATCGATGTCAAAGGCGATCGCGGCATGACGCCGTATCGCAGTCCTGCGCGGGAAGGCATCGGTGCGCAGGCGCATGTGCCCGCGAATACGCCACGGGTCAAGGATCTGCCGGCACTGGTGAAATCGCTGCACGATCGCGGCCTGTACCTCATTGCCCGCATCGTGGTCTTCAAGGACGATCCTTTGGCGCGGGCCCATCCGGAGTGGGCGGTGCGCGATGCCGAGGGCAACGTGTGGCGTGACCGCGAACAGCTCCGATGGATCGATCCGACGATTTCCGCCGCATGGACGCACAATCTTGACGTCGCCGAGGAGGCGGCGCGCATGGGGTTCGACGAGATCCAATTCGACTACCTGCGATTCCCGGACGCACCCGGGTTGCAATTTCATGAGACCAACACCGCCGAACATCGGGTCGGCGCCATCACCGGCTTCCTGAGCGCTGCGCGCGAGCGTTTGCTGCGCTATAACGTCTACCTGTCGGTCGATATCTTCGGCTACGTCTGCTGGAACCTCAACGACACGGCGATTGGGCAGCAGCTCGAAACCCTCGCCGAGCAGGTCGATTACGTGTCCCCCATGCTCTACCCGTCGGGATTCACCCGGGGACTTCCGGGATCCGACCCGCCGACCGACCATCCGGGTGAGATCGTGTCGCGCTCTCTCGCGCAGGCGATGCGCCGCACCGGATTGCCCGGCGTGCGTTTCCGCCCCTGGCTGCAAGCGTTTCGGGACTATGCTTTCGATCGTCGTAATTTCGGCGCGGCCGAGATTCGTGCCCAAATCGATGCGGCCGAGGCGGCGGGGACCGACGGGTGGATGTTGTGGAATCCGCGCAATCGATACGACCCGATGACCTTGCCGCGCTGAAGGCGCCGCGTGTGCCGATGGTCCATGCGAGAGGGACCTAGGCGCTCGCATGACGAGGCGTCGCGAGAGATGTCGCGCCATTTGATCCAGGCCAAGTTCTCGCGCGCGCAACCGCTTACTGTATCTATATCTGGCGGGCACTCATGGCGAGTCGCGTTGATGTCGACCGCCTGGCATGTCCCGGTGGCGTCTGCGGCGGACGCACATTCGACACGAGCCTGCGCCAGCGTTTCAAGGAGTCACAACATGAAAGTCAGAGCTAGGTCTGCCATGGTCCGGCCCACAAGGTGGGATCGTTTTCCGGACGAGCACGTCCCCGACAGTTACAAGCAACCCTCAGCGTCCCCCGCACTCGCGGCTTGCCCGGTGTGTCACGCCGTCTACCTGCGCGGGCATTGGCAATGGCGCGCCGTCCCGCCCGATGCGGTCACCGTCACTTGCTCGGCCTGTCATCGCAGCGCCGACGGCGTGCCCGCGGCCCGTCTGGTACTGGATGGCACCTTCGAGGCCGCGCATCGACAGGAAATTCTCGGTCTGGTGAATCACCGCGCGCAGCGGCTGCACCGCGAACATCCGATGGAGCGCGTGATGGCGATCACGTCGGACGAGGACGGTACGGCGATCACGACCACCGGAATGCACATTGCGCGCGATATCGGCAATGCCATTCACCATGCGTATGGCGGGAAGCTGGATCTCGACTACGGGCACGCGGAATCGGAACTTCACGTGCGCTGGCATAGATCCTGACGCAGGCGCCATCCCCATGCCGGTCATTCACGATTCGGCGTCGACGGTCTGCGATGCGGTGCTGGCGGATCGCTATCTTGCGCCGGGGGAGGCGGCGCGCGACGACGTCTTCCGACGGGTAGCGCGCGCGCTGGCCCAGGCCGAGCCACCGGATCGACGTCGCGATGCGGCACGGCACTTCTACGGCAACATGCTGCGGGGCGCGATCGGCGCGGGCCGGATCATGGCCAACGCGGGCACCGGCAAAAACGCCACGATGGTGAACTGCTTCGTGCACCCGATCGTCGGTCCGGACGTGCCCGTGGCGCGTCAGAGCGACATCGCGCGCGCGCTCGCGCAGGCCACGACGACCCTGCGCATGGGCGGTGGTGTCGGGTACGACTTCTCGTCAGTGGCGCCCGCCGACGCACTGGTGTGTGCGTCGGATCATGGCACAGGCGATGTTTGCGACGTTATCGATCGGTTCGATCTGGCCTGCCAGTCGTTGGCCTTGACCGATACGCGCGGCGGTGCGCAGATGGCGGTGTTGCGCTGCGATCACCCCGATCTGGACGAATTCATCAATGCCAAGCGCGGACGCCGGCGCTGGGCGACATTGAATGTGTCGGTGGCGGCGACCGCCGAGTTCATGCACGCCGTTGCCCGCGATACCGAATGGCGGCTTCAGCATCGTGCGGCCCCCAATCGGCAACGACTGGCGGCGGGCGCGCATTTGCTCGATAACGGCAACTGGTGCTATGCCAGGGTCCCCGCACGGCAATTGTGGGCGCGGATCGTCGACGCAGCCCACGGAAGCGCCGAGCCGGGCTTGCTGTTCATCGACACGATCCGTGAATCCAATGACCTCGCCGACATCGAATCGATTGCCGCGACGAATCCATGCGGTGAACAACCGCTCCCGGCGTGGGGGAGTTGCGTGCTCGGTCCGATCGATCTGTCGCGGCGAGTGAAGCATCCGTTCGGCGTGGGGGGAATGCCGGCGTTCGACTTTGCGGGTCTGGCACGGCTCGTCCATGTCCAGGTCAGAATGCTCGATAACGCAATCGACGTCACGCGATGGCCGTTACCGGAACATGGACACGAAGCCCGAAGCAAGCGAAGGATCGGCGTGGGCGTCACGGGGCTGGCCGATGCGCTGACGATGATGCGTGTGCGTTACGACGCGCCGCAGGGTAGGGACCTCGCCAGCGCCATCGGGCGATGCCTGCGCGACAACGCTTATGCGGCGTCGGCGGCATTGGCGCGCGAGCGCGGGGCGTATCCGCTGTTCAGCGGCGAGCGCAGCCTGTCGACGGGAAGCTTTGCGTCGGCGTTGCCGGATGCCGTGCGCGCCGAGATTGCGCGTTATGGGCTGCGCAATAGCCATCTGCTGTCGATAGCCCCCACAGGCAGCGTCAGTCTGGCGTTCGGCGGAAACTGCTCAAGCGGTATCGAGCCGGCCTTCGCCTTGGCGTACCAGCGTCAGTTGCGCTTGCGGCATCAGGCACCGCGCGCATACCGTATCGAGAATCACGCCTACCGACGCTTCCGTGCCTTGTGTGGCGAGTCGGCGGCATTGCCGGACTACTTCGTCACGGCCAGTCAGGTGAGCGGCGACGATCACCTGCGCATGGTGGCGGCAATACAACCGTTCATCGATGCCGGCATCTCGAAGACGGTGCTGGTCGCCAGCGGGGTGTCACGCGAGCGCGTCGGAGATCTGCTCTATCGTGCGTGGCAATTCGGACTCAAAGGCGTGACGATTTTCCGGCCTGAGCCTGGTGCGGACGAGGTGCTTTCGGTGTTGCCGGCGTCGGCAGGGCGCCCGGCATGCTTTTGCTGAGCGACACTGAATGAACCGAATGCGCTAACGGTGCAATCCGCGGCCCGGAGCCCGCTGCGGCTTCGCCGCTCGTTGACCCGTATCAAGGCCGACCGAGATCGACTGCCTATGCTCGAAGCAGCCGGGCATGACAGCCCGCCATCGGTCTTTCGAGGGTTCCCACGATGAATGAGGCCAAGCTTCCTGCGTACGCCGTCGTGCGCAATGCATCTCCTGTCCCGCTCGCCAGTGAGTCACTGCCGCTCATAACGCTGCCGCCGCCGAGTCTCGAAGGCGGCGCCAGCTTGATGATGTCACTGGCACGTCGCAAGAGCGTGCGAGACTTTGCGCCGACCGCGCTTTCCCGCCAGCAACTCGGCGATCTGCTGTGGGCGGCGGACGGCGTCAATCGCGCTGATACCGGCGGGCGCACTGCGCCGTCGGCGCGCGGCGTGAACGAGATCGACGTGTACGTCGCCCTGCCCGAAGGCGTGTATCGCTATGACCCGGCGTCGCACCAACTGCACCTCAAGCATGCCGTCGATGCGCGCAATCTCACCGGCTACCAGGACTTTGTCGGTCAGGCGCCGCTCGATCTGGTGTACGTAGTCAATCACGCCCGCGCCGACGCGTTTCCTCAGTCACAACGGGATTCGTTCGCCGGCATCGCCGTGGGCGCGATTGCGCAGAACGTGTCGCTGTACTGTGCGTCAGCCGGACTGGCGTGCGTCGTGCGCGGTTGGTTGAATCATCGAATGCTGGCCAACGCCATGTCGCTCAACGAAGACGAGATACCGGTGCTGGCCCAGACGGTGGGCCATCCGAGGGTGACGGGATAACGCAAATCCGTGTCGCTGGCGTTGCTGGGCGGGGAAGCGGCGAGCGGATGCGTTTGACATCGGTCAACACGGCGCATGCGCCAGCGACCATGCTTGGCTCATGGCAGTCGCACACCTTGGCCGGGAGACATCCCACGAGCTGCCATGCACCTTTGCGAGAGCCGTCATGTCAAAAAACATCGTCAAAGTTATCGAAGTGCTCGCCGAATCCCCCAAGAGTTGGGAGGATGCGGCGACGAAAGCCGTCGCCGCGGCCCAAAAGTCCCTTCGCGATGTCAAATCCATCTACATCGAGGACTTTTCGGCCGAGGTGGCCGACGGCAAGATCGTCAACTATCGAATCACCGCAAAGCTGAGTTTCAAACTCGAGTAGTGGCAGGGCGAGCTTGCCTGGACGACCTCCGGCCTCACGCTGCCAGCCTTTTATCCCCAACCAGATAGGGGCGCTCGGTGATTCGCTGCGCTGCGGAGGCGGGCGCGGGCGCGATCTGGAACTCGGTTACGGCCTCTTGCAGGCGCGTTGCCTGCTCCTCCATGGACGAGGCGGCGGCGGCAGCCTCTTCGACCAGGGCGGCATTCTGTTGCGTCACCTCATCCATCTGCGTAACGGCACGGTTGACCTGTTCGATGCCCCGGCTTTGCTCGCTGGAGGCGGCGGAGATCTCGCCCATGATGTCGGTGACTCGCTTCACTGCCTGGACGATGTCCGTCATGGTCTGGCCCGCTTGCCCGACCAGCACCGAGCCTTCGCGGACTTGCTGAGCGGAACTCTCGATCAACGCCTTGATTTCCTTGGCGGCGGCAGCGCTGCGCTGGGCGAGGGTTCGGACTTCGCCGGCCACCACGGCGAAGCCGCGGCCTTGCTCGCCGGCGCGCGCCGCTTCCACGGCGGCATTCAGGGCAAGAATGTTCGTCTGGAACGCGATGCCGTCGATCACGCTGATGATGTCGACGACCTTGCCCGAACTGTCCGAGATGCCGTGCATCGTGCCGACGACCTGTCCGACGACATTTCCGCCGCGCTCTGCGATTTCCGAGGCATTCACCGCCAGCGCGCTGGCCTGCCGCGCATTGTCGGCATTCTGCTTGACCGTGGCGGTGAGTTGCTCCATGGACGATGCCGTTTCCTCCAACGACGCCGCCTGTTCTTCGGTACGCGCCGACAGATCGGTGTTGCCGGCGGCGATCTGGCGTGCGGCCGACGTGATCGATTCGGTACCGCCGCGAATACGGTCGACCGTGGACGAGAGGCTTTCCTGCATGGCGCGCATGGCGGCAAGCAGGCTGGTGGTATCGCCGGGCTGCGTTTCGATCGTCATGGCAAGATCGCCCTGGGCAATGCGCCCGGCAATCTCGACGGCGTAGTGCGGCTCTCCGCCCAGGCTCTTCTTGATGTTGCGAATGATCAACAACATCGCCGCCGAAACAATGGCGCCGAGCACGACCAGCAGTCCGGCCCATTCGGCGAGAGAGCGGTAAAAGGCGTCGTTGATGTCGTCGGTGTAGACCCCGCCTGTAATGCACCAGTCCCACGGCGCGAAGTATCCGACACGGCTGATCTTGCCAACCGGCTTATCGTGACCAGGCTTGGGCCATTGGTAAGTAAAGTACCCCCCTCCGGCCCGGCCGACGTTGGAGATCTCCCGGAACACGTATTGGCCCGACGAATCTTTGAAGTCGGAGAGGTTCTTGCCATCCAATTCCGGCTTGATGGGATGCATCACCACGTTGGCGTGGGTGTCGGAAATGGAGAGGTAGCCACTGTCGCCAAAGCGCATGGCGCGCACTTCGGCGATCGCATCGCGCTGCGCTTCGGCTTTGGTGAGCGTGCCTTTGTCGGCAGCATCTGCATATCTTTTGATCACGCTGGTCGCGGAATCCACGACGTTCTTGAGGCCGAGTTCGCGCTCCGCGAACATGGTCTGACGCGTGTTGATCGAGCCCCAGGCGCAAATGACCAGGAGGCTGATCCACATCAGGCCCAAGGCCAACAACAGTTTGGTGTTCAGGGTAAAACGGTGCACGACTACCTCCAGGACTGGCAGTGGGGGACAAGAGGTTGACTTTGGGAGCGCGGCATCGCGATGGCGCGCCACGAATGGCGGACGCTTTGCAAGTCAGTTGGCCGACACTCTATCGACAGGTGACGCAAACGTCTGCGGGTGTTTTCGCTCATAGACTGAATTGCCGGGGGCGCGGACATCGCCTAAACGCGTGGCGATGTCCGTTCACGAACACGCCAGATTGGCAAGACGACGCATGGACTGGATAGGTCAGTCAACCGTCTGCGGACTTTTGGGGGGATAGGCTGACGTCGGCGCGCTATCGCTGCTTTCTACACTCAGGTCGATCTTCATCGCCGTTAGGCGTAGGAGAAGAGCAAACGCGTTCGGCGCCTGCGTTCGTCGGCGATCTTGGTTCGGCGTCACGCCTGCGTTGCCTGGTTCCGCAACCATTCGAGAAATGCAGCAACCGCCGGTCGCTTCGCATGGCGCACAGGATAGACGGCAAAATGCGCGTGGACGCTGATGCACATGTCGATACCGAAAACGGGTTTGAGCTTTCGTTCCTTGATATGCCGCCCCGCGATAGTCGTGCTCTCCAACGCGACACCGAGACCCTGGGTCGCCGCGTCCAACGACATTTGAGCTCTGTCAAAACGCACGGGAAATTGATCCGGTGCTCGCGCGGACGAGAACGCCCCGAACCAGTCCGACCATTGAACAATGCTTACATTGCTTCGAATGAGTCTGGTGCCCAACAGATCCTCCGGCTTTCGAAGTCGGTATTCCCGAATGAATTGCGGACTGGCGAGCGGAACGACTCGCTCGGTAAACAGCGGTTCGACCTGTAACCCAGGCCAATTCGGCACGCCATATCGTATGTCGATGTCGACTTCGCCGAGTTCAAAGTTGCTTGGCGTATGCGCCGCGGACAGATTGAAGGAAATCTCGGGGTAGGCCTTTGCAAATCCATTCAGCCTCGACATCAGCCATAGGCTGGCGATGCTCGGTGCCGAGTGAATATAGAGACTGTTGCTCACACCCTGCCTTACATCCATCGACGCTGCGGTGATGGCCGATAGCGCCCCTTGAATCCGCGCCAGATAGCTTTCGCCTGCCGTGCTGATATGAACGCCGTGCGCGCTCCTTTCAAACAACCGAACGCCCAAATACGCTTCCAGCCGCGCCACCTGGTGGCTCACGGCAGACGCCGTGAGGTGTAGTTCCGCTGCCGCCAGGGCAAAGCTCTTGCGTCGGGCGACAGCCTCGAATGCCTGAAGGTTGGTGACCGGGGGAAGGGCGGTCATGTCGAAGGTCACCTCTAAGATGATGAAACGTCACTTTAGCATGATGATACTTCGCTTGTCGTCAGCTCACGATGGAACGAATATTCCAGCACAAATCAAGAAAAAGAGTTGGAGACATGCGGCAGGGCAGTCATGGCCCGTGCAGCAAGCGCAGCATGTTCGCATTGTCTCCAGCGCGCTTTTTCAGGCACGAACTTTACTGGAGACGTGTTTTATGCTGCTGAAAGACAAAGTCGCCGTCATCACCGGCGCAGCGGGCATCAATGGCCTGGGGTTTGCCACGGCACGCTTGATGGCGTCCCACGGCGCAAAAGTGGTTTTACTCGATCTGGCGCAGGCCGAGCCTGAAGCCGCCGCATCCCGCCTTGGCGACGAGCATCTCGGAATGGCGGTGGATGTGACCGACAAAGCCTCGTGCGACGCCGCCATCTTGGCCGCCCGTGAACGATTTGGCCGCATTGACATTCTGGTGAACAACGCGGGTATCACCCAGCCGGCGCGAACCGTCGATATCACCGGAAGCGACTACGACCGCATTCTCGACGTCAGCCTTCGGGGCACGCTGTATATGTCCCAAGCCGTCATCCCCACAATGAAAGCGCAGAAAAGCGGCTCCATCATTTGCATCTCGTCCGTGTCAGCGCAGCGCGGCGGCGGGATCCTGGGGGGGCCTCACTATTCCGCGGCCAAGGCGGGAGTTCTCGGCTTGGCACGCGCAATGGCGCGCGAGCTGGGTCCCGACGGTATTCGCGTCAACAGTGTTACGCCCGGTCTGATCGGGACCGACATCATCAAAGGCAAGTTGACCGAGGAGAAGAAGTCGGAAATCGCGGAGACGATTCCGCTGGCTCGCCTCGGGCGCGCGGAGGATATCGGCGGCGCGTGCATCTTCCTCGCGAGCGACCTCTCGTTGTACTGCACCGGCATCACGCTCGACGTGAACGGAGGCATGTTGATTCACTAAACCGGGACGATCCGGCGCTGACTATATCTATCAAGGAGACTGCCATGAACAAACCGGAGAACACCAAGAAGGGCTATTCGCGACGTCAAGTCCTGGCGATGGGAGCGGCGCTCCCCCTGTTTTCCATTGCCACGCGGCCGGCCAATGCCGCCGAATTTACGTACAAGTTTGCGACTGGCCAAGATCCGACGCACCCCGTCAATAAGCGGGCCCAGGAAGCGATCGACCGAATTCGGAACGCGACGGACGGGCGCCTGGAAATCAAGCTGTTTCCCTCCAACCAATTGGGATCCGATACCGATCTGATGTCACAGATTCGCAATGGCGGCGTCGAATTCTTTAATCAAGCCAGTGTGGTTCTGTCGACTCTGGTACCGGCGGCGGGCATTGTGAACGCAGGCTTCGCCTTCCATGACTATAACGAGGTCTGGAAGGCGATGGACGGCCCGCTCGGTGCCTATGTTCGTGCGCAAATCGAAAAGGTCGGCTTGGTCGCGGTGTCAAAACCGTGGGACAACGGATTCCGTCAAATCACGACCTCCACCCGAGCCGTCAAGACCCCCGTGGACCTGAAGGGCCTGAAGCTTCGCGTGCCGGCCGCGCCCATGCTGACATCGCTCTTCTCCGCATTGGGCGCAAGCCCTACCCCGATCAACTTCAACGAAGTGTATTCGGCGCTGCAAACGAAACTCGTTGAAGGCCAGGAGAACCCACTGGCCATTATCACGACGGCGCGACTCTACGAAGTTCAGAAGTACTGCACCATGTCGAACCACGTGTGGGATGCCTATTGGATCTTGGGGAATCGTCGCGCGTTCGAACGGCTACCGAAGAATATTCAGGAGATCGTGCGGCGCGAACTTGACAAAGCCGCGACCGACGAGCGGGCGGATATCGCTTCACTCAGTGTGTCTGCACGCACCGACCTTTCGTCGAAAGGGATTCAAATCATCGAGCCGGACAAGCAGGCGTTCAAAGAGGCCTTGATAAAAGCGAACTTCTACAAGGATCTGCGCGCCAAGTTCGGTGATGACGCATGGAAGTTGCTGCAGAACAGCGTTGGGGGTTTGGGATGAGCACGATCTCCATGGGGCCGCCTATCGCCGGGAGACAATCTCTCTCGCTGAGGCTAGAGAAGTGGCTAGGGTATGCCGTCGAGATTCCCGCTGCGGCACTGGTCGTGGGTGAAGTGGTGGTGCTTTTTGTCGGCGTCATTTCACGCTTCGTCTTCGACAACCCGATCCCGTGGACCGACGAGTTCGCATCGATCCTCTTTCTTTGGCTGGCCAATCTGGGGGCCGCCGTGGCATTGCGCCGAGGCACGCACATGCGCACGACGGTGATCGTGGGTCGGCTGGGCGGCCGGGCAAGGGCATGGGCGGAGGCATTGGCCATCGCGGCGCCCTGCGTCATGTTGCTTCTGCTGATCGGACCGATGATCGAGTACGCGCAAGGCGAATGGTTCGTGCAGACGCCTGCACTGGGATGGCCCAACACGATACGTGCGGCGGCCGTGCCGGCGGGTGCGGTGCTCATGATCGGCATCTGCCTGCTTCGTCTCGCGCGCCAGCGATTGATCGACTTCGTTGGGGTCACGCTGTGTATCGCTGCATTTTCGGCCGCGCTTTACTTCAGTTCGGACTGGCTGATGAGCATCGGGAACTGGAATCTTCTTATCTTCTTCGGTCTAGTGCTCGCGGTGTCGGTGCTGCTTGGGGTACCGATCGCTTTCTGCTTCGGACTGGCGACGGTCGCATTCCTGCTCACTGTGACTGACAGCCCGCTGGCTGTGGTGGCCGGGCGAGTGGACGAAGGCATGAGTTCGTTGATTCTTCTCGCCGTGCCGCTATTCATCTTGCTCGGCCATCTGGTGGAAATGACGGGGATGGCCAAAGCGATGGTCGATTTCCTCGCCTCTTTGCTCGGGCACGTGCGCGGTGGTTTGAACTATGTGCTTCTTGGCGCGATGCTGCTCGTCTCGGGAATTTCCGGGGCGAAGACCGCGGACATGGCCGCAGTCGCTCCCGTGCTTCTCCCTGAAATGAAGCGCCGAGGGAATGACGAAGGTGAGCTCATCTCGCTGCTGGCCGCTTCGGGCGCGATGGCCGAGACGATTCCGCCTTCACTGGTCCTCATCACGATTGGCTCGGTTGCCGGCGTCTCGATTTCTGCGCTATTCACCGGTGGCATCCTGCCGGGTGTCGTGCTCGCTCTCTTGCTGGCACTGATCACACGTTATCGGAGCGCAGAGGTCACGGAGGGATTCAAACGAGCGCCGGCGAAAGTGGTCCTTCGCTCGTTGGTCGTTGCGCTTCCAGCGCTTGTTCTACCGATACTTATCCGTACCGCGGTTGTCGAGGGCGTCGCTACCGCCACCGAAGTTTCAACGATCGGCATCGCTTACGCGGTTGTCGCGGGATTGCTCGTCTATCGCAAGTTCGATTGGCGACGCCTGTATCCGATGTTGGTCGACACTGCGGCGTTGGCGGGCGCCATTCTGTTCATCATTGGCACCGCGACGGGGATGTCCTGGGCATTGACGCAGTCAGGGTTCTCGCACAGCTTGGCCGAAGCCATGACGAGCGTGCCCGGCGGGAAATACGGTTTCCTCCTCGTTTCTATTGCTGCGTTCGTGGTTTTGGGAAGTGTGTTGGAGGGCATTCCCGCGATGGTGCTCTTTGCGCCGCTCCTCTTCCCGGTCGCCAGAGCCGTCGGCGTCCACGAGGTCCACTACGCGATGGTCGTGATCCTATCCATGGGCATTGGCTTGTTTGCTCCGCCGTTCGGCCTCGGCTACTACGCCGCATGCACGATCGGGCGCGTTCATCCGGATGTTGCCGTCAAACGGATCTGGCCGTATTTGGGCGCGCTATTACTCGGACTACTTGTCGTGGCGTTTGTGCCTTGGTTCTCCACGGGCTTCCTGTAATCGACGACCGAAACTGCAATCTCAGTACTCAAGGAATACGTATGTCTGAAACTTTGGCGAACCTGCGCGAGAGCGCATATCGAATCCGTCGCTTCGCGTTACGCATGGGCGAAGTGCAGGGGCAAGGCTATATCGGTCAGGCTCTGGGCTGGGCAGACGTATTGGCAGTCGCCTACCGACATGCCATGAACCTGCGCCCGGCTGAGCCGGAGTGGGAGGGCCGAGACCGCTTTCTGTTATCCCACGGGCATTACGCGATTGCACAATACGCTGCCCTGATCGAGGCCGGCATCCTGCCCGAAAGTGAGCTCGAAACTTACGGGAGCGATGACAGCCGTCTGCCGATGTCGGGCATGGCGACCTATACGCCCGGCATGGAAATCTCTGGCGGGTCCTTGGGCCAAGGGCTGGCGATCGCCGTCGGCATGGCGTTGGCACTGCGGCACAAAGGCAACTCGGCGTTTGTATACAACTCGATGTCGGATGGCGAACTGGACGAGGGTGCAACGTGGGAAGCCGCGATGGGTGCGGCCCATCAGCATCTCGCCAATCTGATTTGCCTCGTAGACATCAACAATCAGCAAGCCGACGGCCCCTCGGGCAAGGTGATGGGGTTTGAGCCGTTGGCGGACAAATGGGCCTCGTTCGGATGGCATGTGCAACGCGTCGACGGCAACGACCTGGCCGCCGTGACACGCGCATTCGATGCCGCGCGTCAGGTCACGGAGCCGAAGCCTCGCGTGATCCTATTCGACACGCTGATGGGGCGAGGGGTACCGTTTCTGGAGCAGCGCGAGAAGAACCACTTCATTCGTGTGGACGCACCGGAATGGCAACAAGCCCTGAACGTTCTGGACCAGTCATTCAGTCAAGGAAACCAAGCATGAATACCGTCGCCGAGAAGAAGCCGCGTCTGACGACGTCGGCGATGATCGCATCGATTGCAGCAGAAGGCCAGCGCGTGAAGGCTGCGCCGTTTGGTAAGGCGTTGGTGGAATACGCCGCCGATCGCCCCAACATCGTAGGCCTGACGGCCGATCTGGGGAAATACACGGACCTGCACTTATTTCAAGCTGCCTATCCCGAGCGATTCTTTCAAATGGGCATGGCGGAGCAACTGCTCATGGCCGCCGCAGGGGGCATGGCCAAGGAAGGGTTGATCCCGTTCGCCACCACATATGCGGTATTTGCGACGCGACGCGCATACGACTTCATCCATCAAGTGATTGCCGAGGAAAATCTCAACGTAAAAATCTGCTGTGCGCTTCCCGGCTTGACGACCGGCTACGGGCCAAGCCACCAGGCCACGGACGATATTGCCATGATGCGCGCAGTCCCCGGGCTGACCATCGTCGACCCGTGCGATGCCTTGGATCTCGAGCAGGCTGTTCCACAAATTGCAGAACATCCGGGGCCAGTCTACATGCGATTGTCGCGCGGCAACGTGCCGCTCGTCCTCGATGAATACGACTACATATTCGAGTTGGGCAAGGCAAAGCGGCTTCGTGACGGTAACGACGTTCTTGTCATTTCGAGCGGGTTCATGACCATGAGAGCGCTCGAAGTCGCGAAGGCGTTGGAAGCCGACAATATCGGCGTTGCGGTCTTGCACTGCCCGACCATCAAGCCACTTGACGAAGCCAGCATTGTCGCAGAGGTCACGAGGAAGAATCGCTTGGTCGTCGTAGCGGAAAATCACTCCGTGGTAGGTGGGTTGGGTGAAGCGGTGGCCGGGACGCTTTTACGCAAGGGGGCGCACCCGCCCGGATTCCAGTTGGCCGGTCTTCCCGACGCATTTCTGGACGCCGGAGCGCTACCGACCTTGCACGACCGTTACGGCATCAGTGTGGAGACATTGAGCGCTCGAATCAAAGGCTGGTTGAAATAGCGAATAGTCTGGGGGCGAGTGCTTCGACGCTCCCCCTGATTGTGCCGCACGAGGCGTTGGCGTCGAATGCGTTCAACACGAGGTTCCCGAAGGCGTCACGAATTACGCCGACGGGCATTCCGCCGTGGGCAGGCTGAGTCGGCGAGGGCTACCGCATTACTTCGCGATCGCGCCGCTCAGCAGATGCGCCTGGGCATAAGGAAACACGATGTCCGGATTCGGACGAATCAGCTTCGTGTCCTTGCCGGCGTAGTGCAGGCGCGTGAGCAGGTCCTTGATGACATTGAGGCGCGCGACCCGCTTGTCGTCGGCGCTGACCACATTCCACGGCACGCTGTCGTTCGTACGGGAGAACATCTCGTTTCTCGCCTTGCTGTATTTCTTCCACAGCGCTACCGCTTGTTCATCGATGGGGCTGACCTTCCACTGCTTGAGGGGGTCCCGACGCCGCGACGCAATGCGCCGCTGCTGCTCGTCCTTGGTGATGTCGAGGTAATACTTGATAAGGCGTATTCCCGAGCGCACCAGCATGCCTTCAAATGCCCCGACGCTCGACATGAATTCTTCATGCTCCGTCTTGGTGCAAAACCCCATGACGTGCTCGACGCCTGCGCGGTTGTACCAACTGCGATTGAACAGCGTGAATTCGCCGGGGGCGGGGAGTTCGGCAACGTACCGCTGGAAGTACCACGAGCCACGTTCGCGGTCGGAGGGCTTTCCAAGCGCGACCACGCGTGTCTCCCGCGGGCTCAGATGTTCGACGATCCGTTTGATGGTGCCGTCCTTCCCGGAGGCGTCGCGCCCCTCAAAGATCACCAGAATTCTTTCGTTCACATGACTGAGGAAGTGCCGCTGCAGCTTGACCAGTTCAATTTGCAGCAAACGCAGCTCCCGCTCGTAGTCGTCCGCCGTGACGGAACTGACCTCCGCCTCGTCAGGATGATCGCGTGTCTTCGTCTTCATGCGGGTGCCCCGATTCGCGCTGCACGGACACCACGGGCCCCGACGGCCTCGTGGGCGATAACTGAGTCACCTTTTCGGACAGCAGGAGCTCAAGCTCGCTGCGGCCTACGACTTCCTGGACAAGGAGGCGTTTAGCCAACGCGTCGAGCTTGGGGCGACAGGCCTGAAGCGTTTGTCGCACCCGGGCGCTGGCCTGCGCCAGAATCGTCCGAACCTCCGCGTCGATCAGTCGCGCGGTTTCCTCGCTGCACGCCCTGCGCTCGTGCGGCATCATGCCGATGCCGTTGAAGAGCGGATTCGGCATATCCTCGTAAGTGGCCAGCCCAAGCGGCTCGCTCATGCCGAACTGGGTAATCATCTGGCGCGCAATATCCGTCGCGCGCTGTAGATCGTTCTGGGCCCCGGTGGACACGTCGCCGAAAACAATCTGCTCAGCCATGCGCCCGCCGAGCAGCACGTCGAGCCGGTCGAGCAGCTCACTTTGCTTGAGCAGATAGCGATCCTCGGTAGGTGTCTGCTGGGTATAGCCGAGCGCCGACACGCCACGTGGAATGATGGACACCTTCGACACGCGGTCGGCATGGGGGCGCATTTCCGCCACAATGGCGTGACCGGCTTCGTGGTAAGCGATGGTCTCCTTCTCCTGGGCGTTCATCACGCGATTTTTCTTTTCCAGGCCACCGACGATGCGGTCCAGCGCCTCGTCGAAATCGACCATTTCCACCGCATCCTTACCCTTGCGGGCGGCCAGCAGCGCAGCCTCATTGACGAGGTTGGCGAGTTCGGCACCCGCGAAGCCGGGGGTGCGCGCCGCGAGCACGGACAACTCGACGGTGGGCGCCAGGACGACGTGCCTGACGTGAACCTTGAGAATTTGCTCGCGACCCTTGAGGTCGGGGCGGTCCAGCGCAACATGGCGGTCAAAGCGCCCGGGGCGCAACAGCGCCGGGTCCAGAATCTCGGGCCGGTTGGTTGCCGCCATGATGATGACGCCCTTGTTGGTATCGAAGCCATCCATCTCGACCAACAACTGGTTCAGCGTCTGTTCGCGTTCGTCGTTGCCCGTAAAAGTGCCAAGGGCACGGGTCTTGCCGAGCGCGTCGAGTTCATCGATGAAGATGATGCAGGGGGCCTTGGTTTCGGCCTGGTTGAAGAGGTCACGAACTCGCGCCGCCCCGACGCCGACAAACATCTCCACGAACTCCGAGCCACTGATGCTGAAGAACGGGACCGCCGCCTCGCCCGCGACCGCCTTGGCCAGAAGTGTCTTGCCGGTGCCGGGGGCGCCAAGCAGCAACACCCCCTTGGGAATCTTGCCTCCGAGGCGCCGGTAGCGGTCGGGATCTTTCAGGAAGTTGACGATTTCGGCGAGTTCGTCCTTCGCTTCGTCGATGCCGGCGACATCGGCGAAAGTCACGCCAGTCTCTTGCTGCATGTAGACCTTGGCCTTGCTCTTTCCGATCTCCATCATGCCCCCCGCGGCGCCGCCGACGCGCTTGATGAGGAAGCTCCAGAAGGCAAAGAACAGCGCAGCGGGGACAATCCAGGACAGCACTGCGCCGATCCACTTGTTGTCGGCCTGGCCGACGAAGCGCACCTTTGCGGCTTCGAGTTCCTGGACCAAGGCGGGGTCATTGACGCGGATCGTCGAAAAGGCATGCTCGCCCTTTCCCTGATGCTGCATCGCGTCAGCCTGGGGTTTGGGGAGCAAATTCTCGATGCCGTCGGTATTGAGCGTCCCCGTGATGGCGCCTTCGCCGAGCGTAATGTTCTTGAGCTTACCCGCTTTCAAAAGCACCTTGAAATCGCTGTACGGCAGCGTCTCGACGTCCGAAGGGGAAATGAAACTCTGAAGGATCAGCATCGCCGTGACGGCCGCGAGCAGGTACCAAAGGGAAAACTGTTGGCGTGTTTCCATGGAATCCTTCCATCTTGCGGTCAGATTCATCATAGTCAGCGCGCCAAGCGCACCGCTTGACGGAGGTCAAGCCCCGATCTCGCCTGTCGCGGCGCATGTCGCCTGGCGTGGCTCACCTGGGGCACTCGCCGTCTCCGTCATGGAGATGCCGACGTTTGACACGCGTCAATGTGAGCGGGTGGGAAGCGGCGATAGTGAATAGGTTCGCCCCGGGAGGTCAACGTGAAATGGCATCTGGCCGTCAAAGGCTTGTTTCCGGCGCTGCTGCTTTGCCTGTGCCTTGGGGCAAGTGCCGAGGTGGGCATCCCCCCATTGACAGCCCGAGTCACCGACCTGACCGGTACATTGACCCGCGAACAGACGGCCGCCCTGGAGCAAAAGCTGCAAGCCTTCGAGGCCGCAAAGGGCAGTCAGATCGGGGTGTTGATGGTACCGACCACGCAATCCGAAGACATTGCGCAGTACTCCATCCGCGTCGTCGAACAATGGAAGCTCGGGCGCAAGGGCACGGATGACGGTGTGCTGCTGATTGTCGCCAAGGATGACCGGCGAGTGCGCATCGAGGTCGGCTACGGTCTCGAGGGCGTGCTCACCGACGCCATCAGCAACCGGATCATCAACGAGGACATCGTTCCACGCTTCCAGCAAGCCGACTTCTATGGCGGCGTGACCGCTGGCGTCGAACGCATCATGAGTGTTGTCAACGGCGAGCCGCTACCGCCGCCGAAGCGCGCCAGCGATGAGGGAAGCGGCTCGGTGCGCGCCTTCCTGCCCGTCCTTCTGGTGCTCACGCTCGTCCTCGGCGGCGTGCTTCGATCGATCCTCGGTCGTGGCCCCGGCGCCGTCGCCACGGGCGGTGTTGTCGGCGTCATCGGCTGGATTCTGTCGGGCACCGTCGTCCTGGGTGTGCTCGCCGGCGCGATCGCACTTTTCTTTACGATGTTTGGCGGCTCCCATCTCGGTTTCAGGGGGATCGGTGGCATGGGGGGCTTCGGCGGGTCAGGGCGAGGTGGATTCGGTGGCGGCGGCGGTGGATTCGGCGGCGGCGGCGCCTCGGGGAAATGGTGATGCCAAACTTCCGGCGCATGGGGCGACACCTGCTGATGACGCATTGGAAAGTCGGGCAAGCCTTCCCGCGCAAGGCGCTGCAGGCGATCGAGCGGGCCATCTCGGCGGGCGAAGCCAGCCATATCGGTCAGCTCTGCTTTGTCGTGGAGGGGGCGCTGAGCTGGGCCGGATTGCTCAAGGGGCTCACCGCCCGCGAACGTGCCATCGAAGTGTTCTCCCAGCAACGCCTATGGGATACCGAACACAACAATGGCGTTCTGATTTACCTGCTACTGGCAGACCGCAGCGTCGAGATCGTGGCAGATCGCGGCATCCATCAAAAAGTCGGGGCGAGAGAGTGGAACGCCGTGTGCCGGCAGATGGAAGCCGCTTTTCGGAAAGGCGAATACGAAGCCGGGGGCATCGCCGGCGTCGAGTCCATTGGTCAGCATCTGCGGCAGCACTTCCCGGCACGGGACGTCGGCACGAACGAGCTGAGCGACAAGCCGGTGGTGTTGTAACGGGGCGAGGGAGCGGCGTTATGCGCTCGGTTGACGCGGAAATAGCAAGCTGAAGGTGGTTTTGCCCTCCGCGCTCACGACCTCGACCTTGCCGCGGTGAAGTTCCACGATGGATTTGACGATCGCCAGGCCGAGCCCCGTGTTTTTCGCGGATCCGTGGCGAGACGGATCGACGCGATAGAAGCGCTCGAAGATTTTCTCGATATGCTCGGGGGCAATACACTCCCCGTGGTTCGTCACGCTGACGACGGTCTGGCGCGTGGATTCACGTGCACAAAGCGTAATCGCAGTGCCGGCAGCGGCATGCGTCAGTGCGTTTGACACAAGGTTGCTCACGGCACGGCGAAACATGCCCGCGTCCGCCCAGATGCGGGCGTCTGCCTCGACTGCGATGTCCACGCCAGCCTCCTCCGCCAACCCCTGAAAGTAAGACGCGAGCCTGCGCAGTTCGCTTTGCGCATCGAGCATGCCGAGCGCCAAGTGCTGTGTGGCATTGTCGGTGCGAGCGAGGAACAGCATATTCTCGGTCATGCGTTGGAGCCGCTCGCATTCTTCGATGTTGGAGTCGATCAGCGCCTCGTATTCTTCGATCGTGCGCGTGCGCGATAGCGTGATTTGCGACGAGCTGATGACATTGGCAAGTGGCGTGCGCATGTCGTGCGCGAGATCGGACGAGAATTGCGAAAGTCTCACAAACGCGCGCTCCAGCCGGTCCAGCATCCGATTGACAGACAGTGCGATGTCCTGAAGTTCCAGCGGTGCGCCCCGAATGTCGAGTCGCTCGCCGAGGTTATGCGCTTCGATGCGAGAGGTCTGGCGACCGATGCTCCTGATCGGCCGGAACCCGCGTCGGGTAACGGCATACCCCAGTATGCCGACCAGCACCGCCCCGGCGGCCATCGCGAGAAGTACGTCAATGCGGTATCTGTCGAGGAGCGATCGGCGATCGGACGCGGCGCGCACGAGCGAGACACGAACCGTGTCGCCCCCCGGCAACACCTCCTGCCCGGTGATACATCGCGACAGGCCGATCCCCGCGGGCTCGCACGTATAGGCCACGCCAAACGCGCGGTGCGACGTCGCAACCGGCAACAGGTCCACCGCGTCCGCGTCTGAGTGTTCCACCAGCGGCGTGTTCTTCTCGTCAAAGATGCCGAGATAAACCCCGGGGTGAGACAGCAGCACCTCGTGGAAGAGCGTGGGATTGGACCGAATCGCAGCCATCGACCCCTGATCGCGAATGAGCTGGAGGAACTGGTTCAGCTTGCCGGTAATTTCGATGTCGTCGCGCCGCTGCAGCTCCGTTGCCAACGAATCATAGAGGAACGTGCCCACCAGGGCGAATACGGTAATGGCGACCGTCGAAAACGCCACCGTGAGACGACGCAGCAGGGAGTAGGGTCTGCCGGCCACGCTCACGAACGATCCTCGAGTACGTAGCCCATACCACGAACCGTGTGCAGCAGCTTGTTCTCGAATGTGCTGTCGATCTTGGCTCGCAGCCGCTTGACGGCGACATCAACGACGTTCGTGTCGCTGTCGAAGTTCATGTCCCATATCTGCGAGGTAATGAACGTTCGCGTCAGCACCTCGCCCTGGCGCTCAGCGAGCAACTGGAGTAGAGAAAATTCCTGCGCCGTGAGCTCGACCCGGAACTGCCCCCTGCGGACCCGGCGCTTGATAAGGTCGATCTCCAGATCTGCAATGAGCAGTGTGTCTCGCACGCTACGCGGCGCACGTCTCAGGAGCGATCGGATCCGCGCCAGGAATTCGGCATAGGCGAACGGTTTTGACAGGTAGTCGTCGGCGCCCAGCTCCAGACCGGTCACCTTGTCATCCACGGTGTCTCGCGCGGTCAGCAGAAGCACCGGCGTGGGCTTTTGCATCCGCAGGCGCTTGAGAACTTCGAAGCCATCCAGTTCGGGGAGCATGACGTCAAGGACGATCAGGTCGAAATCTTCGTGCAGCGCGAGGAACAGGGCTTCTTTGCCGTTGTTCGCTGTGTCGACCGTATAGCTTGCCTCCGTCAGGCCCTTCCTGAGGTAGGCGGCCATTTTGGGCTCGTCTTCGACTATAAGTATGCGCATATCAAAAATGGGCGGACACGCGGCCGATCCCGCACAGGCAGTGGGTGAGCGTCAGCCGCAAGCGAGGCATTATCCCATGCCGGACTTGGGCATCCGGCGCTCATGCCTGACCTTCGTCCCGTTCATTCGGGGCTCAACGTGCCGAGCGCCGCGACCACAGCGAGAATTGCCGTGGCAGCGTTGGCTTCGATAAAGAGACTTCGGCGCAGCGCGGATATCGCCCCCTGGTAATCCCCGCTTTGTACCCGGATCTCGAGCAAAGGCGCCAGATGATAGCGATTCGCTGCCGCGAGGCCAAGCATCAGGCCAAAGAGCGCCAACTTCACGACGAGCAACTGCCCATAGGAGGTGGTGAACAGACCGCTCAACGTGGGACCGACGATCATGCCGTAGTTGATCAGGCCGGTGGCGACGAGCGTCACGACGATCATGGCGCCGACGACCGCAAAACTGTTCAGCGTTCGGCTCAACAGCGCGATGCGCGCTTTCGGTGTGGAATGACTGACGCGCAGTAGCAGCCCAAAGGCCGTCAATGCGCCGACCCATCCGGCGGCGGCAATGAGGTGGAAAACGTCGGACGTGAGGTGGAGGATGCCTTTATCTCCCTCGTCCATCACCCCGTGGCCGCCCCAGGCAAGCGTAATCAGCGCAATCCCACCCGAGACGGTTGCCACAGCAAGCGCGGTCGTAGGGCGGCGTGCGAGGGCGAGCAAGGCAGCAAAACATGCCCCCAGGGCAGCGATGCGAACCAGCCACGCCGCCCCGAAGGCTGTACCGGAAATCAGCATCGAAATCGCGTGCGCCCCGATCGAAGCGTAATCGGACGCCCCGGTCATGGCTTTGCCCATCACGATCATGCTGCCGACAGACAACGCCATGCCGACGGCAACCAGCATCGCGAGCAGCGCGCGCAGCGGCCTCGCGAAATACGTGGAACGTCGTTCATGGCGCCGCAATGCGTAAAGACCGAAGAGCGGCAATCCAAAAAGCAGCATGAGATCCAGGTAGAGCGCGAACCGGACGGCGATGTTGATCCAACCATCCATGCCGATCACTTCACCGTGAACATGAGCTTGCCGGTCACCGGATGCGTGTCGGAAGAAATGGCGCGCCAATCGACGCGATAGGTGCCGGCCGGCAGGGGTTGCGACGGCGCGATGACCATGACCTTGGGATCGTCGCTGCCCGACACTTTCGCGGCAACGCGCATCGGCGCATGGCTGGACATGCCCGGCATGCCCGTCATGACGAGCGCCGCGCCGGAAAATTGCGTCATCAGGTTCTCGGAAAAATGCAGCTCGATCTTTTCGGGGGAAGCGCCTTCGGCGTTGTCCTGCGGCGTCGAGGACAACAGCTTGGGATGCGCATAGGCGACCGAGGCAAGGGCCGCCGTGGTGGCGATCACCGCGAGACGAGAGGCAACGTGTCGAAGATTCATCGGTAACTCCGTGGGTAATTTGGGGGTGAGAATTAGGGGGACGAACGTCGTGCGTCGGGCGCACGAACGTCGACATCAGAACCAGGCGCGAACGCCTGCGACAAAGGACACTTCGCTGCGTCGCTGGCCCTCTTGTTCTGCGAAACGCGCCGTATTTCCGTAGCTTCGGTCCCAGTTGACGCCGATATAAGGGGCGAACTGGCGATCGAGTTCATATCGCAGGCGCAAGCCGAGCGAGGTGGACGACAGGCCCGCACCGATACCCCGGCGCGCATCGTTCTTGCCGTAGATATTGATTTCCGCAGTCGGCTGAAGCACCAGGCGATTGGTAATGAGCAACTCGTACTTGCCCTCCAGCCTGGCGGCGGTCTGCCCGGCCTGCCCGACATAGGCGGTTGCCTCCACATCGAAGTTGTACAGCGCGAGTCCCTGCAGGCCTAACGCGGCCCACGTCTGGGAACGTCCCGGCTTGAAATCGTGGCGAACGCCACCGACCACATCCCACCACGGACTGATCGCATGGCCCCAAAGTGCCTGGATCTCCGCGTCCTCCAATCCATGCTCCGTCCGCTTGCCTTCCGAACGGATCCATAAGCGGTCGATATCGCCGCCCACCCAGGCGGTCCCTTCCCAATTCAGCGCGTTGCCACCGCCGGCGTGTTGCCACTCCAGTTTGTCGAACAGCACCAGGTAGTTGATCTCCGTGTCGCCCATGTCGTGCATGTGTCCGCCATGGAATACGGCGTTGCGATCCGCGTCCGTGAGCGGCGGCACCGGAGATGCGGTCGGGGTCGATGCGGTGGGTTGCATGGGTTGAATCTCCACGTCTCCCGAGGCGGCCTCATCGTGCGTGTGCGCCGGCGAGGCCACCGACTGCGCAAGGGCAGGAACGGCATGTCCGAAGGCGGCCGCCAGGCCGAAGACCACGGCGGTTCGCTTGAGGGTCCGCGGGATCGTCGATGTCATCGGCTTATCCATTCGCATCATTCTTCCACGCGCACTTCGCGAAACATTCCCGTCTCCATATGGAAAAGCAGGTGGCAGTGGTAGGCCCATCGTCCAAGGGCGTCGGCCGTGACGCGATAGCTTCGCTTCGACCCGGGGGCGATGTCGATCGTGTGCTTGCGCACCATGAACTTTCCGTCCTCGTCCTCCAGATCGCTCCACATGCCATGGAGATGAATCGGGTGCGACATCATGGTGTCGTTGACCAGCACCAACCTGACCCGCTCGCCGTACTTGAGGTGAATCGGCTTCGCGTCCGCGAACTTCACGCCATCGAACGACCAGGCAAACTTCTCCATGTGGCCGGTCAGGTGCAGTTCGATCGTACGCGTCGGTTCGCGTCCGTCGGGATCGGGAAATGCGCTCTTGAGGTCCGCATAGGTCAGCACGCGTCGTCCGTTGTTGCGCAGTCCGATCCCTGGATCCGAGAGTCGTGGCGTGGGGCTCATGGCTTGCGCATCGACCAGTGGATTTCCGTTCTCCGTTGCGGGATGCGATTGCATCGCCCCCATTCCGGACATGGCGCCGTGATCCATGCCGGACATGCTTGCCGCTGCGCTGGTGGTCGATCCCGACATGCTGTCCATGCCCGGCATTGCCGCTGGATCCGTGGCAGGCGTGCCGTCCATGGTCTGCAGGGTTTCACCGCTCATGCTCGACATATCCATGCCCGGCATGGCGTTGTGATCCGTGGCAGGCGTGCCGTCCATGGTCTGTATCGCCCCGTCGCCCGTGCTCGACATGTCCATGCCGGGCATTGCGCCGTGATCCATGCCACCCATGCCCATGTCGTCCATCGTGAGCAGCGGGCGTGGGTCAGGGGAGGGCACCTCGGCCGCCATGCCTTCGCGCACGGCCAGCGTGCCGCGGGCAAAGCCCGTTCGATCCATCGACTGGGCGAAGATCGTATAAGCCGATGCGTTTGCCGGTTCGACGATTACGTCGTACGTTTCGGCGACCGCAATCCGGAACTCGTCCACGCTGACCGGATTGACGTATTGACCATCGGCAGCCACGACAGTCATCTTCAAGCCGGGGATTCGCACGTCGAAATAGGTCATGGCCGACCCATTGATAAAGCGCAGGCGAATGCGCTCGCCCGGGCGAAAGATGCCCGTCCAGTTCCCGTTGGGCGCCTGGCCGTTCATCAAATACGTGTACGTGTAGGCGCTGACGTCTGCCAGATCGGTCGGGCTCATGCGCATCTCGGCCCACATCTTTCTGTCGGCGATCGTCGCGCTCCAGCCTTGGGATTTGACGTCGTGAAAGAAGTCCACGATCGTGCGCTGGTGAAAGTTGTAGTAGTTGGACTGCTTCTTGAGCTTTGCCTTGACTCGCCGCGGGTCCTCATCCGTCCAGTCGGAGAGCATGACCACGTAATCCCGCTCGTACTTGAACGGCTCGGGGTCCTTCGCGTCGATGACCAAAGGGCCGTACACGCCCGTCTGCTCCTGCATGGCCGAATGACTGTGGTACCAATAGGTGCCGTGTTGCTTCACCGTGAAGCGATAGGTGAACGTTTCGCCTGCGTCGATACCGTTGAAGCTCAGCCCCGGCACCCCATCCATGTTGCTCGGCAGCAGGATGCCATGCCAGTGAATGGACGTCTGCGCCTGAAGCTTGTTCGTGACGCGCAGGGTGACGTCATCGCCTTCGCGCCAGCGCAGAATCGGGCCGGGCAGGGTGCCGTTGATCAGCGTGGCGGTTCGTGCCTGGCCGGTAATGTTGATGGGGGCCTGACCAATATCGAGATCGAACTGGGTGCCCGCGAGCACATTGGGCTGGCCCGGGCTCGAAATCGCCCAGACGGGGGGACGCCACAGTCCAAGCCCGCCAGCAAGACCGGCGGCCCCCAATCCCTTTACGAAGGTTCGTCTGCCGAAATGGGTTTGCATGTATCCGTATCCGAATGTCTCGACAACGCCATACGGCGCAATGTCCCTCAGTCGGTACCGCGGTCTTCGCCCGGTCGGTACCTTGTGGTATGGGGCAAGATTATCCGGACGTCGCCATCGATCCCATGACGGCAAAATGACGAATTTGTCATGATGGACGGCTCCGCGCGGAGGGGATGCGCGAATTCCACCGTCCGCACGGGGAAGCCTGAGCCCCGCGCGGCCAATGTCAGAGCGCCCGCCGGATCAACCTTGCCGGGCCACCCAGATCTTTTTGCGGTTCAGCAGCAGCGGAACGATACCGATGACAATGCCCCCCATGCCGACGACATTGGTGGCCCAATCGAAGGTCGGGATGCTGTAGACCGCGATGAAGAATAGGAAAAGCCCGCTTGCCACCGGCCAGATGACATGCGTCACGGCGGCCCACGGGCCCTGCGTCAACACCTTGCGGTAGTACCAGCCGCAGGCGAGTCCGGTCAGCCCAAGGTAGAAGCAGATCTGGAAGCCGATCGCGGTAATCGAATCCTGCAGAATGACGTTGATCGTCGGCAGATAAGACGACATGAACAGCAGCGCCAGCCCGATGATCCAGATAAAGAAGATCGCAACGTGGGGCGTTTGCCAACGCGGATGCAGCCGCGCATAGCGATGGTGGAGGGCGCCGTCGCGGCTCTTGGCGAAGAGCGTGCGGGTGAACTGCAGCATCTGCGTCTCGACCGTTCCCACCGTGCTCAGCAAGACCGCGATGATCGCGACGTAGCCCCAGGTCGGTCCAAACAGCTTCTCGGCAATGGCGAAGATGATATTGGTGTTGAAGTGCTGGATCTCGGCGTCCGACAGCCCCAGCAGGGCGATGACGATGAAGACAAGGAAGAACACCATCAGGAACACCATCGACCAGAACGCCGCCCGGCCGGGAATGCGGTTCGAGTCGCGCGTCTCCTCGCTGAGGTTCATGGTCACGTCCCAGCCGTAGAAGAAGAAGATTGCCACCAGGGCACCGCTGGCGAACTGCGCGGGCGTGAACGCGAGGGGCGAAAACCAATGCCACGAGAACGCGTGCTGCTGCGCGTGAGGGAACACGAAGAAGCTCGCGACGATGATCACCAGCAGGATGATGCCCTCGATGATGGTCATCACCACCTGCACGTAGCTGGTCAGCTTGACGCCCTTGACGACGATTGCACTGACGACCGTGAGCCACGCGGCTGCGATCAGCGTCACGTAGTGCACGTTGTTCATCATGGGTCGATCGAAGATGAGCAGCGTGGCATTGGCCGCTGGAATCATGGCCGACACCATGAACACGCAGCACAGCACCAGCAGCGCCCAGCCGGCAAAAAAGCCCAGCGTGCGCCCGAAGACCATGCTCACCCATGAATAGGAGGTCCCGGCACTGGCCAGCGCACGATTCATGTTGATGAACGCGTATGCGATGCCAAACATGATCAGCCCGCACACCAGGATGCTCGCCGGGGAGAGCGTGCCGGCCGTCCCGATGATGGTCGACGTCGTGATCTCGACGCTGTAGGCCGGTGCAGTGCCGGCGATGCCCATAATCACCGATTCGACGATGCCCAGCGAATCGGCGTTGAGCTTGGCGGGTTGGTCCATAAGCGTGGGGTTCTAGGCTAGGTTGACATGGATGGATCGACGTTTTACTCCATGCCGGATGTCCAAGCAAGAGGGGGATGTCATTCTTGCGTTCGCCGTTGATTTTCCAGTCCCGGCGGGTCGCAATTCGCTGTCCTGCCGGACTTGCCTGGCCTTCCTGGGGGCACCCGCGGTCCACTTTGGTGCAAGGTGCGCTGAACCACGGGATGTAGGGTCGCTGTCAGAGCGTCACCGACGCCACGGCGGTGGGTCGAAGGCACGCTTTGCCGTTTCGAGAAACACCCGCTGACGGCTCGAAAGTCCGTGACGCGTTGGCACCAGCGCCATGATGGGGGCGGGCGCCAAGCGCCATTCCGGCAGTAGGCGAACCAGTTTTCCAGCGGCAATCAGTCGTGCGGCATCCCACTCGGACCGCTCCATCATGCCAAGTCCGGCGACCGCCCAATCGCTGATGACCGTGCCGTCGTTTGACGACAATGCGCCGGTCATTCGAATGGTGGCGGCCTTGCTTGCCCCCGTTCCGCGATCGTTGTTACGCATGAATCGCAAATGCGTGGCGTCTTCGTCGTTCTCGCGCAAGCATAGACATTCATACCGATCGAGCTCGGACGGATGCACGACGGCCGGCAGGCGGCGCGCAAACGCGGGAGACGCGCAGAGATATCGTTCATTGGGCGCCAGGTAATGCCCCACCCAGGAAGACGCTTTGACGTTGCCAATGGAAATGACGACATCCGCGCCTGACGCTGCGGTGAGCGGACTGTCGGCGAGCACCAGTGAAATCGAAAGGCCTTGGTGAGCCCGATGAAGCTCGCGAACCAAGGGCGCAATGTGCGCGCGACCAAAGCCAAGCGGCGCAACGATGCGCAGATTGCCGGTGAGGCTGCCGGGTTCGCCCGACACTCGGGACGGAATCGCATCTATCCGTTCAAGGAGTTCAGACGCCTCATGCAAAAAACGCTGACCTTCATCGGTCAGCGAGATACCTTTCGCGCCGCGTACCGCAAGGCGAACGCCCAGCCGCTCCTCCACGCGCTGTAGGCGGACTGTGACCGCGGGGGGCGTCAGGTTCAGCAAACGCGCGGCGGCGGCGAGCGATCGCGACGCGCCCAAGGCACGGAACAGACGCAGATCGTCCAGATCGATCATTAAGTCACCATTAATGTCATGTTCCCTCGATATTACACAGGACAAAATCCTGGCGGCGCTCGCGATGCGAATCGGCGGCGGCCGACGGCGCGAGGTCCTGGCTGGATGGTGCGTCCATTAATATAGATTTAATGTCGAATTTACCGCGTGTTACACACCGCACCCGTTTGCTTCTTTATCTTGAGCCCATCTGAATCACTTTCCGCTTTTGAGAGGTCGGAATCATGACTCGCACCGCTACGACGATGGACAACGTTGCAATGGACAACACGCGCACGCTGTACATCAATGGCGAGTGGTTGGCGCCGGCGAATCCCCGCACGGTGCCCGTCGTCAACCCGGCGACTGGCAACGCGATTCGCCAGCTGGCGGTCGGGTCGCGCGAAGATGTCGAAAAGGCAGTTGCTGCGGCCCGAAGGGCGTTCGTCCCGTGGTCAGATACGCCGGTGGCGAAGCGCGTCGAGATCCTGGACAGAATGTATCGCCTCATTCTGGATCGTAAGGAACTGCTCGCACAGACGATCATGTCGGAAATGGGCGCAGCAATATCGTTCGCCCGTGCCTCGCACGTTCCATTTGCCGCGGAGCACATTCGTGTGGCAAGCGAAATCGCGGCTGGCTATGCTTTTCTCAAGGTTGACGGTCACACCGCCATTGCACGTGAACCCATCGGGGTATGTGCGCTGATCACCCCCTGGAACTGGCCGCTGTATCAAATTACGGCAAAGGTGGGCCCCGCGCTTGCCGCAGGATGCACGGTGATTCTCAAGCCCAGCGAGTTATCACCCCTGAACGCCGAGATATTCGCGCAGATCGCTCACGATGCCGGGGTGCCGGCGGGGGTATTCAACCTTGTGCAAGGCAGTGGCCCGGAAGTGGGCGAAGCCCTTGCGGCGCATGAGCAGGTCGACATGATCTCGATCACCGGCTCCAACCGGGCCGGCGCGCTCGTGGCGAGGGCGGCGGCAGACTCGGTCAAGCGGGTCACACTGGAGCTGGGAGGGAAGTCACCGAACGTTCTGCTACCGGATGCCGATTTTGGGCGGGTAGTGGCCTTGGGCGTCATGGCCGCGTTTCGCAACGTAGGGCAGTCGTGCAGTGCGCCCACGCGAATGATTGTCCCTCGCGATCGTCTCGCCGAAGTCGAACGCATGGCCTGCGCCACCGTTGAGTCGATGGTCGTGGGGGATCCTGGTTCGGCGCAGACAACGCTCGGGCCGATTGCAAACGAAGCACAATTTCACCGCGTACGGGCCATGATCGATGTGGGTATCGCGCAGGGTGCTAGGCTCGTCTGCGGTGGTCCCGGATTCCCGCCAGGTTTGAGCCACGGTTACTTTGTTCGGCCGACGATTTTCTCCGACGTGACGGCCGACATGCGCATCGCGCAGGAGGAGATTTTCGGGCCGGTCCTGAGCCTCATGGCGTACGACACCGTCGATGAGGCGGTTGCGATCGCGAACGATACGAAGTACGGCCTGGGTGCGCACGTCCAGAGCGAGGACCTGATGCAGGCGCGCGCGGTTGCCTCGCGTATCCGGTCGGGGCAAGTGCATATCAACCATCCGGCGTGGGACGCCCATGCCCCGTTTGGCGGCTACAAGCGCTCGGGGAACGGTCGCGAATACGGCATCCATGGGTTCGAGGAGTACCTCGAGACGAAAGCGATCCTGGGTTACGCCTGATGGCGATCGCCGAGCGCGTCGCATGCCATTCCGAATCGCGCAACGTAGGGAAGGGAATGCGGCACACGGGTCGCCCTGAGGCAAAGGGCGGCGGACAACGGAACTTCAAACAAGATATCCATGTTGCAAATCGACAGAGTCAGCGATAGTCCCGTCATGCCCACCGATGTGGACGTTGTGATCGTCGGCGGCGGCATCATTGGAACCACTGCCGCGTACGAGTTGGCGCGTCAGGGGGTGTCGGTCGCCCTGGTGGAAAAGGGCTTCATCGGCGCCGAGCAGTCTGGGCGCAACTGGGGATGGGTGCGTCAGCAAAATCGCAGGCATGACGAATTGGTCATGGCAATGCGCAGCTTGACGCGGTGGTCGGAGATCGGAAACGAGATCGGTCGCGACCTCGGTTTCCGCCGTCAGGGCAGTCTGTATGGGACGACGGCGGAGGCAGACATTGCGAAATGGGAAAAGTGGGCGGTCGGCGCAAAGGCGATGGGCTATTCGTTCGATCTTCTCTCGGCAGCGGAGCTTAAATCCCGCATTCCGACGGGGACGGCGCGGTGGGTGGGCGGCCTCTGGTCGCCGACGGACGGGCTGGCCGAACCGAGCAAGGCCGCGCCAGCCATCGCCGAGGGGGCAAAAGGACTGGGCGCCTATGTGTTGCAGACATGTGCCGCGCGAGGATTCGACATCAGCGCTGGCCGTATCGCCGGCGTGTGGACGGAGCGCGGTCTCATTCGCGCGACGACGGTCGTGTGTGCCGGAGGCGCGTGGAGTTCGCGCTTGTTGAAACGCCATGGCGTTGAGTTGCCGGTCGCCAATGTGGTGGGCACCGCGATGCGCACGTCGCAAGTGCCGGCGTTGCCCGGCGGCACATTCAACGGTCCCGGGTTTGCGTTGCGTCGTCGTCTCGATGGGGGCTACACGCTTGCCGTACCCGGCTATGGTCGTGTCGAGCTGGCCCCGCAAGGGATTCGGTACGCCTTGAAGTTCTATCAGACGTATCGCTCCGAGCTGACGAAGAAGTTGAAGATCCGCATAGGGAAGAGTTTCTTTAATGGACCCGAGGCGTCGGCAAGCTGGGCGCTTGACGACATCTCGCCGTTCGAGCGTATTCGCGTGCTGGAGCCGGCCATTGACGAAGAATGGTTGGCGCAGGCGGTCAGCAACCTGACGACCTGCTTTCCTGAAATGAAAGGGGTGCGGATATTGCAGGCGTGGGCGGGCCTCATCGATACCACGCCGGATCTCGTGCCGGTGATTTCGACCGTCGATGAAATCCCGGGCCTGATCGTCGCGTCAGGGTTCAGCGGACACGGGTTTGGCCTAGGCCCGGGGGCCGGGTTGCTCGTGTCCGAAATGGCGCAGAATAAAACGCCTTACGCCGATATCACCCCCTTCAGTCTGAATCGATTCAAGAAAGGAGGGCAGTTGCTTCGTCCGGAGATGATGTAGGGCAGCTCAGGACATCCTTCAAGCCATTCTGCGGAACCGAATTCCATGAGGCCGAGGTTGTGCCGTCAATTCGCCAACGGGCGGGCGAGGATTGTCACTGCCGACGGCGACGTTGGGACTTGCCAATACCGTCGCCTTCGACGCATGCTAGCCAAAACTTCTCGGTCGATCGCGAAATGGAATTGAGACAACTCCGGTATTTTGTCAGTGTGGTGGAACACGGAAGCATGGGGCGGGCCGCCTTGGACCTCGGTGTGGTCACCTCCGCATTGAGCCAGCAGATCAGCCGTCTCGAAGGGGAACTCTCGACCCGCCTGTTGCAGCGCACGTCCGCCGGCGTGGTGCCGACTGACGCCGGCATCGCCTTTTGGCGTCAGGCACAACTCGCGCTGCGCCATATCGACGACGCCGCGGTTGCCGCGCGTTCCGCCCGTCTGTCTGGACACGTGAGCGTTGGGATGGCGCCAAGCACGGCGAGCGTGCTCGGCGTCGCATTCGCGCAAGCCATGCGTGCACGATACCCCGATGTTCGGCTGCGCATCGTCGAAAGCCTCTCCGGCTATCTCGCCCCCATGCTTAGCGCGCGTCAGATCGATCTCGCGGTGCTCTTTCGCGAGGAACCCGCGCAGCGGTGGAGCGTAATGCCACTGCTCGACGAGCAGCTGTTCCTGATCGGCGCCAAGGGTCTCGATGGCATGCCGACAGGCACATCCGTGCGACTCAAGCACCTCGGCAGGCTGGCACTCATCCTTCCCAGCGGCACGCATGGGCTGCGCTCGCTGCTGTCGTCGGCGTTTCGACGCGCCGCTTACGAACCCAACGTGGTCGCCGAAGTGGACGGTCTCGCGCTGCTCATGGACCTGGTACAAACGGGGATGGGCGCGACGATACAGCCCGGCGCCGCGCTTGCCAGATCCGCGAACGGAATGCTGGCGAGCGTGCCCGTCGCAGAGCGCTACGCCACGCGGCCCAACATGATCGCCAGTGTCTCCGATGACGAACTGTCGCCCGCGGGTCTCGCCGCGCGCGTCGTCCTCGCCGATGTCGCGCGGCAACTCGTGCACGAAAGCCGCTGGCCCGGCGCACGTCTGCGCCTGCCGCAGTCTTCACAAACAGTGAAGACCCCTTGAGGGGACACGACTGGCAGAACCGACTTGGCATCCCTATGATGCGTCCGAAAGGAGCCAAGTCAAATGGTCGATGTATTGGTAATTGGAGGAGGCAATGCGGCGCTATGCGCTGCGTTGATGGCGCGTGAAGCCGGCGCGTCGGTCCTGCTTCTCGAATCGGCACCGCGCGAATGGCGCGGCGGCAACTCGCAACACACGCGAAATCTGCGTTGCATGCACGATGCGCCGCAGGACGTGCTCGTGGATGCCTATACGGAAGAAGAATTCTGGCAGGACCTGCTCAAGGTCACGGGCGGCATCACCAACGAGGCGCTTGCACGTCTGACGATCCGCGCATCGTCGTCGTGCCGGCCGTGGATGCAGCGACATGGCGTGCGTTTCCAGCCACCACTCTCCGGCGCGCTACACGTGGCACGCACGAACGCGTTCTTCATGGGGGGCGGCAAAGCGCTTGTCAACGCGTATTACCGAAGCGCGGAAGCGCTCGGCGTGGACATCCGCTACAACACCCCCGTCGAATCACTTGAACTCGATGGCGCTCGCTTCGTCGCGGCACACAGCGGTGCCGAGCGGTTCGAGGCGCGCGCTTGCGTGCTCGCCGCGGGGGGCTTCGAATCGAATCGCGCCTGGCTGCGCGACGCTTGGGGGCAGAACGAACGCGGCGAATGGCCTGCCGACAACTTCCTGATTCGTGGTACGCGCTTTAACACGGGCGTGCTGATCAAACATATGACGCAAGCCGGCGCCGATTTGATCGGCGATCCGTCGCAATCGCATTGCGTTGCCATCGATGCGCGTGCGCCGCTCTACGACGGCGGCATCTGCACACGTATTGACTGTGTGTCGCTGGGTGTCGTGGTGAATCGCGATGGCAAGCGATTTTACGACGAGGGCGAGGATTTCTGGCCCAAGCGCTATGCGATCTGGGGACGGCTCGTCGCCCATCAGCCGGGACAGATCGGCTATTCGATCATCGACTCGAAGGCGATCGGCCGATTCATGCCGCCGGTGTTTCCGGGCGTGAAGGCCGACACGCTGCCAGAACTTGCGCGTCAGTTGGGGCTGCCGGAGACGCCGTTCATGAAAACGATCACCCGCTACAACGACGCCTGTCGGATCGGCACCTTCGACCACACCGCGCTCGACGACTGCCACACCGAGGGCCTCACGCCAGCCAAGACGCACTGGGCACGCCGGATCGACACGCCGCCGTTCTACGGCTATGCGTTGCGCCCAGGCATCACGTTCACCTACCTCGGTCTGAAAACCAACGACCGGGCGCAGGTTCACTTCGGCGGCGAGGCGAGCGAGAACCTGTTCGTCGCGGGGGAAATGATGGCCGGCAACGTGCTTGGTCAGGGCTATACGGCCGGCGTTGGCATGTCGATCGGCACAGCGTTCGGACGCATTGCCGGCACGCAGGCCGCGCGCGCCGCACACAAGACAACGGAGGCTCACAGTGCAGCAGTCTGACGTGCTCACGCCCGAACGCACGCGGACCGCGTCGCCGTTCGATACCAAGGCAACCCAACACGGCGCATCGGGCAGCGCGGCGCGCGTGATTCCCATTGTGCCGTTGAGCAACAGCGAAGCCGAAGTGGCGAGGCAGATGCAGATTTGCAACGCGTGCCGCTATTGCGAGGGATTTTGCGCCGTATTTCCGGCCATGACGCGCCGTCTCGACTTCGGCAAGGCGGACGTCAACTATCTGGCGAACCTTTGCCACAACTGTGGCGCGTGCTATCACGCTTGCCAGTACGCGCCGCCGCATGAATTCGCGGTTAACGTGCCCAAATCGATGGCGCAGGTCCGCCTCGAAACGTATACCGAATATGCGTTTCCCAGGGCGTTCGGCGCGCTGTACAAGCGTAACGGCGTGACCTTGTCGGTCGCGCTGGCGGCAGGTCTCGCGCTCTTTCTGATGCTCGGGACGGCATTGCGCGGTGGTCTTTCCGCAGACGCCACGCCGGCAAACTTCTACGCGATCTTTCCGCACAACCTGCTCGCGGCAATGTTCGGCACGGTCTTTCTGTTCGCGATGCTGGCGTTGAGCGTGGGCGTTACGCGCTTCTGGCGCGACGTCTCGGCGGGAACCGCGAGCGCAAGCATGCCTGCCGCCGTCGAAGCCGCAAAGCACGCGCTGACGCTCAAGTATCTCGACGGTGGACACGGCGACGGCTGCAACGAATCGGACGATGCATTCACGCTTGCGCGACGCCGCTTCCATCACCTCACGTTCTACGGGTTCATGTTGTGTTTCGCGGCAACCGCGGTTGCAACGTTGTATCACTATGCGTTCAGTCTGGAGGCGCCATATCCCTACCTGAGTATCCCGGTGTTGCTGGGCACGGTGGGCGGCATTGGACTGTTCGTCGGGCCGGCGGGGTTGTGGTGGCTGAACCTCAGGCGCAATCCCGAACGCACTGATGCCCGTCAACGTCCGATGGACCGCGGCTTCATCGCGCTTCTGATGTTGACGAGCGTATCCGGACTCGCGTTGCTCGGGTTCCGTGCAACCCTCGCGATGCCGCCGCTGCTCGCCATCCATCTGGGCATTGTCATGGCGCTGTTCGCGACGCTGCCTTACGGAAAGTTCGCGCACGGCATTTTTCGCTCGGCGGCGTTACTTAAATCATCGATCGAGAAGCGCCAAGGCAAGACGTTAAGTCTGGGCGCGGATTAGGTCCCGCAGGGTCCCGTCGCTACCCACTAAGTACACGTACCCATAATCAGGAGACACCATGACCCCCACAGAACCCATCTCCGTCAGTGGCGGCAGCTCGCGCGCGAACCGGGCCGCTGCCGTGCTACGGGTTACAAGCGGCAACTTTATCGAACAGTTCGATTTTTTTCTGTTCGGCTTCTACGCGACATCGATCTCGAAGATTTTCTTCCCGTCGACCAGCGACTTCGCGTCGTTGATGCTCACCTTCGCGGTATTTGGCGCGGGCTTTCTGATGCGTCCGCTGGGCGCAATTTTTCTCGGCGCATACATCGACAGGGTGGGGCGGCGCACCGGACTGATCGTCACGCTGTCGATCATGGCGAGCGGCACCATCCTGATCGCGTGCGTGCCAGGGTATGCGACGATCGGGCTGCTCGCGCCCGCACTGGTGCTGCTGGGACGCCTGTTACAGGGTTTCTCGGCGGGCGCGGAACTGGGGGGCGTATCCGTCTATCTGGCCGAAATGGCCACACCTGGCAACAAGGGCTTCTACACGAGTTGGCAGTCGGCCAGTCAGCAAGTCGCGATCGTGATGGCGGCGGCGATCGGCTACGGCCTGAATCATTGGCTTTCCGAGCATCAGATTGTCGCGTGGGGTTGGCGCGTGCCGTTTTTCATCGGCTGCGCAATCGTGCCGTTCCTCTTCGTGCTGCGCCGTTCGCTGCAGGAAACCGCGGCATTCGAAGCGCGGCGGCATCGTCCGCAGGTGCGTGAAATCTTTGCGATGCTGTGTGTCAACTGGCGTATCGTCATTGGCGGCATGCTGCTCACGGCGATGACGACCACCACGTTCTATCTCATCACGGTCTATACGCCCACGTTTGGCAAGTCTGTGCTCAAACTCTCGACGTCAGACAGTCTGATGGTGACATTGCTCGCGGCCACGTCGAATTTCATCTGGCTGCCGATCGGCGGCGCGATCTCTGACCGTGTGGGGCGCAAGCCGGTTTTGCTCGCCATCTCCGTGTTGGCGATCTTCACGGCCTATCCTGCGCTTTCGTGGCTCGCCGGCGCGCCGAGCTTTGCACGCATGCTGACCGTGCTGCTGTGGTTCTCGTTCTTCTTCGGGATGTACAACGGCGCGATGGTCGCTGCGCTGACGGAAGTGATGCCCGTGGAAGTGCGGGTGGCGGGCTTCTCGCTGGCGTTCAGTCTCGCGACCGCGGTGTTCGGTGGCTTTACTCCCGCCATCTCGACGTACCTGATCCAGGTCACGCACGACAAGGCTTCACCCGGGTACTGGTTGAGTTTCGCCGCGTTCTGCGGGCTGGTTGCCACGCTCGGGCTGTACCGGCGCGGGCGAGGGCACACGGCGGCGGCCGCCACGTCAGCCTGACCCAGCGCAATGATGTCGGCGGCCGGTGCAAGACGACTGGTCGCCGTTTTGTTTGGGGCGGTCGTCCTCCGAAATATGCTGCCGGAATCCGTCTGTTGTTTCTGGGGCGCTGGACGCAGTGGGGTAGGGCGCCTGCCCGTCGGAAGCAGCCGGAAGCAGCCGTTACGCGATCGGTCGGCGCGTGCGCGGTGCATGCCTTGACTTGCATCAAGGCATGTACCGCGCCGTTCGCACGGGTCACAGCATCTGCATTAACGTGTAGACGGCGGCGAACCTCAGGCTCACCCCCATCTCTTGAATATCACCAAGTTGCGCCGGGTAACGCGTCGATTGGCGCCCCCGCGTAGTACGAGCGCGCGATACGACTTGCGTGCCACCTCTGTCAGGAGCAAGTCAATGAAAAACATCGAGGTCGTCATGGGCAACGTAGTTCCGGTCGGCGTAAAAACGAATCGGCTGTGACCTTCGCGCGAAGCGAAAACGCGTTGCGGTTTCGACGTATGCCTGCGCACATGGATTCCGTCGCTATCGGGCACCAGCGCCTTACGCACGAGCGATTGCCGACACGGGGACGCTTGCAATGAGCGCACGGCACCGGCGTCTCCGGGCGCGTGACCTGGGCGCGCCGATCTTCCTCGTCACGCTAAGCCTCGCCGGCATAGGGTGGGCCTTCCGGGAAAATTTGTCGCTCTGGCGTTCCATCTCGATCATCGCGGCCTGGGCCGGAACCGGTCTGTTGGTGGGTAGCCTCGCCCTGATGGTGCGCGAGCCCCGCTGGTCTGGCATGCTGGGCGGCCTGGACACCATGTACCTCTGGCATCACCGCGCCGGCGTCATCGGCTACGTGCTGCTGCTGTGCCATCCGTTGGCGTTGGGAATGTCTGGGCTAGGGGAGTCGGCCCGTGCCGCATGGCTGGCCATTGCGCCTTGGTATCTGAGTTGGCCTGAGTGGCTCGGATGGTTCGGGCTGCTGTTTCTCATGGGGGGCCTTGCAACGACGTTCAGTCGACGCATGGGCTACCGGCGCTGGCGCGCGTTGCATTACCTCGCTGCGCTGGGTGCGATCAGCGGACTGGCGCACGTCGTTGTGATCGTTGGCGACGCTGGAGCCTTTCTCGCATTCATTGGACTGGCGACGGTAGCGCTCGCTTGGCGACTGTTGGCAACGGATCGCGGCTTGAGTGCACATCCCTATCGGGTCACACACGTTACGTCGAAGGCATTGGATACGATCGAGGCGTCGCTCGCTCCGTGCGGCGGTGCGTTACCGGTCAAGCCTGGACAATTTGTGCTTGCGGCCTTTGGCGATGGCCCCGTCTACCGCGGCTGTGGGGAATTCCATCCCTTCTCAGTCAGTGGGATCGGTCGAGGTGGCGTGCTCACTGTCGGCGTCAAAGCCCTCGGGCCGTGCACCCGACGCATCCAGTCTCTGGAGCCAGGCACGCTGGTGCGGCTGCAAGGCCCCTTCGGGCGTTTTTTGGCGGACAACGCCGAAAAGCCTCAGCTCTGGATTGCTGGCGGCATTGGCATCACGCCCTTCATGGCGGCAATCCGGAGCGGGAAGCTTGCCCGAACAACGACATTGATCTACCTGTACCGTGAAGCGCGCGATGCGGCCTTCCTCGACGAGTTGAAGTCCCGCGCCGACGTCGACCCGGATTTCGAGCTGATCGCCGAAGCCAGCGGCGAGTCGTTTCCTGATGTGTCAGCCATGTTGTCCCGGGTAAGCTGCATCGGGCAACGACAAGTGGAGATCTGTGGCCCGAAAGGGTTGGTAACGGCAGTTACGGCGAGGCTGCGCGAACTCGGTCAGCCTGCACAATCCATCCAGTTTGAGAGCTTCGACTTCCGATGATGCGCCGACTTTTCATTGTCTCCACGATGCTTTTCTTCCTCGCTCTGGGAGGATTCTGGGCGGCCAGCGTTTGGCTGCCCGACGCGCCTGCGGCGTCCCCTGCACCGGATACCCCGGCAACGACCGCGCGCGAGACAAATTACACATTATCGGAAGTCGCGCGGCATGCCACCCGCAACGACTGCTGGATGGCGATTCGTGGGCAGGTGTATGACTTTACCCGCTACGTGCCCCAGCATCCTTCGGATCCTTCTGTCTTCTTGCCATGGTGTGGCAAGGAGGCCTCACTGGCCTATCAGACGAAGACCAAGGGACGCTCGCACTCGTCCTACGCCGATCAGTTGATGATCCCATACCGAGTGGGCGCGTTGCAGCAGGCGAAGTAGGGGGGTCTTCGGGTTGTACGTTGCCGCTTCCGGGCGTGGACATGGGCCTCGTTCGGGAACACGAACGCTTGCGAGCGGGTAAATTTGCCAGGGATATCGCCGGAGTGGCTATATTGATAGCGTTTGCGTTGCTGAAGGTTTCGGCCACCGCCTTGCACAGGTGGTACCTGGATCAGAAGGTCTTTCCCATGAAAATCGTTCGCTCTCGCCGCGTGGCGCCCGCGCTTGCCGTTTGCCTTTTGATGGCACTCAGTGCCCATGCGGTTTCGGGCAACCGGGAAAATCGCTGTGGTTGGTTGCAGAACCCGACGCCTGGCAACTGGTGGCTCGACGACAAGGACGGCAGTTGGACGCTTTCCGTGATGGGCGAGCCGCCGGTTCCGGGGTTCGACGAGATTCCCGACATGTCGACAAAGGGCTGGGTTGTCACTAACGCGGGAAGTCACGGATACGGCTGCGCGTGCGTGGATATGGAAGTCGAAAGAGGAACCGGCAAGGTCGTGCGGATCTTTGCAGCCAAGCCGCTTTCGCTGAAACGCTGCAAGGCCGATCGCGCGCTACCAGCCCCTTGATTATTGCTGTCCACAAACGGGTTTCGCTAGCCCACTTTGTGTTCGCTAATTTTCGTAATTTAACATAATGTACATTATGCGAGTTCAGTGCTGACTAAGCAGACACTTACAACCGGGCTCACAATCCCGGTTTTTTTGTCCCCAAGAAAAACAATGAACTATCCGAACCAGCGCTACGGGAACCCGGAATCTCTCCGGCATTGGATGCTCCACTTTGGCGGCATCACGGGCACCGCCCGCTACCTCAAGCGGACGACGCGCACGCTATCGAACTGGCTCAACTACCGCGAGCGCCTGCCATGGTGGGTGCCTGAAATCCTGCGCCTCAAGGCGTTCGAGCACGCCGAGCGCATGCGCCAAATGGGCATTACGCGCACAATGCGACCCGCCGTCGGGTTCATCATCCTGGCCGCGCAGCACGCCGCCAACGATGACCTCTTTACGCCGATCATCCAACTTGGCCTATTCATGGCCGAGGCATAGCAAAAAGGCCGGTTTCCCGGCCTTTTTTCTCACGCCGTCGTGGTCGTGGCCGTCGTGGCGTGCTTGCTTTTCCACCACAGGTAGCCGTACAACGCCGCAGCGCCAATTGCCGCCGATTTCCATTCGATTTTCATGTTGTTCACCGTTTGATGAAGCGACCGGTACGCTTGCTGCGCGCCGGGGTTTTGTGGTGCGTCTTGCGCTTGTGCGCACGCTTACGTGTTGCCATGAGTCAGCCCCTTGTCGATGTGTGAATTGAATCGGTCTTCGATCTTGCCCACGCGCTCGTGCATGGCCTTCAGATCGGCCCGGATGGCCCCGTAGACGACGCCCGCCGAAACGAGCGCGACCCCGGCTTGCAGGAGCGCGCCCGGATCCATCAGGCCGCGCCGCCAGCGGCCGGAGGCGTGCCGCCGCCTTCCTTGCCGAGCACCGCGAGCACCGCCGCGACCACGCCCGCCGCCGTTGCCACCCCCGGCGCGATAGCCAGCGACGGCGCCACGGCCGGGATAACGGCCGCAAAACCCGCCCACGTCGACGGCTCGCTCAAACGCTGCAACAGAAATTTCCAGTTCATACCCCACCCCCTCAGTTGAAAAACGACTTGATAAATGTGCCTGCCGGACACGCGAAAGACGCGTCCCACGTGCGCCCCTCCGCGAGCGCCTTCTCGCATTCGGTCTGGTTCGTCGGCGGGATGCCCACCGCTTCTCCGATGCCGACCACCACGCCCGATCCGAAGTTCATCGCGCCCGAGAACACCGTGTCAGCGACAGCCGCACCCGCAGCCTGTTGACTGGCCGGGTCGCTGACTGCCGCGACAGCTTTTTTTGCCATGTACACCGCCGCCAGCAGCAGTGCCCCCGCGATTACGATTTCTGTCTTCAGGTTCATGACAGGTGCCCAATCGACGGTTGCATCGGGAAGCCCATCACGCTCATTCCGAACAGGTCTTCATAGGTGCCGTTCGTGCTCGGCGCGCTGATACTGCCCCACTGGTAGCCCGGCTGGCCGCTGGCCGCGTCCCAAATCGAATTGGTGAAATTCGACCCGGCATAGATCGAGTCCGTGACGCTGTTGTTGAACGCGAGCGGTGTGGCGTTTGCCTGCTGCGCGCGCCGACGTGCGTCGACATACGCAAGCCCGATCAGGCCGATCACCCAATATTCCAGTTTCATGCGCGCCCCCCGAAGCCATAGGTCGGGGACGGCAGCACGCCGAGCACGCCACCGAACGGGCTTTCCGTCACCTGACCGCTTGCCGCGACCGTGACTTGCCCCGGATCGATATAGGAGCCGTCCACCGAGTAAGGGGCAAACCCGAAATAGCTTTGTGACGATCCGAATTGCGACCAGAATGGCGCGACCGATGACCCCACCCCACTCAACGGATTGGTTTGCGTGCTCGTCGGCGTGGTCTTCTTGATGACCATGAACAGCACCGCCGCCGCCGCCGCGACCAAAATCAAGCCTTCGTCTTTCATGCGAGCACCCCATCGGTTTGCACGCCACCGGCCGAGGCGAGCACATTGTGTGCGCGGGCGAGCGTAAGCGTTGGTTGTCCATACGGCGACCCCGGCAGGCTCGCCCATTCCTTGTTGCATTTCGTGATGGCCGCGTCGAACCTTCCCGCGAGCACATCGGACAGCGCGCCGCGCCGCTTGATGAGGCCCACGGCTGCGATGTCCTGCGATGCGGGCGAGAAGTCCGGCAATCCGTAGGCCGCTTGCATTTCCAGCCACGTCCCATAAAGGATCTGATAGGCCCCTGCCGCCGTCGACGTCAGTGCGCCGCGCGTGACTCGGATATTCGGATGGTCTGCGAACGAATCGAAGGTGCCACCGCCGAATAGCGTGCGGTATCCGTTCGGCCCGAGCGTGCCCTCGCCGGTGCGAACCAGCGTCAAGAACGCTTGCACGTTCGGGTCAGCAATGGCACTCGTCACCGACGTAAAAATGTTGCTTACCTGAGAAGTCATGTCTTCCAGTGTCCCCGTAAAGTCGAAGGTCGTTGCCGTGGTGTCGGTGCTCGCCGTGGTGTCGCCCGTGTTGGTGCTCGCGCTCGCCTGGCTGTTCTGCCACCAGACCCACGCCGCCGCGCCGAGCGTCGCCGCAGCGATCACATAGAGCGGCCCCGGCGCGCGCGTCACTGCTCGTACCACTCAAACATGGCCGTAATCGCGGTGTTCACGTTCTGACACGGCACGATGAGACCGTTACCCGGCTTGAGCACAATCGGCTCCCGGTACGGGTATTGGAACGTCGTCTGTGCTTGCCCGTAAGCGTTCCCGAATCCTTGTGCCGGTGCCGCCGCTTCCGTGAGCGAGTTGATTACCGCCACCCCTGCCACGCCGCCGAGCACCTTCGGGCTGATCGTCCCCGTGTTCGCGCCGATGGCCACCGCCGAGGCGATCATCCCCACCGACCCCGCCGCGCCGAGTCCAATTGCAACACCCTCGATATAGATGGTTTTTCCGCTTCCCACCGGGTTCCAGATTTGCGCCTTGGAATACTGCGCCGCGACCGGCCCGACATAGGTCTGCCCGATGAACGCCTGATTGCCGAGCGCACGCGCAACGCCCGCATCGATCACGCTCACGATGCCCGCGACGGTCGCGTCCATGAAGTCGCCATCACCTACCACCACTTGACCGATGATCGCGGCGCCGCCCGCCTTGTTCGCCACCGTCCACGAGGACGGAACCGGCTGATTCGCCGCTACCCGGTACGCCTGCCCCGGTACGAGCGCGAGCACTTGCCCGCCCGCGAGTCCCGGCGTTACCAGCAGCGTTGCATCGCCGCCGCCGTTCGATCCGGCGACATACTTGATGAATCGCCCCGGCGCGTTCACGACGAACGGCTTATTGGCCGGGACAGTGATATCGAACTGTTGCATCAGACTTTCCCCTTGAGGCCCGCGAACGCCACCACGCCGATAATCGCCATTCCGGCGATCAGCAAATAGCGATCCGGGTTTTGCGCGTTCATCGGTGCCGTGGCGAGTTGCGTGGCCGCGTTCACGACGCTTTGCCCTTGCTGCGCAATCGCTTTTTCAAGGTCGATCCCGTGCGAGAACATCGTGAGCGCCGTTTGGTTGTTGTCCTTGGCGAGCGCCTGCGTGAGACTCGCGTTGGCCTGTTGCATGCCCGCGCCCAAGTCCGACAGGTGCGAGGCGAGCGACAGCGCGCTATTGACGGCCCCGTTGTCCGTCACCGTGACATTCGAGTTGTCGGCACTCACCGACGTGGAGCCGCCGTCCGTCACCACACGCCGATCCTGCGTCGTCGTCGTGGTCGTATTGGTCGATGCGCTCTTGGACTCCGAGCTTCCGCCGAAATTACACGGCGTGGCCGGCAGTCCCAGCCGCATCAGCTTGATTTGCTCCGGGCGCAGAATCACAGTGTTTTCCTCATTGTGGTGGCCGCGACTGCAAAGCCGAGCGCCTCCGTTTTCTTGACCATGCCCGGGCGTGCCGTCATGAACGCGAGCGACGTGGCGCCCGCACGCCGTGCGACACGCTCGACGTACGGCAGCATCACCGCCAGCAGATTCGCCCCGGTGTACTCCCCTGCCGCCGCCGTCACGAACGCCTCACAGCCCGCGCGGTGCGCATGTACCGTCATCGCCCAGGCGAACAGCAGCCGCCCGTCGGCGTCTCGCGCCGCGTACAGGTTCGCGCCGTTCATGGCGTCATCGACCGTCCATGCGCCGCCCGTCGTGTCGTATTTCGCCGCCCGTGAGAGCAGCGCGCGCACTTCGCTTGCGGTGGCGTGAGTGACGATGATCGACATTACTTGCCCACCACGCGCAGCACCACGACGGCGATGGCACCAATGACCATGATCGTCGTCAGATCCAGCCCCGAGGACTGGTTATGCGGTGCTCCGTTGGCCGTGGCCCCACCGGTTGCCACGGTCATTCCCGAGAAGTCGATACTTCCGCCCATTGACGCGGTGCCGAGCGCCGTCGACGGCCCGGCCGGTGGCGTCTGCAACGCCCTGCCGAGCACATTCGACGCCCCACCGATCAATGCGCTTGCGGTTGCCGGATCCATATCACCCCTTATGGATGGCGAGCGCCATCACGGCAAAGAGGCCGAGAATCATGAGCATCTTGTTACTGTTGACCGCGCCGATTTGCGCACTGGCGACGGTCGCCGCCGCCTGCCCCTGCGCGAACAATCCGCCCTGCGTCGCCTCGTACTTCTTGTAGTCGATCATCTGACTCATCTGATAATCGCTGTTCAGAATGCCGAGGCCTTGCGAGAGCAGTTTGAACACGTCCGGCGAGTAGTTCGGCAGCGTCGCCGCCGCACCCACGTCGGCCGGTTGGTTCACCGGTTGTGCAGCGTCCGGATAGGTATAGGTGCCGTCGTTTTGCGGCCCGATACTGAACATTCCGGTTCCGGCCGGAACCCCGTAATCTGCCGGGTTGATTTGAAGTGTCGGATCCATGCTCCACCTGTTGAGAGTCGATACAACGGGACGCGCGGCGCGCGCCCCGCTCCCCCGGCTTTACATGTTGCCGAGCACGTCGAGCACTTCGACCTCCGCCGTCACCGTGTCCGCCGCCGAGAACGTCGGATTGAATTCCAGCGCGGTCGCGTCCTGCGTCCTGATGGCGTTGGCGTAGTTGTTATCCGCCGTCGGGTCGTAGCTGTAGACGTTCGCCTGCGCCGTCTTGCCGTAGTCCAACTGCCACATGGTGTTGACGGCCGTCGGAATGTTGTCGTGGATCACGATGCCGTTCTTCTTCACTTCCAACTGCGTCAGGTTGCCGCCGTGGAAGAAGTGAGTGCGCTTGATGACGCCGCCCCGGTTGGTCAGGTCGATCAGCTTGAACGGGAACTTGCCCGAGCTTGCGAAGGACGCCGTGAACGGGATTTTCTTGCTCAGGATGCCAAGCTTCGCGGGCGGGCCGAGTTCCGACCAGCTATCGAGCGTCGGCGCGGTAGCGCCTGCGATGGTGATTTCCAGCGTGAACGACGACACGCCCTGTGCGGTGTTGACGTTGCCGACGTACTGCTCCGCCATCGACTTCGCCTTCGGTTCCGTGAAATCGATCACGAGGAAGGACGCATTCACGCCCATTCCGCGATAGGTGTTCACGGTGTCCAGGCGCGAGCCGGTCGTTTGCTGGATGATCTTGCCGTTCAGGCGAACATTGATGTTCGTGATCATCGATTTGGTGAACGTCGTGCCGCCCAACTGCAACAGGATGCGGTTGTAGGACATACCGACCGGCAGCGAGATGGTGGCGATGCCCGAGGCGACGACGTTGGTAAAGGGCAGGTTGTGTACCAGCAGCATGAGCGGCCCCTTACGAAACGATGGTCGTGAGCAGCGGCACGTTCAGCGACGTGGCGACCGGTCGAACGACAACCTTGGTGATCGCGTTGAACGCGAGAAACATCAGATAGGCCTTCACGTACTGGTTCATGGTTTGGTATCTCCGGTCGGGTGACAGCCGCCCCATTGCGGCCCCTTGTTGAGCCGCCAGAATCGTGTTTTTCCGCCTTCCAATCCATTTAGGTGCCCATAGCTATAGCGCTATGGCCGGGGGGTGCCTATGGCCCCCTTCCCCGAAAATATTTTTCGCGTTGTCGCACCATAGCCACCCGGCGCGCGGGCGCAAAAAAACCCGCCGAAGCGGGTTTGCGTGGGGTGCCTATAGGCAGGTGTCTAATTACCCTCGCGTGACCTTGCCGGTCGCGCCATCGCGCCGGATCCATGCGAAGTTTGGCAGCGCGCCAATCTCCGCCACCGGCACGCCTAGCACGTCTGCCACCGCCTTTTGATCCTTCGGGTAACTCAGCCGCCCCGAGCGCACCGCCGAGGCGTTGCCCAAAAAATCCTTGTCGATCGATGCCGGACGCTGCGACAGGCCATAAATCACGATGCCGCGCTTACGCCCTCGCCCGGTCAGCATGCCCCACCCGACCGGCGAGCGAGACGGCGACGTCACAGATTTCAGTTCGTCCACCACGAACGTGAGCCGCTCCGCCGCGAAGGCGATGCGACACACGGCGTCGAACTGTTTCACGGCCGTGGCCGGGTCTGGCGACGGCTCGAACACCACGCGGCATGCCCCGGTCTCCCCGGCCTCTGCGAACGCCACCAGCAGCGCGCTTACGCTGCGCGTGACTTGCCCGAACGCGCCCCACTCCCCTTCCGGGTCGAATACGATGAGCCGCTTCGGTGGCTTCTTCTCAAGAATGGACTTCACATACGACGATTTGCCCGAGCCGGTCGACCCGAGCACGGCCTCGACATGCGCCGTAGCCGTCACCCCGTAACCGGTCGCCATCGTCACATCACCGGATGCACAGGAGCGCCCGCCACAGCCGCCGACAGGTTTTCCGGTGCCATCGCATCACCGATGCCCGACAATCCCGCCTGCGTCGCTTCCTGCCCGCCCTTGATGGTGTTCGGATCACTCAGGCCGCGCATGGCTCGTACCCTCGCCGCTTCCTGCTGCAATCGGTCGCTCTGGATCTTCGCCGCCACGACGCGCGCCGACTGGTACAGCACCGGCCCGCAAACGATGGCCGCGACCAGTTCGCACGGTGCGGCCGCGAAGCTAAAACCGTACTTCTCAAACACCGGCGACAGACTTTCCGCCATGCGCTTGCCGGTTTTCTCGTCCCACCCGGCCCCCGGCGCATAGCCTTCGATCATGGCGTTGAGCATATCGACGGCCCCCGCCGCCTCGACGCCATAGTCCGGCCCTGCCGGTGCCACCACCGCATCTGCCGCCGCTGGGTTTATCGCCGCATCTGCCGCCGCGTCGACCTGCATTGCCACGCCCTCAAGCCCCGCGAACTGCCCGCCCGCATCGAGCGTCGGCTTCTCGACGGGCAAGCCGTCCCCTTTCTTTGCCACGCCCATCATGCCCCCCGCATCAGATCAAACACACTCCGGCCAGCGGCCGGCGCTTTCGGCGTTGGTGCCACTTCTGGCACTTTTTCCGGTGCCTTTTCCGGCTCCGGTGCCGCGTAGCGCGTCACCCGCCCCATAAGCCGCTTGTGCGCCTCGGTGCCCTTTCTGGCATACGCGGGGAAGTCGCACCAGTGGCACGACAGATTCAACGTGCCATTGTCCGACTCGCGCGCCGGGATTTCCTTACCACAGCACAGGCATTCCGCCGTGCCGATCAAGCTTTTTTGCCGCACTTTCATGATTCCCCCCGGTCTTGAATCTGCCGCAGCACTTCGTGCAGCTTGTCGAAATAGTCCTTCCCCTGCATCCGCACGACCATCGGTAGCCGCTGAAACTCGTCCTCAAGTTCCCCGATGCTTTCGTCCAGGCGGATCTCCCACGGATCGCGCAGCCCCATAACTCCCCCGTTCATAGTTACCCCCGCCCTCAGACCGTCAAACGCAACTGGTCAGGCGGGACAAGAAACACCTTCGTGATGCCTTCGTCCGGCACCTCGATACGGATGCATCCGGCTTCGGCCCCCGAGACCTTGCCGACCCATCCGTCGATGAAGGCGCAAAATTCGTCGCGCGCCGTGACGATCACGCGATCACCGAGCCGGAACCCACACAGCGCGCCGAGCATCACAGCACCCGCAGTTCTTCGGCCTTGTACGGCACGATTGCGCCGTCCGCGTCCATCTTCACCTTCACGACATCGTTCTTCAGATCGATGTCTTGCACGCAGCCCGCCTGCCCGTGACGTGCGTCGTCTGCGTTGATCACCATTACCGAGGCCCAAACGTTCATTGCTATCCCCTGCGCGCGCCTAGGTTGAGAGAAGCCACCGGGGACGGCGCGCGCTCCCCGGTGGCTGAAAAAATCGATCGGTTTTTACGTTCGCGGTGGCGATCTTTCCGCCTGTTCCCGCTCCCAAATCACCGCCATTTCACGATCCGAAAGCCACGGCACGGGCTTTTCACATTGCGGAAAGCTCGCCACGTCGTGGCCGGACGGCCGCGTACAGTTATTGACACGAGTCCGAGAGGTCGCGCCGCCTGCCGCCCGAGCACGAACATCGCCCTGACGTGCGCGAACGATCGTCCACACCCGGCGCACGCTGCGCACAAGGCGTTGAATCGTCATCGGGATTTCGCCCACGATGCCGCCCTTATCGACCATCGCCACGCCCTTTGCGACGACACCCACCGGGCGCACGCCCAACGGTTCGCTGTACTTGCCGACGCCCTCGACGGCCTCTTTCTTGAGCCACAGGCACGCGTTCTTGCGCTTGACGAGCGGCCCACCGTACGCATTGATGAACTCGGCATAGTCGGCGCGTTGCTCGACCTCGCCGTCGTCATTGGCAACGCGCTGCGCGGCGTGCCATGCGCGCCGCAGGTTCTCCGGCGCGTGCTCGACGGCCTCCGCGTCGATGCGTCGAATCTCGCGCCACAGACCCACGGGCGGGCCACCGATTGGACAAAACTGTTTGATGCGCCAAACACTCGACCACGCCTCGATGCGGCGTGCGGCGACGATGATGTCGTTGCCGAGCAGGTCTTTCTCGATGCCGTAGCCGTCCGTGTTCTTGGTGATGTATTTGGCGATGTACGCCGCCGCGCCGCCCTTGGCCTTCGTGATCGAATCCAGTTTCAATCGGCGCTTTGCTGCGCCCGGTTCGTCGGGCGAGTCAGCCAAGAGGAAGTACTTGACGATGGCTTTGCGCCATACCTTGCGATCACTTTCCTTGGTCAGGAAAACGAGAATATTCCAGTGCGGCGTGCCGTCATGGTGCGCCTCGACCGTGCGCATGCCGTAGTACTCGACGCCGTGGTTATGCAGCCATGTGCGGCAAAGGCTCCACTGCCTATTGAAATAGGCCATCGTGTCTTTGGGCGTGACGCCCTCATACACTTCGTTCATGGTGCCGTTCTTGCGCACACAGTGGAATCGGCTGGGTGCCGTCACTACGGCCCACTCTGCGATATGCCCCACGGCCTCCGCGACCTCTTCCATGCCGCGCATGCGCAACATCAGTTCGCCGCGCTTGTACGCGCGATTGCTGATCGAGCGCTCAGCGAGATCCCAGAGAGAAAAGGTTTGCCCGTTCTCATTGGTCGCCATCGTGCGCTCGAGCATCGCCCGGTTGCGCTCATTCTGGCGCACTCGGCGTTGCAAGTTTTCTTCGGTGACATAGCAGTCTTGGCGACTGTGCACGATGCCCAGGCGAATCGCATTACGCTCGATTGCCATGCCGTGCATTTTGCGCAGGCGACTCGCCCACCATCCCGGATCGCACACCCGCGCGATATAGCCGCCGTGCTCCACGCGCTGCGGCTCCGGCACGCACCAGAATTGCAAGTATTCGCGCAGCGCATTCACCGCCACCTCCGGCACGCCGATGCGCCCCGCGATGTCGAATGCCTCAATAGCACGCTCCGCGGCGAACTCACGCACCTTCCAGTCCGGCGCATCGAGCGGGAGAATCGTGCCCTCTTTGCGCAGATCCTCCACCGCCTCGCGCAGCATGATGTTGCCCTCGCGCCAGCGCCCGGACGCCGTATCTTGGAACTCCATTCGGCGCGATACAATCCCCTTCCAGCGCTTCGGCAAGCCGTCGAGCATGGCCGCGCGCCATGTTCCCTGCTTTTGCCGGGGATCCACTTCACGCGCATTCAATGATTCAATGTTCACCATTGCGCGCCACACATCAATCTGAGGCGAAATCCATGGAAATCCGCGAGCGACTTCACGAAGCTGCCACTGAGTTCAACGCCGCTATTGCCGCAGGCAAAGTGCGCCCGCTGCAAAAAGTCGCGGAGCGCGTTCATCAAGTTGTCGCGAGCGCGGTTAAGGAAATTGAGGCGCAGCAACCAGTAGATGAGGCGCTGTTGGATGACGCCATGGCCCTGTTTATGGACATACGCTGGGGTCAGCCAACCAAGAAGTTTGTGTAGCAGGCGCATTCCGTTACGCCCCTGCGAATAACGCCGCACGTGCCGCCGCCACGTCGCCGGTAGCGGTTCCACTGCCCCGCCCCGGCCGACGCCCTGCCCGCTTGGTTATCTTGTACAGGTAGGCCAGCGCCGCATCTGCGACCGCCGCCGTGCGCGTGCCCGACATATCGGGAAAGACGGCTGGCGCGTGCGACAGGTGCGCCGCGCCGCGCTCGCTACCGGGCACGAAATGAATGTCCTCGGTGTAGGCCATCTTCACCACTCCCCCATCAGGCCGCCGAGCATTTGCAGACGGTCGGCAATCAGGTCGCCAAGCGCCAAGCGCGCATACACGAGCTTCACCGCGCCTTGCCGCTCACACTCGCGGTATTCCCGAAGTCGATCAAGCGTGATGGAGCGCAAAAACGCCCGCCCCCGCAGTTCCCATTCACTCGGATTTTGTAACGAAGTGTTGTTCATGCCGAATCCCCTTTACGCCTTCCAATCCCTGTTTCCTGCCGGGTAAAACAGCGCACCGCCTTGCTTGGTGGCCTCCTCGCGCCGGGGGGATTGGATTGGATTGCCCGGTGGCGGTGCGCTGAGGCCGAATATAGTCAAACTCACTTGTACGTGTCAAATCAATTTGTACGTTGCATTTGCCTTGACGGCAAACTAACCTTGACATCGGATTGATTTTTATGGGGATTGGTATGGAAACGACCGTCGAATTTCTCGACGCGGTCAAGGTGCGCCTTGACCTGCCGTCCGACTACGCCGCCGCCAAGGTACTTGGCGTGACGCGCTCCGCCGTGAGCAACTACCGCAATGGGAAGTCAGTGTTTGATGAGGCAACGGCCGTTCGCGTTGCTGAAATTCTTGGCATTAACCCGCTTGCCGTGATTTCTGCATGCAAGGTCGAAGGCGCGACCGATGCCCACATGCGTGATGTGTGGCATGGCATTTGGGAAAAGATTTCCGAGGGTTTTCGCACGCTGGTGTCACCCGCTAACGCCCGCCGGAGCTTGCTCCTGCGAGTGTGACATCAGCTTTAGTTAGCACTGAACGGCATGTACATTATGCGAATAGAATCCGCATTCTGGGCTTGCGGGTTTACCACTTTCGCTCCGCAACATCCTTCAATCCCACATTGTCCAGCGTCGCGTCCGCCAGCAATCCCTCTAAGCGTAGAAAGTTATCAGAGTGGCCGCGCATCATGCCAAATAATGTAGCCTAGCCGCTACAATCAACACTGTTGATAATCTTTAACGTTCGTCGGGAATTTATCTGAAGCACGATCACTGTGCTAGCAACCAGCGCCCGTCATTGCTCCTTGTCCCTCATCAGATCATCGCAAGCAGCGCTATTATTTGGCACGAGTCATGGAATTTCGTCAGGTTCAATATTTTCTCTGTCTTTTTGAGGAAGGCACCGTAACGAAGGCGGCGCACCGTCTAAACATTGTGCAGCCCGCTCTCAGCATGCAGATTGCGAAGCTGGAAGATCAGCTTGGTCAGCAGTTGTTCGAGCGCACCAAGCAAGGTATGGTGCCGACTGCGGCGGCTCGCGAAATGTACCGTCTTTTTCTGCCGATCATGCGCGACTTCGCAAATGCTCGCGCACAATTGATATGCAGCGATGGTGAAATTCTCGGTCACGTCGACATCGGCTTGATCGCCTCCATCACTGAAGGCGTGCTGGTGGAAACGCTCAGCGCGTTCTCGCAGAAATACCCGGACGTGAGCGTGAAAGTCGCGGACGGTTACAGTACCACGTTGATCGATGCGGTAACCGCGGGTCATCTCGACGCTGCCATTGTCAACAAGCCGCGCCGGCCGCTGGCGCTCAACGTCGAGCACATCGTCGACGAGGAAATGGTGCTGATTACCAGCGCGGGCAATGCGTCGACGCTGCCACGCCAGCTGACGCTGCGCCAAGTCGCCTCGCTCGGCCTGCAACTCGTGCTACCCACCCGCGGGCATGGCCTGCGGAGCAACATCGACAGCTTCGCGCAGAACGAGGCCATCGAGCTTGTACCGAAGTTCGAGATTGACTCCCTGGTCGCGACCATCAAACTCGTGGAGCAAACCCAGTTGGCAACCATCGTGCCGCGTATCGCCGTGCATCAGGCGTTGGCTGCTGGCCGCCTGCGTTCTCACAACATCGTCTCGCCGCGCCTGATCAGGCAGGTGGTCGCCGTCTCGCATCCGCGCCGACCGTTGAATCCGGCAACCAAGCTCTTCCTGGCAATGCTGGCCAAGAACATGATCCTGCGTCTGCAGCAACAAGCCGAGGGGTCTGTGCATGGCACGACCGGGGAGCGCTCATCGGCAGATGCAGAATGACGGAACGCCGCCGGCTTGCGGCGGCATTGCGGATCAAATCACTGACCGTTCCGTCGGTGGCCCTGATCAGGAACCGATGAACTTCGGCGCTCGCTTGCTGTGGAATGCTTCCACGCCCTCCCGGAAGTCGTCGGAAGAACGCAGCCGGCTGTAGCAGTGCCCTTCCAGTTCGATGGCAATGGACAACGGGGAATCCTCGGTGTCGTTGAGCAGTTTCTTCGCGGTGCGCTGGGCGATCGGCGAGAACGCACGCAGTTCGTCCACAAGTCGATCGGTGGCCGATTCGAGTTCGGCATCCGGCACGATCTCGGTAGCGACGCCCCAGTCGTAGGCCTGCTTGCCGGGGATGCGGCGCGAACGCATCACGATGTCCTTGGTGCGGGTGATGCCGACCATCTTCTGCAGACGGGCCGAACCACCGGAGCCCGGAATCTGGCCCAGCTTCTGCTCGGGCAATGCATATTGCGTGGTTTCGGTGACGATGCGGAAGTCGCAAGCCAGCGAGATTTCAAACCCCACACCAAAGCAGTAGCCGCGATTTGCAGCAATCACCGGCTTGCTGCAGCGAGCCGGGGCGGCAATGTTCCATGCCAGTTTCGACACATGCTCGGGGCTGGCCTCAAGGAAGCCCTTGATGTCCCCGCCGCTGGAGAAGTGCTCGCCCTCGGCGCGCAGCACGATAACGCGGACACGGTCGTCGGCATCCAGCGCTTCGAACACCAGGCGCAACTGGTCACGTTCCGGCATGGAGATGATGTTGAATGGCGGACGCTGCAGGATGATGTCGGCGCGTTGGCGAGTGGCGTCGATTTCAACGCGGAAGCCGTCGAGGTTCTCCAACAGGTTTTGAGCGGGATGGCTGATTTGTGTCATTGCGTTCTCCTTGGTGGCTTGTTGAAGCGGCGCTGCCCGATGGGGCGGCTGTCCGCTGGAATTTTCATTTCCGGCTTATTCGTCGTGACTGTTTCGCTTTTCCATGCCGGCCCAGCGCTTGACCAGACCTTCATGTGGAATGTCGAACAGGTCGAGCAGCCGGCCGATCGTATGGTTGACGATGTCGTCCAGCGTTTCCGGCTGCGTATAGAAGGCCGGTACCGGCGGAAAGACGATGCCGCCCATTTCGGTGACGCTCGTCATGTTGCGCAGGTGGGCGAGGTTGAGCGGCGTTTCCCGCGCGAGCAGCACGAGGCGGCGCCGCTCTTTCAGAATCACGTCCGCCGCGCGGCTGACAAGGTTATCGGCGAAACCCTGCGCAATGCTCGCCAGCGTCTTCATCGAGCACGGTGCGATCACCATCCCCGCCGACTGGAAGGAGCCGCTGGCGATGGTGGCGCCGATGTCCTTGACGTTGTGCACGACGTCGGCCAGAGCTTCGATCTCGGCACGCCTCATGTTCAGCTCCTGCTGCGCGGTCATGACACCGGACGACGACATCACGAGATGCGTTTCGCAGGTGCCGGCGGCGCGCAGCATTTCCAGCATGCGCACGCCGTAGATCGCGCCGCTGGCGCCGGTGATGGCGACGATGAGCTTGCGCTTTGGCGGGGCGGAGTTCATTTGCGTACGAGGCTCAGGGTGTTCCAGTTCACCGCAACGCCGCTTAGCACTTCTTCGTTCAGATCAACCTCGTTCTCGCCGGGGATGCGGACCTTGGTGAAGACGTGGCCGTGGTAAACCACCGGCTTGGTGGCATCCAGGCCCATCTTGGCGCTGACACCTTGCATATGGGTTGGGGCCGGCTCGCCATTGGGCCCTTCGGTGCCCACCGTGGTGGAAGGATCGAGCACCGAACCGAGCGCGCCCGAGATCACGATCAGGTCGCGATCGGCCTGGAACCGCGTGGCAACTGCCCACTCAACCTGCTGCGGATCATGCACGTCGACGTCATCATCGACCACCGTGACCTGCTTGATGTCGTAGTGCGCGCCGAACGCGGCCAGGATGACGTTCTTCGCCTCACCCTCGCGACGCTTTTTCATCTTGACGAACAAGTGGTAGCGGCCGACGCCGCCGATGGACAGATGCACATCGAGCACGTTGGGATGACTGCGCTGCAGATGAGCGAGCAACGTGGCCTCGCGCGGGATCGAGCCCAGCAGCAGGTGCTCCATCTCGGCCGGAATGATGGTGTGATACACGGGCGAGTTGCGGTGTGTGACCGCATCCACGGCGATCACTTCGCGGTTTTCCTGCTCGCTGTAGTACTTCGGAAATTCACCGAAAGGACCTTCCAGTTCGCGCACCTTGGGCAGAATCTTGCCTTCGATGACGATCTCGGCATTGGCCGGCACGCGCACATCGTTGGTCAAGCACTTGACCACCGGCAGCGGCGCGCCTTGCAGGGCGCCGGCGATTTCCAGCTCGTCATGGTCGATCGGTGTGATCGCCTGCGAAGCCAGCAGCGTGAGCGGGTCGGCGCCAATCACGACGGCGACGTCTAACGCCTGATTGCGCCGTTCCGCCTCCTGATAGAACGCGTGCAGGTGGCGCGGCAGCATCAGGATCGCCATGCGATCCTTGGCGTGGACCTGGATGCGGTTGATCGAGACGTTCTGAATGCCAGTGACCGGATTGCGGGCGATTACCATGCCGGCCGTGATATAGGGACCGTTGTCATGCTCGCTATGCGTCGGGATCGGCAGCAGTGCATGCAGGTCGATCTCGCGATGCACGACTTGCTGGCAGGTGGCTTGCGCTTGCGGCACTTCGCGCCACGGCAGCGGATTCTCGGCCGCGCGGCGGAAGGTTCCGAGCAGTTCCGACGATGGCACGCCCATTGCCTCGGCGATCCAGCCGCGGCTCGCCATGAAACCGGAAATGACTGGGATCGCGTGACCGTCAGGCAGGGGGAAAAACGCGGCCTGCTTGCCGTCCAGGCGCTTGGCGATGGCGGCCAGGCGATGCTTGAGCGGCACGTTCTCGCGCAGAACTGCCAGGCGGCCCGTGTTGCTCAGATGCTCCAGCCATTGGCGCAGGTCGCCGGCGACGGCCGGGCGTTTTGCTGCCTCCATTTTCAATGCCTCCTCTTCTCTTACTTGGTGTTCGTTGTTGCGTCGGCCGGCGGTACGACGCCTTCATATTCGCCGGCGACGAGTTTGCGGCGCAGCACCTTGCCGACCGGCGACTTCGGAATCTCGCGCACGAAGACGTATTCGCGCGGGCGCTTGAAGTTCAGCAGGTCGGATTGCTTGCAGTGCGCATCCAGCTCGGTCGGGTCGATAACTTCCTTGCACTTGATGAAGGCCACCACGCGCTGGCCCCAACGCTCGTCCTTGAGGCCAGCCACAACGACTTCATCGACCTTCGGATGCAGCGACAGCACCGATTCGATATCCACCGGTGAAATGTTCTCGCCGCCGCTGATGATCATGTCGTCCACGCGGCCGCTGACAAACAGGTCGCCGTCGTTGTCGATGTAGCCGGTGTCACCGGTGAAATACCAGCCCTGACGAATCGCTTTCGCGTTGGCATCCGGACGGTTCCAGTACCGCTCGAAGGCCTCGTCGCCGGCGAGGTCTGCAATGACCTCCCCTTCTTCGTTCGGTGCAGCGACATCGTCGGGCGACGTGGCATTGAGCTTGACGACGCGGATGCGGGTATTGATGCCAGCACGGCCAGCGCTTCCGGGTTTGCGCATGGCCTCCTGGTCAATGGCGAAGGTATAGACCTCTGAGGAGCCGTAGTGGTTGACGAACAGCTCCGGCTTGAAAGTGTCGTTCAGTCGCTGCAGCAAGGCATCATGCATGGGCGCACCGGCAAAGCCCAGCTTGGTGACGGACGAAACGTCCGACGGATGCTTCTCGCGCTGGGCCAGCATGTCGTGATACAGCGTCGGCACGAGATAAAGGCAGGTGATGCGTTCCTCGGCGATGTAGCGCAATGCGGCGACAGGGTCGAACTTCGGCACGCAGACGAACAGGCCGTCGATGAGCGCCATGGCCAACAGCGAGCGTACGCCCATGGTGTGGTACAGCGGCATCACGCCCAGGGTGCGCTCACCACGGCGATACAAGTTTTGTGCCACATGGGCCAGGGCCGCGGCGCGCTCATGCCGGTGTCGGCGCGGTACCCCCTTGGGCCTGCCGGTCGTGCCGGAGGTGTAGAGCATCAGCGAGATGTCGTCGCTCTCGGCCTGCAGGATGGGCTGCTCGGGAGCGCGCTCCTGTAGCTTGCCGAATGCCATGGTGCCGCCTTCGGCGCCGTTGACGGCGATGCGCGTCAGCTTCTGGGCCACCGGACTCTCGGCAACGGCGGCCGCGCTCACGGCTTCGAAAACCACGGCCTTCGCGTCGGCGTCGGTCGCGCAATAGTCCACCTCCTCCGGCTTCGCGCGCCAGTTCAGCGGCGTGGCGACCACGCCCAGGAACTGGCAGGCCCAGTGCAGGGTCGCCATCTCGATACGGTTTTGCAGTACCACCAGGAGATGATCGCCGCGCTGGAAGCCAAGCTCGCGCAGGCCCGCGGCAGTGCGCTGTATGACCTCATACCACTGTGCATACGTCAGTCGCTGCTGCCCGTCGACGATGGCCAGCGCATTCGGACTGCGTTCGACACTTTGCAAAAATGTGCGTCCAAGATCCAGCATTGATGTCCCCTTTATTTTTGGTCTGCGGCGCGGGCACGGCGGGATGCAGCCGTCTCGAGCACAGCCTTGACGATATTGGTGTAGCCGGTGCAGCGGCACAGGTGTCCGGAAAGCATGTCGCGCACTTCGGCTTCCGTCGGGTCGGGCTTGCGCTGCAGATAGTCCTGGCACGACATCATGATGCCGGCGGTGCAGAAGCCGCATTGCAGCGCGTGATTGCGACGGAAGGCCTCCTGCAGGTCCGACAGCCCATCACCACCGCCGTTGAGTCCTTCGACCGTATCGACGCGGCGGCCGTCGGCCTGGACGGCGAGCGTGAGGCAGGAACGCGCCGCGACGCCGTCGAGCTGCACGGTGCAGGCGCCGCAGACGCCATGTTCGCAGCCGACGTGGGTGCCCGTTGCGCCGAGTGCTTCGCGCAGGAAGTCGGACAGCAGCATGCGCGGCTCGCAACTTCCGGTGCGTTCGCGGCCATTCAAGGTGAGGCAGATTTTCACGGTACTGCCCTTTTCATGCTTTTTCATGACAGTGCCTTTTGGATGACGGCGTTACCCAGGTGGCGCACGAGCTGGCGCCGGAATTTCGCCGAAGCGTGATGATCGTCACGTGCGCCGAGTTCCCACGCGAAATCGTTGATCGCGCTTTCGAGATCCGCACCCTGCAACCGCTCCCAGGTCTTCGCGCGAGGACGGTCGGACACACCACCGACGGCGAGGCGGATGCTGTTCGGACCGACCACGGACGCCACCGAGACGATGGCAAAGTCGCCGTGACGCAGAGAGAATTCGTCGAAGGCATAGCGAAAGCGTCCATCAGCCAGCGGATAGCGCACCTCCTCCACCAACTCGTCAGGTGCGCGTGCGGTCATCAGCATGCCTAGGAAGAAGTCCTCCGCCGCCAACACGCGACGGCCCTTGCGATTACGCAACACCACCTGACCGCCGAGCGCCACCAGAGCCAGCGGCAGTTCCGCGCTCGGGTCGGCATGTGCCACCGAACCGCAGACCGTGCCGCGATTACGGATCTGAAAATGCGAGATATGGGGAAAGGCCTGCGCCAGCAGCGGCACTTCCTGCGTCAGCGTCTTGCGCCATTCCACGCTGCCCTGCGTTGCGGCCGCACCGATCGCCAGATAGCCGTTGTCAGGACGCACATAGTTCAGGTCTACCGTGTGCGATACGTCGATCAGCACGCTGGGCTGGGCCAGACGCAGGTTGAGCACCGCCATCAGCGACTGGCCGCCGGCGAGGATGCGCGCATCTTCGCCGCTGCTGCCGAGCAGTTCGACAGCTTCGGCGACGCCGTCGGCGCGAACATAGTCAAATGCTTGAGGCTTCATTTACCGATTCCGAAGAAAGCGAGCAGACGGGCGAGGAACGAGGGCTTGGTTGTCGTTGCAGCCTGCGCCCCAGTGCCGCCAGCTTCACGCCCGAGTTGTTCGAACAACTGGTTGAGGACCATCTTGGCCGCGCCTTCAAGCATGCGGCTGCCGACCGCAGCGACCTTGCCCGAGACTTCGGCGGCGTAGTCGTAACGCACCCGCGTGCCGCCATCCTTGGGCTCGAGCATCACGAGGCCGCTGCCGCGCGCGCTGCCGACCGACGACAGACCGGAGCCGGCCAGGCGCAGGCTGTGCGGCGGCTGCAGTTCGGACAGCGCGACCTCGGCGGTATAGCGCGCCTTGATCATGCCGATGCCAAGCGTGACGTCGGCGCGATAGCGGTTCTCGCCCACAGGTTCGAGCGCATTGCAGCCCGGGATGACTTTGGCCAGCGCCACCGGATCGAGCAACACGCGGAACACGGCTTCGGGCGGGGCGGACAGCACAACTTCGCCCTTGGCGGCGAGCGACTTGCCGCCCTTGCCGCGCTTCGCCTCAGCGCCTGTGTCGGCGAGTGCGCCCTGCTCTTGCTGGATCTGCTGCTGCACCTGTTTGCTCGGCGGCGGTTCGTCAATGCCGATCAGCTCCATGATCTTTGCGGGCGTGAGTGGCAGCGTGACATCGTCCACGCCGAGCGCATCCGCGACGGCATTGCCGATGCATGCCGGCGTACTCATGTTGTTGCCCTCGCCCAGGCCTTTGGCACCGAGCGGCGTGAAGGGCGACGGCGTCTCGATGTGAATGATGGTCGGTTCGGGGATCTCGCAGGTGGTCGGCACCAGGTAGTCCGCAAAGGTGCCAGATTGGAAGCTGCCGTCCTCGCCATAGCGGAACTCCTCCATTAGCGCCGCGCCCACCCCTTGGGCGAACGCGCCGCGAATCTGGCCGTCGGCCAGCGCCGGATTCAGGATCTTGCCGGCGTCGTGGGTCGTGATGTACTTGTCGATACGCACCCGGCCGGTGTGGCGGTCTACTTCCACGGCGCAGATGTCCAAGGCAAAGCCGTACGCGGCCGAGGTATTGATGCGATCCTGTTCGTCGGGTGCCTGTAGCGATTCGCCAGTCCAGAACGCGGTTTCCCGCAGACCCGGCTCGACGCCTTCGGGCAGTAGGCCGGGCGCCCAGTGCGGGCTGGCAGCCATGCGCGAGAACACAAGTTGTTTCTCGGGATTCTGCGTCGCGTAGACCTTGCCGCCGGCAAACACGACATCTTGCGGCGTGCATCCGAGCTGCGGCGCGGCGATCTGGGCCAGCTTGTCCCGCAGCTTGCAGCAGGCGAGGTGCACGGTTCCAGCGACGGCACCGGCAAAGCGGCTGGAATAGTTACCCGCCGCGACCGACCAGGCATCCTTTTGCGTATCGAATTCGACGTTGACGGCGACTTCATCGGGATGGATGCCGAACACATCAGCCGCAACCTGCGTGCAGACGGTGCGATGGCCCTGCCCTGCCGGTGCCGAGGCGATCACCACGTTGATACCGCCAAGCGGATCGATGCTGACACTTGCGGCGGCGATGGCACCATTCTTCGGACCGGCTTTCGCCCGTGCTTCCTTGGGCAGCACGGTGGAGATGTAGCCCATGTTGGAGATGGAAGGTTCCACGATGGCAGCGAAGCCAATGCCGTAGAGCCGACCTTCGGCGCGCGCTGCCGCACGCTTGGCATAAAGCGCTTCCAGCCCGCCCTCGCGCGAGGCAAGTTCGAGCGCCAACTGGTAGTTGCCGGAGTCGATCAGCGCGCCGGCAGCGGCACGGTACGGAAAGGCGTCGGCGGGGATGAAATTGCGACGATAGAGTTCGGGTTCGTCAATGCCGAGCGTGCGCGAAATGCGCTGCATCAGGCGTTCGAGCTGAAAGTAGACCTGCGGGCCACCGAAGCCGCGCACCAGGCCGGCGGGCGTCTTGTTAGTCAGCACCACGCGGTTGCGCACGAGCAGGTTGGGGATCGCATAAGCGCCGGTGAGGCAGCCGTGCATACGGTAGAAAGTTGCCGGTTCCGGCGCACGCAGATAGCCCCCGCAGTCGTCGAACTGGTCGTACGCGAGCGCGGTAATGCGGCCATCGGCTTCTACCGCCGCCTTGAGATTGGACACGCGGCCGGTGGCGGATGTGAGACCCACCAAGTGTTCAAGGCGGTCTTCCACCCATTTCACCGGAGCACCGGCCTTGCGGGCGGCGAGGCACATCAGGACCACGTACTGGAACACAGCATGCTTGACGCCGAAACTTCCGCCCGAATCGCGGAAGGTGCGATGGCGTAGCTTGGTGCCGGGCACCCGCAGCGCCATGGCCATCACGGTGTGCAGCGAGAACGGCCCCATGAAATTGGAACTGACGTCGAAGCCTTCTTCGGCGGAAAGATATTCCGCAACCACAACAGCCCCCTCAATCGGCGTGCAGGAGTTGCGCGGGTATTCGGTAGCGATTTCAATGCAGTGCGCGGCGTTGGCGAACGCGGTTTCGGGATCGCCGTAACGGAAACTGCGATCGCTCACCACGTTCGAACCCACGCCTTCGTGCAGAATCGTCGCATTTGGGCCGATGGCGTCTTCGACACTGACCATCGGCGGCAATGGCTCGTAGTCCACGGCAACCAGATCGGCGCCGTCCTCGGCAAGGTAGCGCGACTCCGCGATCACTACGGCAACGGGATCGCCGACATAGCGCACGCGATCCGTCGCCAGCGCCCACATCTCCATCGGCGCCTTCACGCCGACGACAAAAGGCTTTGACCAATCGCGGATATCGTTGCCGGTCAGCACGGCACGCACGCCCGGGGCGCGCTCGGCGTGGCTGGTGTCGACGTGCTTCAGGACGGCATGCGCATGCGGTGAGCGCACGATGGCGGCGAACAAGGTGCCAGGTTTCACACCGACATCGTCGCCATACTGACCGCGGCCGATCAGAAGTGACGCGTCTTCGATCCGGCGCTGCGGGCGGCCGACATGCGGCTCGGCCTGTGGCGACGCTACCCGAGGTTGAGCGACTTTCATTTCCATGGTGCTAGCCTCGTAACGGCGGTGCGCGACGGGACCGCGCAAGCGCGCCAGCCATAGATGGCGTGGCGAAATAATTGGGTCATCGGCGTCTCCATTCGTACTCCGCACGCGGGCGCTGAACGCTGTGCAGCGCTCGCGCACTGCCTGATATCGGCATGCGGGCCGGCGTATTCGATTTAATCGTTCCGAGTATAAGCACCGAATATCATCACATCAAATAATCTTTAATGATTCAATTCATCAGTATTTATGATGACAAGATTCACGCATCGGGCTTTTCAGGATTTCTTTCCTGACGTTTCCGCAAGAGGGGGCGAAATAGGACGGAACCACGTAAAAAAGCGCCCGCCCGGCTAAGCCGGGCGGGCGCTTTTCGTTATCTTTTCATTGCAAGGGATATTGAGTCAGTATCTCCGATTGACATGCCGCGACCCGTGCTCAGGCAGCCCGGCGCTTGGCCTGCGCCCTCGCCTCGCGGTCCAATTGCTGGGCGGCGAGCTTTTCCTTGTCTTCCGGCTTGCGGGCGTCGTCGGACATGCCATTGAACAAGGTAGCGACTACCCCCTTGTTCAGGTCGCTGGTGCCGAACAACGCGTCACAGATCGGAAACGTCAGGTTGAAGTTGCGGTCATGCATGAAGTCCGGATTGTGATGCAGAACATGCATGCGGCGCACGGTGTTAATCAGCGGAATGTGGTCAAGGATCGGATGATCCAGGTGAGACGCGGTATGCAGCCCTTCATACATCAGGAAGTACGAAGCCATGGCCAGCATGGCAATATAGCCGGCGTTGGCCGTCCAGAGATTGCCGACCAGCAGCGCAGGAGGCAGCGCGGCGAAAACGAACAGGATTGGCGCGAACGGCGGGAACAGCAGCGCGCGCCACTCTTTCTGGCCGTTATATTCCAAGGTCTTGTGCGAGAAGAACTGATGATGGGTAGCGACATGGCGCTTGTAGGCGGACTTGAGCACGCTCTTCGGGCTGTGCAGCAGGTAGCGGTGGGCGGCCCACTCCGCCCAATTGCCGAACAAGAACATGGGCACGACGACGTACGCCCATTCCTGCCAGCTCACGTTGTGCAGGTGGGTCGCGCAATATACGATCACCGAGAGGGTGAACACAAGGGTGAAACCAAGGTGCATTTCGCCCCGGTACCAGCTCGGCGTGTTTTGCACATAATCCTGCCGGAATGCGCGCGAGCGCGCGACGATTTCTTCTTCGCGGTTCATCATCAATACCTTCCTGTCTCCAAGCGCTGGTCCAGCCCGAAATTTTTGTCGGGCAACTTGTGCCATAGAATGACGATGGCACAATTAAGTCAATTGACTTAGTTAAGTCTACATACTTAAATTCAGATGTCAACTCCAAAAACACAAAGATCGGATGGCAACGAGACCCGCACCCGGATAAAGGCGGTAGCGCAACGGCTGTTTGCGCTGCATGGCATTCACGGTGTTGCGATCAAGGACATCGTCGAGGCCGCCGAGCAACGGAACAAGGCCTCGGTGCAATATCACTTCGGTTCGACGGAAGGCCTGATCGGCGAATTGCTGGTGGACGGCGCCAAGCAGATCGATGCCTTTCGGCAAGCCATGCTTAACGAAATGGCGGCTGCCGGCGGACCGCGCAACGTGCGCGATGTGCTGCAAGCCTTCATCCGTCCAGTGGATCAGATGGCGGAGAGTGCCGAGGGCAGCACTTATCTGCGCTTCCTGTCCAACGTACAGATGACGCACCGTGCGCTGATCAAGACCCACATCGGTAACCGCTGGAACGCTGGCTACCGGCAATGCCTGGAGCACTTCCGCGCGCTGCTCGGCCACATCCCGCCGGCACTGGTGGAGCAGCGAATGTCGCTGGTCGCTACCTATGCCACGGCCATCTTTGCCGCCAAGGAAGCGGCACGCGACGAGGGACGGACGTCGAGCCGCTTCTGGAGCGTGCCCTACACGCTCGACAACATCATCGACACTTTCCAGGCCATGCTGGAATGCACGCCCTCGGCATCGACGCTGGAACTGCTGGACGAGCGCGACAGCGCATGAAAATCGGCCAGGTCGAGCCGCGCGACCTGGCCGTTTCTGGCAAGTAGAACCTCGAGGGCGGAGGCGCGCCCTACATCCGCTTACATCACGCCCGAACGGCGGAAGATGTGCTTGGTCTCGAGGAAGTCGAACAGGCCCTCGTAGCCATGCAGGCGGCCGATGCCGCTGCGGCGATAACCGCCTGTCTCAGCTTCCGCGAACAGCCGGTTGTGGTCGTTGATCCAGACCGTGCCGTTGCGCAGTGCACGCGCCAGGCGCATGCCGCGGTCGCCGTCGGCGGTCCAGACGCTGGCCGAGAGGCCGTACACCGTGTGATTGGCGCGCGCCACCGCTTCCTTCTCGTCCTCGAACTTCTCCAGCACCAGGAAGGGGCCAAAGATCTCTTCCTGCACGAAGGAGGCGCTGGTGTCGGCGTGCGCGACCAGGGTCGGCGTCAGGAAGTGGCCGTTGGCCAGCTTGCCGCCGGGACGACCGCCGCGCAGGACCACTTCATCACAGGTATCCATGGCCTGCTGGGCCGCGCGGTCTACCGCTGCGGCGGCACTCGCGTCGATCAACGGCCCCATGCCGGCGCCTGGCGTATCTCCCGGCGCCACCACGATGGCTTCGAGCGCCATCTTCAGCTCGCGCTTCATCTCGTCGTAGCAAGAGGCATGCACCAGCACGCGGCGCGCGGCGGTGCATTGCTGGCCGGAGATCACCGTCGCTGCTGCCGCGATGCGCGTGGCGACCGTGGCGAAGTTTTCGGTAGTGTCCGGAAACACCAGACAGCAGGACTTGCCGCCGAGCTCCAGAGAGAGTTTCTTCATGGTCGGCGCGGCGGCAGCCATGATGCGCTGGCCGGTCGCATTCGAACCGGTGAAGCTGAGTACGTCGACGTCTTCCGATGCCACCAGCTCCTGCGCCACTTCACTGCCGCCTTCGGAGACGAGATTCACCACGCCACGCGGCAAGGCCTCGACCGCCGCCAGCTGCCGCAGCACCTGCGCGGTGATCTGCGTGGTCTGTGCCGCCGGCTTGATGACTACCGTGCAACCTGCGGCCAGGGCCGGAGCGAGCGAGCGGATCAACAGCACGATAGGCGCGTTCCACGGAATGATCAGGCCGGCGACGCCGGCGGGTTCACGTAGTGTGGCGGTGTAGGCGCCCGGCTCGACTTCCATGAAGTGACCAGGAATGTGCCGGGTCAGGCCGGCGTAGTAGCGGATCTCGGAAATCGCGCCCGCCAATTCTCCTCGTGACTGGGCCACGATCTTCCCGTTTTCCTGCGTCAGCAGACCGGCCAGCTCAGGGTGCCGTTCCAGACGATCAGCCCATTGCAGCAGGACGTTCTGGCGCAGGCGCGCATCATGCGGCCACAGCGAGGTCTCGAACGCTTGCTTCGCTGCGGCAATCGCGATCCTGGCATCTTCGCGATTGCTCTGCGCGAAGGTGCCCAAAAGGCTGCCGTTCGCCGGATTGCGGCTTTCTCCAGTGGCGCCGCTCAGCGCGCCCTGCCATTGGCCATTGATCAGATTCAGTGCTGCGAGCTCGGTCATGTTGATTTTCGATGCATTGCGGCGAGTGCGGTCGGCATCGCCATCGGATGACGGATGACTTTGCGCACGTCCTGCGCATTTTCATAACAAGGTTGGGAAGCGGCGGTCCCGCTTGTCCGCAGGGCCGCGCCACTAACCACTACCACTAGCCACTACTTAAACTGCGTCATTGGACGGCTTGTCGAGATTGCCCTGTGTCTCCGGAACGATCAGCGCCCCAATCAGGTAGATCACGCTGATGCCCGCGAGGAAGAATGCGAGGGTCGTCGGCAGGCTCGTCGGTGCCGGCGAAGCCAGCGACACGAAGGTCGGCATGATGCCGCCGATGGCGAAGCCGATGTTCCAGGACAGACCGGTACCCGTGGCGCGGATGGCCGTCGGGAAGCGTTCGTTCAGGAAGATCAGGACCGGCGCATAACCGCTGCTGCCCAGCATGCTGAACAGGACGACATAGCAGGTCAGCGTGGTGATATCGGAGATGCCGGGCATCTTCAATGCGAGCATCGGCAACAGAATCAGACGGGCAACGCCGACGACGAGGAAGGTCTTCTTGCGGCCGATCAAGTTGCTGAGGTGTCCGGTCAGGACCGAGGCAACGATCACGCTTACGCTTGCCAGCATCAGAATGGCCCCAGCGGTTTCGCCGGGCGTATGGTTCACGACCTTCAGGTAGGTCGGCAGGAAGCCGGAGGTCAGGTAGTAACCACTGCCGCCGCCGATCGTCAGCAGCAGGTTGACGAACAGAATGGAACGGTAGTCTGCCGAGAACAGCGCGCGCACCGGCGAGCGGGACGACTTGGCCTGCGCCGCCTTGGTCGCTTTGGCTGCCTGCAGCTTCTTGAAGAGCGGGGATTCTTCCAGGTTGTTGAAGACGAAGATGCCCAGGATGGCGCTGATCAGGCCGGAGAAGAACATGCAGCGCCAGCCCCATTCATCGAAGGCCGCGCCAGGGAAGATCCACGACAGAAGGTAATACACTCCCGACGCGAGCAACGCCCCCAAGCCGGCACCGCCACCACCGATAAGTCCGGAGCAGGCACCGCGCCACTTTGGCGCCACCGATTCCGTACCGATCGTGTGCGTCGAAGCGACCACGCCACCGACGAATATCCCTTGCACCAAGCGCAGAGCCAGGAAGATGACCGGCGCAATGAAGCCGACTTGATGTACGGTTGGCAGCGCCCCGAACAATGCGGTTGAAACGCCAACGCCGACCATCGCAAAAATCATGGCACGCTTGCGGCCATGCTGGTCAGCGTACGAACCGAACAGCGCGGAACCCAGCGGGCGCATCAGAAGGGTGACGCCGAATGAGGCATAGACCGCGGCCAGCGACAGCATCGCATGTTCCGACGGAAAGAAAAGGCGGCCGATGATCGGTGCCACGAAGAGCAGGATAAAAAGGTCGAAGAGGTCGAGCGACCAGCCGACGCAGGAGGCCAGTACGGCGCCTAATACCTGTTTGTTGCTGACCGGTTGAGCGAGTGCCGCATCGTTTGTTGCTACAGCCATGATTGTCTCCTTGTGTTTTTGTAAGCGCGCGTGGCAAATGCGGCGCATGTGGTCAAATCAAATCAAACCAAATGAATCGTTCCTGGGAAGACGTGTGCAATTCGCGTTGTCGACCTACGCCTCACTGCTAACGAGGACGCCGGGAGGCGCCTTGCGCCGCGCCAAGATCGCGTCGGCAATTTTTTCCGCCATCATGATGGTCGGGATATTGGTATTCGCCGACGGCAGCTTGGGCATCAGGGAAGCATCGACCACGCGCAGGTTCGCCACGTCGTGCACCAGCCCTTCCTGATTGGTTACCGCCATGCGATCGCTGGCCGGCCCCATGCGGCAAGTGCCGCTGGCATGCCAGACGCCGAATACATACTTGCGGATGAAAGCATCGAGCTCCTTGTCGTCCGCCAGCAGCGCCGACATGCGAATGCCGCCGGTGACGAATGTGTCGATGATCCATCGGCGCAGCGGCGCCGGTGTGTCGAGAGCCAGGCCCAACACCTTGGTCAACGCGGCATTGCCGGCACTAAAGCGGCTAAGTGCCTTGACCCGCGGCGAAAACGCTGCAGGGAAGAAATCGTCGGGATGGCGGTGCAATGCCGTCTGCTGCACGATCTGCGCGACCCTGCGCACGCCGATGGCCATGCGCCTTGCGTCGCGCTCGTCGTCCAGCAGATTCAAATCGACGCGCGGTGGCGTAAAAGGGTCAGCGGAAGTGAGCTGCACTCGCCCGCGCGAGAATGGCCGGTTGCACCACAGGAAGAACAGGCCAAGCCGATTGCCCAGCGCATGCCATGCTGCGCGCGTGGCACTCGACAGATACATGTCGGCGTTATCACACCCGTCCAGGCCGGAGGAAAAGCGCGCTGCGGTCATGCTCGCGCGGCGTCGCGAGAGCGGCATGCGAAATTCAGGGTCCAGGAAGTGGCAGAAGGTCAGCGAGGGATGGTCCTGCAGGTTGCGGCCCACGCCCGGCCGGTCGGCGACAACCGGAATGCCCAGCGCTTGCAACTCGCTGCCGGCGCCGATACCGGCGCGTAACAACAAGGCCGGCGATTGCAGGGCGCCGGCCGACACGATGACCTCCGCGGCATCGATCTGCAGGCGCTCGCCGCCCGCGCTCATCGCCACCACGCCATGCGCGCGCTGGCCGGTGACGATGAGGCGTTCGACTGTCGTATTCGAGTAAATACGGAGATTGGTCCGCGCGCGCGTCGCCGCATCGAGGTAGGCAACCGCGGTTGAAACACGCTTGTCGTCGAGATTGGAAAACGCAGCGGGAAACATGCCATCGCCGAATTCCGCGTTCTGGTCCTCAAGCATTGGTAGACCGTTGCGCTGCAAGCCTTCCGCAAACGCGTGACAGAAGCGCGGCCAGGCATCCGGCTTGATGCGGCGGATGGCAACCGGCCCATCGGCACCGTGCAGCGCAGAGCCACCGTAATCCGCATCACGCTCGAGCTTGCGAAAGTAAGGCAGGACATCCTTCCATGCCCAGCCGGAGGCGCCCTGCTCGGCCCAGTCATCGTAATCGCGGGGCAAGCCGCGGTTGGCAGCCTGGACATTGATGCTCGATCCGCCGCCCATCACCTTGCCCTGTTCATAGACCTTGAGCGGTGAGGCTGCGGTCGCCTTGGCTTTAAGCTCCGGCCAGATATAGCGGTCCCCGCAGAATACGGGCATTGGGTAACTGTCGAGGATTTCCGCCGGTATGGCACCAGGCGGCGTGTCGGAACCCGCCTCGATGAGGGCGACTCGCAGCTCGCGATTCGCGGACAGTCGATGCGCGAGTACACAGCCCGCCGATCCACCGCCGATGATCACGTAATCGAATCGCTCACGCACGTTTTGCACAGAATGTCTCCTGATTCGTCGATGCGCATGGCCTCGGGGCATTGCCGCATCTCGACTATCGCCAACGGGTGCCGCAATTCGCGGCGACATGCAGCGACTTGCCTTCCGGCCAGGTACAACTTGTTCTTCGACGTGTGCCTTTTGCCTGGAACCGGACTGCGTTCTTCCTGCTGCAGCGCTTTTTGGGCATTCACGGCACATCTTGTCCTTACGTTTGGCAAAGATTAGACTGATCACGTCATCGCTTCAAATAATGTTTACTGATTTAAACTATCATTATGACTGATACAAAGAAATGCAGGTCGCGACGCAAAGCCACTGAAGGCGCCCATGCATTCATTCCGACGAATCGATCCCTTTGCCCTTCAATGCCCATCCTCTCCATCATTCGATGGGACTGAACCATCTGGCATACACGAAAATCATGGACAACATTGATCTGGAAGTCTTGAAGACCGCAGTGCAGTGGTCTGAGTCAGGGGCCTACACGCTGCTTGCCACCGTTGTTCGCACGTGGGGCTCGGCACCGCGGCGCGTAGGCTCCTTGATGACCATCCGCGAGGACGGGCATGTTAAAGGGTCGATCTCGGGCGGCTGCATCGAAGACGACCTGATACAGAAGATAAGCACCGGCGAGTACCGCGACCGGAAACCACGTGTACTCACATACGGCCTGAGTGCCGACGAAGCCCATCGCTTTGGATTGCCATGTGGTGGAACCCTGCAGTTCGTACTGGAACCGGTTTGCGCTCAGTCGCGGCTGCCGGAACTGCTTCAGGTGCTGCAAAGGCAAGAGCTGGTGACGCGCAAGCTGAACCTGGACACCGGCGTTGTATCACTCACGCCGGGTGCGCAAGTCCCCGCCCTCCGATTCGACGAGCATTGCCTCACGGCAGTGCATGGCCCGCGCTACCGCCTGATCATCGTAGGCGCCGCACAGGTGTCGCGCTATGTGGCCGCGATGGCGAAGAGCCTGGACTATCAGGTCGTCGTGTGCGATCCGCGCGAAGAGTACCTGGATGAATGGGATGTGGAAGGCGTCGAGTTGTCGCGCGAGATGCCGGACGATCTGCTTCTCCGACTGCAGCTCGATGCCCGAAGCGCAGTCCTGACGCTAACCCACGATCCCAAGCTGGACGACATGGCATTGCTCGAGGCACTGATATCACCGGCCTTCTATGTCGGCGCTATCGGCTCACGGGCGAATAACGAGAAGCGGCGCGAGCGACTGGCACTGTTCGATATCAGCGAGGCGGAAATCGCGCGACTGCATGGCCCGGTCGGCATGCACCTCGGTGCGCGCACGCCACCTGAAATCGCGATCGCAATCCTTGCGGAGATGACCGCCATACGCAATGGCGTGCCAGTGCTGCAAACCCATGAGACGCGGCACGCGCATCGTCTCGCCTCGCCTGAGGGATGTGCAGCTTGAGCAAGGTCAAGCATAGTTTGAAATTCCAGCGGTGCGCATGACGGTGTCTCACTCGCAAATGGTCACCGTCGCCCTGCACGGACCTGATCATCAGTTGGGAACACCATGGATCGCGCCGGAACGAACGCCAGGCTGATCGTGTTCCTGCATGAAGGGCTCTGCTCGATTTCGATGTGGGGGAGACTGGCCGCAGCGCCTGTGCAATGCCATCGGCCGCCGTGGCTGGGCGTATGCGCGCGATGGATACGGTCGCTCCACCCGACCAGACGTGAGCACGGCCGCCGATCATGTTCAGCAGGGCGATTCCGCGCGTCAGCGAGTCTTTTCGGTAAACTGCCGGTATTGACGGGACGGACCACCGCCCGATGTTTACCTAGCCTGCTCATGTCAAATACCCACGAAGTCCGCCCCGGCCAGTCTATCGAGCTGCTCAAGGAACTCCACATCCTCACGCGCGACGGCAAGATGAACCAGGACAGCCGGCGCAAGCTCAAGCAGGTCTATCATCTGTTCCAGTTCATCGAGCCGCTGCTCCAGGAAATCAAGACCGAGCGCGGGCGCGTAACGCTCGTCGATCACGGAGCCGGCAAGTCGTACCTGGGTTTCATCCTCTATGACCTGTTCTTCAAGGCACTCGCGGACGACTCGCATATCTACGGCATCGAAACCCGTGAGGAACTGGTCAAAACCTCGCAAGCGCTCGCCGAGCGGTTGGGTTTTACGGGAATGTCGTTCCTGAACCTGTCCGTGGCGGACTCCATCACCTCGCCGGCACTGCCGCCGACGGTAGATGTCGTCACCGCGCTGCATGCCTGCAATACCGCCACCGACGACGCGATTCGCTTCGCGCTGGCCAAGCAAGCGCGTCATATTGTGCTCGTGCCCTGTTGCCAGGCCGAAATCGCGGGCGTGCTGCGCAAAAACAAAGGCAAACAACTGGCGGGCAATCCACTCACGGAAATCTGGCGCCACCCGCTGCATACGCGTGAATTCGGAAGCCAGATCACGAACGTGCTGCGCTGCCTGCAGCTGGAGGCCCACGGCTACCACGTCAGCGTGACCGAACTGGTGGGCTGGGAACACTCAATGAAAAACGAGCTGATCATCGCGCAATACAAGAACCTGCCGCGCCGCCGCCCCGCCGAACGCCTGGACGAGGTGCTCGCTTCGCTCGGGCTGGAAGAAATGCGCGAACGTTTCTTTACCTCGCCAGCACCAGTGTCAGCGGAGTAGTCCCTACGATCTGAGGTGCGCGAAGCGCGAACAACAACGCGCCACGCGCCCTCCTCTCAACGCGCCGGTCGAACGAACCCGGAGTGCCGGTTGACTTCGTAGCGCTGAACGACGACATCCTTCTCCGCCGTCACCACATCGGCAGTGATGGTGTCGGCATCTCGCTCGACCACCTTGCCGAGTTTGAGGCGCGCGTTGCCCATGCGCTTGAGCCACCCGTCCATGTTCTTTCGGACCTGATCAACGCTCAACTTGAGATCTTCACGCTGGGCCCCCGGCCCGCCCCCGCCCGCGGCGCCAGGCCCCCAGCACGGCCCGCAGCCGCCAGGGCCCTCCATCATGCCCGGCCCGTAGCCATAACCGCCGCCCATCATGCCCGGCCCGTAGCCATAACCGCCGCCCATCATGCCCGGCCCATATCCCCGCCCGCACCCCCAGTCGTCATCCTTCGGTTGCGCAAGCGCCGGGATCGCAGTGATTATCAAAACCGCTGACGACGCGATCGATAACGCGCGCTTCATGGTTCTCTTTTCCATCTCATCAATCTCCTGAACCTAAATCCTGACAGCACCAACGCGTGTACAAACCGCGCGAATGCCGGGCCAATCGTGCATGTTCAGGGTAGGCGACGCCCCAAGGCGTGCCTTGAGGCAGGTCAAACCTTTGATCGCGTCGGCCGTGCCGCGCCAACGACGTCGGTGCGCATCAAGCGTTGCCGCCGGCCGGCAGCGCGGCACGCGCGCGTGTCGATGGACGCACGGCAAACGGTGCGCCCAATGCGATGACATCGCAAGCGGCTCCTTGACATCGATCAACACGCAAACGAGCGCCACCGGCCATTCTGGAAACGAGACCGATATGGGGAGAATTGTGATGTCGAGAAGCGCCCGCGTTTCGCTGTTTGTGCCACTTTTCGCATGGCTATGCATGATTGGCGTCGCGCTGGCAGCATCGACACCACAACCGGAATCGGAAAGTGGCGTCTCGTACATCACGGGCGGCATTGGCGAGGACGAAGTCCAGGTGTTTCGCGCCGCAGCGCCCCAGTACAACCTCCGGATGACGTTCACGTCGACGTCGGGAAGCTATCTCTCCGACGTCGATGTCACTATCACCGCAGGGGCCGGGCGACACGTCCTGGCGGTGCGAACCGAGGGACCGTTCCTCTTTGTCCGGATGCCGGCGGGCGACTATCGCGTCTCTGTGCACACCCCCGCCAGATCGGAATCCAGGAATATCCGTGTCCCCAAGCGCGGCGCCGTCGACCTCCATTTCTCCTGGGACGATCCGGACGCGCCAGCCGTGCTGCATCTCTGCAAGCAGTGCCCAAGACCCCATCGCCGGTGAGCCGCATTGCCACGCCGCGAGACGTCCAAGCGCCGACACGCATGTGCGCAACGCCATCCACATCCACATCCGCTTCCAGTGGATCCTGTGACATCGCCAGCGCACCCGAGGCCGCCCCGATCCGGCCGCCCGACGCCGAACACGGCCTATCGAGCGCCGAGGTGCTGGCCCAGCGCGCTCGGTTCGGCTGGAACGTCGTGGACTACGCGGCACGCCGCACCTGGTGGATCACGTTATGGGAAGTGCTGCGCGAGCCGATGTTCCTGCTGTTGCTCGCGGCAAGCGCCGTCTATCTCATTCTCGGAGATCGCGCCGAAGCGCTGACGCTGCTTGCCTTCGTTACGGCGATTGTCCTTCTCACCGTCTATCAGAGCCATCGCACCGCCCAGGTGCTCGACTCGCTTCGCGAACTGTCGGCACCGCGCGCCAAGGTGCTTCGCGACGGCAGCCGTCAACTGGTCTCCGCCTCGGAACTGGTCCCCGGCGACATCGTTTTCGTCGATGAAGGCAACCGCGTGCCCGCAGACGGCCTTGCCGTTGAACTCCACGAACTCAGTGTGGACGAGTCATTGCTGACGGGGGAATCCGTTGCCGTCAGCAAGGCCGTCACCCCGCTCGATGCCCGCTCCCGCCAATCGATCGAACAGGGCGAGGCCGCCGACAGCCAGCTATTTTTCGGGTCCATGGTGGTACAAGGGCAAGCCCGCATGGTCGTGACCGCCACCGGACCGAATACGACGCTCGGTCGCATCGGCAAGTCGCTGAGCGGCATCTCGGAAGCGCTCTCCCCGCTGCAAATCGAGACGAGAACCTTCGTCAATCGCTTTGCCGCCGTCGCCATCGCCACGGTCGTTCTCCTCACGCTCACGTACCGTTGGCGCGTTGGCGAATGGCTTCCCGGCATACTCGCCGGGATTACGCTGGCGATGGGCCTCCTGCCCGAAGAGATTCCGGTCATCCTCACGGTGTTCTTCGCCTTGGGCGCACGCCGCATCGCCAAAGAGGGCGTGCTCACGCGCCGGATGAGCGCGATCGAGACACTCGGTCAAACGTCGGTGCTGTGCGTCGACAAGACGGGCACGCTGACCCAGAATCGCATGTCGGTGAGCGCGCTCGTCGCCCATGGCAGACGATTTGACGTGGATCCCTCGACGCCACGGATCGACACCGCCTTTCACGAGTTGATCGAATACCTCGTGCTCGCCAGCGAAATCGAACCCATCGACCCGATGGAGCGGGCGTTCCACGAGACCGGACGCCTGGGCCTCGCGGGCACCGGACGTTTGCACACGGATTGGTCGTTGGTGCACGAGTACGCGCTGACGCCCGAGGTGCCAGCAATGTCCCACGCGTGGCGCACCCCGGAACCCACCCATCATTCGGTGGCCTGCAAGGGGGCACCGGAAGCCGTCTGTGCGCTCTGCCATCTGGACGAGACGGCAACCCAGGCGGTCCTGGATCAGGCGGCGGCCATGGCGTCGGGCGGATTGCGGGTGCTGGGGGTGGCGAAGGCCTCGCATTCGCACCCCGAGTGGCCGAAGGATCAGCACGACTTCGCGTTCGAGTTCCTGGGGCTGGTCGGTCTGTCCGACCCGGTCCGGCCGGAAGTCGCACAGGCGATCGCGCAATGCCATGCCGCAGGCATTCGCGTGGTCATGGTGACCGGCGACTATCCGTCGACGGCGCAAGCGATCGCGACCGAGGTCGGTATCGACTGCCGACGGATCGTGACTGGGCAGGCCCTGGCGGCCATGACCGACGCGCAAGTGCACGACGCGGTCAAGGACGTCGAGACCTTCGCCCGCATCCGCCCCGAGCAAAAGCTTCGCCTGGTGAATGCGCTGCGAGACAACGGCGAAGTGGTGGCGATGACGGGCGACGGGGTGAACGACGCACCGGCCCTGAAGGCGGCCCACATTGGCATTGCGATGGGATTGCGCGGCGCGGAAGTCGCTCGCGAAGTCTCCGCGCTGGTCCTGCTGCGCGACAACTTCGCCCCGATCGTGTCGGCCATCCGACTCGGGCGACGCATCTACGCCAATCTCGTTCTCGCGATCAGCTATACCATCGCGGTGCATGTTCCCATGGTCGCGGCAGCCGTGGTGCCGATTCTGGTCGGCTTGCCGCCCATGCTCGCGCCGGTCCACATCGTCTTCCTGCAACTCGTGATCGATCCGGTCTGCTCGATCGTATTCGAGAACGAACCGGAAGCCGCTCACCTGATGACGACCCCTCCCCGGTGCGCCGGGGCACGACTCCTATCGTCCCGCGCCTTCCTGCGAGTGGCCTCCGTGGGCGCACTGGCCGGCGTGCTGGTCCTCGGGGTCTACGCGGGACTGCTGCGCTATGTCAGCGCCGACGCCGACCCGATCCCCTTGGCCCGCACATTGGCATTCGAACTGCTGGTCGTGGTCAATGTCGCGCTGATCTTCGTGGTCCAGCGGGTACTGCGTACGAAGCGTCCCGATCGCGGACAGCCCCGAAACCCCTATCTCTGGCGGGTGTTGGGCCTGACCGGGGGCGCGCTAATACTGCTGATGTCCGTACCGCCCCTGGCACGACTGTTTGGACTTGTAGCACTGCTCACTCCCTGAACGCGAGCCAAAGGGGAACCGAGAATACACCGATGCCGCGCATCCGGACGCGTGCCTGATACGTATGACTCAACACGCTCATCGTCAGTCAGCACGCCATGCCGAATCCTCGCCTTCTCATGCCGGACACAACGCGCCATTTCGCACCGAAGGTGCTATATTGCGCGGAACGTCAATGCTATGGCCCACACGAAGGCTACGTCCGCATGAACGACATGCCCAGAAGTGCCAATCGAGCACGTCCATCCCCCTCGCAGCGCCAGCACGACCCCAGTGCCGACATGGCATGGCGCGACGCATTGAACCGAGCACTATCGGCCGTGGGGCAGGAAGACCGCGAAGCTTTTGCCGCCGTCTATCAGATGACATCGGCACGTTTGTTCGGCGTGATCCTGCGAATGGTGCGCGACAAGGCGGAAGCCGAGGACCTGCTTCAGGAGGTGTTCGTCAGCGTCTGGCGACGCGCCGGCGGCTTCGATCCCGAGCGCGGCAACGCCATGACATGGCTGATCACGTTGGCCCGCAACCGAACCATCGACCGACTGCGCGAGCACCGTGAGGCCGCCCTCGACGATGCCGATGCCCTTGCCATCCCATCGGATGACCCGTCGCCCGCCGCACTTGCCGAAGCGTCCGAGGAACGGCAACGCCTGGAGCAATGCCTGCAACGCCTCGAGCCGCAACAACGTGGCGTGGTGCGCGAGGCGTTCTTTACTGGCGCCTCGTACAGCGAACTCGCGGCGCGCCTTAGCGTGCCGCTTGGCACGATGAAAAGCTGGATTCGCCGCAGCCTAATGCAACTGAAAGTGTGCCTCGAGCAATGAATACGCCCGCCAACCAAGACGACGAGCTGCGTTGCGCCGAATATGCCCTCGGCGTGCTGAGTGCCGCCGAACGGCGCGAACTCGAGCAGGCCGCCGACGCGAATCCGCTGATTCAGGCAACCCTGCACCAGTGGCAATCGCGCATCGCGCGACTGGCCGAAGACGTCGAGCCCATCGCCCCCCCGCCGCGCGTGTGGCAACGCATCCAGCGCGATCTTGGCGCCGTGCCGGACGCCCCGCGCACGGCCCGCCCGCGACCGGCCACCTGGTGGGACAACTTGCGCCTCTGGCGATGGGTGGGGCTCGGCGCAAGCCTCGCGGCGCTGGCGCTGCTTGCCGTGAACGTCGTGACGCTGATGCCCTCGCGCAGTCCGCCCGCCGTGACGGCCAATGCCTATATGGTGTCGACGATCGCCCGCCAGGATGGCGTCGCTCACTGGACCGCAACGGTCGACAGGCGCCGGTCGAGCATGGTCGTGGTACCGGTCGTGAAGCCCGTCATTGCCGCCGGCCGCGCCACCGAGCTGTGGCTGATCCCGCGGAACGCCAAACCCATTCCGCTAGGCGTATTTGCTTCGGATCAACCCGCGTCGATGTCCCTGTCGCCGCAAATCCTCGCGCAGATGGACAGCAACGCCGTACTCGCGGTGTCCGTCGAACCGCCGGGCGGCTCTCCCACCGGCCAACCGACCGGCCCCGTGGTCGCGACCGGCGCCATCCGACCCGCCTGAGCGCCCTGGCGCGCCTCCGCCATCGTGTCATCTGAAGGGGTTGTCCGTACGTTGGACAACCCCTTCGTCGCTTTCCCGCAAGCCCGCTCCCCGCTTCGATTCCAAGATGTCTCCGGCGCGTGCATCCGGCAACGCGTGACGTTCGTATACAGCAGCATCGAGCCCCGAATCCCTATCTGGAGCCAGCATGCTGTTTGCTGTCGTCGTATCGTTCGCTGGAATGTGTGCTGCGTTGACGCTCGCCTGGTGCTACCAATGGCGCTCGCACAACGCCGGCATGGTCGACCCGGTTTGGGCCGCCGCACTCGGCAGTGTGGCGATCGCGGCGGCAGGGCTCGGCACCGGCCACGCGATCAATCGCGCCTTCGTCGGCGTGGCCGGAGGCGTATGGGGCCTGCGCCTCGCAATGCATCTCTGGCGTCGCAACTACGGGCATCCGGAAGATGCGCGTTACCGGCAGTTTCGCGAACAGTGGGGCGAGCATGCCGGACGCAACATGTTCTGGTTCTTCCAGTTGCAGGGCGTGATCGCCATGCTGCTCGCGGCAGCGTTCTTCGTGCCGGCATTCAACGCCCACGCGCCGGCGCCGTGGGCGCTGGCCGTCGCCGCACTCGTCTGGCTGGCCGCCGTCGCGGGCGAGGCGTCGGCCGACCGTCAACTGCGACGCTTCACCGCCGTCACCAGCCACCGTGGCCAAGTCTGCCAGGTCGGCTGGTGGCGGTACTCGCGGCATCCCAATTACTTCTTCGAGTGCCTGCACTGGTGTGCCTACCCGGTGATCGCATTTGGCGCGCCCTGGGCATGGACGACGTTGCTCGCGCCGCTGCTCATGGCGTGGCTACTGCTCAAAGTGTCGGGCATTCCGCTGCTTGAAGCGCATCTGATGCGCTCTCGCCCCGCCTACAAGACGTACATGCAAACCACCAGCGTGCTCATTCCCTGGCCACCCAGGAAGTCCGCGGAAACGCCGCTGCCATGAATCCGCGCATTGAAGTCAGGAGCCCATCGCGATGACCGCCTCCCTTACGCAACCCCCCGCCGCCCGAGCCGAAGCGCCCGACGAAACCGGATTGATCCGGCTTTGCGAGCGGGGCCTTGTGCCGGATATCGTTTTGCGCGCGGGCATGCGCATGCTGATGCGCCAGCGCCTGCGCGAAGCGCATGCGCACGATCCAGAGAAAAGCGTCGAATCGCTTGCCGCGTTCGTCAGTGAACTGCGCGCGAGTCCGATTGCCGTGGATACGCAGGCCGCCAACACGCAGCACTACGAGGTGCCAAGCGACTTCTTTGCCGAGCACCTGGGGCCCGCCGTCAAGTACTCGTGCTGCTATTACCCGAATGGCGACGAGACACTGGCCCAGGCCGAGCAGGCGATGCTGGCCCTCTACGCGCAGCGCGCCGATATCGCCGACGGTCAGCGGATTCTGGATCTTGGCTGCGGCTGGGGCTCGCTCTCGCTCTGGCTCGCCGCGCAATACCCCGGTACGCAGGTCGTTGGGCTGTCGAATTCTCATGGTCAACGCCGTTTCATCGAGTCGACGGCGGCGCGACGCGGGCTTCGGAATCTGCAGATCGTGACCGGCAATGTGGCGGAATTTGAGTTCGATGACGGCGTTCGCGGAGGATTCGATCGCATCCTGTCCATCGAAATGTTCGAGCACATGAAGAACTACGGCGCATTGCTCGGGAAGATCGCCCGCTGGCTGAACGACGATGGCACCCTGTTCGTCCATCTCTTCGCGCATCGTCATGTGGCCTACCCTTTCCACAACAAGGATGGCAGCGACTGGATGTCGCGACACTTCTTCACCGGCGGCACCATGCCCAGCGCGGATCTGTTGCTGCACTTCCAGGACGACCTGCGCATCGTGAACCGCTGGTGGGTCGATGGTCGCCATTACGAGCGCACAGCCAACGACTGGCTGGCGGCCCTGGACGCGTCGCGTGCGACGACCCTGCCGATGCTCGAGGCCGGTTATGGCCCGCAGGCCGGCGTTCAGTTCCAGCGCTGGCGCATGTTCTATATGGCCGTTGCCGAACTGTTCGGCTACGCCCAGGGCCGCGAGTGGGGCGTGGGCCACTATCTGTTCGAAAAGCGGCGCCAACAGGTATGAGCCGCCGCCCCGCCGCCGCCATGACGTGGCGCGCCCTGCGTATCCGGCCGCGGCGGGCGCATTCGTGGGTGGCTCACCGCTTTTTCAAACGCGCATGCATCCGCGCGCGCTTACGTTTCGTATAAGCAAAAAACTTCGACGAGACAAGCCAATGAATGCATCGACCGCCACCCTGCCTCCCGGACAACGTGTCGCCGTCGTGGGCGCGGGCATCGCCGGACTGGCCAGCGCCTATTTCCTCGCGCGCAAGCATCACGTGACAGTGTTCGAGGCGGGCGACTATGCCGGAGGACATACGAACACGGTCGATGTCACGCTCGACGGGCATTGTGCCCCGGTCGACACGGGCTTCCTGGTCTTCAACGATCGCACCTATCCCAACCTGATCGCGTTGTTCGACGAACTCGGCGTGAGCGCCATCGCGAGCGATATGTCGTTCTCGGTGTCGGTCGACGGCGGTGCGCTCGAATGGGCGGGCACGAACCTGAACACCGTATTTGCCCAACGTCGCAACCTCTATTCCCCGCGCTTTCTGGGGATGCTCCGCGACGTACTGCGCTTTAACGCGACGGCGGAGCAACACCTGCAAAGCGCGGTGCGCGAGCGCCAGTCCGTCGGCGACCTGCTGGTGGCGAACGGTTACGGACAACCGTTCCAGCACCACTATCTCTTGCCCATGGCCGCCGCGATCTGGTCGAGCCGGGCGGCCGACATTCTGCACTTTCCGGCGGCGACCTTTCTGCGCTTCTGCCTGAATCACGCGCTGCTGCAGATTCGGCATCGTCCGCAATGGAAAACCGTCGCCGGTGGTGGACGCGCCTACGTGCGCCGCATGTTGGCAACACTTGACGATGTCCGGTTGCGAACGCCCGTACGGCGGGTGACGCGCGAGCGCGATGGCGTGACAATCGCCTTCGGCAACGGCGAATCGCAGCGCTTCGACGCCGTCGTGCTCGCCGGGCACGCCCCGGACAGCCTGCGGTTGCTGGGCGACGCCAACGCGTCCGAGCATCAGATTCTCGGTGCGGTGCGTTATCAACCGAACGCCGCGGTCCTGCACACGGATCCGAAGCTGCTGCCGCGCCGCCGTCGCGTCTGGTCCGCGTGGAATTACGTCAGTCAGGCAAACGCGGCCGCCGACGCGCACCGTCCCGTGTGCGTGAGCTATCTGATCAACCAGCTCCAGGCCCTGCCCTTCACGTCCCCCGTGATTGTCACGCTCAACCCGAGCCATGAGCCAGCGCCCGACAAGGTGTTGGGACGCTATGCCTATGAACACCCCCTGCTCGATCTGGCGGCCGTGGACGCGCAATCGCGCTTGCCCGATATTCAAGGCCGCCAACGGACATGGTTCGCGGGCGCCTGGACCGGCTATGGCTTTCACGAGGACGGCCTGAAATCCGCGCTGCGGGTGGCCGGCGACTTTGGCGCGATGCCGACGTGGGCGCAACCATGAGCACGAAGGAGGTCACGGGCAACCCCTCGACACCGCCTGCCTGGCTGCTGCGCGGCCTCGTGACCCACGAACGGCTGCATCCGGTCCGGCATGCGTTCACTTACTCGATGTTTCAGATCGCCTGCGATGTCGGGCGTCTCGACGCCCTGCGCAGCCGATGGTTCGCGCTGGACCGGCGACGCCCACTCGCCTTGAAATCGGCCGACTACGGTCCCCGCGACGGCAGTGCGCTCCTGCCCTGGATGCGCGCACGTCTGGCGGAGGCGGGAATTCCCGCCGACGGCTCCGTCTGGCTGCAGACGATTCCACGCATGGCCGGCTACGCGTTCAATCCGGTGAGCTTCTGGTACTGCCATGACCGTCAGGGGAATTTGCGCGCCTTGTATGCGGATGTGCGCAACACCTTTGGTCAACACCACGGGTATCTGCTCAGTGCCGACGATCATGCGCCCATTCGTGGCGATACGCGGCTCGTCTGCCGCAAAGTCTTTCATGTCTCCCCGTTTTGCGACGTGCAGGGGCAATACGAGTTTCGCGTACGCCGCAAGGGCGCGATATGGTCAGTCGCTATCGACTACCGCGTCGGCGATGCGCTGCTGCTGCGCACGGCGATCGCCATGCGGGCCGAACCGTTCACGGGGCGGCGCGTTCTGTTCGCCGTGCTTTCGCAGCCCCTCAATGCGCTGAACGTCGTCATCAGAATTCACTGGCAAGCGCTGAGGCTCTGGCTCAAGCGCGTGCCGTTCTTCGGCAAGACGCCGCCAACGCTACGTGCAACGGCGCCGGAGCGCGCCGCTTCCGCCGACCGGGAGATTCGTCCATGATTCCGCTCCGCCTGCTTTCCGTGCGTCCGATCGCACCGATTTCCGCGCGCCTGTTTATCGCATTGCTGCGCCGGATTCACGCCGGACACCTGACGCTGATCTGTCCCGACGGCACCCTGCATGTGTTCGGAGATCCCCACAGTTCGCCAGGCGCAACGCTTCACCTGCGCGACTGGCGTGCCTGCCGCCGCATCATGCACGCCGGGGACATCGGCTTTGCAGACGCCTATCGCGCCGGCTGGGTCGACTCGCCCGATATGGTGGCGCTGCTCCGGCTCGCGATACGCAACCTCGCGTCGATCTCCAACACCGTCACGGGCTCGCGGATCGCACGAATCTGGTATCACCTGCGCCATCGCCTGCGCGGCAACACCAAGTCGGGCAGCCGTCGCAACATTCACGCGCATTACGATCTCGGCAATCGCTTCTACGAACTGTGGCTCGACGCCACGTGGACCTATTCCAGCGCCTGGTTCGAGGGCGACCCCCACCGTTCGCTTGCCGACGCCCAGGCCGCCAAGTATCAGCGGATCATCGATACGCTGGCGCTGCGTCCGGGCGAGCGGGTGCTGGAAGTGGGATGCGGATGGGGCGGATTTGCGCTGCACGCGGCCCGGCAAGGCATCGCAGTGCATGGCATCACCCTCTCGCCAGCGCAACTGACGCTCGCCAAAGCCCGCATCGACGCCGAGGGACTGAGCCACCTGGCGGACGTCTCGCTCACGGATTACCGTGACGTGCAAGGCCAGTTCGCCGCCATCGTCTCGATCGAGATGTTCGAAGCCGTGGGCGAAGCGTTTTGGCCGGCGTACTTCAGCATGCTCAAGTCGCGCTTGCGCCCCGGAGGCCGTGCGCTCATTCAATCGATCACCATCGACGACAGCGCCTTCGACGCCTATCGCTCGTCGAGCGACTTCATCCGCGAGTTCATCTTTCCGGGCGGCATGCTGCCAAGCGCGGAGCGATTTGTCGGCGCCTCGGAGGCATGCGGGATGACCGCCGTCGAGACACTACGCTTCGGTCTCGATTACGCCAGAACGTTGCAGCACTGGCGTACCGCCTTCGAAGCGCAGATCGACGCGGTGCGTGCGCAAGGCTTCGACGACACGTTCATTCGGTCGTGGCGGCTGTATCTCCAATATTGCGAGGCGGCGTTCGCTGAACAGCGTATCGATGTGCGGCACTTCGTTGTGGCGCATGGGCGTTGATGGGCCCTTGCGCGTTTGCGCGCGGTGGCCCGCGGACCTTGCCTTGACGCGATGCGACGCGCCCTACTCGATGGCTCGCCGCCGGGCGCGGCGCGCGGCGTCGAGCTGGCGCTCTGCCTGACTCAAGAGTGCCGACACATTGGCCGGCCCGCCGCTGGACACCGGCGTCGGGCCCAACGTCGCCGGATCGCCGATGGCGATGCCGACGCTCGCTGTCAGCGGCACGACTTCGCCGTTCGGCAACGTCAATGCGGTGGCTTCGATACGCCCGCACATCAGTTCCGCGAATTGCTGCGCGCGAGATGGGGCAAGCACACGGGCCACGATCGCGAACGCGTCCGCACCCAGCCGCGCCACCACATCCCCCGGCTGACACGTGTTGAGACACACCGCGCCGACACGGCGCAACACATCGTCGCCGACCCCGTGTCCCCAGGTCGCGTTGATCTGCGTGAAGTTGTCGATATCCAGCTTGATCAACGCCACCAACCCCGGCGACGGCATCGCACACAGCGCCTGGGCCTGCCGCTCGAACGCCCGCCAGTTCATCAGTTGCGTCAGCGGGTCCGTGTCCCCGCTCATTTCCAGCTCACTCTGCAACCGGATGCGATCGCGCCGCAATTGCCTTAATTCAAGGGCGTTGAGCCTGAGTACGCGCAGCGCATCGAACACGGCCCGCACCTGCGGACGTTGCGTCGGCATGTCGTCAACCGGCACCGCCTCATCGAGATTGTCCTGCGCCAGCGCCTCGACGAAACGCGTTGCCGCCTCGAACGGTTGCACCACACTGCGCCGGAAATTCCGCAACGCAACGATCATCCCGAGCACCAGCGTAATCGCAGCGATCGCCGTGACGATCAGCCACTTGAGCGCGAGCGCGGCGCGGGCGTCGACCTTGCGCTGGGCCAGCGTCAGCATGTTGTCGCGGAAGTCGGTGATCGCGCGCATCGTCGGCACGTACTGGCGCGCAAACTCGGCCGTCGTTGGCGCGACCGGTTGGGGCTGACTGGCTAGCGTGCGTACCGTCGCCACATAATGCAGCCCCGCGCCAAAGTACTGGGTGTTCAGGGCGTCGAGCGTCTCGGGGCTGAGTTCAGGGGGATCGATCATGCGCGCGGCGATCATGTCGTGCAATTGCTCGACGCGCCCGAGCGTGCGTTCAATCGCGCGCTGATCGACCTCGGCGAGCGGCTTCCCGGTGGTGAGCGCCGCGGTGAAGCGTGAGCCGAGTTGTCCGGCAAACTCGCGCAGATCCGCCGCCAGTCGCGCCAGGACGACGTAGTGAAGCGCGTCGGGCGCGCCTCGCGAAATCACGTCGATGCGCGACGATGCCACAGAGGTGAACTCGGGGATGACACGGATCATGCGATCGACGGCATCGCGCACGGCCGCGTCGCCGCGCATGTCGCGTGGACGTTGCACCAACAGGTCGACGTTCGCGCTGGCCGCCGCGAGATCCAGGCGCGCGCGCTCGACGATCCGCAAGCTGCTGCCGCAGGCGTCGCACCGATCGGCCGAGAGCGCAGACAGCAGTTCCTGAAGACGCGCGTTGGTGGCCTCGCGGGCATTGCGCAGCGCAACGACCGATGCGTCGGGAAGCGGGAGATCGGCGCCCAGCACGGCATTGGCCGGCCCGCGCTCCGCCGACGCCTTCTCCATCGCGAGCAGCGTGGCACGCAAGGCCTCAAGCGCAAGGGACGCGTCGCTCGCGCGCTGGTACGTTCCCCAAGTCCAGGCGAGCAAACTACTGCAAAGGACGACGACAACGCAGACGACAGCGAGATTCAGCCACCGCAGGCGGCCGGTGAGCGAGACGGTAGAGAGAAACGTGCGCTTCATGGACGATGACACCGTCGGCCACACGGTTCAGGCTCCCACGCGGGCCGCGTCGGACACCGCCGTGACGGCGACAATCCACAGCGTGCCTCGGACACGTGACGCCCGGCACTTGGCGCCCACGCTTTGGCATTGCGACAACGCCGGCGGACGATAAACGAGCAGCCGAAATCGACGAGGCGCCATTGTCGCACAACGATCTGGCGCCGCCCGCGCTCGCCCGGCACCGTCACAGGTCGATCGCCACCTCGGTGCCCTGCTGGATCGCGCGCTTGGCGTCGAGTTCGGCCGCCACATCGGCCCCACCAATGACATGCACGCGTGCACCCGCCGCCCGAAGGCCCTCGGCGAGCTCGCGCAACGGCTCCTGTCCGGTGCACAGCACTACGTTATCGACGGGCAGAACGTGCGGCGTGTCGTCGATGGTGACGTGCAAACCTTCGTCGTCGATCCGGCGATAGGTCACCCCGGGGATCATTTCCACGCCGCGATGCTTGAGCGCGGTGCGGTGAATCCATCCCGTGGTCTTGCCCAGTCCGTCGCCCACCTTCGAGGTCTTGCGCTGCATCAGGTAGACCTTGCGAGGCGACGTCTGCGGCACTGGCGAGCGCAGGCCGCCGGCATGCGCGTAGGCCGGGTCGATGCCCCACTCCGCGTAGAACTTCGCCGGCACGAGCGTGGCACTCTCTCCGGCTTGCGTGAGGAACTCGGCCACGTCGAAGCCGATGCCACCTGCCCCGATCACGGCGACGGTCTTGCCGACCGATGCCCCGCCACGCAGCACATCGATGTAACTGAGCACCTTGGGGTGATCCAGTCCCTCGATAGCAGGCCGACGCGGCACGACCCCGGTGGCCAGCACGATGTCGTCGTACCCGCCGTCGACCAGCGACGCCACCGTCGCACGCGTGTGCAATTGCACGTTGACGCCCGCGGCATCCAGTTCATGACGGAAGTAGCGCAGGGTCTCGAAAAACTCCTCCTTGCCGGGAATCCGCTTGGCCATGTTGAATTGCCCGCCGATCTCGGCATCGGCTTCGATGAGCGTGACGTCGTGTCCCCGCCGCGCCGCGACGGTTGCCGCCGCCAGACCTGCGGGGCCCGCGCCGACGACGGCCACACGACGCGTGCGCCCGGCCGTCTCGATGCGCAGTTCCGTCTCATGGCACGCGCGCGGATTGACCAGGCATGAGGTGATCTTGCCGCTGAACGTGTGATCGAGACACGCCTGATTGCAGCCGATGCACGTGTTGATCGTCTCGGCGCGGCCGGCCGCCGCCTTGTTCACGAACTCGGGATCAGCCAGCAGCGGGCGCGCCATCGACACCATGTCCGCTTCGCCGTCGGCAAGAATGCGTTCGGCCACGTCCGGCATGTTGATGCGGTTGGTCGTGACGAGCGGAATGCCGACGTGCCCCTTGAGCTTGCCGGTGACCCACGCGAATGCGGCGCGCGGCACGCTCGTGGCAATCGTCGGGATGCGGGCTTCGTGCCAGCCGATCCCCGTATTGATCAGCGTCGCCCCGGCCGCCTCGACCGCGCGGGCCAGTTGCGCCACCTCCTCGAAGGTGGACCCGCCTTCGACCAGGTCGAGCATCGAGAGGCGGTAGATGATGATGAACTCGCGCCCCACGCGCTCGCGCACGCGGCGCACGATCTCGACGGGGAAGCGGATCCGGTTCTCATAGCTGCCGCCCCAGGCGTCGGTGCGATGGTTGGTGCGGGCCGCAATGAATTCGTTGATGAGGTACCCCTCGGACCCCATGATTTCGACCCCGTCGTATCCGGCCTGCTGCGCGAGCGCGGCGCAGTTGACGAAGTCGCCGATGGTCGCCTCGACCTCGTCGCTCGTCAGTTCGCGCGGCTTGGCGGGCGTGATGGGCGCCTGCAATGCGCTGGGCGCGACCAGATCGGGATGGTACGCATAGCGCCCGAAATGAAGAATCTGCAAGGCGATCTTGCCCCCGGCGGCATGCACGGCCTGCGTTACGACACGGTGCTTCTCGGCCTCTTCCTCGGTGCTGAGCTTGGCGCCGCCCGCATAGGGCCGACCGGCGTCGTTCGGCGCGATGCCACCCGTCACCATCAACGCCACGCCGCCACGCGCCCGCTCCGCGTAAAACTCGGCCATGCGGGCAAAGCCATTGCGCGCCTCTTCGAGCCCGACATGCATCGAGCCCATCAGCACGCGGTTGCGCAACGTCGTAAAGCCCAGATCCAGGGGTTGCATCAGGTGGGGATAGCCGCTCATCGTTGTCTCACTTTTCATTCGGCGCGGGCCGCAGGTTTTGGCAGGGACTACCCGGCAAGCACATGACGCGTCGTTCGCGCGTCTTTGGTTTATGCAACCGGTTGCATAGTTCGAGGGCGATTTTAAGGGGGCGTTGCCCACTATGCAACTGGTTGCATAGTCTAAATAGAGTCCCTACACTGCCGGACATGCCGCTTGCCCACGCCCTGATGACCTCGTTGCTGGAGAAATCGTCCTCCGGATACGACCTTGCTCGCCGTTTCGACAAGTCGATCGGCTTTTTCTGGCATGCCAGCCATCAACAAATCTACCGCGAACTGGCGCGTATGGAGGCGTCCGGCTGGATCGATTCGATGGCTGCGCCGGATGGCGGGCGCACGCGCAAGCGCGTCTACCGCGTGCTCGACGCCGGGCGCGATGAATTGCTCAACTGGGCCGCCACCCCCACGTCCCCCGCCGATCTGCGCGACGATCTGATGGTGCGACTGCGTGCCGATGCCGCCATCGGGCCGCTCGGCCTGCAGCCGGAATTGCAGCGGCGCGCGGCACTCCACGCCCAAAAGCTCGCTGCCTACCAGGCCATCGAAGCGCGCGACTTTCCCCCGGACGAGGCGCTAACGCGCGCCGCCACACTGCAACGGCACATTCTGTTACTTGGCGTGCGGTATGAGCAAGGCTGGCTCGACTGGACGCGCGAGGCGCTGGCCCTGCTGGAAAAATGGGATGGCGTGGCACCCGCCGATGCGCCTTCCGCCTGACAAGACGCGGCGTGAGCCTACGCGCTTGGGGAGCGGATAAGTTTTATCGGACTGCGGCATCCCGCCGCTTCGCGCCACGTTTCGGCCAATGTCGCACCCTGTCTCCCCACTTCGTCCGCCGATATCCCGTCTTGCCGTGTTTCGTCCCGTCTCGTCCCATTTTTCTGTCAACGCGCCGGGCACGTGGCGCGTTTAACGAAGGAATCGACGCATGGCTTACCGGCCCTGCGTTACTGTCCTATGCCCCACCTCAGGCTCTCATGGCGTTCTCTTTCAAGTTTTCCCGGCTGAGCGGCCGTGCCCACACCCTGGCGACGCTTTCGGTCGTGGTCGCCGCGATGCTCCCGCTCTCGCCCGCGCATGCCGGCACAGTCATCGTGCTCGATTCCGGCGCAGCCCAGCTTTCCCTCATCGATCAGGCGTCGCACAAAGTCGTCGGCACCATGCCGACGGGCAAGGAGCCGCATCACCTGATGATCACCCCCGACAAGCGTTCGTTGATCGTCGCGAATTCGGTCTCGAACAGCCTGATGTTCCTCGATCCGAACACCGGCAAGCTGCAACGTCAGATCGCGGACATCGAAGACCCGTATCAGCTCGCGTTCTCGCCTGACCGCAAATGGTTCGTCACGACGGCACTGCGCCTTGACCGTCTCGACGTGTACCACTATGACGGCCAGAACTTCTCGATCGCCAAGCGCATTCCGCTGGCCAAGACACCCAGCCATATGACCTTCACATCGGACAGCAAGACCGTGTTCGTGACGGTGCAGGACACGGGCGAGCTGGCCGCCATCGACCTTGCGACGCAAACGGTGAAGTGGCGCATGGCGCTTGGCAAGACGCCTGCGGGGCTCTGGATGACACCGGGCGACAAGTACCTGCTCGTCGGCATGACGGGGGAAGACGATGTGGCCGTGGTCGACTGGCGCACGCAGAAGATCGTCAAACGCATTCCGACGGGACGCGGCGCCCACAACTTCCGCTCGCTCGCCGATGGCCGTCACATCGCCGTGAGCAACCGTGTCGAGAGCACGATCAGCATTCTCGATTACGAGTCGCTGACCAAGGTGGGCGATATCACCGGCCTGATGCCAGGGCCGGACGATATGGAATTGTCCGCCGACAAGCGTTATCTTTGGGTGACATTCCGGTTTGCGCGTCATGTGGGGGTGATCGACTTGACGACGCGCAAACTCATCGACCGAATTGCCGTCAATCGATCGCCGCATGGTATTTTCTTTGCTGATCGCGCGCCCGTACTTTCGCCGAATCCGGACTGACGAGACCCCAGATGATTCAGGAAGCCATCAACTTCGTAGACAGCGGCATCGCCGCTGCGCAGACGCTCGTCTACGTCGATGGGGTGCAGCCGCTGCTGTTCCACTTCAACCTGATGGGCTACGCCGACGATATCTATGACGCCTTGTATTGGGTGCTCGTCGGAGTCTTCCAGATCGGCGTAACGTATGCCCTGCTGCGTCCGCTCGAGGCGTTGCGTCCGGTCGAGCAGTGGCAGGATCGCCGCCAGGTGCGCGCCGACGTGATCTACACGTGGATCGCCAAGCTCGGCATTCTCAATCTGCTCTTCTTCATGGTGCTGCAACCGGTCTTTAACGCGCTGCAGAGCCAGATGGTGATCCACGGGCTGCCGAACGTCCAGTTGGACGGCTTGTACCCGGGCGTGACGGATCAACCGCTCGTGACGTTCCTGCTCTACCTGATCGTGCTCGACTTCGCGGGCTACTGGTACCACCGCTGGCAGCATCGCTTCGGCGTCTGGTGGGAACTGCACGCGGTGCACCACAGCCAGCAACAGATGTCGATGTGGACGGACGACCGCAACCACTTCCTCGACAACATGCTGCAAGCCGCCTTCTTTGCGTCGATTGCGCTGTTCATCGGCGTGCAACCCGCGCAATACGTCGTGCTCGTGGCTGTGGGGAATTTCTTGCAGAGTGTTCAGCACGTGAATGCACGGCTACCGTACGGCCCGGTGCTCGAACGTCTGATCGTGAGCCCGACGTTTCACCGTCGTCATCACGCCATCGGCTACGGGCACGAAGGCACTCGGTACGGCTGCAACTTCGGCGTGCTGGTTCCCTGGTGGGACGTGGTATTCCGTACCGCCTCCTGGGAACGCGCCGCGGAGCCGACCGGCATTCGCGACCAACTCCCCGCCCCCGAAGGCCGTTCGCGCCGGTATGGGATGGGCGTGATAGCGCAACAACTGCGCGCCTTCGGACGTATCGCGAGACGCCTTACCCTGCGTCGCCCCGCCTTGCGCGCCGACGCTTCCTGACCGGACGCGCCCGCCTCAGCGCGGGCACGGTTCAGGAGACAGCGTTGATCTGGATGTGATAAATGCCCCACGGGCAAAGCGCGAACTGCTCCCTGAGGGGTTTGCCCGCCAGCATGGGGATCGCGGCCGGCTCGTAGACGGCCCACAGCGGCCCCAAACCACCGAGCGCAAGCGGCTTGTCGTCAAGATGCGTGGCGAGCAGGAAGCGATACTCGCGCAACTGCGCCAGCGTGGTCGCGACGATGTACCCGTCGATCGCGCGCAACAACACCTGCGTCGCCGGATTGGCGGGCACGCCCGCCTGCGCCAGAACGTCGGTCAGACGTGGTCCGCGCAGGGTGTGCGGCCGGGCATCGTATTCCAGCGTCGGACGGATGGTCTGCGCGGGCAGGCGCGTCAACATGCCGAAGTCGAACGCATACGCGGCGTCGAATTTCACCAGTTGCTTGTGAAAGAGCTGATCGAGCGCTGGATCGACAGGCCCACGGTTGTGATGCCCGATAGCGCCGCTGATGGTGACCAGCGATGTCGTAGCCGCTGATCCCGGCATTGCAGCCGTCTTGGCGAACAACGGCGCAGACGCGCCGACTGCCGCGGCACCGGCAAGAAACTCTCTTTTCTTCATGGAAGTTGACGAAAGCGATGGCGAATGCCGGCAGGTGCGCCGAAGCATTGCACGAGCGTATCACGAGCGAACAGCCCGGTGGCACGTCGCCTGCTGCTTCGTGCACTCGATCATGAACTTCCATCGCCCGTCACGATAAAGACGCAAGCACCCTCGCTGGGAGCGACATGATCGTCTTCAATTACGGTGCGCTCTGTGACGTCTCGGTGCTCGGTACGAGAAGGGTCGGCTCCTGATCGGTCGGCATCTGCGCCAGCTCTTCGACAGTGAGCCGCGCATAGACCTCGATCAGATAGCCACTGGGATCGCGCAGCCACAATTCGTGCAGCGGGGTGCCGCGCCACGTTGTGCGCGGAGGCTTGACAATGGGCGCCCCAGCGGCCAGCGCGGCATGATACGCGGCGATCACTTGCGTCTTCCCCGCCACCCCGAGCCCCAGGTGATAGAGGCTATAGGTATCCAACGGGTTCTGGCCATCGTTGACCAGTAGTACCAGGTTCAGATGCAAATGCGGCAAAAGGAATGTGCTTTATCGCGGCGTGGTGTCTTTGGGCGAGGCAGTGAATAACGCAGTGTAGAAGGCCGTGCTCGCAGCCAGATCGGCGACGCGCAGGCTCACGTGGAATTCTTGTGCCTGTGGGAACGCGGTGGAATCGACCATCCATTTGTCTCCGCAATGTGTCCTGCAACTGTCAAACTGTCGGCAGCCCTTCGCGCCGCTCGTCAAAATACCCTTTCGGCTGCGAACTGCGCGATGTTCAGACCAAACCCCGGCATCTTCCCGTGCGTCAGGAAAAACAAGTCCCGGTAGCTCATCTTCAGCCGATACGGAACTCGCCCCATTTTCAGCACATCGTCGTGGCCACCAAACCAGCTGTTGGAGCGCACGTAGAACGCCCGGCCCTCGCCCATGTCGCCAATGCAAAAGGTGACCGGACGAAGTGCCTGGTTGGCCTCCTCGGCGTCCATGCGGCCCATGTCGAGCGCGATCTGTCGTCCGACGATTTCGGCTTGCTGGTGCCCGATGCCGCCGATCTTGGGCACGGTTACCGATGCGCAGTCGCCAGCGGCAAGAATTTCGGGGTGTTCTGGATTGCGCATCAGCAGATTAGTCCGCACGAAACCCCGACTGTCGCAGATCGGCAGATCCCGCAGACACTCATGCGACACCCAGTCGGGCAGGATTAACTTGATTTCCGCCGCAAGCGTCTCCCCTGTGTTGAACTCGATGCCCTCAGCGGTAAGCCGGGCAATGTCGGGCATGTTGTTGCGGTAGTGGATGCCCATCGCGTGGGTCATCCGCAGGAAGGCCTCGACGTTCTTGACACCTGCGTCCGCCGCGATCACCTCATCAGGCGTGAAGACGGTGATCTTTTCCGGGGTTCCCCTGCCGGTGCGCGTGAGCCAACTCGCCATCGCTGTCGTCATCTCCAGGATAGGCCCCTCGCACGCCGCCTTCAGATAGGGAATGCTGCCGCCCGGATAGGGTTGCAGGCCCTCGGCGCCATCGCCCTGGTGAAAGTGCGCCGCACCAATCACGATAGGCCCACCGCGGTAGCCGCCCTCGAACAGATACCGACGAAGGCGCTCACCGTGAAACAGGTCCGAGACGGTATGCCCGTGCTCGGCAAAGCCGGGCAGGCGGTCATAGGCCAGATGGGCACCCAAGGCAACCACGAGGTAGTCGTAGTGCAACGACTCGGAGGCTTCGCCCGGGCGCTCGAACGGAAGAAAGTGGACCATTCTGGCGTCGATATCCACGCGTTGCACCAGCGCCTGGATGAAGTGGATGTCGTCTCCCGCCAGCGCTGGCCGCAATTGCATGCGCTGGTGCAGCGACGGATCGCGATTTTCGAACACGTCGGTGGGGATATTGGGCACGAATAGGAGATAGTCCTTGCGGTCGATCACCGTGATGTCCACGCTCTCACCCGCGTATTCACGGATTTTCTGCGCGCTGGAAAGTCCGGCGAAATTGCCGCCGAGGACAAGCACATGTGGCTTGGTCGCGGTGTTCATAAGCATGTCTCCAGCGCGCAGCGCAGTGAATTCGGACAGTCCAGGGCAAGCGCCACCCACGCGCCAGATCGTGACGTTGCCCCACGCCTTGGCAGCCGTCGCAGCGGTGTCACCTCGTTCGCGCGCTTCCATCCCCCTAAAAGCCTATCGGTATCGTCGGCGGGGGCATTGATGCGAATCAATCACACGCGAACTGATATGCGACGTGCGGGGCGACGCACGCGACATCAGGCGCTGCCCGATCAACATGAATAAAATTAACGTCAATCTAAAATAAGACCATTTTCATTCATGAAACGAAACCTCTATGATCGTCGTCACGATTTCCTTCATCTGGCGGCTAGCGTCACAAGAGAACATGGCAACGACACACAACCTGGGATTTCCGCGCATCGGCGCGAAGCGTGAACTGAAGTTCGGTCTGGAAGCGTATTGGAAGGGGCAATCGACGCGCGACGACCTGACCGCGCTCGGCGCGTCGCTGCGCCGGCGTCACTGGCAGGACCAGGCCGCCCTGGATCTGGCCCCCGTCGGGGATTTCTCCTACTACGATCAAGTCCTCGACATGAGCTTCACGCTGGGCAACCTGCCTGAGCGTGTCCAAGGCTTCCACGGCGACGCGCTCGACAACTACTTCCGCGTCGCCCGTGGACGATCCGCCCACAGCGCCGAGGCGCACGACGCCTGCTGCGGCGGCGTCGCCGCCGGTGAAATGACCAAGTGGTTCGACACGAACTATCACTACATCGTCCCGGAATTCTCCGCGGCCACAACCTTTGCGCTCGACGCATCGCGTCTGGTCGAACAACTCACGCAGGCCCGCTCGGCCGGGGTGAAGACCAAGCCCGTCATTCTCGGCCCGGTCACGTACCTGTGGCTCGGCAAAGCCAAGGACGACAGCGACAAGCTGGCCCTGCTCCCGCGCCTGCTGCCGGTCTACGTGAAGCTGCTCGAGACGCTCGCCGCGCAGGGCGTGGCATGGGTGCAGATCGACGAGCCGATCCTGGTCACCGAACTGAGCGCCGAATGGCAGCAGGCCTTCGAGACGGCCTACGCCGCGCTCGCCGCCGCGCCGGTCAAGCGCCTGCTCGCCACGTACTTTGGCGAACTGCAGGAGAACCTGCCGCTGGCCTGCGGATTGCCCGTCGACGGCCTGCATCTGGATGCGGTGAATGCCCAAAGCGAAGTCGCCAAGGTTATCGACGCCCTGCCCCCGGATGCAGTCGTGTCGCTTGGTGTGGTCAGCGGCCGCAACATCTGGAAGACCGACCTGACCGCCGTGCTCGACTGGCTGGAGCCGGTCGCCCAGGCATTAGGCGATCGCTTGTGGGTCGCACCGTCGTGCTCGCTACTGCATGTGCCGGTGGATTTGGACAGCGAGCAGAACCTCGATGCCGAAATCCGATCATGGCTGGCGTTCGCCAAGCAGAAGCTCGCCGAAGTGACGGTCGTGGCGCGCGCCATCAACGAAGGCCGCGACGCCGTGCGTGCCGAACTGGACGCCAATGCCCGCGCCATCGCAAGCCGCCGCGCCTCGCCGCGCGTGCACCACCCGGCCGTCAAGGAAGCGGTGGCGAAGATCGAAGCCGCGTTGGGCCGCCGCCAACACCCGTACGCCGTGCGCGCCGAGAAGCAAGCCGCCGCGCTGAACCTGCCGAGTTATCCGACCACGACGATCGGCTCGTTCCCGCAAACGTCCGAAATCCGTGCTGCGCGCCGCCAGTTCAAGGCCGGCGAACTGGATCAGTCCGGTTATGTCGCCGCGATGCAGGCCGAAATCGCCCGCAGCGTGCGCGAACAGGAGGCCCTTGGTCTCGACGTGCTCGTGCACGGGGAAGCGGAGCGTAACGACATGGTCGAGTATTTCGGCGAGCAGCTTGACGGCTACGCCTTCAGTCAGTTCGGCTGGGTGCAGTCATACGGGTCGCGTTGCGTGAAGCCGCCCATCATGTTCGGGGATATCCGCCGCCCGAAGGCCATGACCGTCGAGTGGATCCGGTACGCGCAATCGCTGACCCGCAAACCGATGAAGGGCATGCTGACCGGGCCGGTCACGATCCTGAACTGGTCTTTCGTGCGCGACGATCAGCCCCGCTCGGTGTCGTGCTACCAACTGGCGCTGGCGATTCGCGAGGAAGTGCTGGATCTGGAGCGAGCGGGCGTGCGCGTGATCCAGATCGACGAGGCAGCCCTGCGCGAAGGCCTGCCGCTGCGCCGTGCGCAATGGCAAACGTATCTGGACTGGGCCGTCGAGTCGTTCCGCATCACCGCGAACGGCGTGCAGGACGACACCCAGATCCACACGCATATGTGCTATTCGGAGTTCAACGACATCATCGCCGCCATCGCCGACATGGATGCCGATGTCATCACCATCGAGACATCGCGCTCCGACATGGAACTGCTGGATGCCTTCGATTCGTTCCAATACCCGAACGAAATCGGACCGGGCGTCTACGACATCCACTCGCCGAATATCCCGACGCAGGCGCACATCGTGTCGCTCATGCGCAAGGCGGCCGAACGCATTCCGGCCTCGCGCCTGTGGGTCAACCCGGACTGCGGTCTGAAGACGCGCCAGTGGGCGGAAGTGATTCCGGCACTGCAAAACATGGTGGCCGCGGCGAAGACGCTGCGCGCGCAGTAAGCGGCCTCCCGGCGAAAGGGTTCGAGAGGGTCCGATCTGCCGGCCGACAACCATTTCGAACGCATGGGCCGGCACTCGCCGGCCCGCTGGCGTTGCGTCGCCGTATTTGTCTCCCGATCCGCTGTGAAACGACGCCAACCGGCCTCAGCGATGCCTCACGACTAAGCCGATGCGGTCCCGTCATGGCGAGGTTACGTGAAAAAACCTTGCTAAGTCATTGATTAGCTATTGGTTTGCATGGCATAGTCGCGCGGACGCACCTCGCCGCGGACTAAGTTTCTCCTAATTCTCGCGCGCTATCGTGCGCCCGTGCCGTCCTGCGTGACGAGCGGGATATCAGGCGTTCGTCTGCGTGGCGACGTCGGGAAGCGTTCGGAAAACCATGCGGATATTGCTCGTAGAAGACGACACCATGATCGGTGAGGCCATGATGCAGGCGCTCAAGGACGCCTCTTATGCGGCCGACTGGTGTCGTGACGGCGACGCCGCCCTGGCGGCGCTGGCCGCGCACAGCTACGACCTCATGCTGCTCGACCTCGGCCTGCCCGGGCGAGACGGCTGGGAGGTGCTGCGGGCGCACCGCGCGGCGGGAGGACGCACGCCCATCATCGTGGTGACGGCCCGCGACGGTGCCGACGACATCATCCACGGGCTTGATCTGGGCGCCGACGACTTCGTCGTGAAGCCGTTCGAAGTGGGCGAGTTGCTTGCGCGCATGCGCGCCGTGATCCGCCGGCAGGCGGGCGTTGCCGCACCGGTGCTCACGAACGGCGCGCTGGTCCTCGACCCCGCCACCCACCAGGCCAGTTACGGCGAGAACCAGTGTGTGCTCTCGGCACGCGAATACGCCCTGCTGCACGCGCTGATGCTGCGCCCGGGCACGATCCTCTCGCGCGACGCGCTGGAGCACCGCCTCTACGGGTGGGGCGAAGAGATCGAAAGCAACATGATCGACTTCCTGATCCATTCCATTCGCAAGAAGCTCGGGGCGGACGTCATCCGCAACATCCGTGGTGCGGGCTGGCTGGTGCCCAAGCCATGATCATGATGCGTTCGCTGCAGTCACGACTGGTGGTCACGCTCTCGGCCTGTGCGCTGGGACTGGCCATCGTCGCGGGCTTCGTCTCCTACGCGGCGGCCTTTCGCGAGGCCTACCGTTTCCAGGACGATCAACTGCTGCAACTCGCCGCGCTCGTCGACACCCGCAATCTCGCCGAGGCCGACAGCGCCATGCATGGCCTGCCGGTCGAGGATCACGACTACCGTCTCACGGTACAGCGGCTCGGCGGCAGCTTCCCGGTCACGCTGGCCGACGGCTTTCACACGGTCAATACGGGCGACCACACCTGGCGCGCCTTCGTGCGCACTATCGAGCCGGAGCTGCGTATCGTTGTCGCCCAGCCAACGGAAGGACGCAACGAGATTGCGCGTAACAGCGGCCTGCGCACCGCGCTGCCCTTCGTGGGGTTCGTGCCGTTGCTCATCGGCGCCATCGTCGTGACGGTGCGCCGCGCGTGGCGACCGGTGCAGCGCTTGGCCGACGATGTCGACACCCGGCGCGATACCGATCTGCGCGGCCTCGACGCGCAAGACGCGCCCACGGAAATCGAGCCGTTCATCGTGTCGATCAATCGTCTGCTGGCGCGACTCGCCAAGGCGCTCGACGAGCAGCGCCGGTTTGTGGCCGACGCCGCGCACGAATTGCGCTCGCCGGTGACCGCTTTGGTGATTCAGTCCGAGAACCTCGACCGGGCACTCGACCCGGTGCCCCTCGATACCGAGACGCGCAATCGCCTGACCAAGCTCAAGAGCGGGCTGCGCCGCACACGCGCGCTGCTCGAACAATTGCTGACCCTCGCGCGCGCCCAGAGCGCCCCGACGGTTGCCGCCACGCCGCTCACGCTGCTGCCCGCCGTGCACGAAGCGCTCGAAGACGTCTTCGTGCTGGCGGACCGCAAGCAGATCGTGCTCGACCTGGTCGATACGTCTCAGGCGGCGCCCGGGCGCCCCAATCTGCGCGTGACGGGATCGAAACGCGATATTGTCACGCTGCTGAGCAATCTTGTCGGCAATGCCGTGCGCTATACGCCGGCGGGCGGCAGTGTCGGCGTGCGCCTGTCGGCCACGGCGGCCGAGGTGGTCATCGACGTGATCGACTCGGGGCCAGGCATCGACGCCGACAAGCGCGAGCGCGTATTCGATGCGTTCTACCGCGCGAGCGACCAACGCGAAGCCCGCGATCACGGCGGCGAAGGCACGGGCCTGGGCCTCGCCATCGTGCGCGCGATCGTCGACCGCCTCGGCGGTCGGGTGACGCTGGCGGATGCCAGTCCGACTCCGCCGCACGGCTTGCATGTGCGTGTGACGCTGCCTAACCCCGATGCCGCCGACAACACCGGCGCCTGAACGTCATGCGCCTTATTCACGACACTTACCTCATTCAACAAGACCGGAAACCTCCCATTCATGTCCATACGCCCTCAACGTGACGCCGGGCTGGAACCCTGGCCGATCTCTCCCGCCGCCCTGCTCTGGCTGCTGGCCACATTCGCGCTGGTCTGGTTCGGCGTATTGAACCTGCGCCATCTGGTGCCCAGCGACGAAGGCCGCTACGCCGAGATGGCGCGCGAAATGCTGGCGACCGGCGATTGGGTCACCCCGCGCTACAACGGCTATCTGTACTTCGAGAAACCACCGCTCCAGACCTGGATGAACGCGCTGACGTTCATGATCTTCGGACTGGGCGACTGGCAGGCCCGTCTGTGGACCGCATTGACCGGTTTCGGCGGCGTGCTGCTCGTCGGTTATACCGGCCGTCGGGTGTTCGGCGCGCGCGCGGGCTTCTTTGCCGCGCTGGCGCTGGCAAGTGCCCCGCTGTGGAGCCTGCTCGGCCACTTCAACGTGCTCGATATGGGCGTGTCGTTCATGATGGGGCTGGCGCTGTGCTCGCTGCTGCTGGCGCAACGCCCCGGGCTCACCGACACGCAGGTCCGCAACTGGATGTGGCTGTGCTGGGCGGCGATGGGCCTGTCGATCCTGAGCAAGGGGCTGATCGGCGTGGTGTTGCCCGGTGCGGTCCTCATCATCTACACGCTGATTTCACGCGACTGGGCCCTGTGGAAGCGTCTGCACCTTGCGAGCGGCCTGATCGTGATGCTCGCCGTCACCGTGCCGTGGTTCGCCGCGGTCATGGCGCGCAACCCGTCGTTCTTCGAATTCTTCTTCATCAACGAGCACTTCAACCGCTTCCTGAAGCCCGATCACCATCGTCCCGGCGCGCTGTGGTACTTCGTGCCGGTGCTGATCATCGGCTTCCTGCCATGGCTGTCGATGATTCCGCGCGTCGTGTCGGCGTCGCGCGCTGCACCGCGTCAGGCCAATGGGTTCCGTCCGGTACTGATGCTCACGGTCTGGGCCGTGTTCATCTTCTGCTTCTTCTCGGTGTCGCACTCGAAACTGCTGTCGTACGTGCTGCCGGTCGCGCCGGCCCTGGCACTGCTGATCGGGCTGGGGCTCGCGGGCATCTCGCGCGAGTCGCTGCGCAAGCACCTCGTCGTGTCCGCCGTGCTGTTCGTGGCGACGATCGTGACGTGCCTGGTCTTTCTCTCCCATCACTCCGATAGTCGCAACCCGGTCGAAGCCTACCGCACCTTCTCGTACTACCTTTACGCCGCCAGCGTCGCCGGACTGATCGGCCTCGCCATCGCGCGCTGGCTGAGCACGCGCAGCACGAAGCAGGCGCTCGTCGCCTTTGCCGGCGCGTGGCTGGCGTTTGCGATGATCGGCGGTTCCGGGCATGAAGCCTTCGGGCGCAGCAGCTCCGGGATCGATCTGGTGCCGGCCGTGCGTGCGGAAATGGATCGCCTGGGACCGGACACGCCGTTCTACTCCGTCGGCACGCTCGACCACACGATGCCGTTCTACCTGCGTCACACCATGATCATGGTCGCGGTGCAGGACGAACTCGAATTCGGCATCTCGCAAGCGCCGGATAGCTGGATCCCGACGCTCAACAAGTTTGCCGACGTCTGGATGGCGGCGCCCAAGGCGCTTGCGCTGGTCGACCCGCAAAAGTTCACCGTGCTCGAGACGCTCGGTCTGCCGATGAAGGTCATCGCGCGCGACAACCGTCGCGTCATCATCGAGAAGCCGACGACCGACACACCGCCGGCCGCCAACTGAGCGCGGCCGCGCCGAGGCAGGAATGGCTGGGGGACGCGTTGCCCCCAGCCATTTTTTTTGCGCGTCTCGTTCAAAGCGCAACACACCGTAATATGCCACGCCCCTCGTCGTGACCACGCACAGCGCCTTGTTGGACAAGGCTGTGCGGCCGGTGCCGAGATTTCTGTCAATTTCGCCACTTTCGCGCCATTTTGGCGTTGGGGGTGCGCCCCTACCATGGCGACATTCCTTCCGGGACCGGTGCCGCGCCATGGCGCACGCGCTCCGGACGGCCCTTGCCCCGTAAGTCTGCGACTGCGCCCGAGCGCGTCTGAACCATGTGGATTGTCAACGTTGCGCTCAAGCGGCCCTACACGTTCATCGTGATGGCCATCCTGATCCTGCTCGCTACGCCGCTCGCGCTCATGCGCACACCGGTCGACGTGCTGCCGGAGATCAACATTCCCGTCATCAGCGTCATCTGGACCTATAACGGCCTGGCAGCACAGGATGTCGCCAACCGGATCATCTCCGGCAACGAACGCGGACTGACGACCACCGTCAACAATATCGAGCACATCGAGTCGCAATCGCTGCCCGGCATCGGCATCATCAAGATCTTCCTCCAGCCGACGGCGAACCTCCAAACGGCCATCGCCCAGGTCGTGGCGATCGAGCAGGCGCAGGTCAAGCAGATGCCGCCGGGCGCCACGCCGCCGCTCATCATCAGCTACTCGGCCTCATCGATTCCGGTAATGCAGCTCGGCTTGTCGAGCCCCAGCCTGTCGGAACCCGCGCTCAACGACACGGCGCTCAATTTCCTGCGGCCGCAGTTGGTGACGATCCCGGGGGCCGCCGTGCCCTATCCGTATGGGGGCAAGACGCGGCTGATCTCCGTGGACATCGACACGCGCGCCTTGCTCGCCAAGGGATTGACGGCGCAGGACGTGGTGGCTGCGGTCAACGCCCAGAACCTGATCCTGCCGACCGGCACAACGAAGATCGGCCCGCGTGAGTACAGCGTCGACATGAACGGGTCGCCGGCCACGGTCGAGGGCCTGAACAACATCCCGGTGCGTACGGTAAACGGCGCCACGACCTATCTGCGCGAAGTCGCGCACGTGCGCACCGGCTTCTCGCCGCAGACGAACATCGTGCGCCAGAACGGCCAGCGCGGCGTGCTGATGTCGGTCATGAAGACGGGCGATGCGTCCACGCTGTCGGTGGTCGACTCGCTCAAGGCCCTGCTGCCCGAAGCGCGCGCCGCGCTGCCGCCGGATCTGCACATCTCCGCGCTGTTCGATCAGTCGGTGTTCGTGAAGGCAGCGGTGCAAGGGGTGATTCGCGAAGCGCTGATCGCCGCCGCGCTCACGGCCGCCATGATCCTGCTGTTCCTCGGCAACTGGCGCAGCACCTGCATCATTGCCATCTCGATCCCGCTCTCGATTCTGTCGTCGCTGCTCGCGCTGCATGCGCTCGGTCAAACGATCAACATCATGACGCTGGGCGGATTGGCGCTGGCCGTGGGGATCCTGGTCGACGACGCGACGGTGACCATCGAGAACATCGAGCGCCATCTGCATATGGGCACGCCGCTGCACCAGGCGATTCTCCACGGTGCGGGCGAAATTGCCGTGCCTGCCCTGGTCTCGACGCTATGCATCTGTATCGTGTTCGTACCGATGTTCTTCCTGACGGGGGTGGCTCGCTACCTGTTCGTGCCGCTCGCCGAGGCGGTCGTGTTTGCGATGCTGGCCTCATACCTGTTGTCGCGCACGCTGGTGCCCACGCTCGCGATGCTGCTCATGGGACACGCCCGCGCGGCCGATCCGAACGCGGCGCCCGGGGCGTTCCGGCGCGTCTATCTGCGCTTCGACGCCGCCTTCGAGCGCATGCGCGCCGCCTACATCGCCGTGCTCTCGATGCTGCTGGTACGCCGGCGCGTATTCGCCACGGGTTTCCTGGCGTTCTGCGTGCTGTCGATGGGGCTGGTGTTCGCGTTGGGGGCGGATTTCTTCCCGAGCGTGGACGCGGGCAACATCCGGTTGCACATGCGCGCGCCCACCGGCACGCGCATCGAGGAAACGGCGCGTCTGGCCGATGAAGTCGAAAAGGTCGTGCGCGAGATCGTGCCCGCCAACGAACTCGAAACGATTCTCGACAACCTGGGCCTGCCCTACAGCGGTATCAATCTCTCGTACAGCAACGCGGGCACCATTGGCACGCTCGACGGCGAAATTCAGATCGCGCTCACCCCCGACCATCACCCGAGCACAGGCTATATCGACAAGCTTCGTGCGGTGCTGCCGCAGCGCTTCCCCGGCGTCGAGTTCTTTTTTCAACCGGCCGACATCGTCACGCAGATTCTCAACTTCGGGCTGCCCGCGGCCATCGACATTCAGATCAGCGGCGCTCGACAACTGGCGAATTTCGACGCCGCGACGAAGCTCCTCAAGCAGGTGCGACAGGTGCCCGGCACCGTCGACACGCATATCCAGCAACGGATCAACGCGCCGACGATCCACCTGAACATGGACCGCACGCGCTTGCAGCAGCTGAACCTGAACGCCAACGCCGTCGCCCAGAACGTGCTGATCTCGCTCTCCGGCAGCTCGCAGACGTCGCCGGGCTTCTGGTTCAATCCGCAGAACGGCGTGGAGTACAGCCTGTCGGTGCAATCGCCGCAGTACCGTATCAGCTCCCTCGACGACTTGCTGCGTCTGCCGGTGGCGGGCACGACCAACAACGGCCAGCCGCAACTGCTCGCCAACTTCGTCACGGTCGAGCCGACGCAGCGCTTCGCGGTGGTCAGCCACTACAACATCCGGCCGGTGATCGACATCTTCGTGAGCGTGGAAGGCCGGGACCTGGGAAGCGTCGCGCGCGATATCGACCGGCTCGTGGCCCAGGCGCGCACGGACTTGCCGCGCGGCAGCCAGATCACGGTACGCGGCCAGGTCAGCACGATGCAAAGCTCGTACCTTGGGCTGGGCCTGGGCGTGGCGATGGCCATCGTGCTCGTCTATTTACTGATCGTGGTGAATTTCCAGTCGTGGGTCGATCCGCTCATCATCGTGAGTGCCCTGCCCGCCGCCCTCGCGGGCATCGTCTGGATGCTGTTCCTGACCGGCACACGGCTCTCGGTGCCCGCGCTCACGGGGGCCATCATGACGATGGGCGTGGCCACGGCCAACAGCATTCTCGTGGTGGCCTTCGCACGCCAGCGCATGGAAGCGGGCATGGCGCCACTCAAAGCGGCGCTCGAAGCCGGGGCGAGCCGAATCCGTCCGGTGTTGATGACGGCGCTCGCCATGATGATCGGCATGGTGCCGATGGCCCTCGGTCTCGGCGAAGGTGCCGAGCAGAACGCGCCGTTGGGCCGCGCGGTGATCGGCGGCCTGCTGTTTGCCACGGTCTCGACGCTCTTCTTCGTGCCGCTGGTCTTCGCCGGCGTGCATACGCGACTCGCGCGACGCAAGGCACGCCGTGCCGAACCCAATACCCCATCCTGACGGGGGCCCCCCATGACCGAAAAACATCACGCCGAACTGGCCATTCCCGAACACAATTCCGCCGACGGCCGGCAGTTGCCCCCGCGACAGGGCGAATTCCGGCGCGCCAGGCGCGTGTTGATCGTTGTGGCCGTGTTGCTCGCGGCCGGTGCGGCACGCACGACGATCTCCAATGCGCTGCAACGTCGCGACGTCGCCAAGGCCACAGCCGAGAACGCCTTGCAATATGTCAGCGTCGTCACGCCACAACCGACGCCGGCAAGCGAAACGCTGTTGCCCGCCACGTTGCGCGGCGCGGTCGAGTCGCCCATCTATGCCCGAGCGACCGGTTATTTGCGGCGGCGATACGTGGACATCGGTGCCCGCGTCAAGCAGGGTCAGTTGCTGGCCGAACTCGATACCCCCGAAATCGATCAGGAACTCGCTCAGGCGATCGCCCAGCGCAACCAGATCGATGCCAGCCTTGGACTTGCGAAATCTTCGCTCGCGCGCTGGCAGCAACTACGTCAGCGCGACGCCGTCTCGCAGCAGGAACTCGACGAGCGCCAGAGCACGTACACGCAGGGTATCGCCAACCTGGCGGCGGCCGACGCCAATGTCAAACGGCTCCAGCAACTCGAGTCTTTCAAGCGAATCGTCGCGCCGTTCGACGGCGTGATCACCCAGCGCAACGTCGACATCGGCGATCTCATCGATGCGGGCAGCGGCAACAGCCGCGCACTATTCTCGCTGGCGCAGACGGATCCGCTGCGCGTCACCGTGCAGGTGCCGCAGGCCTATGCACAGAGCGTGAGCGTCGGTCAGCCCGTGGTCGTGACGCAAGCCGAACTGCCCGGCATGCACTTTCAAGGCAAGATCACGCATGTGTCCGGCGCCATCGACGTGGCGACCCGCTCGCTGCAAATCGACGCCGCCCTCCCCAATCCCGACGGAAGGCTGCGCCCAGGCGCTTATGTGCAGCTTGCGCTGCCAAGCGCCGTGCAAGCCCATCTGAGCGTGCCGGCCAACGCCCTGCTGTTCCGCGCCGAGGGGCCGCGCGTGGCGGTCGTGGACGACCAGGGTGTCGTGCATCTCCACAAGATTGCGATCGCGCGCGATCTGGGACAGTCGCTGGAATTGTCTGCCGGGGTCTCCCCGACCGACCGTGTCATCGTCAATCCGAGCGATTCGATCGACGACGGCGATCAGGTGCAGGCCAAAGCGCTGGCGGTCAAGACCGCCCCGGCGGCCAAACCCGAAGGCAAGGCGCCAGGGGGCCAGTCGTGAACGCCCCAATGCGCGGCGCGCGCTCTGGCATGGCGCTGCTCGCCGTCGCCACATTGCTCGGTGGGTGTGCGGTCGGCCCCGATTATCGTCGGCCTGACGTCGCGGTGCCGCCCGACTGGAAGACGGACACCGGGTGGCAGCTCGCCCAGCCGTCGCACGCGGCGCTTCAGCCGGATTGGTGGAAGGCCTTCCGCGACCCGGTGCTGGAAGCGCTCGAAATGCAGGCGCTCGCGCAGAACCAGACGCTCGCCGCCGCCGTGGCGCATTACGACCAGGCCCAGGCGACGCTCTCCGGCACCTCGGCACAACGGCTGCCGGAAGTCGACGCGTCGGTCGGTCTGGCCCGCCAGCGCGTCTCGGCAAACCGGCCGGTCACGAGCTATACGTCGACCAGCATGTCGACTGTTCAGAACAATGTGCAGGCGGGTCTGGGTGTGAGCTACGACACCGATCTGTTCGGCCGCCTCCGTCGTCAGGTCGAAGGGGCGCGCGCCTCCGCCGAACAGGCGGGGGACGATCTGGCCAACGCGCGTCTGGTGCTCACGACACAGCTGGCCACCGCCTACGTCCAGCTACGGGCCGCCGACGACGAAATCAAGGTGCTCGACGAATCCGTCGCGCTGCAACGCAAGGCGCTCGACTACGTGAGCGCGCAGCACGATCTTGGCGCCGTGTCGGGTCTGGATGTCCTTCAACAACAATCGGAACTCGACACCACGCGGGTACAAGCGCGTCTGCTGCATCAGCAACGCGACCAATACGAGCATGCGATCGCCGCGCTCGTCGGCGTGCCCGCCCCGGCGTTTTCGGTGCCGGCGGGGACGCTGCCCGCCACGCTGCCGGTGATTCCGGTCGGGGTGCCAAGCGACATTCTGCAGCGCCGCCCGGACGTGGCATCGGCCGAGCGCGCCATGGCGGCGGCAAACGCCCAGATCGGCGTGGCGAAGGCGGCGTTCTTCCCCAGCCTCACGCTCAACCCAGGCATCGGTTGGCAGAGCACGGAATTCGCCAATCTGCTCTCGGCGCCGAGTCTGCTCTGGACGCTGGGCACGCTCGCCACGCAAGCGGTCTTCGACGGCGGTCGGCGTCAGGCAAATGTGGACTTTGCGAGTGCGGGATACCGTGCCGTCGAGGCGAATTACCGACAGACCGTGCTCTCCGCGTTCCAGCAGGTGCAGGACGGCGTGACCGGCCTGTCGGTGCTCGACGCCGCCGCGCGCGAATCGCACGCGGCTGTCGTCGACGCGCAACGACTCCTGAGTCTGGCCAACGACCGCTACTCGGGCGGGCTCACGGCCTATCTGAGTGTGATCACGGCGCAGCAGGGGCGCCTGGCGAGCGAGCGCCAGGATGTTCAGATCCGGTCTCAGCAATGGGTCCTGTCGGTGGCGCTGGTCAAGGCGCTGGGCGGCGGCTGGCAACCGTCGGAGCCCGGCGCCGACTCGTATAATGCGCAAAGATGAGGTGGCGAGATGAAAGTATTGATCGTTGAAGACGAACACAAGGTCGTGGACTACCTGCGCGCCGGGCTGACCGAGCAAGGCTGGGTGGTCGATGTCGCGCTCGATGGCGAGGAAGGCATGCATCTGGCGCTGGAATTCGACTACGACGTGATCGTGCTCGACGTCATGCTGCCCAAGCGCGACGGCTTTGCCGTGCTCGGCGCGCTGCGCGAGCGCAAGTCCACGCCCGTCATCATGCTCACGGCCCGCGATCACGTAAACGACCGCGTGCGCGGCCTTCGCGAAGGTGCGGACGACTATCTGACCAAGCCCTTCTCGTTCATCGAGCTGGTGGAGCGCCTGCACGCCCTCGCCCGTCGCACGCGAGTGCAGGAATCAACGCTGGTCTCGGTCGGCGACCTCTACGTCGACCTGATCGGTCGCCGCGCCACGCGCGATGGCCAGCGGCTCGATCTGACGGCCAAGGAATTCCAGTTGCTGTCGGTGCTCGCGCGCCGGCAAGGCGACATCCTGTCGAAGACGGCCATCACCGAACTCGTCTGGGACGTCAATTTCGACAGCCACACGAACGTGGTCGAGACCGCGATCAAGCGATTGCGTGCCAAGCTCGACGGGCCGTTCCAGTCCAAGTTGCTGCACACCGTGCGTGGCATGGGCTACGTGCTGGAGGTCCGCGAGGCCTGAGTGCCGCGCGTCGTTGCCATGTCATTGTCATCGTGAGCCATTCGATCTCCCGCCGCCTCGCCGCCATGTTCGCGATCGTGGCACTGTCGGTGTTCGCCATGGTCGGGGCCGGCCTCTTCCTGATGCTGCGCATCCAGTTGGAGCGGCATCTGCGCGAATCGCTCGACGATCGGGCCCAGATCGCCCACATCATCGTCTATCACGGCGCCACGCCGCAGAAGTGGCAGATCGTGCGCGAAAAGCTCAGCGACATGACGCCGCGCGACGGTGCCACGACCTATGCGGTGACGAGCGACGACCCGAATTACACGTTCGGCAAGCCCTTGACCGGCATGTTCGTCAAACGCCTGGCCAACGGCTACGTTCGGTTACGCCCCGATGGCGGGGGCGACGACATGCTGAGCACGCGCGAGATCCTGCCGCCCTATGGCACGCGTCCGGCCGTCACCCTGCAGGTGGCCGCCAGCTACTCGCGCAACGAGCGCACGTTGCGCGCCTTCGGCCTGGGACTCGCGGTGCTCTCCGCGCTAGGCTGCCTGAGCGTGCTGCTGCTCAGCTATTGCGCGACACGACTGGGCCTGGCGCCGCTCACACGCCTGACGCGCGAAGCGTCCGAGATCCGCCCTGACAACCGTTCGCAACGGCTCGACACGCGTTCATTGCCCGTCGAACTCGACGATCTGGCACATTCTTTCAACGGCGCCCTGGCGCGACTCGATAGCGCGTACGAACGCCTGGAATCGTTCAATGCCGACGTTGCGCATGAACTGCGTACGCCAGTGACGATTCTGATCGGGCAGACGGAAGTGGCGCTTACGCGAGAGCGACCGGTCGAGGATTTGCGAGCGTTGCTGCAATCGAATCTGGAAGAGCTGGGGCGCATGCGCACGATCATCAACGACATGCTGTTCCTCTCGCGTGCCGATCAGGGCGAACGGGCCACGGGGCTGAGCACGGCGTCGCTCGCGAGCGAGGCGGCGCACACCCTGGAGTTTCTGGAGATTTTGCTGGAAGAGGCACAGGTCACGGCCCGCTTGCAAGGGAGCGCCGTCGCTCAAGTGAACAAGGCGCTGTTCGGTCGGGCGTTGGCCAACTTGGTGATGAACGCCATCGAGCATTGCGCCCCGGGCGCGAACATTGATGTTCACCTGCGTATCCAGGCCGATGACGCCCGCACCGTGTGCATCGATGTCGTGAATCCCGGCCCGTCGATTTCGCCCGATGTGCTGCGGCACCTGTTCGACCGCTTCTACCGGGCGGAGGCGTCGCGCACCAACAGCCGCGAGAATCATGGCCTGGGGCTGGCCATCGTCAAGGCGATTGCCGACATGCATGGCGGCACGGTCTGGGCCCATAGCGCCAACGGTCTCAATACGTTCGGGTTCTCGGTGCGCGCCGACGCGGCGACCGGCGGGGATACAGACGCGGAGGCATCGAAGCGCGGTCACGGCCGAAACCTCCAGCCCGTCGGTCAAGGCACCGTTTGATCGGCGCCTCCGGCGCGCTGCCCTAGTCTCGCCCCACGCTCACCCCACGCTCACCTTGGCACGGCGCCGTCGTTCGGCGCGCTTGTGAGCGAGACGGTGAGAACGGTATCCTTGCCCCATGAACCGTCGCATTCTCATTGCTCCCGAAGACGTCGAACTCACTGCCATGCGCGCCCAGGGCGCCGGCGGCCAAAACGTCAATAAAGTCTCCAGCGCCATCCATCTGCGCTTCGACGTGATGCGTTCGTCCTTGCCCGACGATGTCAAATCGCGTTTGCTCTCCCGGCTCGACCAGCGCATCACTCAGGACGGCGTGATCGTCATCAAGGCACAGCAGCATCGCTCGCAGGAACTCAACCGGGCCGATGCCCTTGCGCGTCTGCAGGCGCTGGTCGATGCGGCAGCCGTAGCGCCGCGTCGGCGGGTTCCGACCCGGCCCACGCTCGGCAGTCAAGTCCGCCGACGAGACGCCAAACAAGGTCGCGCCCGCGTCAAGGCAACGCGTGGCAAGGTGCATGCGGGTCGCGAGGATTGATGATAACAATAACAATCTTTTAACAATAAAAGATCATCATTATTAGCTTTCATGGAAATTCTCTTGAGAAAATGCTAAGATAAAGCATCTTTTCCATGCAAAAGCACATCATGATGAGCTTCATTGCACCGCTGATCGCGGCACGCAAGGCAGCCGGCCTGACGCAGGCGGAACTCGCCGATCAGGCGGGGTTGTCACGCATGACCGTACAAAAAGTGGAGTCTGGCGCGTTCGATCCGCGCCTGTCGACCGTGCTTGAGGCCGCGCGCGCCCTCGGCCTCGAACCGATGCTGGTACCGGCGGGTCTGCGACAGGAGGTCGAAGCCTTTCTTCGCTCCGGCGGCAAATACCTCGCGCAACCCAGCGGCATCGCCGCCCCGCCCTCCATCGTCGAGACGCTTGCCGGCTAACCAGCCATGGGATCACGCCACTGCTCATGAACATCAAATACCTGCGCGCGTACCTGCACATGCCCGATGGAACACGCCGCCCCATCGGCTATCTGTCGCAGTACGGTGACATCCTGCGCATGTCGTTCGATGAAGACTACATCGCCGACGCCCAGCGGCCGGCGCTCTCCCTGGCCTACCGCGGCGCCAACGAGACGGCCACGCGAGCCATTCTCGCGTCGCCCCACGATGCGCGTCTCGTGCGCACCGACGGCCGTTGGCCGATGTATTTCGAGAACCTGCTGCCCGAGGGCCATAACCGCGAACGACTCGCCGCCGAGCGCCGCTGCAGCCCCGACGACGAGTTCGAACTGCTCGCCGCCGCCGGACACGACCTGATGGGGGCACTCGAGGTCGAGCCCGTGCCCTTGCGCGAGGGCGTGCCCGACATCGTGCATCGCTGGCACACGGCGCTTGGTCTGGAAATGGTGGAACCCGGTTTCGTTGATACGCCGGTGGAAGACGCCGCATCGCTACCCGGCGTGGTGACCAAGTTCTCAGCCGTTCGCGATGGACGGCGCTACGTCGTCAAGCGCCAGGGGCGCGCGGGCTCGGTCATTCTGAAGTTGCCGACGACGCGCCACCCGGATCTCGTCGAGAATGAATTCACCGGCTACCGACTGTGCGAGGCGCTCGGCCTCGATTGCGCCAAAGCCGAAATCATCTCGCGACGCGATGCCGACTTGCCCGAGCAGGTACCGTTCGAACATATCCTCGCCGTGCCGCGCTTCGACCGGCTGCCCGACGGACGGCGCGTGCATATGGAGGAATTCGCGCAGGTGTTGCAATATCCACCACGCAGCAAGTACGGGCGCGGGCTGGACATCGACTACACGACGATGCTGCGGGTGCTGGATCAGCTATCCGCGCAACCGGTGCGCGACGTACGCGAGTTCTTGCGCCGTCTGATCGCCTTTATCCTGCTAGGCAATACCGACGCCCACCTCAAGAACTGGGCATTGATCTACCCCGACGCCCATACGCCGCAGTTGGCGCCGGTGTATGACCCGGTGTGCGTCGCCGCCTTTTTTCACGACGTGCCGGCATCGCATTATGGCGTGAACCGGGCGATCGACAAGACGTTGCGGGCATTCGACTGGGCTGCCCTCGACGCGCTGCTCAAGGGCGCTGGGCTGCTTCGCGTGAGCCGCCTGAGCGCCATCGCGCGGGAGACCGTCCGAGACGCTCAGGCCCAATGGCCGGCACTGCTCGCGGACGCCCCGGCCGCCGTGCGCGCCACCGTGCTCGAACGCCTGAACGGCGGCGTGGCGCTCACGACCTGAGACCGCAGCGACCTTAGCGGGCACCCGTCGGCTTACCGCGCCTTTCGACGAGCGTCGTGGCGCGCCCAGAGGAACATCAACATGCCGGCGCACGACAGCAAGACACCGACCCACCCGGTCGACGTCCAGCCGTAACCTGCGGAAATTGCCACACCACCGAGCCATGCACCGGCGGCGTTGGCCATGTTGAACGCCGAATGGTTGAGCGCCGCCGCAAGTGTCTGCGCCTCACCAGCCACATCCATCAGGCGAATTTGCAACGCCGGGCCGATGATGATGATCGTGCCGATGCCAAGCACGTTGACACCGGCCAGCCAGGGACTCGATGCCGTGAAGGTGAAGGCACCCAGGAGCAGCGCCGACCAGATCAGCGTGCCGCCGATGGCGCGCATGAGCGACGCGGCCGCGACCAGGCGCGGCCCGACGACGGTACCCGCGACCATGCCGACACCGAACAATGCCAGGTAGAACGGCACCCACGCTTCCGGAACGCCGGCGACTTGCATGAGCGTCGGCTTGATGTAGCTGAACACCGCGAACATGCCCCCGAAGCCGATCGCGCCGATGCCCAACGTGAGCCACACCTGGGCGTTACGCAACGCGCTCAGCTCGCGCATCGGACTCGCGCCATGAGGGGCCGGCACATTCGGTACCCAGCGCCAGACCATCACCGCTGTCAACGCGCCGATGAGGCCGACAAGGACGAACGCAGCACGCCAGCCGAGCCACTGCCCGAGACCGGCGGCCAGGGGCACACCAAAGAGCGTGGCGAGCGTCAGCCCCAGCATGATCTGCCCCACCGCGTGCACACGACGATGTGGCGCAACGAGCGATGCCCCGACCAACGCGGCGACACCGAAGTAAGTGCCGTGCGGCAGGCCGCTGAGAAAACGCAACACGATCAGCGCGAGGTAACTCGGCGCGAGAGCGCTGGCCAGATTGCCGATGGCGAACATCGCCATGAGCGCGATCAGGAACGCACGGCGCGGCAGGCGCACTCCCAGCACGGCGAGCAGCGGTGCGCCGATCACGACGCCCAGTGCATACGTGCTGATCGCATGGCCGGCTTGTGGAATGGTGATGTTCAGGCCTTGGGCGACGTCGGGCAACAGCCCCATGATGACGAATTCGCCGGTACCGATGCCGAAGCCGCCCATGGCAAGCGCCACGAACGAGAGCCAGACGGGAATGGACGACGGAGGCAACGCTTCGGCCGCCTGGGCGGGCAGGATTTGGGAGGCACTCATTGGGATTGGGTCATGACAGCCAGTCCGGGACTGGCGAGGTTGTCGGCAACGACAAGCGAACGATATCGGGCGCGGCAGGCGGTGGATGTCCAACCTGGCGCGCGTCGCAGCCGCCCCATAAAGGAGGCCGATTCTACGCCAACGCGACAAATTCTGCAGACAGCACGCCGCGACGCCGCTGCCCGGAGCAGGCGATCACTGGTGACGTGTTTTCGCGCGCCACTGACCGGATCCTTCGTCCTTTTCGTAGGTCTTCTTCACTGCGGCCCAAGCCACTTTGTGTGCCGTTGCTTCACGCGATTCATGACCGCGCCGCTCGCCGGGATCCCGGTATTCTTCCCAGGCGGCGTTGAACGCCTTGAGGTAAATCTCCTTCGCGTGCGCGGGCAAGTGATCCTTGACGCTTGCCGGCAGCTCCTCGGTCTGACGATAAGGCATGACTTTCCTCCGTTGGCGATCCGGCCCTGACGGACAGGAGTCGCTCCGTGTGCCGCCGCTGCCCGTCAAGTGGATCGCTCAAAGCAGACATATTTGCCCGGCGGCCGCAGCGGCGGCTCCTCAACCGGGGGATCCAGCGGTCTGTCGGGGGGAGGCGTCGGCGACGGCTCGTCCTCGTCGGGCGGCGTTTTCGGCGGCGGTGTCCCGGGCGGCCTGCCTGGGTCGTACGGCTCAGGCAGATGTGCGTACCGTCGTGGCGCTTTCGTCATCCAGCAAATCTCGGATTGACTCGACATGAGCAAGACCTCACCGAGCTTAATGCCAATAGGGGTCGACGGTGTAATACGTATGCACCTGTTCGGCCCATTGCATGTCAGCCATGCTTGGCCAATGATCCTTGTCGAAGCCTGGCGCCTTCTTGAGCGCTTCCTTGTCGATATCCAGAATGAAACGCTTGTTTCCGACGTCGAGCTGCAAGGCGTGCCAAGGAATGGCAAACAGCTTGTCGCCCATGCCGAGAAACCCGCCGAACGACAGCACCGCGTAGGCGACTGTGCCCCGTTGCACATCGAGCATGATGTGCTTGACCTTCCCAAGGCTTTCGCCCGCGCGGTTCACAACGTCTTCAGCATCGAGCGTGTCGGCGGCCATCACCGACGGGCCTGGCCCCTCGGGCAACTTGTGCGAATCGCCTACGATGCGGGCGCCTGACTGGGGCGTTTCGCCCCGACCGGTTTGCAGGGTCATGATCTTCTCCTTCTTCCAGTAATGTCGAGGCGCGCGGCACGCGCCGCCGACGGGGAGAGAATGCGGTTACTGTTGCGATTTCCGTTGCGGTTACTTGCCCATTACCTTGATGTCGTCCTTCACATCGACGACGCCTTCAACGCCCTTGACCGTGTCGACGACGAGGGTCTTCTGAGCGGATTGCGGCACTGAACCGGTCAGATGCACCACGCCATGACGCGTCGTGACGTGCACCTTGGTCGAAGGCACGTCCTTCTTGGCGAGCAATTCGGCCTTGACCTTGGCAGTGAGTGCCGAATCGTCAATCTTGCGGCCGGTATCGCTCATCACGCCGCTGGCGCCCGACTGATCGGCAATCTTGATGATGCCGCCCTGATCGAGGGCATGCGCGGCGATACCAGTCGTAGCAAGTGCACCGGCCATGACGAGTTTGAGTAGATTGGCTTGTTTCATGATTAACCTCCCGAAATTGAGTCGTCGCACCCATGGCATCGCTGCCTCGGGCGTCACCTCCGGCACGTTTGACGTGCCGCACCCCTGCGGCGACCGAGTCTTAGGTGATCCCTTCCCTGGCATTGAAATGCGGGGGAGTCTTTCGCTGCCTTCGGCACCCGGCAACCTTTTGCGTAAAGGGTTTGCCCGAATGTCCGCTTGCTCCGTAAAGCGATGTCGCCCGAGTCAGATCTTGTGACCCTCCTGACTTTCTCCGGGACGGCTCATCGGCTGCGTGCGCCGCTCGTGCAATCGGTTGTCGACGCCGCTCACGCCGGGCACTTTCGAGACGATCGCCTGTACCTCATGTTGCATCCAGCGCTCCGGTACATCGCCGGTAAGCAGCGCCAGCCCCGAGGTCACCGTGACATCGATGTGCGAAATATCGAGGTCGGCCACGACGGCTAGCCGCCGATGAATGTCGTCTCGTATTGCCGCATCGCTCGACTGCTGCGCCTCATGCGGTTGCGCGGGTGTCGGACGCTCGCCTGCGGGCGTCGACGCGCCGGTTGTCTCGGCGTCACCGTCCTCGTGCGTCAACGCGTGCTCCTCGTCCGCCGTCCTTGGGCGGGATGTCCCATGCGGTACGGACGCAATCGGTGATGGGGGAATGCGCTTCGCCATGACAACCTCCTGTACGGCCGTCCGTGCTTTGGTGAATGGCACCCGACCTGTTGAAACCGATTGTAGAGAGCCCGTCTCGTTTGGCGAATCGGCGGAGTCCGAAAGATGTGTAGGCGGACACCGTCAAACGATGCAGCACCGAGGCCGCATTGAAATGCATTTCATTAATTTTTATTATAATCAATTACTTAAAACGCACATCTCATGTAATTTAGAGAAAAAAGTGGCGGCATTCGGACAATATCGCGTCCCAATTCCATCACTTCATCGGACGATTCCTGCGAAGCAGTCCTCCACCGGACCCTACGTCGACCGACGGCGTGCCGCGTTGCACGGCGCACCGATATCGAATGCGTGGCAACGCGAATTGGCATTGACCGGTATCAACAAGCGTTTCATTGGTCGACTTATGCTTCTTACGTGATTTTCCTGATCCGCAGCAGAACGCCATGCACAAACCCATCTTCATTACGCCCGGCGTTGTGGCTCATGGCATGAATGGTCACGCAACCCATCGCTTCCCACTGGACAAGGCCTTCCGTACGAGGCGAAATCGATCTGATAGCAGGACCTGCCACCACGTGACCATCGCGATGATGCTCCACAGGGTCAACGAACCACAGCCGTACGTCCGGTAAGGGGATGGATCATGAGAACCGTAAGCAGCCGTCGCTCAGTAACCAAGGCGCTTACGTATCGGAGCCTGGTCATGTGCCTCGACTTCGGGACGCTCTACCTGCTTACCGGCACCATTCACACCGCGGTCGGTTTCATGATCATCAGCAACATCTACACGTCCGTCGGTTACCTGGCTCACGAGCGTCTTTGGGCGCGTATCAAGTGGGGCATTGTTGAAACGTAGCGATGCGTTCGTTCGTCATGGCAGCGGTTGATCGACGCTTGTCTTGCCGACGAGCGGCCCGAGTGTCGGTCCGAGGGACTTCAGGAGCTGGACGGCCATCGCGCTAGTGTAGGTATAGTGTGTCGCGTAGGGCTCATGCACATAGGCGCTCAACACACCGTAGAAGCGGTTTCCGATCATGAACACGAATGTCGCCGTGCGGTTGACCTTGCGCGATTCGATGAGCTTGGCGCCGCGTGCATAGACGTTGAAACGCTGGTCGCCGGTGCCGGTCTTGCCGTAAACCTCGAGCGTGCGGCCCGAGCCTAGCGGCAGGCCGTCCGCGAGGCGCTTGCCCGTGCCGCCCGTCACGACGTCACGCAGCAGACCCCGGACGACGTCGACGATGGCGGGTGAAATCACGACCTGCCCCACGTCAAATGCGTGGGAAAAATGCGTCTCATATGGCGTGGCGGCCGCGAACGTGAGCGAACTCAGGCTTTCCTGTTGCACCTTTCGGCCGTCATTGGCGATGATGCCCATTAGTGTCGCAAGCGCGGCTGGCCGGTCACCCGCGGCGCCGATGGCGCACCCATAGGACGGCGTGATGCGCTTGAATGGATAGCCGAGCGAGCGCCACGCGCGCACGATGGGGGCGTACGCCTGAAGCTCGATCGTTTCCCGGATTCGGCGGTCTTGGGTGGCGTGAAAACGCGTCTTGAAGAGCCACGAGTACGATTCGAGACGCACGTCGCGGCTCGCGTCGCGCAAGTCGCTCTCGGTGGCTTGCGGATGGGCACGAAGGTAGGCGAGCAGCCAAAGCTCGACCGGATGCACGCGCGCAAGATAAGCGCGGTCGTTCAGGTCGAACTTGTCTGGTCCGTACTTTGCATATAGCCCCGCCATCTCTTCGGCGCTCATTGAGGCCGCCGGCGTGCCCTTCAGCGCCGCGCGCATCTGGCCCTCGAACCAGGCCGGCGAGCCGTCAGGCGCCACGCTACGCAGGGCTGCCGCGAGCCTGACGGGCGACTTTGGCATCCCCGCGACAAGCTTCGCCACCGCCTGGTCAGCCGCAAGCCCCGCATACCTTTTATTGAAGCGGTCGAGAAAGGTCAGGCTCTCTTCGTCGGCAAAGCGCGTCAGATACTGCTGCCGCAGCACCGGATCCGTGAGCCAGTGCGCCGACGGCCCCGCCTGCCTGACCATCTCGTAGTGGACAATGTCGCGCATGAGCCTCACGAATACGAGGTTGACCGAGCGCTGGAACGCTTCGTGCACGGTCAGGATGCGGCCATTGTCGGCGGGCTCGAAGTTCGAGAACGCCTGTTCGCCGCTGCCGGTGTGGAAGACTTCCCCGGGATTGGCCGAGTACTTGCGTTCGACGGCGGCCGCCAGCATCGCCGGCAACGAGTGGTCGGTCGTGTGCGCAAGATAGTTGAGCGCCCACGATGTCAGTGCGTCGAGCGCATCGGGCTTCACGCGCGCGAGTTCGGGGGGGGTGAGCGAAGCATAGTGTGCGTGGAGATCGGAGACGATCTGCAGATACAGGACGAGGGTGCGAAGCTTCGCGGTTGACCCGAGATTGAGGCGGGCACCCTGGTTGATGTCGAACGGCTCGTTCACGGTGTCGGTTTGCACGCGCAGCACATTCTCACCGCGGCGGCGCTCATAGAGCGAGAAGCTGAAGGCGATCTTCGCAGGATCGTCGCCGGGGCGAAGCATCTCGAAGCCATAGAGGCCGGCCTGCTGCGCGCCAGCCACCGTTTGTGCACGCGCAAGCTGCTTGCTGACAGCTTGCTCGAGCGCATCGGCGAGTGTCGAGCTGGCAGTGAGGTCGAGGCGATCGAGCGCGTAGGTATTTTTGAGGCCGAGTGTCTCGAGCAAATGCGCGCGCAATACCGAAATCGCCTTACGTTTGGCAAACGGGATTGCCTGCGCGGTAGCCAAACCGTGCCGTACCTGCAGGGGCTGACCGAGCGCGGCGTCGCGCAGCCGCGCCGAGATGACGTGGTTGTCGGCAAGCAGCCGCAGGTAACTGTTCGTCAGCGTCTCGAGCGCTGCATTGTTCCGTGTAAGGAAATACGACGGTGCGCGTTGCGCGATCAGGAGTGAGAGCACCTGCTTGAATGCGAGCGCTTCGTTGGTGAGTCCGCCGGTGACAGGCGCCCCGGTTTGACCTCGAGCGTCCGTGTCGAGCGCTGCGAGCAGATGGTTCGCCTCGTCGAAGTCGCGGCCGTACCAGGCCACGAGCCCGTCGCCAATGCCTTCGATCTCGCCGATGCCTGGCTGCGCACCAAGCGGCTCCGTATTCAGGTAGGCGACGACGATCCTGCGGCGTGCCGGGAGCGTCCGCTCACCGCCGAGATAGGCGCGCAACGCCGCCGAGACCATCTGCCGGAGCTTCTCGGACGGGTTGACGGTACGCCCCCCCGGCGAGTGACGATATTTCTCGATCTGGGTTGCGAGCGTGCTGCCGCCGGGCATTGCATGGTGATGGAGCACGTGTTTGAGTGCCAGATCAATGACGGCGAGCGAGAAGCGCTTCCAGTTGATCGCGGGATTGAGGTACGGTTCAGCAGCATCGAGCAGTGATCGGTCTTCGATGAAGGTCAGCGCATCGGCAACAACCGGTGGTACGGCGTCGAAATTGGCGTAGGTGCGCAACGGGTAGCGCGCCCCGTAAAGCGGCGCGCCGCTCGCGTCGAAGAGCCGAAGACCGGCTTGAGCCTTTTCCTCGTAGGGAACGAAGAGTCCCTGGTCTGCGATGCGGGCCATCGTGGCCGAGTCGCGCGCCTGAGCGGTGACGACGAAGCCACGTGCGGTGAGGCGAGCGGCAAACTCGGGTAGTCGCTCATAGCCCATGCGCAGGTCGTAGGGACCGCCGTGGGAAGGGAAGCGGATGGTGTCGCTCGGGCCTTGCGCAACCCTGAAGGAAACTTGGCGGTCAAGTGCCGCAAAGTACTTCGCCTGGAGGCGCGAAGTCTGCATCTCGCGTGCCACGAAATAGACCCCGATGGCGCACAGTGACGCGGCCGCAAGCAAGAGAAGCCATTTCAGACGTATGCCAAACGGCTTTGTCGCTACTGCGCGCAACGTCGAATTGGCGGGCGGGCGGTTCATGTCAGTTCCGGAGGACGCCCGCATGCAAGCATGCGTGGCGGTGGACGTCCAGCGTACCTAGTGTCGCGCTTGTGAATTCGCGCTTGTCAATAGTAGTTTAGTCACGCCCGATCGCCGATGCATTGGGGGAAGCCTGCATCGCCCCCGTTCGGCTCACGCAATGAAATCGGCGGCCATGTCGGCATCGGTGCGCGCCTCTAGCTGACCGTCACGACACGCCTTTCTGAACACATCGTAGTCGCGTTCGATCTGGTCGGCGTAATCGGTCGCGTAATGGACCAACGCTTGCGCGAGCCGGTTGCCTTTGCCCACATACCCAACCAGCTCAGCCGCACAACCGCCCGCTTTGGCGTGCGCGCGCGCCAGCACCCATCCGCAAAGCCCGGCGTACTCACGGAAGCCGTCGGCGCGAAACAGCTCGAATTGCGCCGACACCTTCATGTCGCGCAGTTGACGTCCATACACGCTGCGCCCGAACGGGCCGCTGCCCCAGCCCAGAAAGGCGTCGGAGGCCGCCTGCATCAGTCGCTGCCCCTCCACGACGCGACGCCCGTCGTGCTTCGACGAGGCGCTTTTGAAGAAGCGCGAGACGACCGACTTCGACGCCTCCTTGAACTGCAGGAAGAGCGGTTGCTCGTGGGTATCCATCATCAGCAACACCAGACACCGGGTGCCGACGCTACCGACACCCACGACCTTGAACGCCAGATCCTCCTGCGTGTAGCTCGACAACATGAGCGCACGATCGGGCGAGAGCGAGTTCAGATAGCTCTTGTAGACGGGGGCGAACAGCGTGCGCCAATCGCCCAGGCCGAGCCAGTCGTCTTCCGTGCCGAACAGCGTGGTGGCGCCGTGCACATGGAAAATGCTCGGTGGTGCATCACGAATCTGCCAATGATCGCCCACCTGCTGGGCAAACTTGGGAAGCACGTTTTCATGCGTGCGCCCGGTGGCGCGCGCAATGCCGCGTTTCACGCCCTCGCGCACGCGCTCGCTTTGAGCGAGGTCGAGCATGCGCTCGAACGTCACCTGCTCATGCCATAACGCAATCGTCGGCATGTGGGCGTATTCATTCAGGCGCCGCGCGTACGTCTGTACCGCCGTGCGCACCATCTCGACGCCCAGCGTATCGCCGAAGCCGAATTGGCGGGCGGCCAGTACCAGGCTGGCGCACAAGCGCTTTAGATCCCACTCCCAAGGTCCAAGCGCGGTCTCGTCGAAATCGTTCAGATCGAAGATCAGGGTGCGCTCCGGTGTGGCAAAGCCGCCGAAGTTGGCCAGATGGCAATCGCCGCAGATCTGGAGCGTGAGACCGGTGTGCGGGGTACCCGCCAGATCGTGGGCCTGGACAATGGCGCTGCCCCGATAGAAAGCGAAGGGCGACGCGAGCATGCGTCCGTAGCGCAACGGCACGAGCGCATCGACGCGTCCCTCGCTGCTGGTTCGCAGCAGTTCCACAACGTCTCGGTCGACGTTACCGACATGCGCGTGGCTACCACGCGGTGTGGTGTCGCGCAGCTTGCGCCCGGCAGCAATGCGGGCTTCGAACGGCACGACGGGAACGGTGGGCGATGTTGCGACCGGAAACGCGGCGGAAGATGCGGCGGGGCTGGCCGTGGCCGAGCGCGAGGCAGACGACAATTTAGCGGGCATGACTGGCTCCCTGTTCGTGCAATGCCGCAACCATTCCACACACGCCACCGGCACGGGTGAGCGCGCCGCAAGCCGGCACTTTTCACGGTGCCAGCGGGGCATTTAACTATCAAAATTGACGCGGCGCGAGGAAATCCCGCGGAAATCAGGCAAAATTGAGGGCTGCCGTAATCTACCGCCCGCCGGCACCCGATGTCATACGCGTGTCATGTCCGAGACTTCGTGATTCTGGCGGTTGGCCGCCCAAGAGGGGCGCAGGTGATGCAGCTGATGCACGCGACGCCGCGTGCCGGGTCTCCACCCACGACACGGCTCAAGACGGGCATGGACGGATTATTCCCCATGATATCGGCAGTGTCGAGCGTCGGCACGACGCGCCCGGACGTCGGCGAAGTCCCCCGCTCACGCGCCACCCGACCCAATCGGCCGAGCGCTGTCGGAAACATTCCTACGTGCCCCTCAACTATCGGCCGTCCTTGCCGATAACCAGTTAAGCAGGACTTTTCGGTCGGTTCTCATATGTCCAGTTCGTACAGTGGTTGGCTCGTCGCACTATCGCTCGCGGTTGCCGTGCTTGCGTCGTACACCGCACTCGACCTTTCGGGTCGCATCTATCTCCTGACGCACCGCGGCATGCGTCACGCGTGGCTCGCCGTGGGCGCGGCCGCGATGGGCATCGGTATCTGGTCGATGCATTTCATCGGCATGCTCGCGCTGTCGCTCGCGCCGTTCGGGGCGCCGCTGGGTTCGCACGCCAACCTCGCGCTAGGATACGACCCCGTCATTACCGCGGCCTCGCTCGGCATTGCCGTCGTTATCTCGTGGGCGGCGCTCTGGCTGGTCGCCCGCGAGCGCTTCACCAAGCGCCGGCTGGTCACCGCAGGTGTCACGCTCGGCCTCGGGATCGCGGCCATGCACTACACCGGCATGGCGGCCATGAAGATGTATCCGAGCATCGAGTACGATCCAGCACGCTTTGCCGCCTCGATCCTGATCGCGATGGCGGCGGCCACGGCGGCACTGTGGATTGCGCGCACGCTGCGCGACGGCAGTCTGCGTTACGTTATGGCCAAACGCATCGGCGCCGCTGGGGTCATGGGACTGGCGATCACCGCCATGCACTACACCGGCATGTCGGCGGCCAACTTTATGCCGGGCGCCATCTGTGGCGCGGCGGGCGGGGTTAGCTCCCCGTGGCTGGTCACGACCGTCAGCCTGTTCACCTTCCTGATGCTCGTCACCACCCTGCTCGTCTCGCGCCTGGACGCCCGCACGAGTTTCCTGGCGAACTCCGTTCTGCAGCTGAACTCGCAGATCGCGAGAATGGCGACCTACGATGCGCTGACCGATCTGCCCAATCGTCGCGCCCTGCATGACTCCGCTGCGCGCATGCTCGTGAACTCGCGTCGCGACGAGCGCCGTTTCGCGGTGCTGTTCATGGATCTGGACGGCTTCAAGACCATCAACGACTCGCTTGGCCACAACGTGGGCGACGACGTATTGCGCGCGTTCGCCAAACGGCTTCGCAAAAACGTCAATGGCGACGATGTGGTCGCCCGACTCGGCGGCGACGAGTTCGTGGTGCTGCTGGGCTCCCTGTCGTCACCTGCGGTCGCGGGGCGCGTGGCGCAACGCCTGCTCGACGATATGCGCGACGGACTTCGCGTGGGCAATCAATCGCTGCACGTCATGCCCAGCATCGGCATCGCCGTGTTTCCGGACGATGGCGATACCATCGACATGCTGCTCAAGCACGCCGACACGGCCATGTACGAAGCCAAGCGCGCCGGACGCGGCATCTTCCGCTACTTCGAGCCGCGCATGAATGCCGCCGCTCAACGCACGTGGGAGATCCAGCAGGCGCTGCACGACGCGGAACACGAGCAGTATTTTTCGCTTCACTTCCAGCCGAAGTACCGGGGCGACACCGAGGCGCTGGCGGGTGCCGAGGCATTGCTGCGGTTGTCGCATCCCACCTTCGGCGAACTGCAGCCGGCCGACTTCATCCCCGTCGCCGAGCGCACCGGACAGATCGTGCCGATCGGCTATTGGGTCGTGCGGGCCACCTGCCGACAGATCAAGGAATGGGACGCCGCGGGTCTGCCGCCCGTCAAGGTCGCGATCAACCTCTCGCCGCGCCAGATGGCCCAGTCGCAACTGGTGGAAAACATCGTGGAGATCGTTCGCGAGGCGGGCATCGCCGCCGACCGGCTCATGTTCGAAATCACCGAGACGGTGGCCATGTTCGACGCCCAGCACACGATCGACGTGATCCAAGCCTTCCACGAGCAGGGTTTTGAAGTGGCGATCGACGATTTCGGCACGGGCTATTCGAGTCTGGCGTACTTGCAGCGCTTCCGCGTCAAGCAATTGAAGATGGACCGCTTCTTCACGAGCGGGCTGGACACCTGCGGCCGCGAGGGCAGCGCCGTGGTCTCCGCCATCATTGCGCTGGCGCACTCGCTCGATATGGATGTGGTGGCCGAAGGCGTCGAGACGCCGTCGCAGCGCGAGGCGCTCAAGACCCTCGATTGCGACGAACTGCAAGGCTTCCTGCTCGGCAAACCCGTCACGGGCGACGCCTTCGCCCGGATCTTATCGGCACTGCCGGGCGCCTCCGGTGCGGCGGCGATGGCCTGAGCAGCGGCCATCCGCGCTCGCCCGGTCGGGGGCGCCGAAGAAGGGCGCCGCAGGGGTGGCGCCGGGGTTGCCGGCACCGGCTGGAACGACCGTGTTACTTCACCGGGGTCAGGATCGGCGCGCCCTGTTTCTTGATCAGGAACACGACAAACTTGGCCGGCCGCGTGGTACTCGCATTCCGCCCCACCGTATGAATGTCGTTGGGGCCTTCGTGGAACGTATCCCCCGCCTTCAGCGTCACCGTTTTGCCCCCCTTGACGCCCATGACAATGCTTCCCTCGAGCACATACACAAACGCTTGCGCGTCGTGACGGTGCACGGGGTCGACTGCGCCCGGCGGATACTCCACAACGATCATCTTGACTTCCTTGCCCGGGTACTCCGGCAACGGCGTCGAACGCAGCGGCACCACCTGCGCCTCGGGCGCGGCCGTGACCGGGCGCACCCCCATCAGGCACAGGCACATCAGCGTTGCGCCGAACAAAACCATTCGTTTCATGACTTCACTCCATCGGGGGCCTTCGTCGGCCCGAAAAATCAGCCTTCGCGCGTTTGGGCGAGCCACTGGTCGAGACCGATACGGCCGATCGTCGCGTCGCCGAGCGGAACAAGCGACAGTTCCTCAACGATGCCGCCGTAGTACCGCGCGTTACGATCCGTCACGACCGGGCGCGCATCGCCCTTCGCGCTCAGATAGCGCGCAATGATCTGCGCCAGCGACGCGCGGTCCGGGCCGGCAATGTCCATCGTGGCGTTACGCGGCGCCGCGAGCGCCACCTGTGCGAGGATCTCGACGATGTCGTCCACAGCGATCGGCTGGAACAGCCCGTCGCCGACGCGCACACTGTCGCCATCCGTGCTGAAATCCGCGATGCCGCCGATGAACTCCATGAACTGCGTGGCGCGCACAATCGTGTATGGCACGCCAGCGGCTTCGATCGCAGCCTCCTGCGCGACCTTGGCCGTGAAATACGCGTTCTCCGGCATGCGGTCGGTACCGACGATCGACAACGCAACATGATGACGCACCCCCGCGGCCACCTCAGCCTTGCCGAGATTGCGAGCCGAGGTGCGGAAGAAGTCCAGCACGGCCTGAGGCTCCCAGGACGGTGCGTTCGTGACATCCACCACGACATCCGCGCCGACGAGCGCGGCATCCAGACCTTCGCCAGTCACGGAGTTGACGCCGGTACGCGGGGACGCGGCGAGCGCCTGATGGCCTGCCTGGCCGAGCCGGGTGACGAGACGTGAGCCGATCAGGCCCGAACCACCGATTACCACGATTTTCATGACAGATTCTCCAAGGGGCAACTGAACGCGCGAGACGCGTACTGAGCGTGGCATCGCGTGGAAGTGTCCTCGCCATGGCATTGCTTAAGGGCAGTATGTAACAATCATGTCGTAACAATAAGGGCCAAAAATCATCGATATGACTAGTCCAAATCAACTTGGCCCGCCCTCATCCACGAGATACTCATGCCCGCACGAACGCCCGCCCTGGACATTCAGATAGATCGCCAGCGACCGCAGCCGATCTATCTGCAGATTTGCGAGCGTTTCAGGACGGCGATTGCCGCGGGGCATCTGCGTCCTGGAGATCGCGTGCCGGCACTTCGCAGCCTCTGCGCGCAGTTGAACACCGCCCGCGGCACCGTCGAACTGGCCTATACGATCCTTGTCGACGAGGGTTATCTGCAGATGCGCGGCGCGGCCGGCACGTTTGTTTCCCCGTCGCTGCCGCCGTCAATCGTGCATTCGACATACGGAACAGGTCACCAAACACCGCAAGGTGTGCCGCACACGGGACGAACGAACGTGGAACGCGCCGACCCAGCGAAATCGTCAACCGCGTCACCGAGTCGACCGGCACCGCCCCACGTGGCCATCACTGTCGCAATGAGCGGCGAGCCACGACCGTTGCAGGCCGGGCAACCGGCGCTCGACGCGTTTCCCCGCAAGATATGGAGTCGACTGGTTTCGCTTCGTGTGCGCAGCGGCGATCGCGCGATGCTCTCCTGCCCGGATCCGATGGGCTACCGGCCGCTTCGAGAACGCATTGCCACCTATCTGGGTCTGTCTCGCGGTGTCACGTGTCTGCCCGAGCAAGTGTTCGTGACCGGCGGCTACCGCGCGACGCTTGAACTCGTGTTGCGCAGTCTCGCGAAACCGAACGATCGCGTGTGGTTCGAAGAGCCCGGCTATCTGCTCGCGCGCGATTTTCTGTCCGAGTCCGGCATGCAGTTCGTCCCCGTACCGGTCGACGATGAGGGGATCGATGTGGAGCGCGGCATACAACTGGACCCAGAAGCGCGCTTCGCCCTGGTCACGCCATCGCACCAGAGCCCGCTGGGTCATACGTTGTCGCTCGCAAGACGCCTCGCACTGCTGAATTGGGCCGAGAAAGCGTCTCGCTGGATCATCGAGGACGATTACGACAGTGAATTCCGATATTCGGGCAGGCCGTTGCCTGCGCTGAAGAGCCTCGATCGGCACGATCGCGTGATCTATTGCGGCACGCTCAGCAAGCTGATGTTCCCCGGCCTGCGGCTCGCTTACGCGGTGGTGCCGGAGCGTGCCGTGGAGCGCGTCGCGCGGGTGGCGTGCAGCATGAACACCGGCTCTCCAGCGCTATTTCAGGCCGCCGTGGCAGATTTCATGGCGCAAGGCCATTTTGCGCGACATGTGAAGCGAATGCGCACGTTGTACGGACAGCGGCGCGTCTGGATCACACAAGCGCTGACGCAAGCGTTCGGCGAGCGAATGCGTCTGGATTTGCCGCACGGTGGCATTCAGTTCGCGGTGCAATTCCCAGAAGGCCCGCACGGCCCAGTCGACGACGTTGCCGTTGCCGCCCGGGCCAGCGAGGCGGGACTTGCCGTGTTGCCCCTCTCGAGCTGGTATGCGAACGGGCATACACCGCACACGCCGCGCGGCCTCGTGCTTGGCTTCGCGAACGTCGCCGATGCCGGGGAAGCCACTCGTCTCGCGCAGACGTTGCGCGCATGCCTGGACGACTGACTTGCTGACCGACGGTTCGCCAATGCCGACAAATATCAGACACCCCGCGCTACCTGTCTCATGGCCGGCGCACGCGACGCAACACTGACGTTGTCGGCACGCCCGCATGGCTCACGCGACGCTTTTTTCCCGACAGGTTGCCGCGCCCGGACGATAACGTCATCGGCGCGGCCAGCATCGACTGATACGTTGCCGCCAATGCCTCCTGCGCGCTGACCTGCTCGCGCAGCCTCGCCACGACTGCATCCTGCAGTGCCTTCGCGGCCCGCATCGCGTGCTGTGCCTCGGTCATCGCAGCAAGCCCGGTTTCGGCATCCTGCAGTTGACGCTGCACCTGTTTGCGCTCCTGCTGCAGCGACTTGATCGACTCGCGTGCGGCGTCCAGTTCAAGCATCAAGCGGCGTTCATTGGCTTCGGCCCGCTCGCCAAGCCGGGTGCGCTCGACATCCCAATGGGACCGTTGCGCCGCGTGTTCCTCCTGAAGCGCATGCGTACGCTCACGCGCCACCGACAGTGCCTGCCGCGATGCCACCGCATCGGCTTGCGCCTCAATCAACAACGCCTCGGCGCGCCGCGCCTGCGCCTGTGCTTCCTCCCTCGCCTGGCGCGCATCCGCCGCCGTCGTCTCGGCAGCGGCAATGCGCTCGTGGAGCACGGCCCGCGCCTGCTCCAGCGCCTCGCGATCCGCTGCCAGCTCGGCTTCGCGCGCGTCCAACACTGCGCGCCGCGCCGCTTCGTCTTCCGCCAGGGCAGCACGCCCCTCGTTCAACGCCAGCGCCCACAGATCGAGCGCGGCACGCGCCACCGATTCCGGCATCGTCACGCCATCCGGTAACCCGGGCGCGGCGGCCGTCGCGCCTTGCAAGCGCGCCCCCAGTCCCGCGAACCACGCATCCAGATAAGGGCTCACGGTATTGGGCGAGCCGCGCCCCAACTGCTGACGAATTCGCTCGATGGTCGGGCGCTGCCCCGCCATCAACAACGTATCGGCCGCCGTCCAGACGTCGTGCGCCGAAATACCTCGCCCGCCTTGCCGCGGCAACGGCGTGGACATGGCGGACGTCGGGGTTTGAGGCGTAGTCATCACGTAGCGCTCCTGAATATCGAGGGCATTGCCAAATAACCCACGATAATGGAAGATTATCGTTAGCTATTTGTTGAGTTGATTATATTTCGTACATATTACATATGAAATCATATGTCTGGTAAAAAAATAACACCCGCACGCCCGTGGCCGGTCGAATCGGCGCCCAGCGCAGCAATGGGAGGCGCGTCGGCCCTCGGTCTGCCCCCACCGCGAAATCCGGAGACGCTCCATGACGACGCGCTCAACGCGGCACAAGCGCTCGCCCGAGAAGGCGACTCGCAGAACACGCGTCAGAGCTATCAATCGGCCATGCGCTACTGGATGGGCTGGTATCGCCTGAGGTACGGGCAGGCGCTCGTCGCGCCGCTGCCGGTCGCCGTGATCGTGCAGTTCGTGGTCGACCATGCACTGCATCAAGGCAAGCACGGCCTCAGGACCGAGATGCCAGACGCACTCGACGCCGCACTCGTCGCTCAAGGCCTCAAGGCCCGTGTGGGGCCACCGGCGCTCGCCACACTGCTCCACCGGTTGAGCGTCATCGCCAAGCTGCACACGTCGCACCACCTGCCGAACCCGTGCGCGGAACCGGCGGTGCGCGAACTGCTGGCAAAGACGCGTCGCGCCTATGCAAAACGGGGCGTTCGCACGGCAAAAAAAGAGGCACTGACGCGCGAGCCTTTGCGTGCGCTATTGGCTACCTGCGACGACACCCTGCGAGGCAAACGCGATCGCGCGCTATTGCTGTTCGCATGGGCGAGCGGCGGCCGCAGGCGCTCGGAAGTCGTACGGGCGACATGCGAGAACGTGCGGCGCAGCGGACCCGACCATTACGTCTACACGCTCGCTTGGTCGAAGACGAATCAGCAGGGCGCGGACCTGCCCGAGAACGAAAAACCGGTCACGGGTGCGGCGGCCGTGGCGCTCACGGATTGGCTGACGGCGGCGGACATCACGGAAGGGGCGATCTTTCGGCGCGTTCGACGCGGCGGTCACGTGGGCGAACCGCTCTCCGAGGCCGCCGTGCGCGACATCGTGCGCGAGCGATGCGCACTCGCCGGTCTCGAGGGCGACTTCTCCGCCCACTCGCTGCGCGCCGGCTTCGTCACCGAGGCCGCGCTTCAGCAGGTGCCACTGGCCGAAACCATGTCGATGACGGGACATACGAGCGTGGCGACCGTCATCGGCTACTTCAGGCGGGCCGATATGCAGCGCTCGCGCGCCGCCGATCTGATGGGCGCCGAAGATACGGGCGGAACCCACGAAGGCCCCGGCGAACGTGCGGGCCCCAAAGCGTGACCCCGATATCGCGAGCCAATGCCCCCGCCGATGCTGCGGGTGGTCGACATAAAGATACATTTTAGTGATATCTTTTGTCGCCCCGTGTGTATGCCATAGTGAATCTACTCCCTGCTGCGACGGGTCCGGTTTCCCCCTACCGAACACTCAAAGGTGCAGATCGTCATGTCAAGCTCCACCGTCTCGCAATCCCGCCACCGCGCACTCATAGAACGACTCGGCCTGTCGACGCCGATCGTTCAGGCCCCGATGGCCGGCACGTCCACCCCCGCCCTCGCGGCGGCCGTCTCCAACGCGGGCGGGCTCGGCTCAATCGGTGTCGCCGCGATGAATGCCGACGCCGCTCGCAAGGCCATTCACGATACGCGCACCCTGACGCGCAAGCCGTTCAACGTCAACGTGTTCTGCCATGCGCCCGCCACGCTCGACGCGTCGCGCGACGCCGCCTGGTTGGCGTATCTCGCCCCGGAGTTCGCGCGTTTCGACGCCGCGCCGCCGACCACGCTCGGCGAGATCTACAAGACCTTTGCGGCCGACGACGCCATGTTTGCCATGCTTCTGGAAGAACGCCCGGCCGTGGTCAGCTTCCATTTCGGACTGCCGTCGCAGGAGAGAATCGATGCACTGCACGCCGCGGGCATCGTGCTGTTCGCCTCGGCGACGAACCTGGCGGAAGCCAAGACGATCGAGGCTGCGGGGGTCGACGCTATCGTTGCGCAAGGGTATGAGGCAGGCGGTCATCGTGGCCGCTTTGAAGATCTCGGCGACCGTGTGCCGACCGATGACGAGCAACTGGGCACGCTGGCGCTGGTGCGGCTGATCGTCACACACACGTCGGTGCCGGTGATTGCCGCCGGCGGCATCATGGACGGCGCGGGCATCGCTGCGGCCCTCGCGCTGGGTGCGCAGGCCGCTCAACTCGGGACTGCCTTTGTCCCATGCCCCGAATCGTCGGCCGATGCGGCCTACCGCGAACGGCTGACCGGCGGCGCTGCGCCGCGAACCGCCTTGATTCGTGCGATCTCCGGGCGTCCGGCCCGCGGCTTCGTGAACCGCCTCTATGCGCTGGAGCAAGCAGCCGACCGCCCCGACCTGCCCGCCTATCCGGTGACGTATGACGCAGGCAAGGCGATCAACGCCGCCGCCAAGGCCAAGGGCAACAGCGATTACGCGGCCCAGTGGGCCGGTCAGGCGGCACCGCTGGCTCGCGCCATGCCCGCCGCCGACCTCGTGGCCACGCTACGGACCGAACTGCGCGAGACGTTCAACACGCTACGCGAGCTTTCCGCCACCTACTGAGCGAGGTACGCCGGCAAAGGTCAGTGACTGCCGCCGAGATAGGCGGCGCGCACCTTGTCGTCGTTGCGCAGGTTTTCCGCCGGGCCGTGCACGGAAATCTGGCCGTTCTCCAGCACGTAGCCATAGTCGGCCACGGCCAGCGCGGCCGCGGCGAACTGCTCCACGAGCAGCATCGTCACGCCCTCCGACTTCAGGTTGCTGATAATGCGGAAGACCTCGTCGACCAGGATCGGCGCCAGCCCCATCGACGGCTCGTCGAGCAGTACGATATCGGGGCGCAGCATCACCGCGCGGGCCATGGCGAGCATTTGCTGCTCGCCGCCCGACAGCGTGCCGGATAACTGATTACGCCGCTCTTTCAGACGCGGGAACAGGTCCATCGCGCGCTCCAGATCGGCCGCCACATCGCCGCGTGGGCGGCTACCGGTCAGACGCGGAAAGGCACCCAGGCGCAGGTTGTCCATCACCGACATGGTCGAGAACACGCGTCGGCCTTCGGGGGAGTGCGCCAGGCCAAGCTTGGCGATGCGATGCGAGTCGAGTCCGTCGATACGCTTGTCACCCAGCGTGATCTCGCCTGCCGTCGGCTTGATCATGCCGGACACGGCACGCATGGTCGTCGTCTTGCCCGCGCCGTTCGATCCGATGAGTGTGACGACCTGGCCGCTCGGCACATTGATGTCGATGCCGTGCAGCACCTGCACCTTGCCGTAGCCGGCTTGCAGATTACGAATGGAAAGCATAGTGGTTCCGTTTGTCCGTCGTGGCTGCGGCGCAGGGCATCGTCCCCGCCGTGCGCCGCATGCGCGAATGTCGTCAGTGCGCCGTCGATGCGCCGCCCAGATACGCTTCGATCACCTTCGGATCGGCCTGGATCTGCGCCGGCAGGCCCTCGGCGATCTTCTGTCCGAAGTCGAGCACGGAGACCGTCTGGCACGTGCTCATCACCACGTCCATGTGGTGCTCGATCAGGATGACCGTAATACCGTGGTCGCGAATCTTGCGGATGATCGTGAGCAATTCACGAATGTCGGGGGCCGTCAGACCGGCGGCCGGCTCGTCAAGCAACAGCAGACGCGGATCGAGTGCCAGTGCGCGCGCGATTTCGAGCAGACGCTGCTTGCCATACGGCAGGTTGCGCGCCTCCTCGTCGGCGAGCGACGCCAGCCCCACGAAGTCGAGCAGTCGCATCGCCCGGGCCCGTGCCGCCCCTTCCTCGCGCTTGTAACGCGGCAGACGCAGCGATACATCGATCAGCGTCGCGCCGAACGTGTGATGCAAGCCGACGAGCACGTTTTCCAGCGCCGTCATTTCGCCGAACAACTGCACGTTCTGGAACGTACGGGCCACGCCCGAGAGCGCAATATCCGACGACGAGCGCCCCGCAAGCGACTGACCCGCGAACTCGATGCTGCCCGCCGTCGGCACGTAAATGCCCGTGAGCACGTTCATCATCGTGCTCTTGCCCGAGCCGTTCGGGCCGATCAACCCGTGAATGGTGCCGCGCTTCACACTCAGATCCACTTGATTGAGCGCTTTCAGGCCGTCGAACTGCATGAGCAACTGGCGCACGTTGAGCAGTTCGTCGGGACCGCCCGCCGCCGCTGTCAGGACCGGGTCGCGCTCGCCGTCGACCGACTCGTCGATTTGCGTGGCCGAGACGGTCAACGTGCGACGGCGATGCAGAATGCGCGAGCGCACGAAGCCGATGATGCCGTCCGGCAGGTAGTACACGACAAATAGAATCATCAGCCCGAAGATCGTCAGGCGCCAGTCGGTGATGCTGTCGCGCCACCAGGTTACGCCGGCCAGGGCCGCCGTCCCCACGATCGGCACCGCCGCCTTGGCGAGCGAGGTGCGCCCGCGGGCGATGGCGGTCACCGCCACGACGGCGGTCACCGCGGCGATGGCTGTCGCGACGATTCGGAAGGTGCCGATGTCGTCGAGCAATTGCGGCAACAAGACGACGATCGCCGCGCCTAACAACGCGCCGCTGCGCGTCTTGCGCCCGCCCATGATGACGGCGAGCAGGAACAGGATCGTCAGCTCGAAGTTATACGTGTTCGGCGAGATGTACTGCTCCGAGTAGGCGTACAGACTGCCCGCCAGGCCGGCGAATCCGGCGCTGATCACGAACGCATACACCTTGTAGCGATACACCGACACGCCCATGCAGTCCGACGCCACCGGTGAATCCCGCAACGCCTCGAAGGCCCGCCCGAGATGCGACTTGAGAATCCGGTGCGCCACGAGCATGCTCGCCAGCAGCAACGCGGCCACCAGCCAGTAGTACTCGGTCTCATTGATCGGATGCCCCCCGACGAGTGGCTTCGTGAGCGTGATGCCCATGGGCCCGTCGGTCAGGAAATCCATCTCGTTGATGAGAATCTGGATGATGGTGCCGAACGCGAGCGTCACCATCGCCAGATACGGGCCGATGACCCGTAGCGCGGGCAAAGCGAGCACGGCGCCGAACGCGGCCGTAATCAGGATCGAGGCCGGAAGCGCGAGCCAGAGCGTGAGTCCGAGCTTGGTGAAGAACACCCCCGCCACGTAGGCGCCGATGCCGAACAGGCCCGCATGGCCCAGCGACACCTGCCCGGTGTAACCCACGACGATATCCAGCCCGAACAGCAGGATCGCGTAGATCATGATCGTCTCGATCATGTGGATGTAATAAGGATTGCCGATGGCCATCGGAAAACCGAACAGCGCAACGATGCCCACGATGGCAGCCAGCGTCGTGGTCACGCGCAGGCCGCCGAGATCGCGGGCCCCGCGTGCGGTGGAGGTCTGAGCGGTCATGGTTACACCTTCTTGATGGCGGTCTTGCCGAACAGGCCCGCCGGCTTCACGGCCAGCACGAGCAGCAGCAGTACGAGACCCGGCACGTCTTTGTAGCCGGTCGAAATGTAGAACGCGGTCGTCGTCTCGGCGATGCCGAGAATCACGCCACCCACGAGCATGCCCATCCCGCTCGACAGTCCGCCGATAATCGCCACGGCGAACGCCTTGAGCCCGAGCACCGCGCCCATCGTGGCGCCGGTGAGCGTGAGCGGGGCGACGAGCACGCCCGCAAACGCGGCCGCCATGGACGACAGCGCATACGAGAACGTGATGACCAGACTGGTGTTGATGCCCATGAGACCGGCGGCGTCGCGGTCGTTGGACGTGGCCACCACCGCCTTGCCATAAATCGAGCGCCGGTTGAAGAACTCGACGGCGGCCATCATGAGCAGCGCGCCGACCACGACGAGCAGCTCCATCGGCAACACGTTTGCGCCGAACAGGTGGATGGGCGACTCGGGCAGCGGCGAAGGAAACTTGAGATCGTCGCGTCCCCAAACGTTTTCCGCGACGTTACGAAAGATGATGCCCAACGCGATCGTCGACATGATCCAGCCGAACTCCGACTTGATCCGCAAGGCAGGCTTCACGCCGATGCGCTCGACCAGCGCCCCTTGCACGAGACCGAACAGGCAGACGATGGGGATCATCAGCCAGTAATTCAGACCCAGGGTATCGACCAGTGTCAGGCCGACCAGTGCGCCGAGCATCAGCGATTCGCCCTGGCCGAAGTTCAGCGTGCCGGACGTCGCGAACGTCAGTTGGTAACCGAAGGCGATCACGGCGTAGATCATCCCCAGCGCGATACCGCTGTAGATGAGTTGAATCAGGATGGTCATGCGGTCCTCTCTCGCGAGTGCGAGCCTACGAGCGATGCACGGGAGGTATTCGAGACGTGTGCCGCGCGCCGGTCCCGAGTGCCGGTGCATGGCCCGGTTGAGCAGACGGCGCGCGCGCTGCCCCCGGACACCCCGTTGCCAGGGGCCCGGATCGCAAGCAACGCGCGCCGTTGTTCATCCGTCATGGCTGCAAAGCGCAACCGAAATGCAAGGGGGTGGGAGGGCGAGTTACTTCGCAGCCTTCTCGCGGACCTTGCTGCCCGCCTTCAGATCGCTGTCGTAGGCATACACGACACGGCCGCCCTTCACTTCGCCCATCACCGGAATATTGGCGGTGATGGCGTCGTGATCGTCATGCGTGAACGGGTGATCGTAGGTCGTGACCACGCCGTCGACCGGTGCCTTCAGATCTTCGAGCGCTGCACGTACCTTCGGGCCATCGGTGCTGCCGGCCTGCTTGATGGCCGCAGCCAGCAAGTAGATCGAGTCGTAGCCCTGCGCCGCCGACACCGCCGAGTCAATGCGATTGTTCTTCGGCTTGAACATGGCCAGGTACGCGTCGATGAAGGCCTTGCGCTTCGGCGTGTTGGGTTCCTGAATGAACGTTTGCGGCATGCGGGCACCTTCGCCGTTCGCCCCCGAGTTGTCGATGTAGTTCGACATCGCGAGCGTCCAGCTACCGACCAGCGGCAGCTTCCAGCCGAGCTTGGCCATGCCATTGGCGATCTGCGCCAGTTCCGGGCCAATGCCGTACGTGAGGATGACGTCAGCGCCGGCCTGCTTGGCCTTGAGCAACTGGGCCGTCATGTCGACGTCCTTGATGTTGAACTTCTCTTCGGCCACCGGCTTGATGCCCTTGGCGGCGAGCGCCTTTTCCAGATCCTCGCGGCCGAGCTGGCCGTAGTTGGTCGAGTCCGCGAGAATCGCCGGCTTCTTGAAGCCACGGCGCGTAATCGCCTCTTCCACGATCATCGGCGCCTGGATGCTGTCCTTGGCCGAGTTGCGGAAGACATAGTTATCGGCGTACTGAGGCGGTTTGAATTGCTGGGTGATGACCGTACCCGTCGCCACGTTGTTGAACACCGGAATCTTGGCGTCTTGATAGAAACGCTGCGAGGCAAGCGCCACGCCGGTATTGATGAAGCCGACGGTCGCGACCACCTTTTCCTTGTTGATCAGTTCCTGCGCGACCTGCACGCCGCGCTCGTTCTTCGCTTCTTCGTCGCGCTCGACCAGCACGATCTGGCGGCCCAGCACGCCACCCGACTTGTTGATTTCCGATGCGGCGAGACGCACGCCGTCGCGCATGGAAACGCCCATCGACGACGAGCCGCCGGTGAACGGGCCGGATACGCCAATCTTGATCGGATCGGCCGCCACAGCCATCGAGGCGGACAGGGCAAATGCCACGGCGCCAGCCATGACCTTGAATCGGAATTGCATAAGGGTCTCCTTCGGTGCGATGCGTTTCGATATGACGCTTTTCTGCTGCGATTTCCTGATGTCGCAGGCCCTGCCGTAGAATGCGCGACGCGCGAGTCGACTTCCCCCCGCCGCATCCCCCCGATGTTGTAATTCGTGTCAGGGCGATGCCGTACCGCACGCGTTGAACGACCAAGCTAGCGCGCCGATTATGTGTTCGCTGAGTTTTGCCCGCAAAGGCGGGAATACCCCTACGCTCGCGAGGGTATACGCGCTGCTATCGCCGATTGGCGCGGGTTTCCAAGGGGTTTGACGGCACGCGCCACGGGTGGCGCGTGTCTTGAGATCGGCACGGAGTGCCAAAGAGTTCGACTCGGAGGGCGGGTCGTAAGGCAGGTGTAAGGGATGGCGATTACTCGCCCGGTGCAATCACTTCGCGCGCGCCGTTTCGCCCCATCGGGCTGACGAGTCCAGCCGTTTCCATCTGCTCGATGAGACGGGCGGCGCGGTTGTAGCCGATACGCAATTGCCGCTGCACCGCGGAGATCGAGGCGCGACGGGAATTCAGCACGAATGCCGCCGCGTCGTCGTAGAGCGGATCGGCCTCGGCATCGCCCGACGATTCGCCGAACAGATCGGCGGAAGCGGCCTCGCTCGGGTCGCCCGCGAGGATCGCTTCATCGTAGTCCGGTTCGCCATATTGCTGCCAGTGCTGGACGACGCGATGCACCTCGTCGTCGGCAACGAACGCCCCATGCACACGTTGCGGATACCCCGTGCCCGGCGGCAGGAACAGCATGTCGCCCTGCCCCAGCAACGATTCCGCGCCCATCTGGTCGAGAATCGTGCGCGAATCGATCTTCGACGACACCTGAAAGGCCACCCGCGTCGGGATGTTCGCCTTGATGAGGCCGGTAATGACGTCAACCGAAGGCCGCTGCGTCGCGAGAATCAGGTGAATGCCCGCCGCGCGCGCTTTCTGCGCCAGCCGTGCGATCAGTTCTTCGATCTTCTTGCCCGCCACCATCATGAGATCCGCCAACTCGTCGATGACCACGACGATGAATGGCAGACGGTCCAGCGGCTCCGGTGCGTCCGGGGTGAGCGAGAACGGGTTGCGCACCTTGTCGCCCGCCGCGCGTGCGGCATCGATCTTCTCGTTGTATCCGGCCAGATTGCGCACGCCAAGCGCGGACATCAGCCGGTAACGCTTTTCCATCTCGCCCACGCACCAGTTCAGGGCATGCGCCGCCTGCTTCATGTCGGTCACGACCGGAGCGAGCAAATGCGGAATGCCACCGTAGACGGATAGCTCCAACATCTTCGGATCGATCATGATGAGGCGCACGTCGTCCGGGGTTGCCTTGTAGAGCAACGACAGGATCATCGCGTTGACGGCCACCGACTTGCCCGAGCCGGTCGTGCCCGCCACCAGCAGGTGCGGTGCACGCGCCAGATCGGCCACGACGGGCTCACCCGTGATGTCCTTGCCCATGGCGAGCGCAAGGTGCGAGCGATGGGTGTCGAACACGGGGGCGGTCAGGATTTCAGACAGGCGAATCATTTGCCGCTGCGCGTTGGGCAGTTCCAGTCCCATGCAGGTCTTGCCGGGAATCGTCTCGACCACGCGGATCGACGTCACGCCCAGCGCTCGCGCCAGATCCCGTACGAGTCCGACGACCTGCGCCCCGCGCACCCCCACCGCCGGCTCGACTTCGAAACGCGTGATGACCGGGCCGGCCGACGCGCCCACCACCGTGACCGGCACCTTGAATTCGGCCAGACGCTGCTCGATCAACTGGCTCACGGCCGCGAGCGCTTCGTCCGAAACGACATTGGCGACATCCAGCGACGTCACAGGCGACAGCAGGTCGAGCGACGGCAAGTCGTAATCGATGACGACGCGGGGCGGCGCAAGTTCGTAGGGGGTGTTCCCCGAGAAGCTGGCGGCGCGCGGCTCAGCCGTCGTCGCCATGCCGAACGGCGGTGACGCGGCGAACGCCGGAATGGCAGGCACGGCGGCCGCGGGCGACGGCATGGTGGGCGTCGATGACGAGATGGCGTCGTCGTGCGTCAACGGTGCGTAGGCCGGATGGCCGGGATGGGGAGACGCTTCAGCGCGTGCCCAGGTGCCGTCGGCACGCAAGACATAATGCGGCTTCGACGCTAACGCTTCGGCCTCCAGCGCGTCGGGTACGTCTACGGATGCAGCGTCCTCTGCCCGGTAGCCCGGTTCGTCGCGCGTGGCGTTGTGTGACACATCGAAAGGTACGTCGATCGGCACGTCCTTCGGCACATCGAAAGCTTCGACGTTGGCCAACACATCCGCAAAGACGAACGGACGATGTGGCGTCGAAGCCGCAGGGGCAGAAGGCGAATCGGGTGCGAACGGCGCCGCAGCGGTCATGTCGACGCGCCCGGCGGCCGGTGGCGATGGGTCGGACGCGGCCGACACCGGCATGGCTTTCGCAATGGCGACGGGTTCGATAACGTTCGCCACTTCCATGCTCAAGCGTTCCTCGTCTACCGCGACGCTTTCCCGGCGATCGACGGTGGTCGCCGGATACGCCGATGCCAACGCGGGTGCATCAGTTGCCTGCGCCGTGTCGGATGCTGTCCATTGACGCAAGTCGCGAAGCAACGCTTGCGCCTCGTCGCGCAGCACGGCCAAGGCCTGCACGCGCGCCTGTTCGGCGGCACGCGCGGCCGCTTGTTGGGCCAGCACCTCCGAGGTGGGGGCAGGCGGCAAGGCTTCGAAGACGGGTGCGTCAACGTCCTTCGCCGACAAATCGACGGGCGAAAATGCGGAGACGGCCGCGCAAAGCGGTGAGGCGGCATCGGTCGCGGACCAGGACGCGGCCCCCCGCATCGCAGGCGCCGCCGGGCGAGGCGCGACAGCGCCCGACGCCGCAACGTTGGCCGACGTGTCGACGATCGCCGGCATCCCGGCATCCGCCGGGGACGACGGGACAGGCGGCGCCCCCCGTGGCGGCATTTCTTCAAGCCCGAGCTGCGGCTTGCGGAACGGGCTATGCACGATCGTGCCGCGCAGATGGGCGGGCGCGACGCCCACGGGGCGGCGATATCCCGTCGCCCCAGAAATCGACGTCGAATTCAGCGGATCGGCGGGCATCGGCGGCTTCGCGGGCATGCCTGCCTTGGTTGCCGTGAGCGGCGCAGCAACACTAGAGGGAGCGGTCGACGCAACCGATGTCGCGGTCCTGACCGAAGCCGCAGATAAGGAAGCCCCGCTCGCCCTCGTGGTCGCTGCGGAGGCGACGGTGGCAGCCACGGCGGTCCCTGCACGTCCCACCGAGGCGCCCTTGCCTGTCGGACGAAGTCGCGCGCCATTCGCAAACGACGGCTCGGTGCGCGGCGCACCCGGCACCCTCAACGGCGGCGGTCGCATGGCGTCGAGCCGCGCGCGCTCCTCGTCGGACAACTTCCAGCGCGGCTGTGCCGCCAGACCACGGCGGCGCGGCACCGGGTCTTCCCTCAGGCTACCGACATCGTGATGCCCTTGTCCGAGCGTGGGCGTGAAACGCTCACCACGCTCACCACGCTCACTCGTGTCGAACGACATGTGCGAGAGACCCCGCGCCGGCTCGCGGGCGGCGCCATCGAAACGCGATTCGTAGCCGGGCGCCTCGATATCGTCGTCGGACGATTTGCCGCGCGCGAACATGCCCCACCAAGTGGTGCCGAAGACCAGCGGAAGGGAAAAGAGCAGGACGAAGCTGGCCACGCCCATCGCGAGCGTACCGCCCAACGCGACATGCAAGCCGTGAGACAGGGATTGGCCGACGCTGCCACCCGCGGTGTTGCCCTCCCCGCCCGTCAGCGCGGCGAGCGTGGCACTCGATCCGATCGCGAGCGGTATACCGAGCAGCATGCGCAGCGTGCCGGGGCCGAAGATTCGTATCTCACCGCCAAGCAGACCCCGCACGCCAGGCCAGCACAACGCCAGCAACCAAAACGTCGACAGTCCGAACCAGCCAAACCCCATAATCGCTCGTGCTTCAGGAAAACCCGGAGTGCGATTGTAGCAGGTAGACCACCGTGCGGAGGCCCTCTCGGCAAGGACTTTCGCGCATCGGCTGACCTGGGTGCCGCGCGTGGCAGACGTTACGGCCGACCGTGCGTGCCGGTCGAGCGCCACGTCGGCATGCTGCCGAGACCGGCGCTCTCGCCGCTCGCGTCCGGTACGACCAGACTCAGGTTCCGGCGACGCAGCGCGCGCCAGTCGACTTTGGCGAAGATGTCGTCCCCCAGCGCGCTCGCTTGCGACAGGTTCTCGACGCGCACACCGCGTGCGCGCAAGACCGCCGACGCGTGGCGGAACGACGGCTCGATCAGGCTGGAGAACTCCACGTCCAACCGCGTCGGCGCACGCGTTTGCAGGGTCTCGTAGAACCGTGGCGTCTGCGCGGCGTCGCGCAAGTCGACCCCATGCAGGTACACCTCGGTGAAGCCCAGCCACGTCGCCACCTGGAGTGCAAAATACGCGACGGTGCCACCGTGGAAGAAGCCATGGTCGAGATCGAAGCTGTACCCGAGGCGGCCCTGCTCGCCCTGGAACGCCGCGCTTGCCCCAACCTGCGGGTTCGCGCGCAGCGCTTCGGGCGTCCTAGCCGCCTCCATCCCGCGCTTGAAAATATCGTCTACAAGATAGAAACGGCACCCGAACGCCGACGCCGGGAACGTGTCCAGCAAACGGGCGAGCACGACCGGCGTGACGAACAACACCAGATCGCGCGCCACGACGCGGCGCGCCAGGTCCGGACGCTGACGCACGAAACCGGCGTCGAGAATGCAGTAGAAATTGAATTTGACCGGCGCGTGGTCGGTCAGCGCGATGGCCCCATTCACGCCCATGACGTGATGCATCGGCAGCGCTTCATAATCGATATCGGCAACCGATGGGCCGCTGGCGATGATGTGGCACGGCAAGCGGCGCAGGCGCTGCAATTCGGCGCGCCGAACGAGTGGCACCCGGCGCGAGCGCCACGTAAAGCGCTCGATGGCTCCCATGGCATCGCGCTCGATGCGCGCGTGCGGCCAGAGGCGTTCGTTGTGCCGCCACTTCGCTGTATGGCTGTAGCGGTAGACGAGTTTGAGAAGCGTCGAGATCATTGTCGTTGTTCTGGCTAGGTCCTACGGTTGCGCCGCGCGCATCTCGTGAATGTGCGCGTTCCTAACCCCGTTGCATATCGCGTGCCTGTCATTTGCCGGACGCCGATGCGCCGCATTGCATTCCGCGTCATGCCCCACCCACGGATACGGCTCACCGGCGCATGGAGGATGCGCTCCACCACGTCGATGCGTTGATTCTGCCACCCGGCCTTTACCGGGGACAAGATTTATTCCAATTGGAATTCTTACTTCGGGTTACGTTTTGATGACGCCCCGAAAAAAATGACTTGACGCGGAAACGCCCGATTCATGGGGGTTTCCGGCATATTGGGCACTGCGGATCGAGTGCCGGGCGGGAATCGCGCGGGCAATACAGTATTGCGAAAAATACGGATAATTCGCACGACAAATCGTCGACTGATGCGACTTTTATCGGCTAACGGACGCACCTCGCCGACGGACTGTCGAAGCGTCGCGTCGGGAGAATCGAATCAGTGCAATGCCGAGTTGCTGCGATGACGCGGGTAGAACGCATCCCCCAACTCGAGCAGCAAAGATGCCAGTTGGGGATCGCGAACGAAACTGACGGCCGAGTCGGCGGCCAGGATAGCCTCGGGCGTTTGCGGGCGCGCAATCAGAAAGCCCTGAACATAGTCGACCCCCAGTTCCGACAAGGCTTCGAGCGTTGCGGTGTCTTCCACCCACTCCGCGACGCTGCGAATCCCGAGATTCTTCGCCAGCGCCACAATCGCTTCGACGATCGCCAGATTGGCCGGATGCGCCGCCATGCTTTTCACGAACGCGCCGTCGATCTTGATGGCGTCGACCGCCAGATCCTTCAGGTATGAGAAAGAACTGAAGCCCGCACCGAAGTCGTCCAGCGCGATGCGTCCGCCCAGTTGGTGAATCCGATCGACAAAGCGACGCGTATTGTCGAGATCGTGCAGCGCCACGGTTTCCGTGATCTCGATGCACAGCAACCCGACGGCACGCTCATGGGCCGCCAGCGTGGTGAAGATGTCCCGAATGAAATGTTCGTCGTTGAGCGACGCCCCCGACAGATTGACACACACAAACCGTGTTTTTGCGAGACGGTCGCGGTTCAGGTCGATCCAGGCGAGCGTGTTCGTCAGTACCCATTTATCGATCATGCCGATGCTGCCGTTCTCCTCGGCCGCGCTGATGACACGCGAGGCCGGTACGATGTTGCCGTCGGAATCGCGCATGCGCAGCAACACCTCGAAGTTGAGCGACTCGCCGGGCGACGCCATCTCCATGATCGGCTGCATTTCGAGAAACAGCGTGTTGGGCGTGAGTCCGGCGTCGAGCGCATCGATCAACCGCAATTCGGCGAGGCGCTCACGAAATGCCGCCGCCCCGCGCTCATAGACCACCAACTCCCGGCGACTCTTCTTGGCCTCGCGACAGGCGCGGTCGGCCGATGAAATCGCGTCGGGCACCCGCATATCGGCGGTCAGCTCGATGACCCCGGCCGACGCGCGCACCTGAAAGGCGCGCTCCCCAATCTGATAAGGCTCGCCGCAAATCGCGTCGACCAGACGGCGCGCCACGGCGGCCGCCTCCTTGATCGTCGCATCGCGAAACACCACGATGAACTCGTCGCCGCCGGTGCGCCCCACGCTCTGATCCGTCGACAAGCGTGCTCGCATCCGATCGCATGCCTGGCGCAACACCTCATCGCCCGCCGCATGGCCGAAGAGATCGTTGACTAGCTTGAACCGATCCAGATCCAGATAGGCCAATGCCGCCGGCCTGGCGTCGGATAAGGTACGGATGGCCTCGGCCAGCGCCTTTTCGATGCCGCGCCGGTTCGAGACGCCGGTGAGCGGGTCGTTCTCCGCCAGATAGCGCAATTGCTCCATCGTGCGAGCCCGTTCGGTGATGTCCTGCAACGAGCCTTCGATGCGTCCTGCGGAGAAAATCGCCTTGACGAGATAGCGGCTGGTGCGGCCGTCGTCGCGGGGCAGCGAGAGAATTTCGAGTTCCGATTCCTCGCTGTGCTGCGCGACATCGAGCAGCATGCGCCAGGTGCTCTGGCCGAAGTACTGGTCCCAGCGGAACGTTCGCCCTTCGGTATTGGGAATGCCCAGCATGGTGTGCAACGCCGCGTTGCCACGAACGAAAACACCCTGATCGTCGAGGGTGAACAGGCCGACAGGCGTCACGTCGTAGGCGTTGCGCAGTTCGGTCTGGGCTTCGAGCTTGCCCTGGTGCTCGGCCCGCATCTGCTCGGCAATGGCCAGCGCCGCCATGAGGCTCGAGAACAGCGCCGCGGTCACGCTGTTGAACGCCGTCGCCAACGCGCGCGCATTGAACGCGGCGGCGATCACTTCGGAAAACGTGGCAAACAGGACGATCGACAGCGACGCGCTGTACCACATCGCGACCCGCGAGCGCGTCAGCACGAGAATGCGGGTCAGCAGCACCAGGACGATGGCGATGCCCAGGGCGGCCACAACCCACAGCACGGGGATGAAATGCGCATACGGCAATGCGATGGCCGCGCAGCAGAGCACCACGCCGGCCCATTGCAGCACCATCACCATCCACCGCCAGCCGATGCGGCGCAACTCCCGCTTGAAGAGCTGCGTGAACAGTGAATACGTCAGCACGTAGTAGATGGCGAATGTCGCCTTGCGCACCAGAGCGTCAAGGTCGGTCGGAATGGCGCGTTCCAGCCATTGCGTGTCGGCCCCGAGCGAGTTCGCCGCGAGCCGCAAGTTGCCGATCAGCCACGCCGCGAACAGGACGTAGAGCCATTCCTTGTTGATGATGGCGGTGACGAGCACGAATGCCGAAAGCGTCAACAGACCGCCTTCGAGCAAGCCGTTGCTGCGATGGAACTCGCGTTCGGAGACATTCAGTTCGGACGCCGGCCAGGCGACCAGCGTGAGATGCGCCGGCCCGGAGAATGTGCCCTCGCACAGGAGTGTCACCGGCGCGACGAGTTGCCCGAGATCGATCGCAAAGCCCGCTTTCGACATTCGGATCGCCCCGCGCACGGCGCTGCGGTCCGCGCGTCCGATGGCCGGGGCGTCGGGGTTGCGCCAGCAGATCAGCGTTTGCGCATGGCGCGAGGGAAATTCGATGACCGTATGTTGGGCAGCGCCCACGGGCGGCACGGTGACCCGGAACCACACCGGCGCCTCGGACAGATGCGTGCTGAACTGCCGAACGGCGGGCGCGCGCTCGAGGACGCCCTGCACCATCGGCGGGCCGAACGTCGCGGGTACATCGCCTTTCGCCTGAAAGGTCAACGATGTTTCTCCCCGCACGGCGTACTGGCTCTCCTGGAACATCAGCACCAGGCCCGAGAGCAGCATGATGGCCGCGGGAACGGCGTACAGCGAAATCGTACGAAAAAGCTCGTCGAGCCGCGCGCTCACGCGCCAACGGCGCCGCGAACCGGAGCGTTCCGCCCACTCGTCGGCGAAATCGGTCGAATTGCGGCTGTAATCGTCACGCTCGTTGCCGAGTTCCCCCGCCATAGAAATCTTAAGCCCTTATCTTATTGGTCGCCCCCGCGAGCTTCGCCGGGCAGGGCGTACCCCTCGGCACGCCCTGCCGGCCGGGCCGGCCCTGGCCCGTGCGACCCCGATGCAGGCCGACACGGGCAGGTCTCTTTTGCCCGCCTTGCGCGTTATCGCCATCGCCCAAAAGACCGAATGCGGCAGGCGACGGGATAACGTTAGTTCGAATAACGGCATTACACCGACAAGCTGAAGCCTGATGCACCGCATCGTACCGCGTCGCCGCCAAAAGATAAATCCCGCAAATGCGCGCCAACACTGGCTTCGCCCGATGACGCCCGCACAACGTCCTGCATTCCCGGCACCCCCAGCCGCAGGTCGGGATGATGGGTGAGGCACATATAGGCGAACAAAGGATGCTCCGCCGCCTGCCAACGCGTGCGTGCCTGCGCCACGTCCAGCGCCAGCACGCGGTGTCCGATGCCGCCGACGTGTGCCATCGGGATCAGGGCTTGCGACGGGAACACGTCGATAAACATCAGGGCTTCATACTGCCGATGCAGCGGCGGACGCGCCGTAATCACCATCCAGTCGACCGCGGACAGCAGGCAATACTGATAGAAGGCCTTGAACAGCGCCGTCTTGACGACACGTCCGGCGGGCCCGGCTACCACGCCCAGACGCGTCGCCTCGGCCAACGCGGCGCTGTCCAGCCACTGGGGCAACGGCGCCGAATCCTCGAGATGCAACGGCTGGTAACGGTTGGTCTGGATACGCATTGTGCCAAGGACCGCGCCGTCGAGCCGCGCGCGCGCCACGAGCACGATGGCCCCCGGCTCGCGGTCGCTGGGCTCCGGCTCGCTCAACGTGGCGGCCAGATCGGGAAGGTGGCGGCCGTAGGCGGCCTGACGCATGGCGACGGCGTCGCGCAACGCTGCGTCGTCGCTCGCGATGGTGACGATGAAGGGCAGACGCTCTTCTCGCATCGTATCGAGATCGGCCGCCGGCGCGCGCACCGCAGCCGGCAACGACGTGGGACGGCGCTGACCGGACGACAGGTCGGTCGGGGTGATGGACAGGACATCCGAGGCTTGGGCGAGGTCAAACATGATTGATACTCCTTAAGGTCAATAGAGGATGAGTGCCATGCACTGGCGTGCTCGCCGATACATCGCACATATCCTTTCTTGATCCGCCAAGGCGAAGTGTCAAGTGCTTATTTTTCTTGGCTTTTTCAGATTTTCACGGGCGGCGCAACAGCGTCTGTCCGGGGATTGTGCCCACCGCCCGCGAACCCGCGTCACACCGAGCGAAACCGGCCGACCCCATTTCGGCGCCTTCGGCCGTCGAGTATGGGTGTCACCTATTTGCGACAGTTGCAGTCCGAAGAAAGTGTCTGGCAAAATAATAAACCTGTTTACTAATTGACCTTGCCGGGACTCCCCGAAGGCGACCCCGGCGCACCTTCCGATATGCCGAAAATCGATTGGTCTTCCCGTTTCGGCACGCTGGTACATGACGTCGCGCGCGTTCATTCGCGCCTGTTCGACCGGCGTGCCCGCGGCAACTTCGACCTCACGCGCGCGCAATGCCGCGTGCTGGTCATGTTGCATCGCTATGGGGTCCAGACACAGGCCGAATTGGCCGAACGCATGGAGTTGACGCCGATGGCGCTGGTGAGACTGCTGGACCGGCTCAGGGACAAGGGACTCGTGCGGCGCGAACGGGATCCGAACGACAAACGCGCGCACCTGCTCTATCTGACGGAGGCCTCGGAGGCCAAGATCGACATGATCGTCGCATTCGCCAACGCGACCGAACGCGAAGCGCTGGCCGACCTCACCCCGGCTGAACGGACCGAACTGTCGCGCTTACTGGGCAAGGTGCTGACGAACCTGACGCGCGCCGAAGCCGAATGCCCGTCACCGGCGCGTCGCGATAACCCTCACGATCCAATAAAAGAATGACCGTGGCATCCCCCCAAACAGCTGACGATCCGGGCAAGCATCGCGCGCTCGTCAGCCTGTCCGTCATGCTCGCGACGGTGTTGCAGACACTCGACAGCACCATCGCCAACGTGGCACTCCCCCACATGCAGGGCAGTCTTTCCGCCTCGCAGGACTCCATCACCTGGGTATTGACGTCCTATATCGTGGCGGCCGCCATCGCCACGCCGCTCACCGGCACGCTCTGCGCGCGCTTCGGTCGCCGGCGCGTCTTCCTGTGGTCCGTCGCCGGCTTCACGATCGCCTCGGCCTTGTGCGGCATGGCGCATTCGCTCACGGAAATCGTGGCCGCACGGCTGTTCCAGGGGATTTGCGGCGCGGCGCTCGTGCCGCTGTCGCAGGCGACCATGCTCGACATCAACCCGCCGCACAAGCACGGCTCGGCGATGGCGGTGTTCGGCATGGGCGTGATGGTCGGGCCAATTCTCGGCCCGTCACTCGGCGGCTGGCTTACCGACAGCTACAACTGGCGCTGGGTGTTCTACATCAACCTGCCCATCGGGTTGATCGCGTTCCTCGGTATTGCCGCTTATCTCAGAGAGCCGCCGGAGCAGAAGGCCGGGAAATTCGATGTGCTCGGTTTCGTCACCCTCAGTCTGGCCATCGGCCTGCTGCAACTGCTGCTCGATCGCGGGGAACAGCAGGATTGGCTGAACGCCACCGAGATCTGGCTGGAGATGCTCGGCGCCATCATCTGCTTTGCGTACTTCGTCGTCCACACGTGGACGGCCGGCGAGCATTCGTTCTTCGACCGCGCGTTGCTGCGTGACCGAAACTTCAACACGGGCGTCGTCTACATCTTCGTCGTCGGCATCATTCTTTACGCCACGCGCGCCCTGCTCCCGCCGATGCTGCAAAGTCTGTTCGGCTACCCTGCGATTCTCACCGGGCTGGTGACGGCGCCCTCCGGCGCGGGGACCATGGCCGCCATGCTGATCGTCGGACGCCTGGTCGGCAAGGTCGACGTTCGCTACCTGCTGGGTTTCGGCTTCGCACTGACCGCCTATTCGCTGTATCTGATGGCCGGTTACTCGCTCACGCTGCGGCCGTCGGACATCGTCTGGCCGGGGGTCATTCAGGGCTTCGGTCTGGGCTTCGTCTTCGTGCCGCTCACCACGGTCACGTTTGCCACGCTCGCCGGCACGCTACGCGCGGACGGCGCCGCCATCTACAGCCTGTCGCGCAACATCGGCAGCAGTATCGGTATCTCGGTCGTGCAGACGCTGCTCACCCAGAACACGCAGGTCAACCACGCGGTGCTCTCGGAGCGCATTACGCCGTTTACACAAGGGGTGGAGGCTTACGTGCAGACGTACGGTGCCGCGGCGATGGCCGCCCTGAATGCGGAAGTCACGCGACAGGCGGCGATGATCGCTTACCTGGACGACTTCCGGCTCATGATGGCACTCACGATCGCCGTCATGCCGCTGCTGCTCTTCATTCGGCTGAAAAAACGCGCCCCCGGCGAGATCGACAAGCACGACGAGATCGTGCACGTGGCGGCCGACTGACGCGGCGTCAGCTCTCCTGGCGCCGCCGCGCCGACAACGCGCCGGCCGTCTGGATCACGAGGTCGGCGAAGCGCCGTTCGTCGCGTTCGGCGTTCCACCGCACGCGCGGCACGGCAATGTTGATCGCCCCGATGGCCCGGCCGTCCTGGTTCACCACGGCCGCCGCCGTCGAAATGTCGCCCATGAAGAATTCGTCTTCCGTGTGCGCATATCCCTGCTTGCGAATGCGCGCGAGCCGTTCCTTGATCTTGCGCGGCTGCGCCACGGTCGCCGGCGTGAACTGCACGAGATTCGTGCGCGCGAGAATGTCGTCGACCTCGGCATCGTCGAGCGTAGCCAGCAACGCCAGCCCCGGTGCCGTGCAATAGGCCGGCAGGCGCGAGCCGACGATGACGTTCGCATTGAACACGCTGCGGCTCACAATACGCAGCACGAACACAATGTCCGTGTCGAGCCGCACCGTCAGGTTCGTCGCCTCCTCGGTTTCCGCAGCGAGTTGCTGAAGATACGGAGCGGCGCGGCTCACGAGTTCGTTCGAGACGAGGTAGTGATAGGTGAAGTCCAGCAGCTTCGGCGAGAGTTCGTACTTCTTGCTCTGCGCGTCCTTGAGCAGATAGCCCAACGCCGAGAGCGTAAAGGTGAAGCGCTGCGCCGCGCTGATGTCCAGCCCCGTGGCCGCGGCGATTTCCGAAAGCGAGAGATGGCGCTTCGACCCGTCGAACGCCGTCAGTACCTTCATCGCCTTCTCCACGGACTGCACGTAAAGCGTGGATTCGGTCGATGGGGCGGGAGCAGCAGCTATCTCGCTGGCGATTGCCGCTTTGGCGCGGGTGCGGGGTGTCTTGGTGGTGGCCACGATATCGAGGAAATGGGGCAGGCAGGGACGAATTATCTCATGAAAATAACAGTCTATCTTATACCGATAACACCAGAATTACCGTCATCGTCGCCGCGCCGGTGACGAGCGCCCTGCCCTCACGGGTTACGATGCCACCGTCACCTCCCACGCCTGCGAGGTATCGCGCGAGAGAAGATGCTTGCGAATGCGCTCCGAAGGCGTCGTTTCGAAACCTTCGGTGGCGCGATAGTAACGCGGGCGCTGGTAGCTGGCGAGTTTGTCGGCGGCCCATCGCGCGAGTACCGTCCAGTCCAGTGTCTGGCCGTCGCGGAACTGGACGTAAAGCATCACATCCTGCTCCCCGATGTCGCTTGCCACGCCGATGGCGGCACAGGCCACCACCGCCGGGTGTCGCGCAAACACACGCTCGATTTCCCAGGCCGACACGTTCTCGCCGCGCACCCGCATGCTGTCCGTGCGCCGGCCGATGAAGACCAGGCTGCCGTCGGGGCCACGCCGCGCACTGTCGCCCGTGAAAAGCTTGCCGTCGCGCAACGCCTTCGACGTGGCTTCCGGATTATCGAGATAGCCTGGCAGGAAGACGCCTTCCACGTCGCTCGACAGCACGATCTCACCGGGTTCGCCGTCGGGCACGGGCTGTCCCGCGTCGTCGAGCAACGCCAGCGTCAGCCACGGCAGGGCGTGGCCGATGGCACCCGGCACATCCGCGTCGTTGAGGGTGGCGAAGCTCGAGCACTCCGTCATCCCATAGCATTCGCGCAACGCGCATTGCAGCCGCTCTCGTGTGGCTTGCCAGGCGCTCGCCGACACGCCCGCGCCCCACGCCACGCGCAATGAGTTCTGCGCCGGCTGGGCCTCGCGCGGCAGTTGCATGAGGATGTCGAGGATGCCGCCGAGATAGTGCAGATGCGTGGCCTGCGCAGCGGCGCATTGCTGCCAGAAGCGGCTGGCCGAGAAACGCTCCACCACGTGCATCTCGAGATCGGCGAGAAAGGGCAGCAGCAGCATCTGGGCACCGCCGATATGGCACAGCGGCTCCCACAGAAACAGCCGGTCGCCGTCGTGCGCGTCGGCCACGCGCAGCGCCGCCTCACTGGCGATGCGCATCATGCGGTGCGTGAACAGCACCCCCTTGGGCGCGCCGGTGGTGCCCGACGTGTAGATGATGCACAGCACCGACGCGGGCGTAAGCTCCGCCGCCGCCGGCGCGCTACCCATGTACGCCGCGGCCTGGGTCATGACGTCCGCGAGCCAGTGACGCACGACGCGTGTCCCGTGGTGCCCCGGCTGCTGTGCCGCGAGGGTGGCACCCGCGTCGAGCACGTCGGCGAAGGTCGGTTCGGCAATGAGCAGCGTCGGCTTGGCGTGGCCGAGCAGGTATTCGATACCGTCGCCCTTCAGGCGCGTGTTGACGGGCACCCACACCAGACCGGAAAGCATGAGCGCATAGATCAACGCCACCTGCGCCGCACTGTTGCCCAGCATCACCGCCACGCGGTCGCCCGGCACGAGGCCTTGCGCGGCAAGCCAGCCCTGCATGGCGCCCACGCGCGCGGCCATCTGGGCCCGGTCGATGGCTTCACCCTCGAACACGACGACCGGCTTGGCCGACGTGCCGTGGAGTCCTGCCAAGAGCAGCGGTACGACATCGAGCCGGTCGCCCTCGGCCCGCTGGGGAAAGTACTTCGTATAAGGATGCACGGAAGAAAACGTCTGCGCATTCACCGGCGCGACTCGGGCAACGTTGGACATGGACATACAGAGTTCCGCAGATATCAATAGCGCTTGCGTTTAAAGATCGACGACAGCCAGACGATGAACACCATCAGAAACACCAGCGAGGTCGCCACGGCAGCCAGCGTCGGCGTGACGGCCAACTGGATGTCGTCCCACATCTGCTTGGGTAGCGTGGTGTTGATGCCGCCAGACACGAAGATGGCGATGGTCAGGTCGTCGAACGACACGATGAAGGCGAACAGGAATGCCGATCCCAGGCTCGCCGCGAGCAACGGCAGCAACACGGTGCGCACGCGGGTAAAGGCCGATGCACCGAGCATCTTGGCGGCATCGTCGAGCCGCCAGTCGAAGCGCTTGAAGCTCGCCGAAAGCGTGACCACGACATAGGGAATCGCAAGCACCGTGTGGCCGATGACCAGACCGGCATTGGTGCCGGCGAGCCCCCAGCGCGCAAACAAATACAGCAAGCCGACGGCGACCACGATGCGCGGCACGATCAACGGTGCGATGAACATGGCGAACAGCGGCTTGCGCCACCGCGACGGCAGCCGCACGAGCGCCAGGCTGGCGCCGAAACCGAGGATGAGGGCAAGCGTCGCCGTGGCGAAGCCCACGCCGAGCGAGCGCAGCAACGCCGCCTGCCACACGCTCGACTCGATGAACGCCACAAACCATTTCACTGTGAAGAGTTGCGGGGGAAACGCCACGAACGACTGCTTGGTAAAGGCCAGCGGCACCACGAACGCAATTGGCAACACCAGGGCGAACACGACCGCCCCCGTGTACGCCTTGAGACCGAAGCCGCCCCCGGCCCGCGCGCGTCCGCCCGAGAGCGACACCTTGCCCGCGAGCCGCCCAATGGCGATGAGCATGGGCAACATGCGCCCACCGGTCCCCGCACGGCGTTCCGGCGCTTCGCCGGCGAGCGACGATAACCCCACGACGCGGTCGTACACGAAGAACACGACAATCGAGCACAGCAGCAGCACGCTCGAGAGCGCGCCGGCAAAGCGCAGGTCGAACAGATCGAGTACCGACGAGATGACGAGCTGCGCCACCATCGATTCGCGCGGCGAGCCAAGCAGTGCGGGCACGATAAAGAAGCCCAGGCTCGTGATGAAGACCAGCAACCCGGCCGCCGCCGCGCCCGCCCCGGACAGCGGCAGGAAAACGGTGAAGAAGCCCGTCGCGCGGTCGGCCCCGAGCGTTTGCGCCGCTTGCACCAGTTGCATGTTGATGCCGCGCATGATCGGCAACATCGTCATGACGGCGAGTGGCAGCATCGCGTGCACCATGCCGATCAGCACACCGGTGAGCGACGGCGCAAGCGTGCCCGCGCTATCGATCAGCCCGAGATGCGTGGCCACGACCGTGAGCAGGCCGGTCTTCGAGAGCAGCAGCATCCACGCATACGTCTTGACGAGATAACTGGTCCAGAACGGCAGCACGATCCATAGCAACCAGCGCTCACGCGAGCGCGCCGACAACCGCGCGAGCAGATACGCCACCGGATAACCGAGCAGGACAGAAAGCCCGGCGGTGAGAAACGCAATCCAGAACGTCGAAGCCAGCACTTTGATGTACACAGCCGAGTGCGTCATGCGGGCAAACTGAGCGACGGACAGCACGCCGTCGGCATCGTAGAGGCCGCCCTGCAGAATCTCGACGACCGGCACGATGAAGAACACCACGAGGAACAGCAACGCGGGCAAGGCCGGCAACCACCGGGCCACCTGTCGCGGCCAGGCAATACGAGGCCCCGCCTGAGGTAGGCGCTGAACAAGCCACATGACAAAAACTCCTGAAGCGGATGACGAGGGCGTTGACGAAATTTGCTCAGCGCGTGAGCAGCGTCGCACGGCCGTGATCCCACGCCAGTCCAACGCGCTCACCGACGCGCGGCGTCAGGTCGCGCGGGCAGCGCACGGTGAAGTCGGCCCCCTGCGCCCCATCGTCCCCCTGTCCCAGCGAGACAATGGCGCGCGTATCCGAGCCCACGAAAACGACCTGGCGAATCGTGCCGGCAAGCGCGCCGTCTTCGGGCGACGTCAGACGCGCCGCCTCCGGGCGCACCAGCAGACTGGCCTCTCCCGCCGCGGGCAAGTCGGGACTCGGGCCGATCGGCACCCAACGCTCGCCCACCCGTAGCGCAACACGGCCATCGTCCGTGCGCTCGACCACGCCGTCGAGCAAATTGGAATGGCCGAGGAAATCCGCCGCGAAGCGCGTTGCCGGGCGGTCGTACAACTGTGTCGGCGTACCGATCTGCTCGATGCGCGCCTGATTCATCAGACAAATGCGGTCGGACAGCGTGAGCGCCTCATCCTGATCGTGCGTGACGTAGATGAACGTCGCGCCCAACTCCTGGTGCAGACGCCGGATTTCCAGTTGCATGTGCTCGCGCAATTTCTTGTCGAGCGCGCCGAGCGGTTCGTCGAGCAAGATGATCGAGGGACGGAACGCGAAGCAACGGGCAAGCGCAATGCGCTGCTGCTGCCCACCCGACAACTCCGACGGCAGTCGCTGCGCGAATGCTTGCATTTTGACCATCGCGAGCGCGGCGTCGACGGCCGGCGCCAGTTCGGCGCGCGGCAGCTTGCGCATGCGCAAGCCGTACGCCACGTTGTCCCAGACCGTCATGTGCGGAAAGAGCGCGTAGCTCTGGAACACCATCCCGATGCCGCGCTTGCCGGGCGCTTCGTGCGTGGCGTCGCGCCCGTCAATGAGCAGTTGCCCGGCGCTCGGCTCGACCAGCCCCGAAATCATCTGCAACAGCGTGGTCTTGCCCGAGCCCGACGGGCCGAGCAAGGTCAGAAATTCTCCCGCCGCGACCCGCAGGTCGGTCGGCAGGAGCGCGGGGGTCTCGCGATACGTCTTGGCAAGACCGATGGTTTCCAGTTTGGTACTCATAGTCGTCTCTTCCTGCTTCGCGGTACTTGACGGCTTACGACAACAGCCATGCGTTGAAACGCTCCGTCGCCTTCGTGCGGTTCTCGGCCCACCACTGCGGGCTTGGCAAACGCATGCCCTTCAAATTGGCCGGGGCCGTGGGCATCAACGGGGCGCGATCCTTCGGGATCGCGTCGAACGCCTTGAGGTTCGTCGGACCGTACGCAAGATCCTGGGTAATCAACGCCTGGCGCGCCGGGTCGCCGCAGAACCGAACGAACTGCCGTGCAAATTCGGCACGCGGTGTGCCCTTCGGAATGCCCCACCCTTCAATGGAATACAGCCCCTGGTTCCAGACGATCTTCACCGGCGCCTTGTTGTCGATGGCGGCCTGTGCGCGACCGTTCCACGTCGACATCATGTCGACGTCGCCGTTCTGGATCGCTTGCATGGCCTGCGCGCCGGACGTCCACCAAAGATCGATGTGCGGCTTGATCTTGTCGAGCGACTTGAAGGCGCGGTCGAGATCGAGCGGATAGAGCTTGTCGATCGACACGCCGTCGGCCATGAGCGCCTGCTCGAGCGTGTCAAGCGGGCTGCGGCGCAGCGAGCGGCGTCCCGGGAAGCGCTTCACGTCCCAGAAGTCCGCCCACGTCTGCGGCGCGTCTTTCGGGAATTTGTCGGTGCGGTAGGCCAGTACGGTCGAATACACGTCGACCCCCAGCCAGTCGGGCGTCACCGCCTCGGGCATGATGCCCGGGAAGTCGGCGACCTTCATGCCGATGGGCTCGAGAAAGCCCTTCGACTCCAGATACGGAATGTCGGCTGAGAGCGTGAGCGTCGTCACATCCCACACGAAGTTCTTCGTCTGCACCATCGCGGCGAACTGCGCCACCGGCTGCGAATCGCGCGCCACGCTCACCACCTTGATGCCGGTGGCTTTCTCGAACGGATCGTAGAACGCGCGCCGGTACGCCGTCGTGTACGGGCCGCCCGGATCGGAGACGATCAATTGGCGTGCCTGGGCATACGCCGTGCGCGATGCGGCCAACGGCAAAGCGCCTGCCAGCGCGGCGGTGCCGGCCAGCTGCAGCAGGCGGCGACGGGACGGGTTTTGCGGGTCGTGCGAATGTGACATTAGAAACTCCGCTAGCGTGTGGACAGACGCGGTGCGCATGCCCTGTCATGGTTGCCGCCCGGCAATGCTGAGCCCAATGCCGAGCGGCGCGACGTGATTGAACAGTGGACGGAAGCGCTCAGGCCTTCGCTGTCTCGGCCTTGGCCGCGCGCTTGGCAAAGAACGCCGCCATCATGCGTGCCGGCTCGCCCGATTCATACGACTCGCGTTGAATGCGCATACCGGCGGCGATGGCATCCTGGAACGTCCCTTCGGTCATCTCGCGAAAGCGCTGCTTGTCCAGGCGCATGGCCACCGGCGGCTTTTCGGCCAGCTCGGAGGCGATCTCCAGGGCCTTCTCGAACACCTTCTCCTCCGGTACGAGGTGATGAATCAAGCCGAGGCGGTGGCACTCGTCAGCTTCCATCAGACGGCCGGTGAGCGTGAGTTCGATGGTGCGCGACAGGCCGAGCATGTGATTCATGATCCACGGGCCGGTCGTACTGGCGATCCCGGCGTTGATCTCCGGCTGCCCCATGCGCACGCCTGGATGGCCGACGCGAATGTCGCCAAGCAGCGACACCTGGAAGGCCGAACCCGCTGCCGTACCGTTCAGCGCCATGACAAGCGGTTTCTTCAGACTGCGAATCACGTCGTAATAGTGCTCCCAGCCCTTGATCCATTCGATGGCGGTGTCACCGTCGAAATGCTTTGCCTCGGCCAGATCCTGCCCCGCGGAGAAGGCGCGCCCCGCCCCGGTCATGATCACGGCGGCCACGCTGTCGTCGGTATTGAACCGCTCGAGCGCATCGATGATCAGTTCGCGCATGGCGATGGTCCAGGCGTTGAGCGCCTGCGGGCGGTTCAACGTAATCACCGCGACACGACCGACCTGCGTGAAAAGAACTTCCTGCTCCGATTGCTTTGCTGTCTCGCTCATTTGAACTCCAAAGGCACGCCACGCGTGGCATCACGCGGGCATTGGGATGACGATCATGCGATGAACGCATTTCTCACTAAACAGTTATCTCAGTGCAATAACTGTTATCTGAGAGAAATATAGTTATTTCAAAAAGATGGCGCAAGTCGAATCGCTTCGGGGTTTACCTCAGGGGGTTGCACCTCGGGAGCGAGGGGCGAAAAAAAACGGGCAGCCCGTGAGGACTGCCCGTCTTGCTGGCGTTGGCGTTGGCGCCGATGCGCCGTGTCACTGGCTCAGCGAGACCCCTTTTGCTTGCGAATGCGTCGGATGGCCTGCAATTGCGCCACAGCTTCCGTCAGCTCCGCTTGCGCCTTGGCGTAATCGATATTGCTCGCCTGGGTTTCGAGCACCGCCTTGGCCTCCTCGCGCGCGCGCTCGGCGCGGGCTTCATCAAGACTCTCGGCGCGGATGGCGGTGTCGGCCAGAATCGTCACCCGATTCGGCTGAATCTCGACGAAACCGCCTGCGATGTAAAGAAACGTATCGGTGCCGTCACTCGCCTCGATCCTCACCGTGCCGGGACGCACGCCCGTGAGCAGCGGCGTGTGCCCGGGGAGCACACCCAATTCGCCCGCTGTGCCGGGCACCGCGATGAAACGGGCCTCGCCCGAAAATATCGCCCGCTCGGTGCTCACCACGTCGACCTTGAGTAATGCCATGCCTTTCACTTCTCCCTGCGATGCCGCGGACATCGCTTAAATCGATTCGCTGTTCACGTTGCGTTGCGTCGCGCCAAGATATGGGTTGCCACGCATGGGTATCGCTTTCCTCTGGGGATGATGTTTTACGGACGCATCAGGCAGGCTCATAAGGGGGCTGGGGGACGGAATGGCATGCCCGCCGTCGGCATGTGCTGAGGGAATGCCACACGTTGGCTGCGGATTCATGCTAACCGCATTGCGCTTGGCGAGGCAAGCTTGAGCGCAAGGCGCGCCAATGTGCCTGAAAGGCTGGGGGTGCAGGGCCGGCGCGGGTGCAATGCGCAGCGCGCGACGCGCGACTCGGCGCGCATAACGCATCGGATACCGATCAACTCGGCAGGGAATGCGGCATGCGCATTGCCCGTATCGCACCGGAAATGCATGGGTGTCCCGCGACGCGGCCGGTCGGCCGCGATGGGGCAGATGGAGCACAAGCACCCGATGGGGTTAGAAATGCAGCCCGAAATATTCAGGTGCGCCGGCGAAGAGTTGTGTGCTCGATGCAGGATTGGACAGCGCGCGATGCCAGACGGTTTGGTACAGGCCCGTCAGCCCGGCGTGAGGTCCGGTGACCATGCCGTCGTCGGATCGCGTCACCCCGGCATTCCCCAGCATGCCGCCGAGTGTGCCGCCGCTCACGACAATCGGATCCGACGCCCAGACGCCTGCATCCGTGAACACATCGTGCCACGGGGCCGGCGCGACACCGACGAGCGCCGGCGGCGGGGCGCCCGGCGGTGCGAATTCGGGCGCTCGGGCCGCACGCTTCATGCGTGCGGCCCGCGACAGCCGGACGCCATGCCGGGTGTGTGCGGCCGTGGTCTTCTTGCTCGCCGATGCTCCTGCATGTCGCAGGGTGCCCGACGGATTCGCGGCATGTGCCGATGCCGGTATCCAGAAGCAACACAGCCACGCCAGCGCTAGCATGGCGCCCATGAGGCGAAAGAGCGACTTCATCATGACATCCTCGTCCACATCGTCTTCTGTCTGCGGTCAATCCCGCCTGTCCCGAGCGATTCAGAGCAACTTTCGGACCACGAGCCACAACCCATTGATTCTTAGACACTTCCATTTCCGTGACATGCGCGCTGCCGCGGCGATACCCACGAATTGTTTCATTTCAGAAACATCGGACGGCTAGGCGTGACACGTCCGCGTGCAATCGGCGCCGGCGATGCGGCAATCGCCGACTCGGGCCTCGGATGGCTCTGAAATCGTGGTGGCCCGCCGACGTCCCGAGCCGGTCTCTGGCACAATCGCTCATCGCCAGAAGCCGTGGTCGTCGACACACTGCGCGCACTTGCGCTGCCACGGTTCGACGCGCGGCACGACCAACAGGAGTCAGCAATGCCCCAGTTCGATGTGGACCTTTTCGTGATCGGTGCCGGTTCGGGCGGTGTGCGCGCAGCACGCGTCGCGGCGCAATACGGCGCCCGTGTGAAAGTCGCGGAGGAGTTCCGCGTCGGCGGCACCTGCGTCATTCGCGGTTGTGTGCCGAAGAAGTTGCTCGTCTATGCGAGCCGTTTCGCCGACGAGTTCGAAGATGCCGCCGGTTTCGGCTGGCAAGTGCCCTCCCCCACGTTCGACTGGAAAACGCTCATTGCACGCAAGGACAGCGAAATCGCGCGGCTCGAAGGCATCTATCGAGCCAACCTCGAACGCGCGGGCGCCGAACTCGTCGAGGCGCGGGCTGTGGTCGAAGGTCCGAACACGATCGTGCTGCCCGCCACGGGCGAGCGCATCACGGCGCGGCACATCCTGATCGCCACCGGGGGAAAACCGGCGGACCAGCCGCACTTCATTGGCCGCGAACATGCGATTTCGTCGAATGAAGTGTTCCATCTTGAATCGCTGCCCGAGCGCATCACGATCATCGGCGGCGGCTACATCGCGCTGGAGTTCGCGGGCGTGTTTGCCGGACTCGGCTCGAAGGTCACACTCGTGCATCGCGGCCCGCACCTGCTGCGCGGCTTCGACGACGACGTTCGCACCTCGCTCGAAGCCGCGTACCGCGACCGCGGTATCGAAATCCTCCTCGAGCGCACGGTGGCACGCGTCGACAAAGCGCCAGGCCAATTGCGTGTGACGATGTCCGACGGCAGCACGCACGACACCGATGTGCTGCTCAGCGCCGCAGGACGCGTGCCTTACACGCAAGGTCTCGGCCTGGCCGCGAGCGGTGTGGCGCTCAATGAAAAGGGCGCGGTGATCGTCGATGAGTTCTCGCGCACCAACGTGCCGTCGATCTTCGCCGTGGGCGACGTCACCGACCGCGTCAACCTCACGCCGATGGCGATTCGCGAAGGACAGGCATTCGCCGACACGGTGTTCGGGGAACGCACGACACGCGTCGATCACAAGCGGATTCCGACGGCCGTGTTCAGCACGCCCGAGATCGGTGTGGTGGGTCTCACCGAGAGCGAAGCGCGCGCCGATTATGCACAGCTTCAGGTGTACAAAGCGTCGTTCCGGCCCCTCAAGGCAACGCTGTCAGGCCGTCAGGAAAGGGTGCTGATGAAACTGCTCGTTGACGGCGCCACCGACAAGATCGTCGGCGCCCACATGGTAGGCGATCACGCCGGCGAACAGGTGCAGTTGCTCGGCGTGGCCCTGACGATGGGCGCCACGAAGGCCGACTTCGACCGCACGCTGGCGGTACATCCGACCGCCGCCGAAGAATGGGTGACCATGCGAACGCCGGTCGCGTGATTCGCTGGCGCGTCGCGTAGGTTGTCCAAATCGCGGATGCGCGCGACGGTCCGTCGTGCGCATCAGAGGCTCTGATACCACACGCCAACGATGGCAATCGGCGTGAGCACGAGTAATAGCGCTCGCCACACAGGCACGAACCATTGCGCTCGCGTGCCATCGAGTACGGTGCGCGCCGTTGGCCAAATCCGTACGCCGACGAAGCATGCTACGCACAACCCGCCCGCGGGCATCAGCAGATTGACAGTCGCGTAGTCCATCAGCTCGAAAATCGTACGGTCGAAAATACGTATGTCCGACCACACACCGAACGACAATGCGGCGGGCGCACCGAAGGCGAACGTGGCCACCAGCACCGCCGCCACGGCCGGTCCGCGGCGCCATTGGTATTCGTCGATGAGAAATGCGACGACCGGCTCGAACAGCGAAACGGCGGACGTGAGCGCTGCAAACAGGAGCAGCAGGAAGAATGCGATCGCCACGAGATGGCCGAATGGCATCTGCGCGAAAATGGCGGGCATCGTGATGAAGGTCAGACCAGGCCCTGCGTTGGGCGCCACGCCGAACGCGAACACCGCTGGCAGAATCATCAGCCCGGCGAGGCAGCAGGCCAGCGTCGCAAGCGTCGCCACCCAAACGGCCGAACCGGCCAGGCGTGCGTCTTTGGGCAGATAGGAGCCGTAGACCACGATCATGCCCGCGCCGAGCGACAACGAGAAGAACGCCAAACCCAGCGCTTCGAGCAGCGTGGCACCGGATATGACGGAAAAGTCCGGCGTCAGGAACCAGGCAACACCGGCCATCGCGCCCGGCAGGGTGAGGGCGCGCGCGATGACCAGCAGCATCAGCAGGAACAGCGCGGGCATGAGCCACTTGCCTGCCCGTTCGATGCCCTTTTGCACACCCGCGGCAACAATGACGGTCGTCAGCCCGAGAAAGACCCCCATGCTGGTCAGCGACGCGACCGGATCCGCGATGAACGCCGCGAATTCGCCAACCAGACGCTCGGTGTCGTTGGCCAGCACCGTGCCGGTCATGGCCCGGACGAGATACGCCACCGTCCAGCCACCCACGACGACGTAAAACGACAGAATCGCGAACGCGTTGAATGTCGCAATACGTCCGACCCAGGCCCAGCGGCGCCCGCCCAATTCACGCAGCGCCGTCGTGATCGACTTGCCCGTCAACCGGCCGATCGCCATTTCGGCAAGCAGCAGCCCGACGCCAAGCGTCAGCACGCAGCCCAGATATACCGCAAGGAACGCGCCACCGCCGTGCTTGCCCACCACGTAGGGGAATTTCCATACCGCGCCAAGTCCCACGGCAGAACCGGCCGCCGCGAGAATAAAGCCCAGCCGCGATCCCCAGGTGGCGCGGCCGGCGACGGCGAGCGCGTCGGGCGTGGCACACGCCGAGGCGACGGGCGGTACTACGGGCGTATCAGGCAAATGGGACACGGGGCTCCTCCGGAAACGGCCGTGCACGCCGTGTCAACCGGGGTCGACCTCAGCGCATCACGACACTTGTATGGAATGGCGTCAGGCAGATTACCGGCGTGGCACGGCATCGACGTCGGGACGATGCGACCCAGAAGTGCCAGCGCACAACACCATCAGGGTGGCCGGAGAGTCTACGCGGGAAAAGGTGCCGACCGAATTAGGAAAGCGCCCAAAATGATTGGCGACGCCGGAGAACGGGCCTTCCCGGCGCAAGGCACGTCAGTGGCCCAGTGCGACTTCGCCGGCCGACGCGGAGCGTGTGCCCGGCGTTGGCGGATTACTCTCGCCGCGATACGCAAACACGACGGAGAATTTCGTGGTATCGCCCTCGTTGCGCCCGGCCGCGTGGAACAGACCGCTGTGAAACAACACGACATCACCCTGCGCCAGGGCCACCTGCCGACCCCGTGCGACGAGCGGCTGATTGTCGGGCTCGTCGGGACGCAGGAAGTCCAGCGAATCGAGCTGGTGCGGCTGGAGTTGTTCGCGATGCGACCCGGGGATGAAGCGTAGCGCACCGTTCTCACGCGTTTCCGGCCCCAACGCCAGCCACACGGAGATCAGCGAATTCTGCGGGAATGACCAATACCGAATATCGCGATGCCAACCGGTCGCCGTGCCGAAATGGGGATGTTTGGTCATCACGCAATTGTGATGCGCCAGCGTGAGCACTACATCCTCGCCAAAGATTTGCGCAAGCGACTCGACCAGATCCGGACGCGTTGCCCAGCGACGCAGCGCATCGCCACGATCGTAGGCCTTGAGCAGACGACGAACGGTCTGGCCCCCCTGCGCGTCACGCGATGCCGGTGCTCCTGCATAGCCCACATCGGCTTCGAACTCGAGCGGCAACGTGGCCGATGCCAGTTGCGCGCGCGCGTCCGCCAGCATCGCCTCGCAGTCGGCCTGCGCCACATAGCGCGGGAGAATCAGATAACCGTCGTTACGGAAGGTTTCGAGTTGCGATGCGGTAAGCGCCATGATGGTCGGCGAAGCGGGCAAGTAACTGTACGTTGAGGGAAATTCGGTGGCTTAACGAAGTCGATCGGGAGAACTGGCTCGGCAGGCTTTGCGAGACGGCGGACTCAGGCGGCGCGTTTGCGTCGTCGCGGCGGTAGTTCGGCGGCGGGCTTGCGCTCAAGGGCGAGTTCAGGCTGCGGCACGTCGGTGCCGGGCAGCGATGCTTGCGGATTTCCGACAGGGCGCGGCGTATCGACTACAGTGCGAAGTCGATCGAGTTCGCGCGTGAGCTTCGCCAACTGGTACTCGAGCTGACAATTTCGGCGGTACAACGTGCGCATCTTCTGGCTAAGCGCCTGCGTCTGCGTCCAGTACTCCGGATACATGACGAAACGCCCGTCGGGGCGCTCGACGACACCCAGTCCGCTCTGCCCCATCACATCGATGGTTTCCAGCGCGTAGCGTCGAACTTTTTTTACCGTACCTGCCGCCATTGAATTCCTACAGTCCCAGCCTGAGAGAGTCAGGCGCGGAATTTTGCCACGAATTCGCCCCGGCCGGGCGGCAAACCACCACCGGGCCGAGATTTATTTTCGGCCGCCAGCCCCGCCCGCGGGACCTGTCGAGTCACCCGATGTCGACTTGGGCGCCCGTTTTGGCTTGTCGATTTCGATGGAAACCGGGTCACTTGCCGGAAACGTCTCCTCAAGGGCTTCATCAAGGTCGCGTTCCACGACGTCCTCCGGCTCAGACTTCTGTTGGACCGGCTTGCGCGTCTGGGTATCGCTCATCAAGTCCTCCTCGGGTAAAGCCGCGCCGAAGCGCGACGGCAGCTCCCACTATACTGCGAGCGACGTGTCTTCGCCTGGAACCGGCCTCACCCAGCCGGCGTCAGCCGCTCACGATGGCGGACGAGCGCTTCACGCACCAGCACGTGCATCTCGGCGGAGACCGGCGTGTCGGCCAATGCGAGGATCTCGGCGCGCATGCGTGGATCCCAGAACTTGTGCAGATGCGCGGCGACTTCATCCAGCGCTTCGTCGCGATCAGGTAACGATTCAAAGAAGTCCGCGATGCGATTGGCCATGCGCACGAGGTTATTACCGTCCATCAGGAAGCTCCTGCTCGTTTGTTGGCGTCAGGCGCTGGCGTCGAGCGCCGCCCCGCCGGTGTAGATCACGCACTGCTCCCCGCGCACGAAGCCGACCAGCGTCACGCCCGCCGACGCTGCCGTTTGCACCGCGAGGGCCGTCGCCGCCGAAACGGCCGCGACCATCGGAATGCCGACCTGCGCGGCCTTTTGCACGATTTCGACGCTCGCACGACTCGTCATCAGCACAAAGCCACGATCGAACGGCTGTTCGCTGCGCGCGAGCGCGCCGATCAGCTTGTCGAGCGCGTTGTGCCGGCCGACGTCTTCACGCAAGCAAAGTATCTCGCCCTGCGGCGAGCACCAGGCCGCGCCGTGCACGGCGCCCGTCACGCCGTTCAGCGGCTGATGGCGCGCCAGCCCGGCATACGCGGCGGCCAGCGCCGCGTGCGACACACGCAGCGGCGCACCGGCGGCCGGCAACGGCCGCAGAACCTGATCGAGACTTTCCGTGCCGCACAGTCCGCAGCCGGTGCGTCCCGTGAGATTGCGGCGCCGTTCCTTGAGTCCGGCAAACGCGCGCGACGAGACGTCGAGATGCGCCGTCACGCCCTGTGTCGTTGCCGTCACGTCAATGCCGTAGCACTCGCGCCGGTCGTTGAGAATGCCCTCGGACAACGCGAACCCCAAGGCAAAGTCGTCGACGTCTGCAGGCGTGGCGAGCATCACCACGTGGGAGATGCCATTGAACTCCAGCGCTACGGGCACTTCTTCGGCCAGTTCGTCGCTCGCCGACTGCCACGTCCCATGACGGAAGCGCCGCACGACAACCGTCGCACTCGGCGCGAGACTGTCCGGGTCGAGCACGGCGGGCGCCGCGTCGCACACCGGCGCGACACGTCCGCCAACCGTCTCGTCGATCACGTCGGCATCGCCCGGCCCCGCACGCTCGCCCTGCGGTTCGCCTGCAGGCTGCCGGTTGTCCCGGTCACCTAATGGGTTGAACATCGTCAAACGCTGACTCCACGTCAATTCACCGAACGCGCCCTACTTCGCCGGCACCGGCTCGGAGGGCACATGGGCCGCATCGAGCAGCGCGAGCTGCGTGCGGTTGAAGGTTGAGTATTCCGACTGCCATGCGGAGGGCTGTACCACCGGCAGCACTTGCACGGCCGTCACCTTGTACTCGGGACAGTTGGTCGCCCAGTCCGAGTTGTCGGTCGTGATGACGTTTGCGCCCGACTCCGGGAAATGGAAGGTCGTGTACACCACGCCCGGCTGCATGCGCTCGCTGATGACAGCACGCAGCACTGTTTCGCCCGCGCGGCTGCGGATGCCGACCCAATCGTTGTCCTTGATGCCGCGATCCTCCGCATCGACCGGGTGAATTTCGAGCCGGTCTTCATCGTGCCAGGCCACGTTGTGCGTGCGACGTGTCTGCGCGCCGACATTGTATTGCGAGAGAATGCGTCCCGTGGTGAGCAGCAGCGGGTAGCGCGGCGTAACCTTCTCGTCCGTCGGCACATATCGGGTGATGATGAAGCGTCCCTTGCCGCGCACGAACGCATGCACGTGCATGATCGGCGTGCCGTCGGGCGCCTCGTCGTTACACGGCCATTGCAGACTGCCGGCTTCATCGAGACGCGCGTAGCTCACGCCGCTGAACGTCGGGGTCAATCGGGCGATCTCGTCCATGATCTGCGACGGATGTGTATAAGGCATGTCGTACCCCAGTCGCTTCGCCAGCGCGATCGTCACCTCCCAGTCCGCCATGCCCGGCAGCGGCGCCATCACCCGACGCACACGTGAGATGCGCCGCTCCGCATTCGTGAATGTGCCGTCCTTTTCGAGGAACGTCGTGCCCGGCAGCAGCACATGCGCGTACTTGGCCGTTTCGTTCAGGAAGATATCCTGCACGACGAGGCACTCCATCGCCTCCATCGCCGCCGCCACGTGCTGCGTGTTCGGGTCGGACTGCACGATGTCCTCGCCCTGGCAGTAAAGCCCCTTGAAGCTGCCCTGCACCGCCGCGTCGAACATGTTCGGAATCCGCAGCCCCGGCTCGGCCTGCAGCGTGACGCCCCAAGCGGCCTCGAACGACTCGCGTACCAACGTATCGGAGACGTGGCGATAACCGGGCAGTTCATGGGGGAACGACCCCATGTCGCACGACCCTTGAACATTGTTCTGGCCGCGCAACGGGTTCACGCCAACGCCCTCGCGCCCGACATTCCCGGTGGCCATCGCCAGGTTGGCAATGCCCATGACCGCGGTCGACCCCTGAACGTGCTCGGTCACCCCCAGTCCGTAATAGATTGCCGCGTTGCCGCCCGTGGCGTACAAACGCGCCGCGCCGCGGATCTGCTCGGCGTCCACGCCGGTGACGACCGACACGGCTTCGGGAGAATTCTCCGGCAGCGCCACAAAGTCGCGCCATTGCGCGAAGGCCCGGTCTTCACAGCGCTCGGCGATGAAGTCCTCGGCCAGCAGCCCTTCGGTGACGATCACGTGCGCGAGGGCATTGACCATTGCCACGTTCGTTCCGGGGCGCAGCGGCAAGTGGAATGCGGCCTTCACGTGCGGCCCGTCGACGATGTCGATGCGCCGCGGATCGATCACGATCAGGTTCGCCCCCTCGCGCACACGACGCTTGAGTCGCGAGGCGAACACCGGATGCCCATCGGTCGGATTGGCGCCCATCACGAGAATCACGTCCGAGTGCTCGATCGACTTGAACGTCTGCGTGCCCGCCGACTCGCCGAGCGTCTGCTTGAGCCCGTAACCGGTCGGTGAATGACACACGCGCGCACAGGTGTCGACGTTGTTGTTACCGAACGCGGCACGCACCAGCTTCTGCACGAGATACGTCTCTTCGTTCGTGCAACGCGACGACGTGATGCCGCCAATGGCATCGCGCCCATACGTCGCCTGAATGCGCCGGAACTCCGACGCCGCGTAGTCCAGCGCCTCGTCCCACGACACCTCGCGCCACGGATCGGTAATCTTGCTGCGGATCATCGGCTTGGTGATGCGCTCCTTGTGCGTGGCGTATCCCCACGCAAAGCGCCCCTTCACGCAGGCGTGGCCCTCATTCGCCCCGCCATCCTTGTACGGGGTCATGCGAACGACTTCCCCGCCCTTCATTTCCGCCTTGAACGCGCAGCCCACGCCGCAGTACGCACACGTGGTAACCACCGCGTGCTCGGGCTGCCCCATCTCGATGACGCTTTTTTCCTGCAGCGTCGCCGTCGGGCAGGCCGATACGCACGCGCCGCACGACACGCACTCCGAATCCATGAACGGCTGATCCTGCCCGGCCGAAACCCGCGCCTCGAAGCCACGGCCGGAAATCGTCAGCGCAAACGTGCCCTGCGTCTCCTCGCACGCCCGCACACAACGATTGCAGACGATGCATTTCGACGGGTCATACGTGAAATACGGATTCGACTCGTCCTTCGCGCTGTGAATATGGTTTTCGCCCTCGAAGCCGTAGCGCACCTCGCGCAGCCCCGTGACGCCCGCCATGTCCTGCAATTCGCAATCGCCGTTGGCCGCGCAGGTCAGGCAGTCGAGCGGGTGATCGGAGATGTAAAGCTCCATCACGTTGCGACGCAGATCCTGCAGCGCCGGCGACTGCGTGCGTACCTTCATGCCCGGCTCGACGGGTGTCGTACACGAGGCGGGAAATCCGCGCCGCCCCTCGATCTCGACCAGACACAAGCGGCAAGACCCGAACGGTTCGAGCGAATCCGTCGCACAGAGCTTGGGGATGTTGACGTCGCGGCCCGCCGCCGCCCGCATGATCGACGTGCCGGCCGGCACGGTTACGCGCTCGCCGTCGATTTCGAGGGTAATGCCGACATCGCTCTCACGCAGCGGCGTGCCCATGTCCAGGTCGTGGCCCGGGGTCACTGAGGTGCTCGGATGAATCATGTGTTCTCCTCCCTGTCTGACGCATGCGCGTCAGGCGGCTTCGGCGCGCCCGGCGCCATCGGGCAGACCGAAGTCTGCCGGGAAATGTTCGAGCGCCGAGCGCACCGGGAACGGCGTCATGCCGCCCATCGCGCACAGCGACCCCGCCACCATCGTGTCGCACAGATCACGCAGCAGTGTTACCTGACGCACGGAGGTGTCTCCGCGTCGGATCTGGTCGATCACCTCGACTCCGCGCGTCGCACCAATGCGGCACGGCGTACATTTGCCGCACGATTCGTGTGCACAGAACTGCATCGCGTAGCTCGCCAACGCCGCGAGGTCGGCCGTGTCGTCGTGGACGACCACCCCGCCGTGACCGACGACCGCGCCGAGCGAGGCATACGCCTCGTAATCCATCGGCACGTCCCACTGCGCGCTTGGCAGATACGCCCCGAGCGGGCCCCCGACCTGAATGGCCTTGGCAGGGCGCCCGCTGGCTGTCCCGCCGCCGAACTCGTCGAGCAGTGTGCGCAGCGTCACGCCGAACGCCAGCTCCACCAGTCCGCCGCGACGCACGTTGCCCGCGAGTTGCACCGCCAGTGTGCCTTGCGAGCGGCCCATGCCGAACTCGCGATAGGCGTCGGCGCCATGCGCGAAGATGAACGGCACGCTCGCGAGGGTAACGACGTTGTTGACGAGTGTCGGCTGCCCGAAGAGTCCGGCCACCGCTGGAATCGGCGGTTTCGCCCGGACCACGCCGCGCTTGCCTTCCAGGCTTTCGAGCAACGCCGTTTCCTCGCCGCAGATATAAGCGCCCGCCGCCTTGGCGACGCGCAACTCGCAAGCGCGTCCCGAGCCCAGCACGTCCGGGCCGAGCCAGCCTTCCCGGCGCGCGACGGCAATTGCCGACTCGAGTGCCGCAATGGCATGCGGATACTCGCTGCGCACGTAGATGATGCCCTCGCTCGCCCCCACGCAGAGCGCTGCGATGGCCATCCCTTCGATGAGAACGAACGGATCGCTCTCCATGATGAGCCGATCGGCAAATGTGCCCGAGTCGCCTTCGTCGGCATTGCAGACGACGTATTTGGTTGCCGCCTGGGCGCGGCTGACGGTTTGCCACTTGATGCCCGCCGGAAACGCCGCGCCGCCGCGTCCACGCAGGCCCGAGTCGAGCACGGTCTGGCACCCTGCGGCCGCGTCGAGCGCCAGGCATGCGCGCAGTCCGACCAGGCCACCGTGCGCTTCATAGTCCACCGGGTTGAGCGGGTCGGTCACGCCAATGCGCGCGAACGTCAGGCGCTGTTGCCGCGCCAGATACGGAATCGCATCGACCCGACCGACGCAGGCAGGCATTGGGGCGTCCCAACTCCCGTCGGGATTGTCCGCGGGAACCTCGCGCTCGGCGTCCTGAGCAGCACATGCGGGCCAGCCGCTATCGAACAAGGCGGCGACCTGAGCGGCCTGCACGTTGCTGTACCCGATGCGCCCGGCGGGGGTCTCCACTTCGACGAGGGGTTCGAGCCAAAACAGCCCACGAGAGCCATTGCGCACGATATCGACGGCAATGCCTCGCTGGGTGGCTTCCGTTGCCACAGCGGCGGCGACCCGGTCCGCGCCCAAGGCGAGCGCAGCGGAGTCGCGCGGGATATACACGCGGTACGGACCGCGCTTCGAAGACTCAGACATGGTCACCTGCCTTGCGCGCCGGCAGCAGCGCATCGAAGCGCGCCGGACTCACGCGCGCGTGCAGTTCGCCGTTGATCATCACGGCCGGGGACAACGCACATTGCCCGAGGCAATACACCGATTCGACGCCGACGCCGCGACACGGCGCGCCGTCCACGGGTGCGCCGGTAGACGCCTCGATATGGGCCACGAGCGCTTCGCCACCCCGACTGCGACAGGCCTCCGCGCGGCAGACCTGCACCACGATCGGGGGCGGCGGCGCGCTGCGGAAGTGATGATAGAAGGTAATAACGCCATGCACTTCGGCGCGAGAAAGATCCAGCGCGGCGGCGATCGCCGGCACATGGGCGGGGTCGACGTAACCGTCGCTGTCCTGCAGGGCATGCAACAGCGGCAACAACTCGTGCGCACGGCCGGCGTGGCGAGCCAGCAGCGGCGCGAGCGTCGCGTGAGGGGTGGACACCATCTCGTATGTCTCCTGGGGCGAAACGGCGCCTCATATGTTCTACGTTGCATATGATGGCGGCGCGTTTCTGGGGGCTCGACAGTTAGGACATTAGTCCAAACGTCCCCTCCCAACAAGCCTCGTGGAAACACCGATAGCTTGCGTTGCTCGCTTTTCCCACGCTCGCTGCACAGCAGCATGCCAAAGCCGCATAAACCGCGCCGGCTGGCCGTTCGACGCGACCGATGCTCGGGCGCAACATATGCATATCATTGCATATTATTTTTCAACCCAACGAGGGAAACGCCTCAGACAGCGGGGCGATGCTACCGGTCGCCGCCTCGCTGTAGCCGGGGATGGCATGCACCGCCTGCCGATACGCGTCGCTTTGCAGAATTTCCAGCAGCGCCCGCAAATGCGCGGACTCGCTGCCGGTCTCGGGAAACATCAGGCAATAGCGCTCCGTCAGGATTGGCAGGAAATCGAGCCCGAACTGGCTTGCCGCTGCCTCGATGGCGAGACCCGCGTCGGCGCGTCCGCTGGCGATGTACGCCGCCACGGCGGCGTGCGTAAACTCGATGTTCTCCGCTCCCGCAATGGCAGCCGGATCGATCCCCTCACGCGCGAGCAGCAGATCGAAGATGATTCGGGTGCCGGATCCGCGCTCCCGGTTCGCGAAGCGCGCCCCCGTGCGCGGCAGGTCGGCCAGCGTATGAATGCCGAGCGGATTGCCGCGTGCAACGAGCAACCCGAGACGGCGCGAAGCGACGTCGGCCACCCGATACGACTTGCCCTTGAGCAAGGGCCCATAGTGATCGAGCACCGGTTCTGCAAGCGCGCCGATCGGCACGTGAAAACTCGCGACCTCGCACTCGTGCTTCGCGAGCGCGGCAATCGCTTCGATGCTGCCGCGATAGCTCACTTCGATGGGCAGGCCCGCGCGCCCCGCGAAATCGACCAGCGCCGCGATCGCCAGCCCATGACTGGCAAACAGCCGCAGTTGGTCGCTGTCCTGCAACAGCAGATCGTCAAGCTCGGTCTGCAACTCCGACGCCATCGTCTCCAGCAGGGGGCCGAGCCTAGCCTGCAGGCGCTTTTGCCCCCACAGCAGCCGCTGAGCAAGCGGCGTGAGCACCGCGCCACGGCCACGCGCCATCGTCAGCAAGGGCGCCCCCATGAGCGCCTCGACTTCCTTCACGTGGCCCCACGCACCTCGATACGATTGCCCGAGCGCTTGGCTGGCCGCCTGCAGGTTGCCGTGCGCCTGCACCTCGGCGAGTAGCGACAGCACCTTGTCGAGCGGAAGATCGTTGCCGTCGTGGTGAAACCGGAGCTGCGGGGCGATCGATATCTGCTTCATTGACTCACCTTATATGCTATTAATTGCATAAATCAATTTATGCAATATCCTGATAAGATGCCTGAAAACGTCGAATTCATAGGGTTTTCCAGATCGACACTGGCACCAAAATACCGTTGCGACGTCGTTAAATTATGCATCATTTTGCCTATTTAACGTTAGCCGTTTGTCTATAGCCGAAGCATTCCCCAGATGCCGACGCGCCGCGCCACCTCTTCTCGCCAGAAAACGCACCATGCCCGCCTCGAAAATCGCCCCCTACGATCGCCCCGCCGGCGGCTGGGGAGCCCTCAAGAACGTTGCCATTCAACTTGTCACCCAAGGCATTCCGCTCAAAGGCGCCCGCACACTGCTCAGCGCAAACCAACCCAGCGGCTTCGATTGCCCGGGCTGCGCGTGGCCGGATCGCGAACACGCCTCGACGTTCGAATTCTGCGAAAACGGGGCCAAGGCGGTCGCCGCCGAAGCCACCAAGCGCCGCGTCACCCCTGACTTTTTTGCCGAGCACAGTGTGACCGACTTGCTCGCGCTGGACGATTACACGCTCGAAGGCTACGGCCGTCTCACGCACCCCATGCGCTACGACGCCACCACCGACCGCTATGCACCGATCGCCTGGACCGACGCCTTCGCGTTGATCGGCGAGCACTTGCGCGCCCTGCCCGACCCCGATCAGGCAGCGTTCTATACGTCCGGTCGCACCAGTAACGAAGCCGCGTTCCTTTATCAGCTCTTCGTGCGCCAGTACGGCACGAACAATTTTCCCGACTGCTCGAACATGTGTCACGAGCCGACGAGCGTTGGCCTGCCGCCCACGATCGGCATCGGCAAGGGCACCGTCACCCTCGACAACTTCGAACAGGCCGATACGCTGCTGCTGTTCGGCCAGAATCCGGGCACCAATCATCCGCGCATGCTCGGTGAGTTGCGCGAGGCAGCCCGGCGCGGCGCGACCATCGTGTCCGTCAATCTGCTGCACGAACGCGGATTGGAACGCTTTGCCGACCCGCAAAGTCCGGCCGAAATGCTGAGCCTCGGCGGCACCGCGATCAGCAGCCATTACGTCACGCCGGCGTGCGGCGGCGACTTTGCATTCGTGAAGGGCGTCATCAAGCGCGTGCTGGAGCGCGACGCCCTTGCGCGCGCCAATGGCGAATCCGCGCTGCTCGACGATGCCTTCATCGCGGAACACACACACGGTTTCGACGATTTCGCCGCCGACGTACGCAGCGAACGCTGGGACGATCTCGCGCGCGCGTCCGGTGTCTCGCAAGCCCAGATGTGCCAGATTGCCGACGTCTATCTGCGCGGCGAGCGCGTCATTGCGACGTGGGGCATGGGCATTACGCAGCACAAGCACGCCGTCGCGACCATTCAGATGATCGTCAACCTGATGCTCCTGCGCGGCAACATCGGACGCCCGGGGGCGGGTCTGTGTCCCGTGCGCGGTCACAGCAACGTGCAGGGCGACCGTACCGTCGGCATCAACGAAAAGCCGTCGGCCGCCTTCCTTGACCGGCTTGGCCAAGCGTTCGCGTTTGCGCCGCCGCGACGCGACGGGTTGAGCGTCGTCGATACGATCTCGGCCATGCGCGACGGCCGCGTCAAGGTCTTCATCGGCATGGGCGGCAACTTCGCGATGGCCACACCCGACACGCCGCGCACCTGGGAGGGGCTTCGCCAGTGCGACCTGACTGTGCACGTGGCGACCAAGCTCAATCGCAGCCATCTCGTGCACGGGCGCGATGCACTGATCCTGCCGTGTCTGGGCCGCACCGAAATCGACATGCAGCAAGGCGCGGTGCAGGGCGTCACGGTGGAAGACTCGATGAGCATGGTGCACCTGTCGTATGGCATCAACGCCCCGGCGTCCGAGCATCTGCGTTCCGAACCGACCATTGTCGCGGGCATCGCGCAGGCAACGATGGGCCGCGCGCTCGGCGGTGTCGAGGATTGGCACTGGTACGTGGAGGACTACGATCGCATTCGCGACGCCATGGCCGCCACCTTTGATGACTTTGCGGACTTCAATCGCCGCGTGCGCCATCCGGGGGGCTTCCGGCTGCCCGTGCCGCCGTCAACGCGTCAGTGGCTGACCGCCAACGCGCGCGCCAACTTCACGACACACCCGCTGCCGCACGAGATGCCGATCGACGTGGCACGGCGCCAGGCGGGTGAGCGTGGCGCCGATGTGCTGCAACTCGCCACGATTCGCTCCCACGATCAATACAACACCACAATCTACGGCCTGAACGACCGATATCGTGGGGTGTTCGGACAGCGCCGCGTTGTCTTCGCCAACTCGGAAGATCTGGATGCGCGAGGCTTTCGTGCAGGCGAGCACGTTGACCTCGTGGGTGTCTGGCACGACGGCATTGCGCGTCGCGCCGATGATTTCCTGCTCGTTGCCTACGACATTCCGCGTGGCTGCATCGCGGCATACTACCCCGAGACCAACGGACTGGTGCCGCTCGACGCTATCGCCGAGGGTGCTGGGACGCCGACCTCGAAGTCGATCCCGGTGCTGCTGGAGCGCCGTCCGGCCTGATGAGGCGAGGCGGCCTGACGCGCAACGCTTGCCGCCTCACGCCTGACGCTTGGCGCTTGGCGTTTACCGTTTGCCGTTTGTCGCCCGACGCTTGCCATCTGGCGCCTGGCGCCTGACGTGTGCTCAGGCGTGGCACCCCATTTCCAGGTGCGCTATTTCGGGATTCTGACGATTCATGCTATAAATGCGAATCGTTTTTGTTACCATTCGCATAATCACCGAAAAATGTGTGACCGCTGCGTTTGCCCGGAACCGTTTTCGATCGGCCTCGACCGTCGCGTCGCCAAAGGGTGACGTCTTCGCTTGCGGGCCATATTTTCATGTGATTCCCGAGCATGTTGATTGGATTGGCTATTGCCCTGGCATGGCTGGCAGGCGGCGCCTGCTATCTCACCTCTGAGCACCAGCGTGTGCGCGCACGACGTTTGGCTGCGCAGCCCGCCCGGTCACTCTCGCTGTTGGCCGCCATTGCCAGCCTGGGTTGCTGGTGGCTGGCGGCCGGCCCTTCGGCCGGCATCGCTGCGGCGTTCATGTCGCTGTGTTTCGGCCAGCTTTTCTGGCCGTATGCAGTGGGCGGCTGGCGCTCTTTGCGCGGAGACGCTCATGTGGAGTAGAACCTTCGCGGGCCTGGTGCTCGGCGGCTTCGCGGCGATGGCGCTGTGCGGCACTATCGCCCATCTGACGCCGGTCGGTTGGCAAACGGCGGTGATTCCCGTCATCGCCCTCTTCCCGCTCCTGTGGCTTGGCCTGTGTGCCGTCGCCTACGCGAGCCGCACCGCCAAACACGCGTGGGTTGGCCTTGGCGCCACCACCGTCGTCGCCTGGGTTGCGCTGCTGTTGGCGCACGCCGTCGGGTAAGGATTGTTCAATGCGCGCCCAAACCCTTCGCCAATATCTGAGTGTCCACACGTGGGCCGGCATCGTCGCCGGTTTCGCGCTGTTCATCGCCATGCTCGGCGGCGCCCTGACCGTCTTCCATCATGAGATCGAACGCTGGGAGCAGCCCGCCACGCGTCATGCACCGCTCTCGCTCGCGCAAACGGAACAGCTCGCCGAGCGGGTTCGCATGCAATTCCCGGCCGCGCGCGAGCAGATGGGCGTGGTGTTGCCCAATCACTCGCCAACGCCCTTTGCCTACTGGCAGGAACCGAACGGCGAATGGCAACAGGCACGCTTGCCCGCTAACGCCGAGGGTACCGCGCCGTCGCTCGTGATCGGCGAGGCGCGCCCGGGCCTGTCGGGCACGATCAATGCGCTGCACTACTCGCTGTCGATCCCGACCTACGGGCTATATCTGATGGGCGTGGTGTCGCTGTTCTACGGCATGGCGTTGATCTCGGGCGTGATCGTGCATCTGCCGCGCGTCACGCGAGACCTCTTTGCGTTGCGCCCGGGACGCAACGTCAAGCGCTTCTGGCAGGACGCGCATAACGCCATCGGCGTGCTGAGTCTGCCGTTTCATATTGTCTTCGCGCTGACAGGGGCGCTGCTGTGCCTCCTCCTGCCGCTGATGATGGCGTTCAACGTCGTGACGTTCGATAACAAGCTGCTGTCGCAAATTCCGCAGATAACGGGCGCAGTGCCGGCAACGATCGCACCGGTCGACGGCAAGCCGCTTGGTCTCACGGCCCTGCTCGCCCGCGCCGAGCACGCGGCGCCCGGCATGGAAGCGACCGCCGTGGCGTGGACCCGCTACGGCAAGCCGGACGCGGTGGCCGAAGTCTACGGCGAGGCCAGCGACTCGCTGGGAGTGTTCTCGGCCGTGGCCGTGCGCCTGAACGACGGGGCGATCGTCGGTCAGCACAGCCCCGGCGTACGGGACGCCAACCACGCGATGCTCAGCATGATCTACGGCGCCCACTTCGGTAACTTCGCGGGCGATGCCATGCGCTGGGTGTACTTCGTCCTGGGCCTGATGGGTGCGGTGCTCGTCTACAGTGGCAACCTGCTCTGGCTCGAATCGCGTCGCAAGCGCAACGCAGCCGTACAACCCGCCCATCTGCGAGGGATGGCCAAGGCCACCGCCGGCGTGTTTCTCGGCACATGCCTGGGGATTGCCGCGGCCTTCGTCGGTGCGATCGTCGCCCCCGACATGACGGCGCTCTCAATCTTCATCGCCACGCTCACCGCCTCGATGCTTTTCGCCGCGCTCGCGGCGCCAGCGGTGGCAGCCACGGGACTACTTGCAGCGACGGCGCTCGTCTGCCTCATTATCCCGGCCGCCGACGCCGTGCTCACGCCGGACAATCTCGTGCGCTCGATGGCTGCGGGCGATTGGGTGCTGGCCGGCGTTGACCTCGTCGCGATCGTCTTCGCGGGCGGCTTTGCACTGTTCGCGTGCGCGACCTGGAAACGCGCCTGCCGCGGCGATCCCTACAGCGTGTGGGCACGACCCGCGCCGACTTCCGCTGCCCCGACCTCAGAAGCCAGCGCTGACCTGAGCGCCAAGCCCTAGCAGCGAGTCGCACGCACGGCCACGTCGACGCGCGCCTGACCGGCTGCCGGTCGATCCGAGGCGCGCCGCCTTCCAAGATGAGTCAGGCCCCAGCCGGGTCCGGCTGGCGGCTTGCGTAGCGCGATTGCCCCCACATTGGATCGCGCCATTCATCGCCCGTCGGAACGTCGCCTCGTCTCAACAGACGTCCACACAATCATTCCGCCAGCGCTCGTTGCTCACGCCATCGGCGCGTGTCCCGTCTCCAGCCAACGAAAGCGCATTTCACATTGCGGAATTCCCTCGAAATTTCGCTCGCCTCATTTTTCCGTCACCCGAAAACGTGTTTCGAATTGCGAAATATTGAACATATGTCATTGAAAAATAAGCATAAATTAACTCTTATGTCTTATATAAGACTTGACCCAATCGCGCCAAACGGCGGTACCATTTCGTCATGCAGTTCGCTTCGACATACGGGGGCGACACGCTGAACCCTTTATTCAAACGCGCTTTGCTCTCAGGAGAGGCACATGACCCAATATCAAGACGACATCACCGCTGTGGCTGGTTTGAAGCAGAAACAAGGCAGCGCCTGGGATGCCATCAATCCCGAATATGCCGCACGCATGCGTGCCCAGAACCGATTCAAAACGGGTCTGGACATTGCCAAGTACACGGCCAAGATCATGCGCGCCGACATGGCCGCCTACGATGCGGACCCGTCCAAGTACACCCAGTCGCTGGGTTGCTGGCACGGCTTCATCGGCCAGCAGAAGATGATCTCCATCAAGAAGCACTTCAACACCACCGACCGCAGCTACCTTTATCTGTCGGGTTGGATGGTTGCAGCACTGCGCTCGGAGTTCGGACCGCTGCCGGACCAGTCGATGCACGAAAAAACCTCCGTCACCGCGTTGATCCGCGAGCTGTACACGTTCCTGCGCCAAGCGGACGCCCGCGAACTCGGCGGCCTGTTCCGCCAACTGGACGCGGCCGACGGGGCTGCCAAGGCCGCCATCCAGGAGAAAATCGACAACCACGTCACCCACGTCGTGCCGATCATCGCCGACATCGACGCGGGTTTCGGTAACGCGGAAGCCACCTACCTGCTGGCCAAGCAGTTCATCGAAGCCGGCGCATGCTGCATTCAGATCGAGAATCAGGTGTCCGACGAGAAGCAATGCGGTCACCAGGATGGCAAAGTCACCGTGCCGCACGAAGACTTCCTCGCCAAGATTCGCGCGATTCGCTACGCCTTCCTGGAACTGGGCGTGGACGACGGCATTATTGTGTCCCGTACCGACTCGCTGGGCGCCGGCCTGACCAAGCAGATCGCCGTGACCCACACGCCGGGCGACTTGGGCGACCAATACAATTCCTTCCTTGATTGCGACGAAATTTCGGCGGATGCCCTCGGCAATGGCGACGTCGTCATCAAGCGCGACGGCAAGCTGCTGCGTCCCAAGCGCCTGCCCAGCAACCTGTTCCAGTTCCGCACTGGCACGGGCGAAGCGCGCTGCGTGCTGGATTCCATCACCGCACTGCAAAACGGCGCCGACCTGCTGTGGATCGAAACCGAAAAGCCGCATATCGCCCAGATCGCCGGCATGGTCAGCGAGATTCGCAAAGTGATCCCGAACGCCAAGCTGGTGTACAACAACAGCCCGTCGTTCAACTGGACCTTGAACTTCCGCCAGCAGACGTATGACGCGATGAAGGCGGCCGGCAAGGATGTCTCAGCCTACGAGCGCGGCCAGTTGATGAGCGAGGAATACGATGACACCGAATTGGCGGCCGTCGCCGACGAAAAAATTCGCACGTTCCAGGCCGATGCGGCGCGCGAAGCCGGTGTCTTCCACCACCTGATCACACTGCCGACGTACCACACCGCCGCACTCTCGACCGACAACCTGGCCAAGGAATACTTCGGCGATCAGGGCATGCTCGGCTATGTGGCCGGCGTGCAGCGCAAGGAAATTCGCCAGGGCATCGCCTGCGTGAAGCACCAGAATATGTCCGGCTCGGACATCGGCGACGACCACAAGGAGTATTTCAGCGGCGCAGCGGCCCTCAAGGCAGCGGGGAAAGACAACACCATGAACCAGTTCTAACCGGTTCCGATGACAAAAAAAACCGCTCGATTGAGCGGTTTTTTTTCGTCCCAAGGAAGCAAGCGCTGCCTTGAGCATAGGGGCCGACGGACTTAGCCGACGAACGCACGCTCGACGAGGTAGTGCCCCGGGGCGTGGTTGTGGCCTTCCACGAAGCCACGCTTCTCCAGCAGCTCGCGGGTGTCCTTGAGCATAGCCGGGCTGCCGCACAACATGATGCGGTCGTTTTCCGGCGAAAATTCCGGCAAACCGATGTCGGCGAACATCTTGCCCGACTCAACCAGCTCCGTGATACGGCCCTGGTTTTCGAACTCTTCGCGCGTCACCGTCGGATAATAGATCAGCTTGTCGCGCACGTATTCACCGAGATACTCGTGCGCCGGCAGATGCTGGGTAATGAGATCGCGATACGCCAATTCGCTGGTGAAGCGGCAGCCGTGAACCAGAATGATGTGCTCGTAGCGATCGTAGACTTCCGGATCGCGGATGATACTCATGAACGGCGCGAGGCCCGTGCCCGTCGAAAGCAGGTACAGATGCTTGCCCGGCAACAGGTTGTCGTCGATGAGCGTACCGGTCGGCTTGCGTCCAACGATGACCTTGTCGCCCGGCTTCAAGTGCTGCAGACGCGAGGTCAGCGGACCGTCCTGCACCTTGATGCTCAGGAACTCAAGCTCTTCCTCGTAATTCGCGCTCGCCATGCTGTAGGCGCGCAGCAGCGGTTTGCCTTCCACTTCCAGCCCGATCATCGTGAACTGGCCATTGACGTAACGGAACGAAGCGTCGCGAGTGGTCTTGAAGCTGAACAACGTATCAGTCCAGTGGTGGACTTCCAGCACGGTCTGTTGATTCTGAGTACTCATATTGGCTTGACGTATGACGACGGGCGGGGCGCGGCACATCGACGGAACTAATGCCCGAATCGCCTGACATGCGAATGCGCGAGCCGTCCTTGATGGCCCCGATGCCCGGACCCCAGGCGCGCCTAGCAGACGCACTTCCGGTTTTGGGTGGGAAAACCCCATTATTTTACCTCAAACGGGAATTGCTTTCATTTGTCCCCATCGGACCGCAAGGGTTTTGGCGGAATCGTGCGCCAACGCAGCGCGTCGACTCGACCGAACACGCGCGAAGTCCTTCGTATTCCGACCGATGTGACGCATCGAGCCGCTCGCAGGGCAAGTTGACGCCAACCAAAAGTCGCGCCAGTACGCAAGCCCCCATCGGCTAGGGAAACCCCCAAAGCCCGCCCAGCAAGGGATTGCGCCGGTGCATGACCGGAGATGCCCGTAGTTACCGTGTTTTTGTCATCATGAACGAGAAAGTACGCGGCATCGCACAACAAAATCGCCGCAAACCGTTGTCAGCACTGGCCCACAGCCCGCCGATGGCTCTATAATGCGGCTGCCCGGCCAGTGTCGGCGCCCTCTCGAGGCGTGACGGGATGGATCTTAGGATCGCGTTTGCGTGACGTGTCGCGATGGCGACTTTCTGGCATGTGCCGCGTGCCTTATGGCGCGGATACAACACCGACACTCGCCAAATGGCGAAAGTGTTAGAGTTGTCGCCGGTATTCACCACCTCTCAAGGGAAACACACATGAACAAACAGGAACTGATCGACGCCGTCGCCGGTGTTACGGGTGCTAGCAAGGCTCAAACTGGCGAAACCCTCGACACTCTGCTCGAGACCATCAAGAAGGCCGTCGCCAAGGGTGACGCGGTCCAGTTGATCGGCTTCGGCTCGTTCGGTTCGGGCAAGCGCGCCGCACGTACCGGCCGCAACCCGAAGACCGGCGAAGCGATCAAGATCCCGGCCGCCAAGACCGTGAAGTTCACGGCTGGCAAGGCGTTCAAGGACGCTGTGAACAAGAAGTAAAACCAGTTGCGCGCAGGCCGGCCTTCGGGCCGGCCTATCTTTTTTGCTCGCATGGCCGCGCCGCGGTGTGCAGCAATGGATATGCGTCACGTCATCCTCTCGCGAGGTCCACGACTGATGTGACGCTGCGTGCCTCGCGGGTGTCCTGCACACCACAGCTCGGGCACCGGGCGCCCGCGACGAGACGCTCCCAGCGTCGTCTCCTGCCCCACTCCGGCAGCGACTCTCCTGTTGTCATCCCCTGCCGTCAACACCCACCGTCCTGACGCGCGTTGCCGATGGCTTTTTGCGAATCGCCGCACCTCGCGCAGCCCCCCGCGCCACCCTGTCGCATCGGTCTTCCTTGGCGCTTGGCCCCAGGCAACTATGCTATGTTGCGTGACATGACACGCGTGACGACAGCGGCCATCGCCGCCGCCATCGAGGGACCGTCCGCTGCCGGCCAGGCCCCCACGGAGACGCGCACGGCGCTTGGCGCCGCGCGCATGCGGCGCATGTCCGCTGCACGCCTGCTCGTCACCCTCGCCGCGCAGATCCTGCAACAATGGCCATCGCTACCGAAGGCGGGCGAGGACAGCGACATCGCGTCCATCGACGCCGAGGTCGTGCACGAGTTGCGAATTGCGATACGTCGTCTGCGCGCGTTGATCGATGTCTTTTCGCCGTGGCTCAAGCCTCGCTGGCACCATCGGTTGAACGAGGAATTGCGCTGGCTGGGGCAATCGATGGGCCCTGCGCGAGATACCGATGTGTTAGCGACAACGACATTACCCGCGTTGCGCGCCGACTTTCCCGACATCGACTGGCCTGCGGTGGACAGGCACGTGGAACACCTGCGCCGCGTCGCCCGCGCACAAGTTGCCGCGGCATTGACCGGCGAGCGCCAACAGGCGTTGCATGGGTTGCTGCTCAGCGCCTTCGGGATGCGCGAGGACGGCCGATGCAAGATTCGCTCGGCCAAGGCATTGCGACGCCCCTCTCGTACGCCAGGCAAGCGGTCGCGCGCGTTGGCGAAGCATGCCCGCAACATGCTGCGCGCCCAATACATCGCGCTGTTTCCGGATTGTCGCCAGTTGGCCATGCTCGACACCGAGCAGTTGCACGCGTTGCGCGTGAAGATCAAGAAGGCCCGTTACAGCGCCGAACTGTTGGCGCCCTGGCTACGTAAATCGGTCTGCTCGCCCTACGAGAGCACACTGCATGCCGCACAGACGCTCCTTGGGCAACTCAACGATGCCGTCGTCGCGCAGCGAATGTGCGAAGCCATGCCGTTGCACGACGCGCAGCGCAGTGCCATGATCCGACGCCTCGATACGATCATCGTCAACACCACAAGCCGCGCGGCGCACGTGCTGGGCCAGTTGCCGGATGCGCACACGCTGGAGCGCGGCATGCGCGCCCACTGAGCGCTCACGCCACCTTCGTGCGCAGCAGGCGCATGCCGTTTGCAATCACCAGCAGACTGGCCCCCACATCGGCGAACACCGCCATCCACAGCGACGCCAGCCCGACCACCGCCAGCGCGAAGAACACGGCCTTGATGGCGAGCGCCACGGCAATATTCTGCTTGAGCACCGTTGCGGCACGCCTCGACAGCGCCAGGAAGGCCGGCAGCTTGTGGAGGTCATCGTCCATCAGCGTGACGTCGGCCGTCTCCAGCGCGCTGTCGGTGCCGGCCACCCCCATCGCGAAACCGACGTCGGCGGCTGCGAGCGCAGGGGCGTCGTTAATACCGTCGCCGACCATGCCCACGTACCCGTATGTCTCTCGCAAGGCCGACACCGCCTGCCATTTGTCTTCCGGCAGCATTTCGGCACGCACGTCGCTCACGCCCGCCTGCCGACCGATCACTTCCGCGGTCGCACGATTGTCCCCGGTCAGCATCATCGTGTGAACACCCATGGCAGCCAGACGCGCGATGGCGTCACGGCTTTCCGCGCGCAGCGTGTCGGCCACCGCCAACACGGCGATCGCCTGCGTTTCGCTGGCCAGCACGATGGCCGTGCGGGCTTGCGCCTCGAGACGTGCCAACGTCGCCTCTACGTGCGCATTGCACACGCCGAGCGATTCGATCAGACGATGGTTGCCGAGGTAGTAAAGGGTCTGACCGACACGCCCCTTCACGCCCATTCCCGCGAGTGCTTCGACCTCCGTGACCGACGGTAATGCGCCAAGACCCGCTCGCGTATGACCGTCGACCACGGCGCGCGCCACGGGATGGGTGGTCTGCGCGTCGAGCGCGGCGGCGAGCGTGAGTGCCTCGTCGTGTGACGTTTCGCCCAACGGCACCACGTCGGTCAGGCGCGGCTCGCCACGCGTCAGCGTGCCCGTCTTGTCGAGCGCGACCGCGCGGACCAGACGGCCGGTTTCCAGAAACGCACCGCCTTTGATCAGAATGCCTGCACGAGCAGCAGCCGTCAGGCCGCTCACGACCGTGACCGGCGTAGAAATCACGAGCGCACACGGACACGCGATGACCAGCATCACCAGCGCCTTGTAGATCCAGGGCGACCATGCCAGACCGAAGGCCAGCGGCGGCAGGAGCGCGACGAGCAACGCGCACAGCACGACAACCGGCGTGTAGATCCGCGAGAACTTGTCGACGAAACGCTGCGTCGGTGAACGTTGCTGCTGTGCGGTCTCCACGATACGCACGATGCGCGCAAGCGTCGTATCGCCCGGCGCAACGCGCGTGCGATACACGATCAAACCGCTTTCGTTGATGCTGCCCGCGTAGACCTCGTCGCCCACTGTCTTGTCGACGGGGACGCTCTCCCCAGTGATCGACGCCTGATTGAGCGCCGAACTGCCCTGCTCGATCACGCCGTCGATGGCAATGCGCTCCCCCGGCCGTGCACGCACGCGCGTGCCTACCGCAAGTGACGCCGAGGGCACATCCAACCAGGTACCGTCCGGCTGTTCGACCGACGCCCGATCGGGCGCCAGGCGCATCAGCGCTTCGACGGCGCGGCGGGCACGCGTGAGCGATGCGGCTTCGAGCTTTTCCGACAAGGCGAACAGCACGATCACCATCGCCGCTTCCGGCCATTGACCGATGCACATCGCGCCAATCACAGCGAGCGACATCAGGAAATGAATGTTCAGCGTGAGGTGACGCAGCGCGATCCAGCCTTTCTTGAGCGTTGGTAGTCCGCACGCGAGAATGGCGGCCACGACCACAGCGCCGACCCAGGGACTGTGCTCAGGCACGCCGGACCAGACCGCGATCTCGCTTGCCGCAGCCAGCAAGACGCCCGCCACCAGACGGGCAATGTCTGCCTTTCGGCTCGCGGGGGGCGGCGGTGCATTGGTGTCGCCGGCGGCCAGCGGCACCGGCGTCATGCCAAGCTTGCGCAAGGTGTCGGCGACCGCCTCCCCATGCCGGGCAACGTCGGTCGACGACGCGTTGACGTCGAAAACGATCGTCAATTCTCGCTTGAGCAGGTTGAAGTACAGCGCATCGACGCCGGGCCGATGCTCAAGCTGATCGCGGATGAGACGCTCTTCCGTCGGGCAATCCATCTGATCGATTCGGAAACGGGCCTGCGGCGCCCCCGTCGCTGGCATCGGTTCGTCCGGCGCAAAACGCGCAGCGTCTGCGCAACACGACGCATCGTCGTGCGCATGCGCGGAACTTGGGGCGCATGGGGCGACATGATCGTGTGCATGTTCGCGGTCGTGGTCGTGCGAGTGGTCGTGCGAGTGGCCGTGTTCGCTATCGTTGGCGTGCGAGGGGTCGTGCCGATGCCCGTGATCGTGACGATGACCGGAGTCATGCGTGGGGTGATCTGTCGCCGTCGAGCCGGCCAGACGGGCCGAATCCGAGGGGTGGGACATGGGAACTCCTGATTGACTGATTCGTGTTACCCTCCATTCAAAACCCTGTAGTCACTACGGAGTCAAGCATGAAAATCGGAGAACTGGCCCGCGCGGCGGGCACCGATGTCGAAACGATCCGCTATTACGAGCGGGCAGGCCTGCTGGCGGCCCCGCCGCGCACGGACGCCGGGTATCGCGCCTACGGCGACGACCATCTTGAAGCGCTGCGTTTCATCCGCCACTGCCGCTCGCTCGACATGCCGCTCGCCGATGCGAAACGACTCGGCGAACTCGCCCACGACACGAACGTGACGTGCGAAGACGCGAACCAGTTGATCGAAGCCCACCTTACTCGCGTGCATGCCCGCATTCACGAGTTGCAGGCGCTCGAACAACAGTTGCTGCACCTTCAGGCGCAATGCCATAGCCGCCACGAAACCAGCGATTGCGGCATCTTGCGTGCCCTCATGCAAGGCGCGCATGGCGAAGCCTGCGCGTGCCACAGCGAAACCGATCCGATCGAAGTCGCCTGCGACCACAATCACTCGCCCATGTGAGCGTCGCGGGCGTCGCTGTCCTGCGGCGCCCCTCTGCCGACGCCTGCGGGTATCGGCATCACCTGTCACGACAAAGTGTGCACGCCTTGACAGCACCTCGCGCGTGCTCGCCACTCGCTCGCCAACCTCGGCTCGGTTCACCCTGAACGTGGCGACGATTATGAAGAATGGCGGAATTTCCCCTGAAAACAAGGGCAAACCGACACGGTTTCTATATACAATGTCCCGCACACGAACACGCAGGTAGGAACCTATTCGTGTGAGCCGCCATCGCGCGGCGTTCAGGATGGCCATCGATATGTCGGCATCCGTTTCAATTTTGCTTATTTGTCGGAGACCTTATGTCCAGCGATGTATCCGCTACGCCCACCCCCGCGACGGAAAGCACCGCCGACATCGTGATCATGGGTGCCGGGGCGGCGGGGATTTCCGTGGCGGCCAGTCTGCGACGCCGCCGTCCGTCGCTCTCGATCACGATCGTGGACCCTGCCGACACGCATTACTACCAGCCGGCCTGGACGCTCGTCGGTGCCGGCGAGTTCGATGCGGCACGCACGGCGCGTCCGATGTCGAGCGTCATTCCCAACGGCGTGACGTGGATTCAGGCGGCTGTCACCGCTTTCGCGCCGGACCACCAGCAAATCCTGCTCTCGGACGGTCGTCGCCTCGGCTATCGCTACCTCGTCGTGGCGCCGGGCCTGCAACTGAACTGGGAGGCCATCGACGGCCTGACCGACACGCTCGGACGTAACGGTGTCACGTCCAACTATCGCTTCGATCTCGCGCCCTACACGTGGTCGCTGGTGCGTGACTTCAAGGGTGGCAATGCGCTGTTCACGCAACCGCCGATGCCGATCAAGTGCGCAGGGGCACCGCAAAAGGCCATGTATCTGTCGGCACACACGTGGCGTCAGAACGGTGTGCACAACAAGACGAAGATTGAATTCCATCTTGTGGCCCCGGCCCTTTTTGGCGTGAAGGATTACATCCCCGCGCTCATGGAATACGTCAAGCGCTACGAGATTTCGCTCAATCATCTCTCGCACCTGCGCGCGGTTGATGGCGAACGTCGCGTGGCCCGCTTCGAGATTTTCGACGCCGACGGTCAATCGCAATTCGTCGACAAGCCCTTCGACTTGCTGCACGTCGTCCCGCCGCAAAGTGCACCGGATGTGTTGCGCGCAAGCCCGTTGGCCGACGCGGCCGGCTGGTGCGAAGTCGATCCGGCCACACTGCGCCACGCGCGCTTTGCCAATATTTTCGGCGCGGGCGATGCCATCTCCGCACCCAACGCGAAGACAGCGGCCGCCGCACGCAAGCAGGCGGTTGTCGTTGCCGAGAACCTGCTCGCCGCCATGGACGGCCGCCCGCAGCCCATGCACTACGACGGCTATGGCGCTTGTCCGCTCACGGTCGAACACGGCAAGATCGTGCTCGCGGAATTTGGCTATGGCGGCAAGCTCATGCCCACGTTCCCCCTCGACGGCACGAAAGCGAACCGTATCGCGTGGATGCTGAAAAAGTACGTGCTGCCAAAGATTTATTGGGATGTCATGCTTCGCGGTCGCGAGTGGCTGGCGCAACCCAGTCGTCCCGGCCATAGGTAAAACCCGAACTCAATTTTCAAAGACGGGTGCCGTTAATGGACATAGGACCCGGTTTCCCGACCGGGCACGAGCTTCTTGTCGGGCCACGCCTAGTGCGCGGTCTGCCCGAGCGCGAGGAACGCGGTGCCATGGCCGGCAAGCCTTATCCGCCTCCTCGCACGACGGCCGACACATTTTCGCGTCTTATGCAGAACATGATTCAAGGGCTTTCTGGCGGCACGACCTGTTCGACGCGTGAGCTTCCTCTGCCGGGTGGCACTGCCTGCGGCGATGACAAACGTTCAACCTTACGGGCGACGTCTGCCTGCTTGCCGAGATGAACGATACCAACGCGTTGCGACGGCAAGTCGTGCTCGCCGACCTACTGCTGGATCGCCAGCGGCTCCTGCGCGCCCTTAGCCTGGAGTTGCGCACACCAAACCCGCCGGGCTGCCATTGTGCGCTGGTCGTGCTGCACGTGGGCCGCGGTCAGCGCATGGCGACCCGCCAACCGGCCATTTCGGACGCCGATCTGCTCGCCACTGTTGCGTTTCGCGTCGGTTCGCGCATTCGTCGCCGCGACATCATCGGTCGCGTGTCCGATCAGCAGATCGCCATCTTGCTGCGCGATCTCGGCAGCCGCGACGCGGCGATACAGATCACCCGCCGCTTCATTCGCGCCGGCGAATCGCCGGTGCCCTGCGGTGACGGCCTGCTCTACCCGATCATCTCGGCGGGGATCACCCATCTGCCCCAGGTGCCGGTGTGGCCCGCCACACTGCTTGAGCACACGTCGGATGTCGCCGACCAGGCGATTCGCGAGAGCGCCTCGCGGTTTCTCGTGACCGAAGCCCCGGCGACGCCCACAGACAGTGTCAATCCGCCGGACGAAGCCGGCAACGAACATCACTGGCGCAACGCCATCGAACGCGCGCTGTCGGGGTCGGAATTCCGGCTGCACTACCAGCCACAGATCGACATGCGCACGCACCGGCTGACCGGACTCGAGGCGCTCATCCGCTGGCAGCGCGACGACGAACTGATCATGCCGGGCGAATTTATCCCGGCTGCCGAGCGTTGCGACGTGATCGGCCCGATCGGCGACTGGACACTGCACGAAGCCTGCCGTCAGCTCGATCAATGGCATACGAACGGTCACGAGTATCCGCGTGTGGCGGTGAACCTGTCAGCGCAACAAATGCGCGTGCACACCCTGGACACGATCCGCTACGCCCTCAAGCACCATCGAGTCCCACCGGACAAGCTCGAAATCGAGATCACCGAGTCGTCGCTGATCTCGCACCTCGACGAGGCTGCAACGCTGATGAACGAACTCGTGGCGATGGGCGTGCGCCTCTCGCTCGATGACTTCGGCACCGGCTATTCAAGCTTTGTGCGGCTCAAGCGCTGGCCGTTCGGCACCGTCAAGATCGACTACCAGTTCGTGGCCGGCGTGCTGCTTGGCGGCTATGACACCGAGTTGATTCGCGCCATCATCGCCATTGCCCGCAAGCTCGAAATCGAGACGGTGGCGGAAGGCGTCGAAACCATTGCCCAACGCGATGCGCTCGCGTCGATGGGTTGCCACGCGTGGCAGGGGTATCATTGCACGCGCCCCCTACCGCCAGGGCACATCGAGACGTTCATCCGCGACTGGCACGGGCGGCTGTAAGCGCGCCCGCCGCCTTCAACCGGCCCACCCGGGTCGGTGCGCGGTGCAATCGTCGCCGTCCACCGAAAGCCCGCCCCGGCTACGCCCGGGGCGAGTCGACCCAGACATCGGGCTCACGGGCCCGGGGTCGCCAACCCAGACAGGTCCGATGCCCAAGACGAATCCCGATGCATTCGCCCCATCACCGTTTCGCGCCATTTCACTCGTTGCCGCCACCCTCTGCCTGACCCTGAGCACCGCGGCACGTGCCGACCTATCGCTCTTGCAACCCCCGCGCGCCCTCTCGGGCGGTGCGCCGTTGCAACTGACGTTGCTGGCCACGCACGACGGCCCGGGGCACAAGACGCTTGCGTTGCCGAACAAGATCGTCGTGCGTATCTCGAACGACGACTTTAAACCCACGCTGATCTCCCTCAAGCGCGCGGCACTCGCGCCCGCGCACGTGACCCTCTCGAGCGGCCAGTTCCGGCGCATCACATACGCCGCCGACCTGCCGAAGGAGCTACGCGGCTCGGTGCGCGTCGAGCCGGTCGATTGGGATGCCTCGACCACCACGATCGTGCTCGATCGTGCCGCACCGACCCAGCCGATGGTCGCCGCCACCCCGGTCCCACGCGGCAGCGGTGCCGTGCCGGGTACCGCAGTCGGTGCGTCCGCGTCAGCCGCTGCGCTCACCGCGGCCGCCTCCGACGCCCTCGCCAGCACCGCTCCCGACGCGATTGCACCGACCAGCGACGCCGAGTTTGCGCGCATCTCCTCGAACGAGCCGATGTACATCGCATTCGGAAAGAATGGCGACGCCAACGCACGCTTCCAGCTCAGCTTCAAGTTCCATATCCTCAAGCCGGAAAATCCCGCCTCGAAGGCCTTCCTCGACAACCTGTACTTCGGCTATACGCAGCTATCGGTCTGGGATCTGGAGGCCGAATCGGCCCCGTTTCGCGACTCGAACTATCGGCCAAGCCTCTTCTACTACGTCCCCGACACCGGCGTGCGCGCGGGTTGGTTCTCGTCTCTGGGCGTCGCGGCAGGGTTCGAGCACGAGTCCAACGGCAAGGCGGGCGAGGATTCTCGCAGCATCAACACACTGTTCGTCAAACCGATCTTCAAGTTCGGCAATCCCGCCGAGTACCACTGGACGGTGGCGCCGAAGCTCTATGCGTATCTCGAGAAGAAAGACAACCCCGACATCCAGGACTACCGCGGCTACCTGGATCTGCTCGTGCTGTGGGGAAAACCGAATGGGTGGCAGATCGGCGCGACCTTGCGCAAGGGCATGAAACGCAACTATGGCAGCGTGGACCTGCAGGTGACCTATCCGCTGGGCAAGCTGATACCGGGCACCGGCGGCTACCTGTGGCTCGGTTACTTCACCGGTTATGGCGAAGACATGCTCGACTACAACCGCCACTCTCGGTCGCAGGTGCGGATCGGGTATAGCGTATTCCGCTGGTAGCCAAGCGAACGTCCGGCTGGGGCGGATCGTCACCGGACGGCCGCCCGGTGCCCCGCGTCGACATCATCCCCAGCAAACGCTCAGAACACCAGCACGAGGGCGCCCGCGACGATCAGCGCACCGCCAAGGGCTTCCTTGAGCGAGAACGGTTCACCGAGCACGCTCCAACCAATGATCATCGCCATCGCCACGCTGAGCTTGTCGAGCGGCGCAACGCCCGACACGGGCCCCAACTGCAGCGCACGGAAGTAGCAAAGCCACGACAAACCGGTCGCCACGCCGGAGAGCACCAGAAACCACCATGTGTTTGCGCTCAGGCTCGCCGGCCGCTGCCACTCGCCGCGCATGCCCACGATCGCCAACGTCACGGCGAAGATGATGACCGTGCGTATCAGCGTGGCCATGTTCGAGTTGACCTGCGCCACCCCGAGCTTTCCGAAAACAGCCGTCAGCGCGGCAAAGAACGCCGAGCCCAGCGCAAACAGTTGCCAGCTACGCAACATAAATCGTCCTTATGGCTATCCCTTGGGCCGGCCCCGGCCCCCAACCTGAAACTCACCGGCATGTCCACCGCCAAGCCCCTGCCGTAGGGGATTCAACGGCAATCCGGCCATCAATGCGATAATGGCGCCTGCTTTGAACGCCCATCCCGCCTTTGGCCGACACGCCCCCTATGTCCGAATTGCACGACCGCCCCGACAGCCCCTGCATTGGCGTTTGCTCGACGCTCTTCGACGACGTCTGCAAGGGTTGCGGGCGCACCGCCGACGAAGTGTCGAACTGGGTATTCTTGACCGACGCCGAGAAGGCCGCCGTGTGGGCGCGCATCACCCGCGAGGGCAAGGCGATGCGTTTTTGCGAGAGCCGCTCTACGACTTCGCAGCCTTGAACTGAAGCGACTTGTACTCGAGGAACTCCTCGAAGCCGTACACGCCGTTCTCACGTCCGTGCCCGGACTGTTTGAATCCGCCGAACGGCGCCTTCACGTTGAATTCCCCGCCATTGATATCCACTTGTCCCGTGCGAATCTGACGCGCCACCCGCACCGCACGCGCCTCGTCGCCCGACCATACGCCACCGCCCAGCCCGTAGATCGAGTCGTTGGCAATACGCACGGCATCGGCCTCGTCCTGATACGTGATGATCGAGAGCACCGGACCGAAAATCTCTTCCTGCGCGACCGTCGCGTCAGGCGCCACGCGGCCCAGCACCGTCGGCTGTACGAAGAACCCCGCCTCGAAGCCGGCCGGCACAGCATCCCCGCCCGCGATCAACTCCGCGCCTTCCGCCAGACCTTTGCGGATATAGGTCTGAACTCGTTCGCGCTGTGCGGCGGACGCCAACGGTCCGAGACGCGTCGTTTCCTCACGCGGATCGCCCAGCGTGAAGCGCGCGACAGCCTCCTTCGCCAATGCCTTGACTTCCTCATAACGTGAGGCAGGCACGAGCATGCGCGTGTGCGCCGAACACGTCTGGCCGGAATTCAGATAGCAGGCGTTGAGCGTGCCTTTGACCGCGGCGGCGAGATCGGCATCGTCGAGCACGACCGATGCCGATTTCCCGCCGAGTTCCAGTGCCACCCGTTTGACCGTCTGCGACGCGACTTCGGACACGCGCTTACCTGCCCGCGTCGATCCCGTAAAGGACACCATGTCGACGTTCGGATGCCGCGCCAACGCCTCACCGACCACCGGCCCGAGCCCGGTCACCAGATTGAACACCCCCGGCGGCAGCCCCGCTTCGGCGATGACCTCGGCCAGGATAAATGCGTTGAAAGGCGCCACTTCCGACGGCTTGAGCACCACCGTGCAACCGGCCGCCAGGGCCGGCGCCACCTTCAGTGTGATTTGATTCAGCGGGTAATTCCACGGCGTGATCGCCGCCACCACGCCGACCGGCTCGCGCACCACCAGCGAATTGCCGACGCGCGCTTCAAATTCGAATGTTTCGGCCAATTCGGCGTATTGATTCCAGTGATAGACAGGTCCGCCCACCTGAATGGCGCGAGCCAGCTTGATCGGCATGCCGGTCTCACCGGTGATGACTTGCGCGAGCGCGTCCGTGCGAGCCTTCAGGCCCGCAGCAATCCTGCGCAGGTAGACGGCCCGCTCGGCAGGCGGCGTGGCCGCCCAGCGATCGCGCGCATTCAGCGCGGCGGCAACGGCCGCCTGCACGTCGTCCGTTGCGCCCTCGGGAATGCGGCCCATGAGCGTCCCGTCAGCCGAATGAAAGACGTCCAGCGTTGCGCGCCCGACCGGCGTCACCCACCGGCCGTCGATGAAAAATTTGTCGTACGTGATCATGCGATATCTCCTGCTGGGAGGTTCCCGACGAGCGATCATTGTAGTCCGCGCGCCCACGCATCTCGCACGCCTGCGACGAAATCAGTCGACTCCGACACGCAGCTTCCGAGATTCCTGAGTTGCGCTCAGATGACGCAAGCACCGATTGCCCACGTCGGGCCGACACGTCTACGGCATCGGATGTCCAAAAGGCACGCATTCTCGTCAGGGTATTGGGGCCACCCCATTCGCCAAATAGCGCTATCGTCACGCCGCCCCCCATAAGGACATTTCTCCCAGATCGCCCAATGATGCGATAAGATGTATTTATAATGCATCTTATAGCGGAGGTCGCGATGTCAATCAGCCAACCCACCACGAGACCATCGTCGCAATCGGTCCCCGGGCTGCCCCTGCTTCGGCTTGGCTTTCGCCCGTTTTACCTAGGCGGCGCAGGCTTTGCGGCATTGGCCATTGCGCTATGGCTGGCCGCGCTTCACGGCTATCCGGTCGCCGGTCGGGCCGCGCCCATGAACGGCCTCGTCTGGCACGTTCACGAGATGATATTTGGCGGCTTCGCCGCCATCGTTGTGGGATTTTTGCTCACCGCGGTCCGCGCCTGGACCTCGCTCGATACGCCCCGGGGTGCACCGCTTATGTGGCTGTTGGGCTTGTGGGCAGCGGGGCGCGTACTTGTTTATTACGGGCCGGAATGGCTCGCCGCGGGCGTCGATTCCCTTTTTCTTCCCGTGGTTGCCATCGTGCTGATGCGCGTGCTGATCAAGGCGAACAATCGTCGCAACCTATTTCTCCCCGTCGCCCTCGGCGCTTTCGGTGCGTTGAACGCCCTCTTCCACTGGTGGGCGTGGCAAGGACGCGTTGATCTCTCATTACAGGCCGCTTACGCCGCCATCGGACTGGTCGTCATGTTCGTGACGGTGATCGCGGGGCGCGTGGTGCCGATGTTCACCACGAACGCGGTGCCGGGCTATTCCGCGAAGCGCTGGAAATGGATTGAAACGCTGGCCGCCCCGAGCGTCGTCATCACGCTCCTCGCAGATGCATTCCTGTCGGTGCCCGCCGCGACGATCGTGTGCGCCGGATTCACGGTGCTGATTCACGGTATCCGGCTGGCAGGATGGCGTTCCTGGCGTGTCGGGCCTCGACCGATACTGGCGATCCTGCATGTGGCCTATGCGTGGATTCCGATCGGCTTTGCGCTTCTGGCGCTCGCGGCGGCGGGAACGATTGCGCACTCCCTTGCGATCCACGCCTTGACGGTCGGCGCGATCGGGTGTGCCATCATGGGCATGATCACGCGCACGGCACTGGGACATACCGGCCGCGCGCTGATCGCCGGGCGCTTCGAGATGGCCGGTTACGGATTGATCATTGCCGCGGCGCTCTTGCGCGTCTTCGGGCCCTGGTTGGTGAGTGATGCCACAAGCGTCTGGATTGACGCAGCGGGCGTGTGCTGGCTAGCGGCATTTGCCGTCTATCTGATGCGCTATGCGCCCTATCTGGTGACGGCGCGGGTTGACGGAAAGGACGGTTGAACCGTCAGACCGCTCGGCGAACTGGAACGCCGCAGCGCCAATGAAAAAACCCGCCGAAGCGGGTTCTTTCATTTGAACAACGGACGCCGAACGCGACTCAGACTTCCACGCCCTGGCTCGCCAGATATTCGTCGTACGTGCCTTGGTAATCAATGAGCGTACCGTCGTTCTTCACTTCGATGACACGCGTGGCCAGGCCCGACACGAATTCCCGGTCATGCGAGACGAACACCAGCGTGCCCGGATACTTGTCGAGCGCGATCTGCAGCGACTCGATCGACTCCATGTCCATGTGGTTGGTCGGCTCGTCCATCATCAGCACATTGTGACGGCCCAGCATCAGCTTGCCCCAGATCATGCGGCCCTTCTCGCCCCCGGAGAGCACACGCACCGATTTGCGCACGTCGTCGCCACCGAAGAGCAGACGGCCGAGCGAGCCACGAATCACCTGATCGTCGTCGCCCTCCTTGCCCCACTGCGTCATCCAGTCGGTGAGCGTCAGGTCTTGCGGAAACGCTTCCGACGTGTCTTGCGGCATGTAACCGATGTTCGCGTTCTCCGCCCACTTCACATCGCCCGCGTCGACCGGCAACGCCGCCATCAGGCTGCGAAGCAGCGTAGTCTTGCCTGCGCCGTTCTCGCCGATGATCGCCACACGTTCGCCTGCGCGCACGGCGCCGGAGACGTTCTTGAAGATCTGACGATCGTACGACTTCGAAATGCCTTCGAATTCGAACGCCAGATTGTGCAGCTTCTTCTCAAACTCGAAGCGGATGAACGGATTCTGACGCGACGACGGCTTGATGTCCTCCACCTTGATCTTGTCGATCTGCTTGAGACGGCTTGTCGCCTGACGCGCCTTCGACTTGTTCGCCGAGAAACGACGTACGAAGTCCTGCAGGTCGGCGATACGCTCCTTCGCCTTCGTGCTTGCCGCCATCTGGCGTTCACGGGCCTGGGCCGAGGCGAGCATGTAGTCGTCGTAGTTGCCCGGGTAGATCTTCAGCGTGCCGTAGTCCATATCCGCCATGTGCGTACACACGGCATTCAAAAAGTGGCGATCGTGCGAGATGATGATCATGGTGGAGTTGCGCTCGTTGAGCACGTCTTCCAGCCAGCGGATCGTGTTGATGTCCAGGTTGTTGGTCGGTTCGTCGAGCAGCAGCACGTCCGGATTCGAGAACAGCGCCTGCGCGAGCAGCACCCGCAGCTTCCAGCCCGGCGCAACATTGCTCATCGGCCCCTGATGCTGGTCCGTCGGAATGCCCACGCCGAGCAACAGTTCGCCGGCACGCGCTTCGGCCGTGTAGCCGTCGTACTCGGCGAACTTCGCCTCGAGCTCGGCCGCGTGCATGTAGTCGTCGTCCGTCGCCTCCGGATTGGCGTAGATGGCGTCGCGCTCGCTCATGGCCGCCCACATCTCGGTGTGCCCCATCATCACGACATCGAGCACGCGCATCTCTTCATACGCGAACTGGTCCTGCTTGAGCTTGCCCAGGCGAACGTTCGGCTCGAGCATGACGTTGCCCCCGCTCGGCTCCAGATCGCCGCCAAGGATCTTCATGAACGTCGATTTGCCGCAACCGTTGGCGCCGATCAGGCCGTAGCGGTTGCCCCCGCCGAACTTGACGGAGATGTTCTCGAAGAGCGGCTTCGCGCCGAATTGCATCGTGATATTGGCAGTAGACAGCACAGGTGGTATCCGGGAGATGAGGTGCGGCGGCACGAAATTGCGCCACGAAACCCGGTATTTTAACACCGATGCATGTCATGCGCCCCGGGCCGCCCCCAGCGGTTGTGAAGCATTCGAATTGTGGCGTACGCAGGGGCCGACAGGTCATCGACTGTCTTACGCTGCCCGAAGCCACGTCAATCGGTGCGTCGTCCGCGCCTGTGCCTGCGCGTATGCGTGCGCTTAAGTCTGCGCGGGCTCGGCACAGCAGCCGCTGTCGGTCGCCGCCCCCGACGCGGGCAAACTCGCCTGGGACCCGACCGTGCAGCCAGCCCGCTATTAACGTTGTTGTAGCGCCTGTCGCCTCGCGAACGACAGGCGCCACGGTCGCCGGTAGGGGCTTTCCGCTATAGAAGCGTATGGGACTTGTGCTTCATAATGATTTCCTTATGCAATTCACAGTCCGACATATTCGGATTGTTATATTCCTTATGAGCCAGAACCGCGAACCGATTGACACTTATTTGCTGCGCGTCCTTCATACCTTGTTGATCGAGCGCAGCGTGACGCGCGCGGCCGTCAAGCTGAACCAGTCGCAGCCGGCGATCAGCGCGGCGCTGCGGCGGTTGCGCGACATCACCGGCGATCCGCTGCTGGTGCGCGGCAAATCGGGCATGGTGCCCACGGAGTACGGTCAATCGCTGCTGGAGCCCACACAGAACGCGTTGCGCGAGATTGAGCGCATCACGGTTCAGCAATCGAATTTCGATCCGGCGACGACGGTACGCACGTTCCGCATCGGCTCGCCCGACTATCTGAATACGCTATTCGTACCGACAGTCGTCGAGCGCTTTCGCCAGCAGGCACCCAACGCCCAGCTCGAACTCCATTCGCTGGGGCCCGCCTTCGACTATGAGCACGCCCTCGAAGACGGCAAGGTCGACATCGTGATCGGCAACTGGCCCGAGCCGCCGGAGCAGCTTCACCTCTCGAACTTGTTCGTCGATCAGATCGTCTGCCTGGTGCGCAATACGCACCCCTACGCCAAACGCGGCCTCACACTCGACCAGTATCTCGCCAGCCCGCATCTCGCTCCGACGCCCTATTCCGTTGCGCAACGCGGCGCCATCGATATGCACCTCGCGCGCGAGCGCCTGAAGCGCAATGTGGTCGTGACGATTCCGTATTTCAATCTGGCGCCTTACGTTTTGCTCAAATCCGATCTGATCTTCACCACGACGCGCCTGTTCGCCGACTATTACGCCGAGTTTCTGCCGCTCACCGTGCTCGAAGCGCCCATCGACTTCCCGCCGATGCAGTATTACCAGTTGTGGCACGAACGCACGCACTATTCGGATGAGGTGCGCTGGCTACGCAGCGTCATTTCCGACGCCACGCGGACGTTGCTTGAGATGCGCCCCCAGACCTAGGCCGTCGCCGCAGTCGTCACCTGCCGTTACCCGCGCTTACCTGCGCCATCGATTCGCCTCGGGGTTCCCGCGAGGTTTTTACCGGCGGAGCGGCCCCCACCGCTCCGCCGAACCGCACGGCAGCATGCCCGGAGTCCAGGCACACCACCCCCGACGTCCCGCCGGCCCGTTGCCGCGCCGGGCCGCACACCGTGAAGGTGCGGCCGGTGCGGCAGGGCCTTATCGGGATGCCTCGGCCAGTTGCCGCGCCAGCGCGTTGTGACGCGTGACGAGCGACGGCAGGTCAAGCGTCGCCAGACGCCCTTCGCGCACCACCACCCGCCCGTTCACCACGCTGTAGGCGGCTTGTCCGGGATTACAGAAGACCAGCGCCGCCACCGGATCGTGCAGGCCACCCGCCATGCCGATGCCACGTGTGTCGAACGCCACGAAGTCCGCCGCCATGCCGGGCGCGAGCACGCCGATGTCGTCTCGCCCCAGCACGCGCGCGCCCCCCACCGTGGCGATCTCCAGGGCCTCGCGCGCGGTCATTGCGCTCGGACCGAAGCCCACGCGTTGCAGCAGCAATGCCTGGCGCGCCTCGCCGATCATGTTGGCCGCATCGTTCGACGCCGATCCGTCCACCCCCAGCCCAACGGGCACGCCCGCGTCACGCATGCGTCGAATCGGGGCGATGCCCGATGCGAGCCGCATGTTCGAACACGGGCAATGCGCCACGCCGGTGCCGGTCTTGGCGAACAGCGCGATGCCCGCGTCGTCGAGTTGCACGCAGTGGGCATGCCAGACATCGTGGCCGACCCAGCCCAGATCCTGCGCATACTCGGCCGGCGTCATGCCGAACATCTCGCGGCTGTAGGCAATATCGTTGACGTTCTCCGCCAGATGGGTATGCATCGATACGCCGTACTGACGCGCCATCGTCGCCGACTCACGCATCAGGTCACGACTCACGGAAAACGGCGAGCACGGCGCCACGACCACGCGCAGCATCGCGTAGCGACCTGCGTCGTGATACGTCTCGATGAGACGTTGCGTGTCGGTGAGAATGTCGTCTTCGCGCTCCACGACACGATCGGGCGGCAGCCCGCCCTGGCTCTGCCCGACGCTCATGCTGCCACGGCTGGCATGAAAGCGCATGCCGATCCCGGCGGCCGCTTCGATGCTGTGGTCGAGCTTGCAACCGTTCGGGTAGATGTACAGGTGGTCGCTCGACGTGGTGCAGCCCGAGAGCAGCAACTCGGCCATGGCCGTCTGGGTCGAAACGCGGATCATCTCCGGCGTGAGGTTCGCCCACACCGGATACAGGTTCGTCAGCCAGTTGAACAGTTCGCCGTCCTGCGCCGCCGGAATGGCGCGCGTGAGGCTCTGATACATGTGGTGATGCGTGTTGACCAGGCCGGGAATCACGACGTGCCCGGTCAGATCGAGCACGTCGTCAGCCGTGTCCGGCAGCGTATCGCGGGTGCCGACCGCCACGATTCGGTTGTCCTCGATGTAAAGGCCGCCTCGGGCAATTTCGCGGCGGCCCGCATCCATGGTGACCAGCACGTCGGCATTCGTGACGAGCAGCGTTTTCATCAATGCGCCTCCAGTCCCATCGCCGACCCGTTCTGCTCGCCGTGGCCATTGGCGGCCGGCGCTTTGAAGCCATTGAAGTAGGCGTTCAGAATCACTGCCGAGAGCGTGGCCAGCAGAATCCCGCTGTGGAGCAACGGCGCGAGTTGTTCCGGCATCTTCGCGAAGAACTTATTCGACGCCACCGGAATCATCGCCATGCCGATGCTGATGGCCACAATGTACAGGTTATAGCGGTTGTTCGAGTAGTCGACCTTGGACAGAATCTTGATGCCCGTGGCGAGCACCATGCCAAACATGACCACGCCGGCGCCGCCCAGCACGAATTGCGGAATCGAGGCCACCACCACCGACATCTTCGGAATGAAGCCGAACACGAGCAGGATGGCGCCCGCCGCCACGCACACCCAACGACTTTTCACCCCCGTCACGCCCACGAGGCCGATATTCTGCGAAAAGGAGGTATGTGGGAACGTATTGAACAGGCCGCCGATCACGGTGGCCAAGCCGTCGACACGCAGACCGGCCACCAGCGCCTTCTCGTCGACCGGCTTGCCCACGATCTCGCCAAGCGCCAGGAACATGCCCGTCGATTCGATGAACGTGATCAGCATCACGATGGTGAGCGTCACAATCGCCCACGGATCGAACACCGGCATGCCGAAATGGAACGGCAGCACGACGTCGAACCACTTCACCTGATCGAGGCCGTCGAAATTGACTTTGTGAAGCATCAACGCAATGGCGAAGCCAAACAGAATACCGAGCAGCACGGCAATGTTCGAGAAGAAGCCCTTCACGAAGCGCGTGATCAACAAGATGAAGATGAGGACCGCGAAGGACACCCCCAGGTAGACCGGGTCGCCGTAATCGGGATTGCCCACCCCGCCCGCCGCCCAATTGATCCCCACGCCGATGATGGTCAGGCCGATCGACGTGATGACAATGCCCGTGACAATGGGCGGAAAGAAGCGCAGCAGCTTGCCAACGGCCGGCGCGAGCAGCGTACCGATGATACCGGCGGCGATGGTCGCCCCGAAAATGCCGGGCAACCCGAGCGATGGATTGGTGCCGATCGCGAGCATTGGACCGACCGCGGCGAACGTGACGGCCATGACGACCGGCATGCGAATGCCGAAACGACCCACGCCCACGCTCTGGATCAGCGTGGCAATGCCACAGCACATCAGGTCGGCGGAAATGAGAAAAGCGATCTGGTCCTTGGGCAAGCCAAGGGCGCCGCCGATGATGAGCGGCACGGCGACCGCCCCCGCATACATCACGAGCACGTGCTGCAGGCCCAGCATGAACAGTTTTCCGATCGGCAGTCGCTCGTCGACCGGATCCACGGTGTTGGTTGTCACACTCATTTCGTCTCCGTCCCAAGGGGGGCTGTTTGATTGCTATTTTTGGGTGACTCAATGGTGCAGGTCGACGCCTTTTGCGACAAGACCGTCGGAGGCTATAGTGTTTTTTTCATGGAACGTATGCCTGAATGCTTATCTTGCCGCTCGGGTTTTCCCGAGGCAGGTACGTCGCCATTGGGCTTTCCGGGCGATGCGCGTCCAGTGGCGGACACACATCATATGCACGGCGTTATACGGCGGATAAACGAAACAAATAGTGCTCCCAAAAATCCCCATCGCAGGGCACGCGGGGTACGCTGAGCACGTCGGCATGTCGCAGGGATGCCCGTCACGTATTTGTCCGGCGTGGCGTGGTATGTGCGCGTTTTTATCTTTGGTATTGCGCCCGTTGCCACGCCGCCATCTCCCTACAATGCATCCATCCATCACAGGAGACATCATGGGACGACTGACTACCCACGTACTTGATACATCGCACGGCAAGCCAGGCGCGGGCATCCGTGTCGAGCTATGGCGTGTGGACGGCGAGCGCCGCTCGCTGCGCGACGTGCAGACGAATCACGACGGCCGTTGCGACAAGCCGCTGCTCGAAGGCGAGGAATTCGTCGCGGGCGAATATGAACTCGTGTTCCATGCAGGTGACTATTTCGCCGCCCAGGGCGTGGACGTCCCGTCGCCGCGCTTCGTGGATCGCGTTGTGCTGCGTTTCGGCGTGGCCGAGCCTTCCCAGCATTACCACGTGCCCCTTCTGGTGTCGCCGTGGAGCTTTTCCACGTATCGCGGTAGTTGATAAGCGCGAGCGTGAACGTCAGGCAGTTGAGGAGAACATAAGATGGAAGCGTTTATTACCGACTGGGTCAATCTGTTGTTGCGCTGGCTGCATGTGATAGCGGCCATCGCCTGGATTGGCGAGTCGTTCTATTTCGTGATGCTGGACAATGGTCTGAAGCCGCCGAAGGCGGCCGACGACAAGCAAAAGGGCGTGTTCGGTGAGATGTGGTCGGTGCACGGGGGCGGTTTCTACCACGCGCAAAAGTACCTGAACTCGCCTCCGCAGATGCCGGAAGACCTGCACTGGTCGAAGTGGAAGTCGTATACGACGTGGCTCTCGGGCTTTGGCCTGTTCTGTGCGCTGTATCTGCTGCAGCCGCAGACGTATCTCATCGACAAGACCGTGATGGATCTGCAGCCGGGTCAGGCGGTGGGTCTTGCGGTGGCGTTTCTGATTGGCGGCTGGTTTGTCTACGATTTCCTGTGCCGCATGCTGGGCAAGAACGAACGGGTGCTGGGCATTGCGGTTGCGCTGTTCGTGGTCGCCGCGACGTATGCCACGACGCATATTTTTGCCGGGCGCGCGGCCTTCCTGATTGTCGGCGCCATGATGGCGACGTCGATGTCGGCAAACGTGTTCTTCTGGATCATCCCGGGACAGCGCAAGAGCGTCGATGCGCTGTCGAAAGGCGAGGTGCCGAACCCGATCTGGGGCAAGCTGGGCAAGCAGCGCTCGGTTCACAACACGTATTTCACATTGCCGGTCGTGTTCATCATGATCAGCAACCACTACGCGTTCACGTATAGCAATCCGCACAATTGGGTGATTCTTTCGATCATCATGGCTGCGGGCGCGATGATTCGTCAGTTCTTCGTGCTGCGTCACGCGGGGAAGAATCTGTACGTGCTGCCGGTCGCGGGCGCGGCCCTGCTCGCCGGGGTCGCCGTGTTCGCCGCACCGCGCCCTGCCCCGACGCCCGCCGCAGGTGCGCATGGCGAAGCGGTGGCGTCGAACGTGAAGCTCTCGGAAATCCAGCCGATCCTGACGCAACGCTGCGCGACGTGTCACTCGGCCAAGCCGACGATGATGGGCAGCGCACCGGCAGGGGTGATGTTCGATACGCCGGCCGAGATTTCGCAAAACGCCCAGCGGATCTATCAGCAGGCGGTGGCGCTCAAGGCGATGCCTTTGGGCAACGTGACCCAGATGACCGACGACGAACGCCAGAAGATCGCCGCGTGGTTCAACGGCGGCGCGCAGCAGTAACCTTCACGAACGTCTTTCTTGCTGGACCCATGTTGGGGCGCTTCGGCGCCCCGTTTTTTTACGTCATCGCGTTAGGTTGCGCTGATGCACTGCACGGCGTTGTAAGCGGTGAAAGTGACGTGCACGTTTTCGACTGTTCCCCGACAAAACAATCGCTTGGGAACTTCGGTACGGGTACGCAGGTCTGTAGTACGCGTCCGGCAGTCCGGGCGTGACGTATTTGCGAAGGCGGCATCCGCTCAACCTTCCCATCACGTCAAACTACGGGTGCGATGCCGGCAGCGGCAGGCGCATCACGAATCAGACATCATGAATTTCCTGCTTTTCTCCGCTTCCCGGCAAGGCGTTGTCTGGGTGCATCTGCACCAGGCAATGTTTCCGCCGTCCGATCTGACTGCCTGACGACGTCTGCGCGCCACTGCTGCGCGTGATGTTGCGGGCGGGACGGGTGCGCCGTCGCTTGCGCGTGCCCGATCGATCTCCCATCTCGAAGTTTCGATGTGCAAGCCACGGTGAGCTGCGTCCCGACACGACGCGGCGATATGTCATCGGGGGGATCATGTCTCATTCCACTCTTCATCAATCCACGCAGGGCACAAGGACGCCGCTGCTCAAACAATTTACGTCGCTCGCGATTCCAACCATTCTTTCCGGCTGGGTATACACGGTCTACACGTTGATCGACGGGATCTTCATCGGTCGATACGTCGGCGAACAGGCGTTGGCAGCGCTCAATCTCGTGGTCCCGTTGCTGTATGTCCCGTATGCGTTCAGTGTCATGATCGGTGTGGGCGGCGCCACGCTCATTGCCCGCTTGTTGGGAGAGGGACGCGACGCACAGGCGCGTCGCGCATTCTCGCAGGTGCTCTGGGTGATGCTCGCCTTCAGTATCGCGATGAGCGCCGGGGTGCTGTCCTTCCGTCACGAAATCGCCGCCGCGCTCGGCGCACACGGCGAAATTACACAACACGTGGTGGGCTTTCTGTCCGGCTGGGGCTGGTTCGTGCTTTTCGCGAACGGTCTTTACGCGATGGAGCTGTTCCTGCGCGTGGAAGGCGCGCCGGCGGCGCGATTCGGACTGTACGCGATGTTTCTTGGCGCGCTCGCCAATGTGGCGCTGGACTATTGGTTCATCGTGGTGAAGGAGATGGGCATGTACGGGGCGTCGCTCGCCACCGGCTTGTCGATGATGGTCTCCAGCAGCGTGATGCTCGCCTATCACTTCGTGCTGGCCAAGAAGGTCGTGCCTGCATGGCGGGCTTTCGCAGACACCGAAGTCCATATCTGGCGCATGATGTACAACGGCGCCTCGGAGTTTCTGGGGGCGATCGCCCCGGCGGTGACCGTGTTCGCGTTCAATCGCGTCATTCTGTGGAACTTTGGCGAGCCCGGGCTGGCCGCCTACGCCATTCTGGAATACATGACGCTCGGTGCCACGGTGACGATGGTGGCGCTCGTGCAAAGCATGCAGCCGATGATCAGCTTCTACCATGGTTCGCGCGATCTGAACGCGTTGCGCGAGTCGTTCCGGCTCGGCGTCATGGCGGTGATGGGGTTCTCGGTGCTGGTGGCTGTCGCCATGGCTACACTGGCTCGCCCGCTGACGTTCCTGTTCTTGCCGGCAGGCGTTCAGGCGTGGTCGATTCTCGAGCACGCGGTGCTTTGGTACGCGCTGGCGTTTCTGCCCGCAGCCGGCAATTTGATCGTGGCGGGCTTTCTGACGGCCGTGGAGTCACCGGGACCGTCGGCGGCCATTGCCATGCTGCGAAGCTGGGTGTTACTGCTGGGCATTCTTTGGCTGCTCAATGTTGGGTTCGGCGGCGCGGCGATCTGGTACACGCTGTTGATCACTGAAATGCTGACGCTTGCCATCAGCGTCTGGCTATATTGGCGCAGTGACCGAGGCGACGCGCTCTTGGCGCGCGCAGCGTCGCGCTGAGGCTCTGGCCCCTGGCTACCCGGCAAAACGGCGTGACTTCGCGGTCACGCCGTTTTTTATGGTCATGCCGCGACGGCTCAGCTCGGCATCTTTAGCGAGAACGTTTGCGCGAGTGACTGCACGCTGGACGCGTCGTCCGCGCCCGGCGCGCCTTCGGGCGGCGCGGCGCGTGGCGGCAGCGCTGCGGGCCGGCTAACTTCGCTGGCAGCCCACTGCGGTTCGGGCAGTTCGTCGAACACTTGGCGCAGGCGTGCTCCCCACGATTCGTGGATCATCTTGTAGTAGACGTTTTCGTCGTCGAGCGACGCGAACCGCGTCACGCGCAGGCTGTTTTCTTCATACACGAGAAGATCGAGCGGCAGCCCCACGGAGACGTTGGAGCGAAGCGTGGAATCCATGGAAATCAGCGCGCACTTGGCGCCGTCGTCGAGCGAGGTCGCGGGCGTGACGAGCCGATCAATGATGGGCTTGCCGTATTTGGACTCGCCGATCTGGAAGTACGGGTTGACCGACGACGCTTCGATAAAGTTACCTGCGGAGTACAGTTGATAAAGGCGGCTCGGCGCACCGGCGATTTGCCCGCCGAGCAGAAAGCTGCAATTGAAGTCGACACCGAAGGCTTCGAGCGCCTTGGCATCGCGTGTGTGGACGTCTCGAATCGCCTGGCCGACGACGCGCGCGACGTCGGTCATGCTTTTGGCGTTCCACAGCGTTTCGGTGTCGCGCGCTTCGACAAGTTGTTGGCGCACGGCCTGCGTGAGCGCGAGATTACCCGCCGAGAGCAGGACGAGCACGCGCTCGCCCGCGCGCTCGAACACGAGCATCTTGCGAAAGGTGCTCACGTGATCGACGCCCGCATTGGTCCGGGTATCGGAGAGAAAGACGAGCCCGGCATCGAGCTTCATGGCCACGCAATACGTCATGTCGTTCCTGTCTTGCCGTGCGGGGCCCTCGGCCCAGGCACGCTGAAAGCTATTGTTGTTGATCGAGCGGCACGGTATCGACTGTGACCGATACGTGCAGCGCTTCTGTCGCACCGCCGCTGCGCATGCCTCTGACGGGCGCGGCAGACTCATAATCGCGTCCGACGGCCAATCGGCAGTAGTTGCCGCTGGCGAAGCAGGCATGAGTCACGTCGATGCTGACCCAGCCCGCCCCGTCGAGCCACACGTCGACCCATGCGTGACTGGCCGCGTGCGGCACGTCGCCCGGATCGATATACCCGCTGACGTATCGCGCCGGCACGCCACGCGCACGGCAAACGGCGAGCATCAGGTGAGCATGATCCTGGCAGACGCCTCGCCCAAGCGCAAGTGCCTGTGCGGCGGTACTGGTCACGCCGGTGATTCCGGATTCGTAGTCGACTTGTTCGCAGAGGGTGGCCGCGAGCGCCAGCAGTTCGCCCGGCGTGGTCACGCCGGCGGCGGCGGCAAGCGCGTCGATGGCGTCGTTGCGCGCGGTGAGCGGCGTCGGGCTCGCGAAGGATAACACCGGTACGGCGTGGGTCGTCTCGCCGAGCCGTCCATCGATAAGCGGTGTGGTGTCGACCTCGCCTTCGGCCATGAGATGGATTTCGCTGTGCGGCTGATGAAGTACCAGGGTATGCATGTCGTTCCCGAACGCGTCGCGCGCGGGCGTGAGTTTGCCGGGCGCGCTCAGCCGCCAGTGCGCGATACGCTGCACTTCGGACGCCGCAGGCGTGAGCCGAAGCTGCTGGATGGTGTAACGCACCGGCGTGTCGTAGCGGTAGGTGGTCTCGTGACGGATGGTCAGGCGCATGGCATCAGGCGGCGAGCGGGATCAGGAAGGTCTGGCTGATCTTGTTGCCGAGCACGGAGACGCGCTCGAGGAATGCAGTCAGGACGGGGTGGAGGCCTTGTTGGTGGATCTGCTGGATGTCGGTGTACTTGAGTTCGGCTTGTAATTTTCCCGCGTAGCGTTCCACATCCCCGGACTGGGCATTGGACAGGGTGGCGAGGTTTTCGCATACGCCGCTGAGCGAGGCGAGCAAGGAGCGTGGCATGTGCGCGTTGAGCATGAGCAGTTCGACGACGCGCTCTGGGGTAATCACGTCTCGGTAGACTTTGCGGTAGATCTCGAAGCCGGACACGCTGCGCAGCACGGCGGACCAGTAGTAGAAGTCGGTGGGATGGGAGGCGTCGGGGCCTGCGCGGTCGGTGCGCACGGCTTCGTGGAAGCGGACGTCGAGAATTCGCGCGGTGTTGTCGGCGCGCTCCAGGAATAGGCCAAGCCGAGTAAAGTAGAAAGCATCATCCTGGAACAAGGTGCCGAAGCTGACGCCGCGCGAGAGGTGCGAGCGCACTTTGACCCATTCGAATAGTTGGGCCGGGTCGCGCTCCAGCAAGTCGAGCATGCGCGGAAATTCGAGCCAGGTGCTGTTGACGGTTTCCCATAGTTCGGTGGTGAGCGTGCCCCGCACGGCGCGCGCGTTTTCGCGTGCCGCCTCGAGACAACAGGCGATGCTCGACGGGTTATCGCGGTCACGTACGACGAAGTCGAGGACATTGGCACGCGTGGCACGCCCATGTTTGCGATTGAACGCGGGCTCGAGTTCGGAGATGCGCAAGGTGGCGCGCCAGCCAGCCTCGTCGTTGAAGGTGCCGGCGTGCGCACGGGCGCCGTCGGCATCGTCGTCGTCGTCGATGGCATCTTGCGGCAAGAGCAGGTTCTGCAAGTTGACGTCGAGCAGGCGTGCGGTGTTTTCGGCCCGCTCCATGTAGCGAGCCATCCAGAACAGGTGATCGGCGGTACGGCTGAGCATGATGGCTTCCCGATAGGATTTTTTGTCGTGTCCGGCGAACGTGGCTTATTTTTCGAGTACCCAGGTGTCTTTTGTCCCCCCGCCCTGGGAGGAATTGACGACGAGTGAGCCTTCGGTAAGCGCAACGCGGGTGAGTCCGCCCGGCACCATGGTGACGCCTTTGCCGGAGGAGAGCACGAAGGGACGCAGGTCGATGTGTCGCGGCGCAATGCCGGCCTCGACGAAGGTGGGGCACGCGGACAGTGCGAGCGTAGGTTGGGCGATGTAGCCGTCGGGTTTGGCGATGAGCCGTTGGCGGAATGCCTCGATTTCGGCTCGGGTGGCCGCCGGGCCCACGAGCATGCCGTAGCCTCCGGCACCATGCACTTCTTTGACGACGAGTTCGCCAAGGTTGTCGAGGGTGTAGGCGAGATCGTCCGCTCGACGACATTGGTAGGTCGGAACGTTGTTGAGAATGGGCTTCTCACCGAGGTAAAACTCGATCATGTCCGGCACGAACGGGTAGATGGATTTGTCGTCGGCAACGCCGGCCCCGATGGCATTGGCCAAGGTGACACGCCCCGCCCGGTAGACGCTGAGCAAGCCAGGCACGCCCAAGGTGGAGTCGGCGCGGAAGGCCAACGGGTCGAGAAAGTCGTCGTCGATTCGGCGATAGATGACGTCGACGCGCTTCGGACCATTGGTGGTTCGCATGTAGACGAGGTTGTCCTCGACGAACAGGTCTTGCCCCTCGACTAACTCGATACCCATCTGTTGCGCCAGAAAGGCATGCTCGAAGTACGCGGAGTTGTAGATGCCCGGGGTCATGACGACGACGGTAGGATCGTCGACCCCCACCGGCGCCACGGCGCGCAGACTGTCTAGCAACAGGTCAGGATAATGCTCGACCGGCGCAATCCGGTTTCTCGCGAACAGTTCAGGGAATAACCGCATCATCATTTTGCGGTTTTCCAGCATGTACGACACGCCGGACGGCACTCTGAGATTGTCCTCCAGCACGTAGAACACGCCATCGTCGCCCGCCCCCGCCCGCACGACATCCACACCCGCGATATGTGCGTAAATGTCGCCCGGTACGTCCACCCCCTGCATCTCGGGACGATACTGCGCGTTCTGTAATACCTGCTCCGCCGGAATGACCCCGGCACGCAAGATGTCCTGCTCATGGTAGACGTCATGAACGAACCGGTTCAACGCGTCCACGCGCTGGCGCAAACCCGCCTGCAAGGTCTGCCACTCCTGGGCAGGAACAATTCTGGGAATCAAATCGAATGGGATCAAGCGCTCTGTGCCCGCCTCATTGCCATACACAGCAAATGTGATCCCCACTCGCCGGAACGCCAAGTCGGCCTCGGCCCGCTTGTGGTGCAAGACATCCTCGGACTGACATTTAAGCCAATCGTCAAACCGCCGGTAATGCGCACGCGTCGCACCCGTGATGCTCGCCATCTCGTTGTAGCTCTCGACCATTTGCTTCTCCGCAAATTGCTGTGTCGAGATCGTGCAATATCCATGCCCGTGCCGTTTTTTATCCCTTTCGCACGATTTTCGTGCGCCCCATGCATTTTTTTGCACCACATCCGTGATTTGAACTCAACACCACTCCCCTAGACGGACCGGGGCCCCTTTCCGCCTCTCAAACATAAACCCAACTCGC